>NZ_JBIRNP010000058.1:0-1041 GCF_044331705.1 Streptomyces sp. NPDC017202 | reverse complement strand
CGATCCCCGCAACTACCTGGCCTTTCTCGGCCTCGCCGCCGCCCTCTGCTGCTACAAACGACTCATCCGCCTCACCACATAGGACACGGTCTTAGAGGCCATCTCATTTGGCTTTAGCGGTAGCCTGAGGGCGTGCTGTTGGTTGAGCGTCTGGTCCCGGACGGGTTGTGGGAGCTGTTCCAGCGGGTGGTGCCGGAGGCGCCGTCGCGTCCGCAGGGTGGTGGCCGGCGCCGGTACGGCGACCGCGAGGTGCTGGCCGCGATCATCTTCGTGGCAACGGCGGGGTGTACGTGGTCGCAGGTCCCACCGGTGTTCGGGCCCTCTGGTGCAACGGCCCATCGCCGGTTCACGGAGTGGTCGAAGGCTCGGGTCTGGGCGAAGCTGCACCGGCTGGTGCTGGACGAGCTCGGCTCGCGGGGTGAGCTGGAGTGGTCGCGGTGCGCGATCGACTCGGTGAACATGCGGGCCCTGAAAGGGGGGACCTGACGGGTCCGAATTCTGTGGATCGGGGCAAGAAAGGATCGAAGATCCACTTGATCACCGAGCGGACCGGACTGCCCCTGTCCGTCGGGATCTCCGGTGCCAATCTCCACGACAGCCAGGCCCTGGAGCCGCTCGTACGCGGCATCCCTCCGATCCGCTCCCGCCGCGGCCCACGCAGGCGCAAGCCCGCCAAGCTCCACGGCGACAAGGGGTACGACTACGCCCATCTGCGGAAATGGCTCCGCGAGCGCGGTATCCGGCACCGCATCGCCCGCAAGGGCATCGAGTCCTCCAAGCGGCTGGGCCGTCACCGTTGGGTGATCGAGCGAACCATGGCATGGCTCGCCGGCTGCCGTCGTCTGCACCGCCGCTACGAACGCAAGGCCGAACACTTCCTCGCCTTCACCAGCATCGCCTGCACCCTCATCTGCTACCGCCGGCTCGCCAAATGAGATGGCCTCTAAGACCGTGTCCTATGTGGTGAGGTGTCGTTGAGCTCGGTATGGGGCGGGGTACGTGGAGCTGGATTGTTCCGGACGGGCTGTGGGAGATCGCGAA
>NZ_JBIRNP010000057.1:0-1047 GCF_044331705.1 Streptomyces sp. NPDC017202 | reverse complement strand
TCGTGACTGCGTGCCTTTTGAAGAATGAGCCTGCGAGTTTGCGGTGTGTTGCGAGGTTAACCCGGGTGGGGTAGCCGTAGCGAAAGCGAGTCCGAACAGGGCGTTTCAGTAGCACGCTCAAGACCCGAAGCGGAGTGATCTAGCCATGGGCAGGTTGAAGCGGAGGTAAGACTTCGTGGAGGACCGAACCCACCAGGGTTGAAAACCTGGGGGATGACCTGTGGTTAGGGGTGAAAGGCCAATCAAACTCCGTGATAGCTGGTTCTCCCCGAAATGCATTTAGGTGCAGCGTCGTGTGTTTCTTGCCGGAGGTAGAGCACTGGATAGGCGATGGGCCCTACCGGGTTACTGACCTTAGCCAAACTCCGAATGCCGGTAAGTGAGAGCGCGGCAGTGAGACTGTGGGGGATAAGCTCCATGGTCGAGAGGGAAACAGCCCAGAGCATCGACTAAGGCCCCTAAGCGTACGCTAAGTGGGAAAGGATGTGGAGTCGCACAGACAACCAGGAGGTTGGCTTAGAAGCAGCCACCCTTGAAAGAGTGCGTAATAGCTCACTGGTCTAGTGATTCCGCGCCGACAATGTAGCGGGGCTCAAGCGTACCGCCGAAGTCGTGTCATTGCAGCATATACGCCCAACGGCGGCTGTGATGGGTAGGGGAGCGTCGTGTGCCGGGTGAAGCAGCCGCGGAAGCGAGTTGTGGACGGTTCACGAGTGAGAATGCAGGCATGAGTAGCGATACAAACGTGAGAAACGTTTGCGCCGATTGACTAAGGGTTCCTGGGTCAAGCTGATCTGCCCAGGGTAAGTCGGGACCTAAGGCGAGGCCGACAGGCGTAGTCGATGGATAACCGGTTGATATTCCGGTACCCGCTGTGAAGCGTCAAACATCGAACCAGGCGATGCTAAGTCCGTGAAGCCGTTCCGGACCCTTCGGGGAAAGGAAAGTGGTGGAGCCGACGGACCAGACTTGCAGTAGGTGAGTGATGGGGTGACGCAGGAAGGTAGTCCAGCCCGGGCGGTGGTTGTCCCGGGGTAAGGGTGTAGG
>NZ_JBIRNP010000056.1:0-1061 GCF_044331705.1 Streptomyces sp. NPDC017202 | reverse complement strand
TGAGGTTGGGGACGCGGCTGGCGGGTGGTTGGCCCTTCAGCGCGGTGTGTCCGCGGTGGTGATTGTAGGTGTGCAGCCAGCTGGGGAATGCCTCGCGTCGTTCGGTCTCCGATCGGTAGGGGCGGGCGTAGGCCCACTCGTCGAGGAGGGTGCGGTTGAAGCGTTCGACCTTGCCGTTGGTCTGCGGCCGGTAGGGCCGGGTTCGTTTGTGGGCGATCCCGGCCGCCGCGAGAGCGTCGCGCCAGTCGCGTGAGCGGTAGCAGGAGCCGTTGTCCGTCAGCACCCGTTCGATGGTGATCTTGCACTCGGTGAAGAAGGTGTGGGCCCGCTGCCAGAAGCCGGTGGCGGTCTCCTTCTTCTCGTCTGCGTGGATCTCGCTGTAGGCGAGGCGGGAATGGTCGTCGACGGCGGTGTGCAGGTAGCTGTAGCCGGCGCCCGCGCGGTTCTTGCGCCCGGCCTGGCGGCCCAGCACCTTGTGGCCGCCGCCGTCGGGGATGTTGCCGAGTTTCTTGATGTCCACGTGGACCAGCTCGCCGGGCCTGGCGCGTTCGTAGCGGCGGATGACGCGGCCCGTTGCCCGGTCCAGGTGCGTGAGGCGGGCCAGGCCGAAGCGGGTCAGGACGCGGTGCACGGTCGAGGGCACCAGGTGCAGCAGGTGCGCGATGCGGGCCGGGCCCCACCGGCGCAGGATGCGGACCTTGATGATGCGCCGCTCGGTGCGGGTCGGGGTGCGCCGCGGGCTCGTGCGCGGGCGGCTGGAGCGGTCGCTCATGCCCGCCTCGCCGTGTGTGCGGTAGCGGTCGGCCCAGCGCTGGGCCGTGGTGGGTGAGACCTGGAAGCGTTCCGCGGCGCGTCGAAGGGGCCAGTTGTCCTCGACCACGCAGCGGGCCAGGCGCAGCCGTCCGGTCTCGGTCAGGGGTGCGTTACGGTGGGGCACGAGGGCCTTTCGGTCAGGTGTAGACGTCGCAATCCACACCGAACCGGAAGGCCCTCACCTGTTCAAGATCCCTCAGCCGAGACCTGACTCACCCGTCCACAACCTCCCGGGATAGAACACCTAG
>NZ_JBIRNP010000055.1:0-1379 GCF_044331705.1 Streptomyces sp. NPDC017202 | reverse complement strand
ACATGCAACGTGATCCGCACCGGACGACCACCGACATACTTATCGATCGCCTCATGACTGCGCAGCGTCTGAATGACACGAACCGCCTTGTTCCGGTACGCCTCATTGTCAAAATTCAGGTTGGTGAACACGAAATTGCCCGACCCGAACGGCAGCAGACCCTCCCCCTGCAACATCCGGGCAGGAACATCGACACCGGTGGTGTCGTCGTCGACGGGCTGGGGCAGGGACACCGGGTCCACCCACACCGCTTCGCGGGGGTCCGGAACGGCCGCGCTGCGGGCTTCCTCGAAGCTCCGGCCGGCCTGAGCGTCCTGCTCGGGCGCCGGGGTCACGTCCCCGATCAGCGCACCCAGCAGAGCCAGGTGGCGGTCACGCAGACCGGCCGCGACCAGCGAGGAGTCCTCCGGGTCCGCGTTCAGGTCGCCCAGCAGGCTGCCGGGGACGTGCGGGCGGTGCGGGGCGTCGGCGTCCCGGTACTCGTCGCGCAGACCCAGCTGATGCGTCAGCTCGTGCACCAGCTGCACCGGGGCGGCATCGGTCCACCACGTGTTCTGGTCCATCGCCCGGTCCCGGCCCACCAGATCCACCGTCAGGTGCGGTGAATCGGCCGGGTCGACGTGCTCCACCGTCACGTGCAGACGGTCACCATTGGGCAGGCGATACCCGCGGTCGTTCAGGAACTCCTCGACACCCGCACTCAACTGCCCGAAGACGTAAGCGCTCTGACCGTCCGCACCCCGCATCGCCACCCGCACCGTCAGGTCGGTGACCGGATCGCCCTGGTGCGTGAACCGCCGCGCGTCGAAACCCGACCGCACCACGAACCGGGGACGACTGTCCCGCGCGCCGCGGGGCGCGGATGTGGCGGGCGGGAGAACACGCTCGCTCTGGTCACCGGAGCCCTCCTGCGGGAGGCGGGGCCTGGCCTCGCCGGCCGTGGCGGGCCGCTGGATGCTGTCGCCCCGGTTGTTCGTCCCCACACTCGCGGCGAGCTGGGCGAAGTCACCCAGCACACCCCACCGGCCCTTGTCAGCCGGCAGCAGGGCACGAAGACGACTGTCCGCAGGCAGAAGCGCCGCCAGCTGCTCCTTGTACGCGTTGTACGACCTCGCCGTGTAACCCGGATCCGTGACCGCTCGTGCCCGGTGGTCGTTGGTGACCGCGATCGTGGCCACGTCCATGAGGTAGGTGTCGAACAGGTCGGTGACGTCCTTCGGGACCGCGCCCTCGTCGCCGTTGGCGGCCTGCTGCGCCAGGACCCGCGCCATCTCCACCACCACATCGCGGTAGATCCGGTGCCGCATACGCTCCGGCGAGGCCGCCATGACGTGGTCCGCCTGGCCCGCCCCGTTCGTGTTCATCACACGGCTCGCCGG
>NZ_JBIRNP010000054.1:0-1383 GCF_044331705.1 Streptomyces sp. NPDC017202 | reverse complement strand
GGGAGTGTTCAATGATCGGCGGATCCGATGATCAAGGAGACGCCTGATGAGCGACACCACCATCGAGCAGATAGCGGGCGCGGATGTCGAGCCGGTGGCTGCGCCGGTGCTGGCGAGTGACGAGCAGTTGGTCGCGATGCTGGTGGACCGGGCCCGCAGCGAGGGTCTGCAGCTGACCGGGGAGGGCGGGCTGCTGCAGCTGTTGACCAAGCGGGTGCTGGAGTCCGCCCTGGAGGGCGAGATTACGGATCATCTCGGATACGAGAAGCACGATGCCGAGGGCCGGGGCAGCGGCAACTCCCGCAACGGCACCAGGGCGAAGACGGTGCTGACCGATGTCGGCCCGGTAGAGGTCAAGGTGCCCCGGGACGTGGCGGGCACGTTCGAGCCGGCCATCGTCAAGAAGCGCCAGCGCAGGCTGTCCGGCGTGGACGAGATGGTGCTGTCGTTGTCCGCGAAGGGGCTCACTCACGGAGAGATCTCCGCGCACCTGGCTGAGGTCTACGGGGCGAGCGTGTCCAAGGCCACGATCTCCACGATCACCGACAAGGTGATGGACGGCATGGCGGAATGGTCCAACCGCCCGCTGGACAGCGTCTACCCGGTTCTCTTCGTCGACGCCATCAACGTCAAGATCAGGGACGGGCAGGTCGCGAACCGCCCGATCTACGTCGTCATGGCCGTGACCGCCGAAGGACACCGCGACATCCTGGGCATCTGGGCCGGCGACGGTGGCGAGGGCGCGAAGTACTGGCTGAGCGTCTTCACGGACCTGAAGAACAGGGGCGTTGATGACGTGCTGATGCTGGTCTGCGATGGGCTGAAGGGCCTGCCCGAGGCCGTGGAGACCGTCTGGCCTCGAACGATCGTTCAGACCTGCGTCGTTCACCTGCTGAGGAACAGCTTCCGGCACGCGGCCCGCCAGGACTGGGACAAGATCGCCAAAGCGCTCAAGCCCGTCTACACGGCCCCGAGCGAGGCCGCCGCAACTGAGCGGTTCAGCGAGTTCCAGGAAGCCTGGGGCAAGAAGTACCCGGCGGTCATCCGGCTCTGGGAGAACGCCTGGGCCGAGTTCGTGCCCTTCCTCAGCTTCGACGTCGAGATCCGCAAGGTCATCTGCTCGACGAACGCGATCGAGTCCGTCAACGCCCGCATCCGCAAGGCCGTCCGGGCCCGCGGACACTTCCCCAACGAGGCCGCGGCCATGAAGTGCGTCTACATGGCGCTGATGAGCCTGGACCCGACGGGCAAGGGCCGCAAGCGATGGACCATGCGCTGGAAGGCACCCCTGAACGCCTTCCAGATCGCCTTCGAAGGCCGGCTCACCCCGGCCGCCAACTGACCACTACAGAAACTGGATCAGCCGTCTACTGGACACTCCCG
>NZ_JBIRNP010000053.1:0-1532 GCF_044331705.1 Streptomyces sp. NPDC017202 | reverse complement strand
CAACACCGTTGCGTTAGCGCTGTGACCTGCGAGGCAAGAGAGGCTGTACGAGACAACGGGACTCCTGTAGATCAACGATCGGCGAGAAAGTCGATCAAGGTCAGGGGTCCCGTTGCGGGAGAAGTCTGTCATCACGTCCACGATCGAGACAGCCCGGGGTGTGTTCGCGCCGGGTCATCTGGGGGAGTTGACCCAGATCGTGGACTTCGCGTTGGTGGACGCGGTGCTGGAGGAGACGGGCCGGCGCGAGAAGCGCCTGCGGCTGCTGCCTTCGCGGGTGGTGGTGTACTTCGTGCTCGCTCTCGCGCTGTTCGAGCACCACTCGTACCGCACGGTGTGGTCCAAGCTGACCGCCGCCCTGACCCCGCTGGCCCTGGTGTGTCCCGCGGCCTCTTCGCTGACGCGGGCCAGACGCAGGGTGGGGGCCGCGCCTTTGCGGGCTCTGTTCGAGACACTCGCCGGGCCCGTCGCCCGTCCCGGGCGGGCCGGGTCCTTCTACCGGGGCCTGCGCACGGTGGCCGTCGACGGGACCCTGCTGCACACCCCCGATGACGAGACACTCATCTGGCGCTACCCCAAGCGGGCCGGCGAGAGTCTGGAGTTCGGCTATCCGCTGATGCGGCTGCTGGTCCTGGTCGAGTGCGGCACCCGCGCGCTCATAGCCGCAGCCTTCGGACCGGAATCCCAGGGCGAAATCCCTTACGCCAAGCGGATGTTGACCGGTCTGAACGAGACGATGCTCCTCCTGGCCGACGCTGCCTTCGACGGCAACGAGTTCCTCGACGCGATCCACCACAGCGGGGCGCGGTTCCTGGTGCGCTCCGGAGCCCGCCGCGTCCCCACCCCCGCCGAGCACCTGGGTGACGGCTCCTACATCGCCCGCATCGGCTACGGCGTCCTGCGGGTGCTGCTGCCGGTGCGCGTGATCGAGGCGAGTCTCACCATCACCCTGGCCGACGGCACCGTCCGCACCGAGCAGTGGCGGCTGATCACCAACCTGCTGGACCCTGTCCGCTATCCGGCCGCCGAACTCGTTGAGCTGTATCACCGCAGGTGGCAGGCGGAAACCACGTATTTCTCGATCAAGGCCACGATGCTCGACGGCCGCGTCCTGCGCTCCCGCAGCGTCGACGGCCTCGACCAGGAGGTCTACGCCCTGCTCACCGCCTACCAGGCTCTGATCCGCGCCGGCGACGACGCCCTGACCGGACGGCCGGACATACCCATGGAACGGATCAGCTTCACCGTCCTGCTGGCCGCCGCAACCGACACCGTCACCGCGGGCCATGGAGTCTTCCCCGGCACCCTCATCGACCTGGTCGGCACGATCGGCCACGCCGCCCTGAGCGACCTCCTGCCCACCCACCGACGGCAACGAGTGAAGGCCCGCACCCGCAAGAACCCCACCAGCAAGTACGGCCCGAACGCCGGACAACACCCCCAGAAGGCCCAGAACTACACCGTCCACACCACCGTCGCATTCTTCGAACACGGCCTCAACAGCCGCTCACAGCGCTAACGCAACGGTGTTG
>NZ_JBIRNP010000051.1:0-1603 GCF_044331705.1 Streptomyces sp. NPDC017202 | reverse complement strand
CTGAGACCTGATGCCGAGCCGATTGTGGTGAAGTGGATGATCCTATGCTGTCGAGAAAAGCCTCTAGCGAGTTTCATGGCGGCCCGTACCCTAAACCGACTCAGGTGGTCAGGTAGAGAATACCGAGGCGTTCGGGTGAACTATGGTTAAGGAACTCGGCAAAATGCCCCCGTAACTTCGGGAGAAGGGGGGCCATCACCGGTGATCCGTTTTACACGGTGAGCTGGGGGTGGCCGCAGAGACCAGCGAGAAGCGACTGTTTACTAAAAACACAGGTCCGTGCGAAGCCGTAAGGCGATGTATACGGACTGACGCCTGCCCGGTGCTGGAACGTTAAGGGGACCGGTTAGTGCGCTTTCGGGCGTGCGAAGCTGAGAACTTAAGCGCCAGTAAACGGCGGTGGTAACTATAACCATCCTAAGGTAGCGAAATTCCTTGTCGGGTAAGTTCCGACCTGCACGAATGGCGTAACGACTTCTCGACTGTCTCAACCATAGGCCCGGTGAAATTGCACTACGAGTAAAGATGCTCGTTTCGCGCAGCAGGACGGAAAGACCCCGGGACCTTTACTACAGTTTGATATTGGTGTTCGGTTCGGCTTGTGTAGGATAGGTGGGAGACTGTGAAGCTTGGACGCCAGTTCAGGTGGAGTCGTCGTTGAAATACCACTCTGGTCGTGCTGGATGTCTAACCTGGGTCCGTGATCCGGATCAGGGACAGTGTCTGATGGGTAGTTTAACTGGGGCGGTTGCCTCCTAAAGAGTAACGGAGGCGCCCAAAGGTTCCCTCAGCCTGGTTGGCAATCAGGTGTTGAGTGTAAGTGCACAAGGGAGCTTGACTGTGAGACCGACGGGTCGAGCAGGGACGAAAGTCGGGACTAGTGATCCGGCGGTGGCTTGTGGAAGCGCCGTCGCTCAACGGATAAAAGGTACCCCGGGGATAACAGGCTGATCTTCCCCAAGAGTCCATATCGACGGGATGGTTTGGCACCTCGATGTCGGCTCGTCGCATCCTGGGGCTGGAGTCGGTCCCAAGGGTTGGGCTGTTCGCCCATTAAAGCGGTACGCGAGCTGGGTTTAGAACGTCGTGAGACAGTTCGGTCCCTATCCGCTGCGCGCGCAGGAGTCTTGAGAAGGGCTGTCCCTAGTACGAGAGGACCGGGACGGACGAACCTCTGGTGTGCCAGTTGTCCTGCCAAGGGCATGGCTGGTTGGCTACGTTCGGGAGGGATAACCGCTGAAAGCATCTAAGCGGGAAGCCTGCTTCGAGATGAGGACTCCCACCCACTTGATGGGGTAAGGCTCCCAGTAGACGACTGGGTTGATAGGCCAGATGTGGAAGCCTCGTAAGGGGTGAAGCTGACTGGTACTAATAGGCCGAGGGCTTGTCCTCAGTTGCTCGCGTCCACTGTGTTGGTTCTGAAACCACGAACAGCCCCACATTCCCGTTGGCCGGGGTGTGGTGCGGCTGCACAGTTTCATAGTGTTTCGGTGGTTATAGCGTGAGGGAAACGCCCGGTCACATTCCGAACCCGGAAGCTAAGCCTTACAGCGCCGATGGTACTGCAGGGGGGACCCTGTGGGAGAGTAGGACGCCGCCGAAC
>NZ_JBIRNP010000050.1:0-1905 GCF_044331705.1 Streptomyces sp. NPDC017202 | reverse complement strand
CGTGGGTGGCGGGGAGGTTCTCGCAGTTGGTGCCCTCCTCGGCGTAGAGGTAGGGCACCGCGTCCAGCCGGAAACCGTCGATCCCCAGATCCAGCCAGAACTTCAGCGCGGAGATCATCTCCTCCTGCACGGCCGGGTTCTCGTAGTTGAGGTCCGGCTGGTGGGAGAAGAAGCGGTGGAAGAAGTACTGCTTGCGCACCGGGTCGAAGGTCCAGTTGGAGACCTCGGTGTCGACGAAGATGATGCGGGCGTCGGCGTACTGCTTGTCGTCGTCGGCCCACATGTAGTAGTCGCCGTAGGGCCCGTCGGGGTCCTTCCTGGACTCCTGGAACCACGGGTGCTGGTCGCTGGTGTGGTTCATGACGAAGTCGATGATGACGCGCATGCCGCGCTGGTGGGCGGCGTCGACGAACTCCACGAAGTCGGCGAGGTCGCCGAACTCGGGCAGCACGGCGGTGTAGTCGGAGACGTCGTAGCCGCCGTCCTTGAGCGGTGACTTGAAGAAGGGCGGCAGCCACAGGCAGTCGACGCCCAGCCACTGGAGGTAGTCGAGTTTGGCGGTGAGGCCCTTGAGGTCGCCGACGCCGTCGCCGTTGCTGTCCTGGAAGGAACGGACGAGGACCTCGTAGAAGACGGCACGCTTGAACCAGTCGGGATCGCGGTCCTTGGCCGGGGTGTCCTCGAAGGTGTCGTGAACGGGCTCGTTGACGATCATCGTGTGGGTGACCCTCCGGTCTGCGGGGTGGACGGTCGCAGGACGGTCAGGACGTGCGCGGGCCGAGTGCCCGGTTCGAGGCGCACGTAATTGGCCCTGCCCCAGTGGTAGGTCTCGCCGGTGAGCTCGTCGCGCACCGGCACGGACTCGTGCCAGTCCAGGCCGAGTTGCGGCATGTCCAACGAGACCGTGGCCTCCTGGGTGTGATGGGGGTCGAGGTTGACGACCACCAGAACCGTGTTCGAACCGCTCCTCTTCGAGTAGACGATCACCGCCTCCTGGTCGGCGTGGTGGAAGTGCAGGTTCCGCAGTTGCCGCAGCGCCGGGTGGGCGCGGCGGATCTCGTTGAGGCGGGTGATGAGGGGGGCGATGGTGCGGCCCTCGCGTGCGGCGGCCGCCCAGTCGCGGGGGCGCAGCTGGTACTTCTCGGAGTCGAGGTACTCCTCGCTGCCGGGCCTGAGCGGGGTGTTCTCGCACAGTTCGTAGCCGCTGTACAAACCCCAGGTGGGGGAGAGGGTCGCGGCCAGCACGGCCCGCGCCTCGAAGGCGGGACGCCCGCCGTGCTGGAGATACGCGTGGAGGATGTCGGGGGTGTTGGGGAAGAGGTTGGGCCGCATGTAGCTCGCCGCCTCGCCCGACAGCTCGGTCAGGTACTCGGTGAGCTCCTCCTTGGTGGTGCGCCAGGTGAAGTAGGTGTAGGACTGCTGGAAACCGATCTGCGCGAGGGTGTGCATCATCGCGGGCCGGGTGAACGCCTCGGCCAGGAAGATCACGTCCGGGTCGGTCCGGTTGACCTCGCCGATCACCCGCTCCCAGAACACCACCGGCTTGGTGTGCGGGTTGTCCACCCGGAAGATCCGCACCCCGTGCCCCATCCAGTGCCGCAGCACCCGCAGCGTCTCCTTCACGATGCCGTCCATGTCGGCGTCGAAGGCGATCGGGTAGATGTCCTGGTACTTCTTCGGCGGGTTCTCCGCGTACGCGATCGTCCCGTCGGGGCGGTGACGGAACCACTGCGGGTGCTTGTGCACCCACGGATGGTCCGGCGAGCACTGCAACGCGAAGTCCAGCGCCACCTCCAGCCCCTCCTCCCGCGCCCGCTGCACGAACCAGTCGAAGTCCTCGATCGTGCCCAGCTCCGGGTGCACCGCGTCGTGGCCGCCCTCCGGCGAGCCGATCGCCCACGGCAC
>NZ_JBIRNP010000049.1:0-2022 GCF_044331705.1 Streptomyces sp. NPDC017202 | reverse complement strand
CGACACCCCACCAGGCCCCACAGCACCCCGCGTCACCACCACCAACCGAGACGACAACCACCGCACATCCCCCAACCACCCCCGCACCAAAGACAGGGTGTGCTCCAGGAGTTCCTGGGCGGCTTCCGGCGGTACGGGTTCTCCGGCGCGGCCCGGTGCCGGCGGCACGGCCTGCCAGAGCACGACCTGGGGATCGGGTGCGGTCCGGTCGGCGTCCGCGAGGGCGTCGAGGTCGGCCACCCGCTCCAGGGCGGCCCCCGGGCCCCCGGCGGCGAGGCCCAGGGGGTCGGCTCCGAGCAGCGCCCAGCCGGAGACGTTGTGTCCGGTGTCGGGCGCGGCGAACGGCTGCCAGTCCACCTCGAACAACGGCAGTCGGCGCTCCTGGGCCGAGGGCCCGCCCTGCACCGCCTCGCGCAGCACCAGGGACTCGACGGAGGCGACCGGCGCGCCGAGCGGGTCGGCGATCTCGATCGCCGCCGCGTCACCGGTCGCGGGACTCAACCGGACCCGGAGCACCGTGGCGCCGACGGCGTGCACGGACACGCCCGACCAGGAGAACGGCAGCGCTCCTGGCCGCGGCTCACCCAGCTCGCCCATGGCCAGCGGGTGCAGGGCGGCGTCCAGCAGAGCCGGGTGGACGGCGAAGCGCCGGGCCTCGCGCTGCTCCTCCGGCCTCAGCCGCACCTCGGCGAACAGGTCGTCGCCCTGCCGCCACAGCCGGTGCAGGCACTGGAAGGACGCGCCGTACTCGTAACCGAGTGCCCTCAGCCGCTCGTAGGCGTCCGTGAGGTCGATCGGGGTCACACCGGGCGGCGGCCAGGCGCCGGCGAGGGTACCGGACGGCTGTGGTGCGCCGTCCGTGCGGCCCAGGGCGCCGGTGGCGTGCAGGGTCCATTCCTCGTCGGCACCGGCGGAGTCCGGGCGGGCGTACACCGTGACGGCACGGCGTCCCGTGTCGTCCGCTTCGGACACGGCCACCTGCACCGCGACGCCTCCGGTCCCGGGAAGCAGGAGCGGAGCCACCAGCGTGAGGTCTTCGACCCGGTCGGCCCCGGTGGCCTCGCCGGCCCGGATCAGCATGTCCAGGAAGGCGGTGCCGGGGAGGAGCGCGGTGCCGGAGACGCCGTGGTCGGCCAGCCACGGGTGGGTGTGCAGAGCGATCCTGCCGGTCAGCAGTACGCCGCTGCCGTCGCCGAGCGGGACGACCGCGCCCAGCAGCGGATGGTCGGCCGTGTCCAGGCCGGCAGCCGTCACGTCGGCCGTCCCGGCGGTGGCGTCCAGCCAGTAGCGCTCCCGTTGGAACGGGTAGGTCGGCAGGTCGAAGGCGGCCCGGTCGCCAGTCGGCAGGGCGCGGGACCAGTCAACCGGCAGGCCGTTGACGAAGGCCTCGGCGAGGGAGAGCAGGAAGCGGTCGAGGCCGCCCTCGTCGCGCCGCAGCGTCGACAGGACCAAGCCGTCTCCGGCCTGGGGGCTGAGGTCGGCCAGGGTCTCCTCGACGCCGACCGTCAGCACCGGGTGCGGGCTGGCCTCCACGAAGTGGCGGAAACCGGCGTCGGCCAAGGCCCGGACGGCCTCCTCCATGCGCACCGTCCGCCGCAGGTTTGTGTACCAGTACTCGGCGTCCAGTCCAGAGGTGTCCTTGAACGCGCAGTCGACCGTCGAGAAGAACGGCACCCGCGCTTCCCGCGGCCGGATCGGCGCGAGGATCTCCAGCAGTTCCTCGCGTAGTTCCTCGACGTGGGCGGAGTGCGAGGCGTAGTCGACCGGGATGCGGCGGGCGCGCACCCCTTCGGCGTCGAGTTCGGCCGTCAGGGCGTCGAGAGCGGCCACGTCCCCGGCCACGACGACGGACGCCGGTCCGTTGACCGCCGCGACCGAGACGGTTCCGGAACGGCGCTCCAGCCGTCGCTCCAGTTCCACCGCCGGAAGGGAGACGGAGACCATGCCGCCGGTGCCGGCCAGCCGCAGCAACGCACGACTGCGCAACGCCACCACACGAGCCGCGTCCTCGAGCGACAACGC
>NZ_JBIRNP010000048.1:0-2369 GCF_044331705.1 Streptomyces sp. NPDC017202 | reverse complement strand
GCCAACCGCCGCACCACCAACCCACCCAAAGCACCACCCGCACCCGTCACCAACACCGTCCCCCCACCCCACACCGACCCCACAGACCCAGACCCCGAACCCAAACCCGACGCCGATGCCGACGCCGATGCCGATGCCGATGCCGATGCCGATGCCGAACCCTCCACCACCACACGCGCCAACCGCGGAACGAACACCTCCCCACCCCGCACAGCCACCTGCGCCTCACCCGAAGCCACCACACCCGGCAACACACCCGCGTCACCATCCAGATCCACCAACACCAACCGCCCCGGATGCTCCGACTGCACACTCCGCAACAACCCCCACACCCCAGCCCCCGCCAAACCACCCACACCCGACACCCCACCAGGCCCCACAGCACCCCGCGTCACCACCACCAACCGAGACGACAACCACCGCACATCCCCCAACCACCCCCGCACCAAAGACAAAGCGGTCTCGGTGGCGGCGAGGGCCAAGTCGTCGGCGCCTTCGGGGGCCTCGTCCCCGATCGCACGGCCGATCGGTGCCAGGACGACCTCGGGGCGCTGCCCGTCGGGGCCGAGCGCGGCGACGAGGGCGTCGAGGTCGGTGTGGCGGGCGGTGTCCGCAGGGATGCCGTCCAGCGGGTCGGTGCCGACGACGGCCCACTGCTCCGCCTTCGGCGCGGGCGCACCGCCGGTCGGCAGCGGCACCCAGTCGACGCCGAACACCGCGTTGTGCGCGGAGCGGACGTCCCGGCCGGCCGGTGCCGTCATCTCGCGCAGCGCCAGTTCCGCGACGGAGACGACCGGGGCGCCGGCGGCGTCGGCGACGTCGAGAGCCGCCGTGCCGTCCCCGGTCCTGGTCAGCCGGACCCGCAAGTCGGTGGCGCCGACGGCGTGCAGGGACACGCCGGCCCAGGAGAACGGCAGCCGGGGCGCCGCGCCACTGATCGCGGCGACGGGGTCCAGGACGAGCAGGTGCAGGGCCGCGTCGAGCAGCGCGGGGTGCACGCCGTACCGGTCCGCCGTGGTGCGCTGCTCCTCGGGGAGCGCGATCTCGACGTAGGTCTCGTCGTCGTGGGCCCAGGCCCGTACGACGCCCTGGAACAGCGGCCCGTAGTGGTAGCCCTGCTCGGCCAGGTGCTGGTAGAGGTCGTCGACGTCGAGGGCGGTCGCTCCGACGGGCGGCCACTGGCGCGGCAGCGGTGCGGGGGCCTGGGCGCTGTGGAGGAGGGTGCCCGTGGCGTGCCGGGTCCACGGTCCGTGCGGGGCGTCGGCGTCGTCGGGGCGGGAGGAGACGGTGACGGCACGGCGTCCCGCGTCGTCCGGTGCGGTGAGCGACAGCTGGAGCTGGATGCCGCCGGTCTCCGGCAGGACGAGCGGCGTTTCGAGGGTCAGGTCCTCCAGCTGCTCGTGGCCGACGCGGTGTCCGGCGTGCAGCGCGAGTTCGACGAAAGCCGTGCCGGGCAGCAGGACGGTGTTGCCGACCTTGTGGTCCGCCAGCCAGGGGTGGGTGCGCAGCGAGAGCCGGCCGGTGAAGATCACCTGGTCGCCGTCGGCCAGGGCGAGGTTGGCCCGGAGCAGCGGGTGGTCGTCGCCCTGCAGGCCCAGCCCGGTGATGTCGCCGGCGCTCGTGGTGTCGGTGAGCCAGTAGCTCTCGCGCTGGAAGGGGTAGGTGGGAAGCAGGGCCGGGGCGGCGGCCGCCGGGGCGAGCCCGGAGAGGTCGAGGTGGGCCCCGTTGACGACGGCCACGGCCAGGGAGTTCAGAAACCGGTTCGGTCCGCCGTCCTGGCGGCGCAGCGAGCCGACGGCGACACCGGGCACGCCGATGCCGTCGAGCGTCTCCTCGATGCCGACGGTGAGCACGGGGTGCGGGCTGACCTCGATGAACAGGGTGTGCCCCTGCTCGGCCAGGTCCCGGACGGTCTGCTCGAACCGTACGGGGTTGCGCAAGTTGCGGTACCAGTAGCCGCCGTCGAGCAGGCCGGTGTCCTCGATGAGTCCGCCCGTGAGCGTGGAGTGGAACGGCACGGTCGACAGCGGGTGGGGGGCGACGGGTGCCAGGAGTTCGGCGAGGGTCTCCTCGAGTGCCTCCACGTGCGGGGAGTGCGAGGCGTAGTCGACCGGGATGCGGCGGGCGCGGACGTCCGACTCCTCGAAACGGACGAGGAGTTCGTCAAGGGCGTCGGCGTCGCCCGAGACCACCGTCGAGCGCGGGCCGTTGGCCGCTGCCACGCAGACGCGGCCGTCCCATTCGGCGAGCCGCCGCTCGACCTCGTCGGCCTCCAGGGAGACGGAGACCATGCCGCCGGTGCCGGCCAGCCGCAGCAACGCACGACTGCGCAACGCCACCACACGAGCCGCGTCCTCGAGCGACAACGC
>NZ_JBIRNP010000047.1:0-5332 GCF_044331705.1 Streptomyces sp. NPDC017202 | reverse complement strand
TGCCGGAGGGACAGCGCGCCGAGGCCGGGCGCTACCTGCTGCATCCGGCCCTGCTGGACGCCGCCCTGCACACCCTCCTGCCCGGCGTCGTCGACGAGGCGGGCCGGGCCCGGCTCCCCTTCGCGTGGTCGGGTGTCACCCTCCACGCGGTGGGCGCCACCGCGCTGCGCGTCCGCCTGGCCGTGTCCGACCAGGACTCCGAGACCCTGGAGGCATCGCTCACGGTGGCGGACGGTACGGGGGCTCCGGTGGCGTCCGTGGAGGGGCTGACGCTGCGGCCGTTGTCGGCGGAGGCGCTGCGTGCGGCGGCGGCCCCGAGCGGCCCGGACGGCCTGTTCGCCGTGCGATGGAAGCCCGTACCGGTTGGCACGGCACCGGCCCCGGACGGGGCCGAGGTGGTGGAGGTCGTCTCGGGCGGGCGGTCCGCGCCCGAGGTCCTGCACGACACCCTGCACGGAATCCAGGAGTTCCTGACCGACGACAGCAAAGCGGACCACACCCTGATCGTGGTGACCCGCGGCGCCGTCGCCCTCGACGGCGAAGAGATCGCCGACCTCGCGGCGGCCGGTGTCACCGGACTGGTGCGGGTGGCACAGACGGAACACCCCGGCCGCATCGTCCTGGCCGACCTGGAACCGGACACCGACCTGGACACCGAGACGATCCTCGCCACCGGCGAACCCCAGCTGGCCGTACGTGACGGAGTGACGTACGTGCCACGCCTGAACCGTGCCACGGGCGAGCCCGGTGAGCGGACGGTGCGCTGGGACCAGGGCACCGTCCTCATCACGGGCGCCACCGGAACCCTGGGCGCCGTGCTGGCCCGCCACCTGGTCACCGCGCACGGAGCACAAAACCTGCTCCTGGTCTCCCGCCGCGGGCCCGACGCACCCGGCGCCACCGAACTGAAGGACGAACTGCGCACCCTGGGAGCCGAGGCCACCCTCGCCGCCTGCGACGTCTCCGACAGGGAAGCGGTCGCCGACCTGCTGGCGTCCGTCCCGGCCGACCGGCCGCTGAGGGCCGTGATCCACACGGCCGGCGTCCTCGACGACACCGTGCTCACCGACCTGACCCCCGAGCGCCTGGACGCCGTGCTCAAGCCGAAGACCGAAGCGGCGTGGAACCTGCACGAGGCCACCCTCGGCGACGAACTCGACGCGTTCGTCGTCTACTCCTCGATCGCGGGCCTGATCGGCAATGCCGGCCAGGCCAACTACGCCGCCGCCAACACCTACCTGGACGCCCTCGCCCAGCACCGCGCGGCCCTCGGACTGCCCGCCACCTCGCTGGCCTGGGGCCTGTGGAACCAGACCAGCACCATCAGCGGCGAACTGAACGAGACGGACCTGCGTCGCCTGGCCCGTATCGGCCTCAAGCCGTTGGCCACGGACGAGGCGATGGAGCTGTTCGACGCCGCCCTGGCGGGAACCGAGCCGGTCCTCGGCGTCAGCGGTCTCGATCTCGCCGCACTGCGCAGGGCGGGTGACGGCCTGCCACCGCTGCTGCGCGACCTGGCCCCGGCCGGCCGCCGCCGCACGGCCGCCTCGGCCGGCCGGTCCGGCGGCCAGGACGCGGGCCCCTCGCTGGCCGAGCGCCTGGGCGCCCTGTCCCAGGAGGAACGCGAACAGGCCCTCGTCGACCTCGTCCGCGCCCAGGTCGCCACGGTCCTCGGACACGCAGACGCCGGTGCCGTCGACCCCCGGCGCGCCTTCCAGGAACTCGGCTTCGACTCACTCACCGCCGTCGAACTGCGCAACCAGCTCAACGGCGCGACCGGACTGCGCCTGCCGAGCACGCTCGTCTTCGACCACCCCAACCCCGCCGCCCTCGCCACGCACCTGCATCGGCAGATCAAGGTGGAGGCGGCGTCGCCCGCCGACTCGCTGGTCGAGGAGCTCGGCCGGCTCAGGGCCGCCGTCCGGTCGGCGGCCGCCGATCCCGCGGCCTACGAGAGCGTCGCCGGGCAGCTGCGCGAGCTGCTGGGCGTCGCCGAGCAGGCGAGCGGCCGTACGTCCGCCGACGAGGTACTGGCGGCCGGTGACCTGGACGAGGCGAGCGACGAGGAGCTGTTCGCGCTCCTCGACGACCTGAACTGACCGGGTGACCGCTCCCGGAGCCGACGAGGGGGTCGGCTCCGGGGCGGTCCGCACGCCCGGCGGTCACCGCTGCGGCACACCACTGCACGACCGACCCACCAGACCGAGCACGAGCCACACCACAAGCCACACCACGAGCCACATGACGACGGGGAGCTGAGATCAGTGGCGAACGAGCAGGAACTCCGCGAGTACCTCAAGAAGGCCATCGCCGACGCGCGCGACGCGCGCCGGCAGCTGCGCGAGGTCGAGGACAAGGCGCAGGAGCCGATCGCGATCGTCGGCATGGCGTGCCGCTATCCCGGCGGTGTGTCCTCCCCGGAGGACCTGTGGAATCTGGTCGCCGACGGCGTGGACGCCGTCAGCGAGTTCCCGTCCAACCGCGGCTGGGACGTCGAGAAGCTGTACGACCCGGACCCGGACCGGCCGGGCACGTCGTACGTCCGCGAGGGCGGCTTCCTGCACGACGCGGACCTCTTCGACCGCGAGTTCTTCGGCATGTCACCGCGCGAGGCGCTCGCCATCGACCCGCAGCAGCGCCTGCTGCTGGAGACCGCCTGGGAGACCTTCGAGAACGCGGGCATCGTCCCGGCAGCCCTGCGCGGCAGCCGCACCGGTGTCTTCACCGGCGCGATGTACAACGACTACGGCTCCCGCCCCGACCTGCCCGCCGAGGGCAACGAGGGCTACCTCTTCAGCGGCAGCGCGGGCTCCATCGCGTCGGGCCGGATGGCGTACACCTTCGGTCTGGAGGGCCCGGCCGTCACGGTCGACACCGCCTGCTCCTCCTCGCTCGTCGCCATGCACTTGGCCGTCAACGCGCTGCGCAACGGCGAGTGCGACCTGGCCCTCGCCGGCGGCGTCGCCGTCATGTCGACGCCGACGGCGTTCGTGGAGTTCTCCCGGCTGCGTGGTCTGTCCACCGACGGCCGCTGCCGGTCCTTCTCCGAGGACGCGGACGGTACCGGCTGGTCGGAGGGCGTCGGCCTGCTGCTGGTGGAGCGTTTGTCCGACGCGCGGAAGAACGGCCACCGCGTCCTGGCGGTGATCCGGGGCAGCGCGGTCAACCAGGACGGAGCGAGCAACGGGCTGACCGCGCCCAACGGCCCCTCCCAGGAGCGCGTGATCCTCGCCGCCCTGGCGAACGCCGGTCTGAGCACAGCCGACGTCGACGCCGTCGAAGCGCACGGCACGGGTACCCGCCTCGGCGACCCCATCGAGGCGCAGGCCCTCCTCGCCACCTACGGTCAGGGCCGGCCGGCCGGACACCCGCTGTACCTGGGCTCGCTCAAGTCGAACATCGGCCACGCGCAGTCGGCCGCCGGTGTCGGCGGTGTCATCAAGATGATCGAGGCGATGCGGCACGGGGTGCTGCCGAGGACGCTCCACGTGGGGGAACCGTCCAGCCATGTGGACTGGGACGCCGGGGCGGTGGAGCTGCTGACCGAGGCGCGCGAGTGGCCCGCCACCGACGGCCGACCGCGCCGCGCGGGTGTCTCGTCCTTCGGCTTCGGTGGAACGAACGCCCACGTCGTCATCGAGGAGCCCCCGGCCGCGCCCGAGGAGCAGGACACCACCGAACGCACCGAACTGCCGCTGATTCCCTGGGTGTTGTCGGGCAAGAGCGCGCAGGCCGTCCGTGACCAGGCCGCCCGCCTGCTGACCCACCTGGAGACCCACCCCGCACTCGCCGCACAGGACATCGCCCTGTCCCTGGCCACCGAACGCGCCGCCTTCGACCACCGCGCCGTCGTGACAGGCGCCGACCGCACCGAACTCATCGACGCCGTCAAGGCATTGGCGCAGGGCGACGGTGCGGAACCGTCACGGATACGTGACGCGAGTGGGACCGCTTTCCTGTTCACGGGGCAGGGAGCGCAACGGCTCGGCATGGGCCGCCAGCTGCACGCGGCGTTCCCGGTGTTCGCGACCGCCTTCGACGAGGTCGCCGCAGCCCTCGACCCGCACCTGTCCCGCCCGATCAGCGACGTCATCACCGACGGCGACCACCTGGACCGCACCGAGTTCACCCAACCCGCCCTCTTCGCCATCGAAGTCGCCCTCTTCCGCCTCATCCGCTCCTGGGGCATCACCCCCGACCACGTCGCCGGCCACTCCATCGGCGAACTCGCCGCCGCCCACGCGGCCGGCGTCTTCTCCCTGCAAGACGCCGCACGACTGGTCACCGCCCGCGGACGCCTCATGCAAGCCGCCCGCGAAGGCGGCGCCATGGCCGCCATCCAGGCCACGCAGGACGAGGTCGCGGCGGCGCTCGCGGAGGAATCGGGCGTGGTCGCGGTGGCGGCGGTGAACTCGCCGCTGTCGACGGTGATCTCCGGTGACGCGGATGCGGTGGAGCGGCAGGTGGCGCGGTGGCGCGAGCACGGCCGCAAGGCCGTACGGCTGGCCGTCTCGCACGCCTTCCACTCCCCCCACATGGACGACATCCTCGACGAGTTCCGAGAGGTCGCCGCCACCGTCACCTACAACAAACCCCGCATCCCCCTGGTGTCGACCCTGACCGGACGTATCGCCACCGCCGACGAACTCGCCACCCCCCAGTACTGGACCGACCAGATCCGCGGCACCGTCCGCTTCACCGACGCCCTCACCACCCTGCGCGAAGCCGGGGCGGGCGTGTTCGTCGAGATCGGCCCCGACGCCGTCCTCACCGCCCTCACCCGCGACACCCTCGACGACACCACCGCCCTCCCCCTCCTGCGCCGCGACCACGACGAAACCCACACCCTGATCACCGGCATCGCCCAGGCGTTCACCGCGGGCATCCCGGTCGACTGGTCCGCCTTCCTCGGCCCCGGAACCACAGCCCCGGCCCCCCTGCCCACCTACGCCTTCCAACGCGAGCGCCACTGGCTCGACCCCGTCGACGCCCCCGCCGACGCCGAGGGCCTGGGTCTGAAGGCGGTCGGACACCCCATCCTGGGCGCTTCGCTGGGTCTGGCCGCCCGGGACGAGTACGTGCTGACCAGCCGCGTCTCGCTGCGCACCCACCCCTGGCTGGCCGACCACGTGGTCCTCGGCGCCACGTTGCTGCCCGGCACCGCGTTCGTCGAACTCTGCGCCCGCGCGGGCGACCAGGTCGGCACTCCCCGCGTGGAGGACCTGACCCTGTCGGTTCCGTTGGTGCTGCCGGCGCGGGGTGGTGTGCAGGTGCAGGTCGTCGTCGGTGAGGCCGATGACGCCGGACGTCGTGGGGTGGAGGTGTACGGGCG
>NZ_JBIRNP010000046.1:0-5629 GCF_044331705.1 Streptomyces sp. NPDC017202 | reverse complement strand
CGTACCGTGCGGACACTCCGGAGTCCCCTCCGAACGCGGGAAGAACTCGTACCAGGAGCCGTACAACGCCCGCTCCCGCTCCACCAGCAGGGGCAGCGTCTCGGACTCGGTGACCAGCTCCCGTACCGGATGGCGGGCCAGGACCACGTCCACCTCGGGATCCAGCGCCGCAGCCAGCCGGGAGGCCGCCGGACGGGCCTCGTCGCGCAGGGCGCCGACCGCGGCGAGCAGGACGTCCCGCTTCGCCCGGGCGTCGGCGTCCGCCTCGGGCACCCCGGCGGCGGCGCGCTCGTACAGCCGGGCGCCCTCCTCCAGGACCAGGTCGGTGTCGATGCCCGCGGGGATCTTGATGCGCGCGTGGTGCCGCCAGGTGCTGACCGGGTCGCCCCAGGCCTCCACGGTGTACGTCCAGTGGCCGGGCTCGTCCGGGGTGACGTCGGCGCCCCAGCGGTCGGTGCCGGGGGCCAGCTCGCGCATCGGCGTCCAGGGGCCGGGGCGGCCGTCGGGGCCGCGCAGCACGACGTTGGCGGCGACGGCGTCGTGGCCCTCGCGGAACACGGTGGCCGAGACCTGGAAGGTCTCTCCGGTGACCGCCTTGGCGGGACGGCGGCCGCGCTGGACGACCGGCCGGACGTCCAGGACGGGTATGCGCCCCACGGCCGTCCCGTCACCCGCGGAGGATCGCTCCGGGGCCGGCGGTCCGGCGGCGGCGGGTCGCACGGGGGCTGGTGCCGCGGTGCGAGGGGGTGTCGGGGGTGCTGACGAGTGGTGCGTGGCGGGCATGACCGCTCCTGTCCGCATCAACGAGGGTGGGCGGATGGATGTGGGGAGGTGGGTCCTGCGACATACGTGCTGGGTGGTGCCGGGCGGTGCGGAAGTGTGCCGGGAACCGGGCGCGCCGGAGCGCGGTCCGGCAGCCGGGTGCCGGGGTCGGGCACGTCGCACGGCGCGCTCCCGTCGTACGGCGTGTTCCGGGCGTACGGGTCGTAAGGGTCGTACGGGTTCTGTACCGGAGGAGCCTTCCCACCCTATTCGGGTGAGCAATCCGGCACGTTGCTAACTAGTCGCGCGCATGTATTCATGAAGTTTTGCCTCTTCCGTGGAGCGGTTCCGGCGAGCGCGGCACCCACCGGAATTCGTCCGGCGAAGCGGGAACCCGGCCGGACACCTTGCTGTTCACGACCCTCGCTGCCAGGCCTTTTCCCAGCGGCGCGGAGGCGCCCGCGGGGGCGCGACCGGATACGGCGCGACCACGGTCGCGGCGTACGGCGGCGCCGCTGCCGCCGTACCGCAACAGGTCGCGCGTCCCGTGTCGCTCGTGTGCCCCGTCGCGCCGGTGAACACTCCGGACGCCCCGGGCGAACAGGCCGAGGGCCGAGGGCCGAGGGCCGAGCCATGGTCCGGGTTCCCCTCCTCGACTCGGTGCGTGGCGGCGGTGCCGGGTGCGACCCCCGCAGCCTCTCGTGCGGCGCGAAGTGTCACAAGGTGGCCCGTGGGGGTGGAACCGGCCATAAAGGGGCGCACTCGGGGGCTCCGGGGCGCCGGTCAGGGCGGCAGCGGGGGCCGGGCGCGCCGGTCGGGCCTCCCCGGCGTCGTCCGGGGCCGACCGGTGTCGTCCGGCGTGGCGCGAAAAGATCCGTCGGCGGCCGAAAGCACGGGTCCGGCGGCGGCTGCCTCCAGCAAGTCCGGCACCGACGCCGGTACCGTCGTCAGAGACGTTGACGCACACTGCCGTGCGCCACTTCCTCACGCACGCCGAGGTGGAATGTGAAGGCGATCCGTCGATTCACTGTCCGACCCCTTCTCCCCGAACCCCTCCGGCCGCTCAGTGACCTCGCGCGCAACCTGCGCTGGTCATGGCACGCGGAAACCCGTGACCTCTTCCGGCAGGCCGACCCCGAACACTGGGCGGCCTCGGGCGGCGACCCCGTACGGCTGCTCGGAGCCGTGGACGCGGCACGCCTCCAGGAACTGGCCGGGGACGACCGCTTCCTGGGCCGGCTGACCGCCGCCGCCGACGATCTGCACGCCTACCTGACCGGCGACCGCTGGTACCAGCAGCAGTCCGCCGGGCTGCCCGCCGCCATCGCCTACTTCTCCCCGGAGTTCGGCGTCACGGCCGCCCTGCCCCAGTACTCCGGCGGCCTCGGCATCCTCGCCGGCGACCACCTCAAGGCCGCCAGCGACCTGGGCGTCCCCCTCATCGGGGTCGGGCTGCTCTACCGGCACGGCTACTTCCGCCAGACCCTCTCCCGCGACGGCTGGCAGCAGGAGCACTATCCCGTCCTCGACCCCAACGAACTGCCGGTGACCCAGCTCAAGGAGGAGGACGGCACCCCCGCCCAGGTCTGGCTCGCCCTGCCCGGCGGAAAACAGCTGCACGCCAGGATCTGGCTGGCCCAGGTCGGCCGGGTGCCGCTGCTGATGCTCGACTCCGACACCGAGGACAACGACCCCGGCGAACGCGGGGTGACCGACCGGCTCTACGGCGGCGGCAGCGAGCACCGGCTGCTCCAGGAGATGCTGCTCGGCATAGGAGGTGTCCGCGCGGTCCGCACGTACTGCCGCCTGACCGGGCACGCCCCGCCCGAGGTGTTCCACACCAACGAGGGGCACGCCGGGTTCCTCGGCCTGGAGCGGATCGCCGAACTGTGCGACGGGGGCCTCGACTTCGACTCCGCCCTGGAGGCGGTCCGGGCCGGAACCGTCTTCACCACGCACACCCCCGTCCCGGCCGGCATCGACCGCTTCGACCGCGAACTGGTCGCCCGGCACTTCGGCCCCGGCGCCGAACTCCCGCGCATCGACGTCGGCCGCGTCCTCGCCCTGGGCAGGGAGACCTATCCGGGCGGCGAGCCGAACCTCTTCAACATGGCCGTCATGGGCCTGCGCCTCGCCCAGCGCGCCAACGGCGTCTCCCTCCTGCACGGCCAGGTCAGCCGGGAGATGTTCGCCGGCCTGTGGCCCGGCTTCGACCCGGAGGACGTGCCGATCACCTCCGTCACCAACGGCGTGCACGCCCCCACCTGGGTCGCGCCCGAGGTGCTGCGCCTCGGCGCCCGGCAGATCGGCGACCGGCGGGCGGAGGACGCGCTGAGCGTCGGCGGCTCCGACCGCTGGGACTCCGTCGCGGAGATCGCCGACGAGGAGATCTGGAATCTCCGCCGTGACCTGCGCGGACAGCTCGTCGCGGAGGTACGGGACCGGCTCCGCGCCTCCTGGCGGCAGCGCGGCGCCGGCACGGCCGAGCTGGGCTGGATCGACGGCGTGCTCGACCCCGACGTCCTCACCATCGGGTTCGCCCGCCGCGTCCCGTCGTACAAGCGGCTCACGCTGATGCTGCGGGACCGCGACCGGCTGACGGAACTGCTGCTGCACCCCGAGCGGCCCGTCCAGATCGTCGTGGCCGGCAAGGCGCACCCGGCGGACGACGGAGGCAAACGCCTCATCCAGGAACTGGTGCGCTTCGCCGACGACCCGCGCGTGCGCCACCGCATCGTCTTCCTCCCCGACTACGGCATGGCCATGGCGCAGAAGCTGTACCCCGGCTGCGACATCTGGCTGAACAACCCGCTGCGCCCGCTGGAGGCCTGCGGCACGTCCGGCATGAAGGCGGCCCTCAACGGCTGCCTCAACCTCTCCGTCCTGGACGGCTGGTGGGACGAGTGGTTCCGGCCCGACTTCGGCTGGGCCATCCCCACCGCCGACGGCTCCGGCACCGACACCGACCACCGCGACGACATCGAGGCGGCGGCGCTCTACGACCTGCTCGAGCAGCGCGTCACCCCGCGCTTCTACGAGCGCGGCGCGGGCGGGCTGCCCGACCGCTGGATCGAGATGGTCCGCCAGACCATCACCCACCTCGGTCCCAAGGTGCTGGCCGGCCGCATGGTCCGCGAGTACGTCGAACGGCTCTACACCCCCGCCGCCCAGGCCCACCGCACCCTGGACCCCGACGCGGCCCGCGACCTCGCCGCCTGGAAGGCGAAGGTGCGCGCGGCCTGGCCCGCGGTCACCGTCGACCACGTCGAGACCTCCGCGGCCACCCCGACCGCCGAACTCGGCACGACCCTCGCCCTGCGGGTCCGCCTGCGCCTGGGCGACCTCACCCCCGACGACGTCGAGGTCCAGGCCGTCTCCGGCCGCGTCGACGCGGAGGACCGCATCACGGACGGCACGGCCGTCCCCCTGAAACCGGTGGGCGGCCCCGACCTGGAGGGCAACTGGCTCTACGAGGGCCCCCTCTCCCTCGACCGCACGGGCCCCTACGGCTACACGGTCCGCATCCTCCCCGCCCACCCCCTGCTCGCCTCGGGCGCGGAACTGGGCCTGGTGACGGTGCCCTCGGAGGAACTGGTGGAGGGGGCGGGGGTGTTGATGCGGTAGGGGGTTTCCGGTTCTGCGTCTCCTCGGTTCTTCGTCGCCGGGGCTCGGGGGAGCCCCGGCGACGGTCGTTCACCGCTGCCGTTGCTTTCGAACAGCAGGCTGCCGTCCACGATCAGCACGGTGTCCTTAGTACATCCGACTCGCCCGGCGGACGAGCATGCCGGCCGACACCCGTCGGTCATTCACGGGACGGCGCTCGAAAGCGGCCGGTCGAAGGGCACCCCTCCTTGCGTGGTACGGCGTGGTACGGCGTGGTACGCTCGGAGCATGGCCGCAGACCCGAGTCAGTCCGAAGTCGTACCGCTCCGGGCGCTCAACCAGCCCAGCAGGATCGCGGAGCAGGTCGAAGCGGGGGCGACCCTGATCGTCACCCGGAACGGCCGGCCGATCATGGGCATCGTCCCGATAGAGCGTCTGGACGAGCCTGTCCATCAATTCCGCACCGATCCCATGGGGGACCTGGACATCCCCGATCTCGACCTGCCCGCCGTCACGGACGAGGAGATCGGCGCCACCCTGCGCGGCATGGGAGGCGGCCTCGATGACTAACGTGCCGGTCGCCATCGCCGACACCAATGGCCTCTACCGCGTCCTCGCGAAGAAGGATCCGCGTCACGCCGAGCACGTCGCCGCGCTCGCCCGCGTCGGCCACTTGGTGATCTCGCCCCTCGTCCTCGCCGAACTGGACTACCTCATCAGTGAGAAGAGCGGGAGTCGTGCGGCCGGTATCGCCCTCGACTTCATCGGCAAGCAGGCGGATCTCCAACGATTTGAGATTCCCGATGTCGGCCCCCACTTCCGGACGGCCGTCAGCGTGGCTCAGGCCTATCAGGATCTCGGCGGCGGCAAGGGGGTGGGTCTGACGGACGCCATGAACGCCGCCCTCGCCGCGGCCTACCGGACCGATGCCATCCTCACCACGGACAAACACTTCCGCGTCGTACGCCCCCTGACCCGACACGACGCGTTTCGGCTCCTGCCCGACGATCTCGACGGCTGACGCGTCACGGGGAGTCTTCAGCGCCCGCGCGGCCCTGGGCGGTCCTTGAGGCTGTGCATCAGGGCCTGCCAACCGGGCGCCACCATGATGAGGGCGGCGATTGCGACCCTGGGCGGCGCCGGCTCTGTGAGGGCCCTCTTCTCGCAGACGGGAGTGTCCAGTAGACGGCTGATCCAGTTTCTGTAGTGGTCAGTTGGCGGCCGGGGTGAGCCGGCCTTCGAAGGCGATCTGGAAGGCGTTCAG
>NZ_JBIRNP010000045.1:0-6829 GCF_044331705.1 Streptomyces sp. NPDC017202 | reverse complement strand
CGGACGAACTCCCACTCCGCATCGGACAGTTCATGGCGACGTATCACCCGACCATGATCCACCACTCAAGATCATTTGAAGACACCACCTAGGGCAGAGCGTACGTGGACGGCCCGGAGGGAGTAACGAGGTCCCATGCAGCACGGTCCCGCGGTGCGCCGCCGGAAGCTGGGCGCCGAACTGCGGGCGCTGCGTTCCCGTGCGGGCTTCACCAGTGGCGAGGCGGCCCGGCTGGTGGGCTGGCACCAGTCGAAGGTGAGCCGGATCGAGACCGGCACCAGCGGCACGAGACCGGCCGACGTGCGGTCGCTCCTCGACGCCTACGGCGTGGAGGACGCGCAACTGCGGGGGCTGATGCTGGCGTTGGCCGGCTCGGTCGAGGGCGACGGCCGCGAGCACTGGTGGCACGCCTATCGCGGGGTCCTGCCGCCCACCTACCGGGACTTCATCAGCCTGGAGTCACAGGCGAGCGCGATGCGCACCCTGGAGACCACCGTCGTGCCGGGGCTGTTGCAGACTCCCGCGTACGCCCGCGCGGTGACCCGGGCCGCGGTGGAGGGCCTCGACGAGGACCGGCTGGACGCGCTGGTGGAGGTGCGGCTGGCCAGGCAGGACGTGCTGCGGGCCCGGCCGCCGCTGGAGCTGGACGCGGTGCTGGACGAGGCGGTGCTGCGGCGGGAGGTGGGCGGTCCCGAGGTCATGGCGCGGCAGCTGGAGCGGCTGGTGGAGGCGGCGCGGCTGCCCCAGGTCAGGCTCCAGGTGCTGCCGTTCAGCGCCGGGGCCCACATCGGCGTCACCGGTTCTTTCGTCATCTTCTCGTTCTCGAGCGCTTCTGATCTGGATGTGGTCGTTCTCGACCACTTGACGAGTAGCGTCCACCTCGAACGGAAAGAAGACCTCCAGGCCTACACCAAGGCCTTCGACGCCCTTCGGGCGCACGCTCTCTCGCCCGGGGACTCTCTGGACTACCTCGCCGCGACCGCTGACGGCGCGTAAGGAGGCACCATGCCCGCACTGCCTCGGAACGTCCCCCGCAGCACCGATCCGCCCCGTCTTCCCCTCCCCCACCCCCAGGCTCTGCGGTGGCTGCGCAGCAGCTACAGCACGGGAGCCAACAACTGCGTGGAGACGGCCCGCCCGGACCGCGGACCGTGGGCCGGCCTGCTCGCCGTACGCGACTCCAAGGACCCGGCCGGGCCCGCCCTGCTCTTCTCCCCCGGGAGCTGGACGGACTTCACCGCCGCGTTCCGCTGATCCCGGCCCGTCGGCCGGCCGGCGCCTTCCGGCGCACGGCCGCGCCACGCCGGTTCATGACCGTGTCCCGTCGCCTCAAGGCCGCGTCCCGACGGTTCATGGCCGTGTCCCGTCGATCACCCGTACGGCGCGTTCGATCTGCGCCTCGCCGAGGTCCGCGCGGGCGGTCAGCCTCAGGCGTGAGACGCCGTCGGGCACGGAAGGAGGACGGAAGCAGCCCACGGCCAGGCCTGCCGCCCGGCAGTCCGCCGCCCAGCGCACGGCCGCTTCCGGGGACGGGGCCCGCACGGAGACGACCGCGGCGTCCGGACGCACCGCTTCCAGACCCGCGGCCGTCAGGCGCGCGTGCAGCTCGCCCGCCACCGCACGCGCGCGTGCCGCACGTTCCGGCTCGCGGCGCAGCAGCGTCAGGGCCGCCAGGGCCGCGCCCGCCGCCGCCGGGGCGAGCCCGGTGTCGAAGATGAACGTCCGGGCGGCGTTGACCAGATGGTCGATCACGCGCGCGGGTCCGAGCACGGCGCCGCCCTGGCTGCCCAGCGACTTGGACAGCGTGACCGTGGCCACGACGTCCTCCGCCCCCGCCAGTCCCGCCGCGTGCGGCGCGCCGCGGCCGCCCGCGCCGAGGACGCCGAGACCGTGGGCGTCGTCGACGACCAGCCCGGCGCCGTGCTCCCGGCAGGCGTCGGCGAGGGCCGCCAGCGGGGCCGCGTCGCCGTCGACGGAGAAGACCGTGTCGGAGACCGCCAGGGCCGGGCCGCCGCGCGTGCCCAGGGCCTTGCGCACGGCGTCGGGGTCGGCGTGCGCGACGACCTGCGTCGTGCCGCGGGCCAGCCGGCAGCCGTCGATGAGCGAGGCGTGGTTGCCCGCGTCGGAGACGATCAGGGAGCCGTGCGGGGCCAGCGCGGTGACCGCGGCGAGGTTGGCGGCGTAGCCGGAGGAGAAGACCAGGGCCGCCTCGAAGCCGCAGAAGTCGGCCAGTTCCCGTTCCAGTTCGGCGTGCAGCTCGGTGGTGCCGGTGACGAGCCGGGAGCCGGTCGCGCCGCCGCCCCAGGTCCGTGCGGCCCGTGCCGCGCCCTCGGTGATCTCGGGGTGGCGGGCGAGTCCCAGGTAGTCGTTGCTCGCGAGGTCCAGGAGGGGCGAGTCGGCCGGACGGGGGCGCAGGGTCCGTACGAGTCCGGCGGTGCGGCGCGCCTGCGCCCGCTCGTCGATCCAGCCGAACGCCATGGCTCGTCCTCCGGGGAATTTGTAGGCAGTGGACAGACACTAGCCGTACGTCGCGTATCCCATGGTGTGGCAATACCCACACCTCGAATGCACTTCGTTGTACGAACTCTCCCTGGCCCGCGCACGGGTCGGTAAGACAGGATCGGCTCTCATGGACCTGCTGAACACGCTGGTGGACAAGGGGCTTCGGCGCGAGCTGCCGACCCGCGAAGAGGCGCTGGCCGTGCTGGCCACGTCCGACGACGACCTGCTCGACGTGGTGGCCGCGGCCGGAAGGGTACGCCGTCACTGGTTCGGGCGACGGGTGAAACTCAACTACCTCGTCAACCTGAAGTCGGGCCTGTGCCCGGAGGACTGCTCCTACTGTTCCCAGCGGCTCGGCTCCACGGCCGGGATCCTCAAGTACACCTGGCTCAAGCCCGACGAGGCCTCGCGGGCCGCCGCCGCGGGGCTGGCCGGGGGCGCCAAGCGGGTCTGCCTGGTGGCGTCCGGGCGGGGCCCGACCGACCGGGACGTCGACCGGGTCTCCGAGACCATCAGGACGATCAAGGACCAGAACGAGGGCGTCGAGGTGTGCGCCTGCCTGGGCCTGCTCTCCGACGGTCAGGCGGAGCGGCTGCGCGAGGCGGGCGCGGACGCCTACAACCACAACCTGAACACGTCCGAGGAGACGTACGCGGACATCACGACCACGCACACGTACGCCGACCGGGTGGACACGGTGCACAAGGCGCACGCGGCGGGTCTGTCGGCGTGCTCGGGCCTGATCGCCGGCATGGGCGAGTCGGACGAGGACCTGGTCGACGTCGTCTACTCGCTGCGCGAACTGGACCCCGACTCCGTGCCGGTGAACTTCCTGATCCCGGTCGAGGGCACCCCGCTGGCCAAGGAGTGGAACCTCACCCCGCAGCGCTGTCTGCGCATCCTGGCCATGGTGCGGTTCGTCTGCCCGGACGTGGAGGTGCGCATCGCGGGCGGCCGCGAGGTCCATCTGCGCACGATGCAGCCGCTCGCCCTGCACCTGGCCAACTCGATCTTCCTCGGCGACTACCTCACCACCGAGGGCCAGGCCGGCAAGGCGGACCTCGACATGATCGCGGACGCCGGGTTCGAGGTGGAGGGCGCGGGCGAGGTGACGCTGCCGGAACACCGGGCCGGCGGCGGCTGCGGCTCGCACGAGGGCGGCGGCTGCGGATCCCCCGAGACCGCCGGCGGCTGCGGGTCGCACGAGCAGGGGGGTGTCTGCGGGTCGTACGAGGGCGGCGGTGTCCGCGATGCGGCTTCCGTCCCGCGGGTGTCGGCTTCCGTCCCGCAGGCGAACGAGGCCCGTACGGACCTGGTCGCCGTCCGCCGCCGGGGCGCCGGGACGGACCTCGCGCCCAATGCCTGAGCGGGACGTGTCCGAGCGGGACGTGTCCGAGCTGCTGGACCTCGACCGGCGGCATGTGTGGCATCCGTACGGTCCGATGCCGGGCCGGGTGGACCCGCTCGTCGTGGAGTCGGCGAGCGGGGTCCGGCTGCGGCTCGCGGACGGCTCCGGCGAGCTGGTCGACGGCATGTCCTCCTGGTGGTCGGCGATCCACGGCTACGGCCACCCGGTGCTCGACGAGGCGGCGCGGGCCCAGCTCGGGCGGATGAGCCACGTCATGTTCGGCGGGCTCACCCACGAGCCCGCCGTACGGCTGGCGAAGCTGCTCGTCGACATCTCCCCCGAGGGGCTGGAGCACGTGTTCCTCGCCGACTCGGGGTCGGTGTCGGTCGAGGTCGCGGTGAAGATGTGCCTCCAGTACTGGCGCTCGCTGGGCCGCCCCCGCAAGCAGCGGCTGCTGACCTGGCGCGGCGGCTACCACGGGGACACCTGGCAGCCGATGTCCGTGTGCGACCCCGAGGGCGGGATGCACGACCTGTGGACCGGGGTCCTGCCCCGGCAGGTCTTCGTCGGTCCGCCGCCCGCCGAGTACGACGAGACGTACGCGCGTGAGCTGCGTGCGGCGATCGGGCGGCACGCCGACGAGCTGGCCGCGGTGATCGTGGAGCCGGTGGTGCAGGGCGCGGGCGGGATGCGGTTCCACTCCCCCGCCTACCTGACGGTGCTGCGCGAGGCGTGCGACGAGCACGGCGTGCTGCTGGTGTTCGACGAGATCGCCACCGGCTTCGGCCGCACGGGCGCGCTGTTCGCCGCCGACCACGCCGGGGTGACCCCGGACGTGATGTGCGTCGGCAAGGCGATGACCGGCGGTTATCTGACGATGGCCGCGACGCTGTGCACGGGCCGGGTCGCCGACGGCATCTCGCGGGGCGAGGTGCCGGTGCTGGCCCACGGTCCGACGTTCATGGGCAACCCGCTGGCCGCGGCGGTCGCCTGCGCCTCGATCGAGCTGCTCCTCGGGCAGGACTGGCTCGCGGAGGTCCGGCGGATCGGGACGGGGCTGCGGGAGGGACTGGCCGCGGCCGCGGACCTGCCGGGCGTGAAGGACGTACGGGTGCTCGGTGCCGTCGGGGTCGTCCAGCTCGACCACGACGTGGACATGAAGGCCGCCACGCGGGCAGCCGTGCGCGAGGGCGTCTGGCTGCGGCCCTTCCGCGACCTCGTCTACACGATGCCGCCGTACGTCACCGGTGACGAGGACGTGGCACGGATCGCGCGGGCCGTGTGCGCGGCGGCGCGGGAGGGATGACCATGCCGATCCTGGTGATCACGGGGACGGGCACGGAGGTCGGCAAGACGGTCACGACCGCCGCCGTCGCCGCCGCCGCGCTCGCGGCGGGCCGCTCGGTGGCCGTGCTGAAGGCCGCCCAGACCGGCGTACGGCCGGACGAGCGCGGTGACGCGGACGAGGTCGCGCGGCTGGCGGGTGACGTCACGACCGCCGAACTGGCCCGCTATCCGGAGCCGTTGGCACCGGCGACGGCGGCCCTGCGGGCCGGGATGGTGCCCGTGCGGCCGCGTGAGGTCGCCGACGCGGCGGCCAAACTGGCCACCGAGCACGACCTGGTCCTCGTCGAGGGGGCCGGCGGGCTCCTGGTGCGGTTCGACGAGGCGGGCGGCACGCTGGCCGACGCCGCGGAGCTGCTGCGGGCGCCGGTGCTGGTGGTGGCGTCGGCGGGGCTGGGCACACTGAACACGACCGACCTGACGGCCCGTGAACTGCGTTTGCGGGGACTTGAGCTGCTCGGAGTGGTGATCGGCTCCTGGCCCGACGCGCCCGACCTGGCGATGCGGTGCAACGTCACCGACCTGCCGGACGTCGCCGGTGCCCCGTTGCTCGGCGCGCTGCCCGCCGGTTCGGGGTCGCTCGCCCCCGACGACTTCCGCGCGGCGGCCCCCGGCTGGCTGGCGTCCCGCCTGGACGGGACGTGGGAGGCGGAGGCCTTCCGCGGCCGGACGGAACCGGAGCCCTGGAGCCGGTCCCCGGTCTCACGAGGGGACCGGTAGTCCTCTTCCCCCTCTTGCTCCTCCTCGGCTCCCTGGCCGAGGAGACGGAGCAGTTCGACGCGGGAACGGGGGTGCGACGGGCCCGTACGGGGGAGAATCCCGGTAGGCCCGTCCGGCCCGGGAGGTCGCCATGCCGATACGGTCCGCCGGCTCCGGCAAGGTGCCCGGCGATCCCGTCCACCACCCGCTGTTCGCGCGCTGCTACGCCCGGTTGAGCGTGACCGCGGAGACCCGCGGGGGCCTGGCCGGGCTGCGCGGCCGGCTGCTCGCCGGGCTCTCCGGCCGCGTCATCGAGATCGGCGCGGGCAACGGCCTGAACTTCGCGCACTACCCGAGCACGGTCTCGGAGGTCGTGGCGATCGAGCCGGAGCGGCTGCTGCGCGCGCTGGCGGTGCGGGCCGCGCTGCGGGCCGAGGTGCCGGTGGACGTCGCGCCGGGCGCGGCCGAGGCCCTGCCGGCCAAGAGCGAGGCCTTCGACGCGGCGGTGTTCTCCCTGGTCCTGTGCAGCGTGCGGGACCTGCCGCGGGCCCTCGCCGAGGTACGGCGGGTGCTGCGGCCCGGTGGCGAGGTGCGGTTCCTGGAGCACGGCACGGGCGGCGGCCCGGCCATGCTCCTCACCCAGCGCGCGCTGGACCGGACGGTGTGGCCGCTCCTCAGCGGCGGCTGCCACCTCTCCCGCGACCCGGTCGGGGCGCTGCGCGACGCCGGGTTCGAACTCGGCCCGTACCGCAGTCTGCTGGTCCCGGAGAAGGGACCGGCGCTGCCCGCGTCGTACTGCCGGCTGGGCACGGCCTGGCGGCCGGCGACCGACGGGGCGCCCGGCTAGGGTCTTTCGTTTGGATCAGGCCGGATCAGGGAGCGGGGCCTGGTGCCGTTCATCGCAAGGCGGAGGAGGGCGCCATGGCGGAGCCATGG
>NZ_JBIRNP010000044.1:0-12344 GCF_044331705.1 Streptomyces sp. NPDC017202 | reverse complement strand
CCCCAGAAGGCCCAGAACTACACCGTCCACACCACCGTCGCATTCTTCGAACACGGCCTCAACAGCCGCTCACAGCGCTAACGCAACGGTGTTGAGGGAGAGGTGGAAGTGCGCATGCCCCGCACACCTTCCAGACGTACCGTTCTGCGCGGGCTCACCGTCACCGGAGCGGCGGTGGCCGGCTTCGATCCCGCCGCCCGCGGCTGGGCCGCGGACGCCTCGGGGACCGATGGGCGACTTGCCGGGATCCCCCGCCTGGACGGGGCGCTGACCAGGGACGACGCCTCGCTCGACGCCGCGTCGGACGACTACGGGCACATCGTGCACCACCGCCCGGCGGCCGTCCTGCGACCGGGCTCGGTCCGTGACGTCGCCGCCATGGTCCGTTTCTGCGACGAGCACCGCGTGCCGGTCGCGCCGCGCGGCCAGGGGCACGCGTCGTTCGGGCAGGCACAGGTGCCGGGCGGCCTGGTCGTCGAGACCGCGACGCTCGCGGGCATCGGCCCCGTGGGGCCGGACAGCACCACCGTGACGGTGGGCGCGGGCGCCCGCTGGAGCGAGGTGGCCAGGGCCACCCTCGCGCACGGGCTCACGCCGCCCGTCTTCACCGACTACATCGAGCTCTCCGTCGGCGGCACCCTGGCCGTGGGCGGCCTCGGCGGCCAGGCCCACCGGCACGGCGCCCAGGTCGACAACGTCACCGAGCTGCGGGTCGTCACCGGCGCGGGCGAGCCGGTCCGCTGCTCCCCGACCCGCCGCCCCGACCTCTTCCACGCCGTCCTGGCCGGCCTCGGCCAGTGCGGGATCATCGTCGAGGCCACGCTCCGCCTGGTGCCCGCGCCCGCGACCGTGCGCCACTACCACCTCGCCTACGACGACCTGGAGACCTTCCTCGACGACCAGCGCCTCCTCGTCCAGGAGGGCCGCTTCGACTACGTCGAGGGCCAGGTCGCCGCGGACGCCGGCGGCGCCTTCCGGGCCTACACCCTGGAGGCGGTGGCCTACGGCCCGCCGGTCGGCCCCGCCCCGGACGACGCGACGCTGCTGCGCGGTCTGCGCCACACGCCCTCCGGCGTTCAGTACGAGGACCGCCCCTACTACGACTTCCTCGACCGGCTGGCACCCTTCGTCGCCATGCTGAAGGAAGCCGGCTTCTGGACGTACGCGCACCCGTGGCTGAACCTCATGGTGCCCGGCACGTCCGCCGCCGCCGTCAGCGCGCCGCTGCTGGACGCGCTCACCCCGGGCGACCTGGGCCCCGGCGTCGTGCTGTTCTACCCCCTGCTGCGCGAGCGGCTCACCACCCCGCTGCTGCGCACCTCGGACGAGCCGGTGTCGTACCTCTTCGACATCCTGAGCGCGACCCCGCCCGACGACACCGCCGCCGTCGACCGCCGGCTGGCGGCGAATCGTTCCGCCTACGAGACCGCGCTCGCGGCCGGCGGCACTCAGTACCCCGTCGGCAGCGTCCCGTTCACCCGCGCGGACTGGCGGACCCACTTCGGGCCGGCCTGGCCGGCGCTCGAGGCCGCGAAGCGGAGGTACGACCCGCGGCGGATCCTGGTCCCGGGCCAGGGCGTCTTCTGAGGCGCCACCGCACCGAACCGGTGGGCCGGGCAGGCCGGTTCGGCGTCGTATCCGCCGATGTCGCCGTCGCCGTCTCGCCGTCACCGCCTCGCCGTCTCGCCGTCGGGACGGGAGAGGTCGGCGGTGACCCGGAGCTGACGGCCGTCAGCCCGTCAGCATGCGGGTGAGGACCGAGCGTTGCACGGGGAGCACCTCACCGTGCAACGAGCGTCCCTTCTCGGTGAGTGCCACCCGGACGCCCCGGCGGTCCTCGGGACACATGGCGCGCTCGACGAGACCGTCCCTCTCCAGCCGGGCGATCAGCCGGGACAGCGCGCTCTGGCTCAGATGGACCTGCTCGGCGATCTCCTGGACGCGGAAGCTGCACGCGCCGGCCGGGGTGGTTCCCGCGAGCACGTCGAGCACCTCGAAGTCGCTGCCGCACAGGCCGTGTCCGTGCAGGGCGCGGTCGAGTTCGCACTGCGTGCGGGCGTGCAGCGCGAGCATCTCCCGCCACTGCTGCACGAGCGCCTGTTCGACCTTGTCCGCCGCCATGGCGGCACCGTAGCAGAGAACCGGATTTATTGCATCGGAATTAAATGCGCTTGCATTCGATGCATGCGCATGTAATGTCTGCGGCATGACCTCTCCGCTCCCCTCCCCGGTGTCCGAGGGACGCTGGACCCCACGGCTGTGGGGCACCCTGCTGGTGCTCTGCGCCGCGATGTTCCTGGACGCGCTGGACGTGTCGATGGTCGGCGTCGCCCTGCCGTCCATCGGTTCCGACCTGGGACTGACCACCTCGACCCTGCAATGGATCGTCAGCGGCTACATCCTGGGCTACGGCGGCCTGCTCCTCCTCGGCGGCCGCACGGCGGACCTGCTCGGCCGCCGCCAGGTCTTCCTCGTCGCCCTCGGCGTCTTCGCGCTCGCCTCCCTGCTCGGCGGCCTCGTCGACTCGGGTCCGCTGCTGATCGCCAGCCGGTTCATCAAGGGCCTGAGCGCCGCCTTCACCGCCCCGGCGGGCCTGTCGATCATCACCACGACGTTCCCGGAGGGCCCGCTGCGCAACCGCGCGCTCTCCATCTACACCACCTGCGCCGCCACCGGATTCTCCATGGGCCTGGTCCTCTCCGGCCTGCTCACCGAGGCCAGTTGGCGCCTCACCATGCTGCTGCCCGCGCCGATCGCCCTGGTCGCCCTGGTCATCGGCGCGAAGCTGCTGCCGCGCAGCGCGCGCGAACAGGGGCACAACGGCTACGACGTCCCCGGCGCCGTCCTGGGCACCGCGTCGATGCTGCTGCTGGTCTTCACCGTCGTCCAGGCCCCCGAGGCGGGCTGGACCTCCGTCCGCACCCTGCTGTCCTTCCTGGCCGCCGCCGTGCTGCTGACCGTCTTCGTCCTGGTCGAACGGCGCTCGCCCGGCCCGCTGATCCGGCTCGGCGTGCTGCGCTCGGGCAGCCAGGTCCGCGCCCAGCTCGGGGCGATGGCCTTCTTCGGCTCCTACGTGGGCTTCCAGTTCCTGGCGACGCTGTACATGCAGACCCTGCTGGGCTGGTCGGCGCTGCACACCGCGCTGGCCTTCCTGCCGGCCGGTGCGCTGGTGGCGCTGTCCTCGACGAAGGTCGGCTCGGTCGTGGACCGGTTCGGCACACCGCGGCTGATCGTGACGGGCTTCGCCCTGATGGTCGTCGGTTACGCCCTGTTCCTGCGCGTCGACCTCGCCCCGGTCTACGCCGCCGTCATCCTGCCCAGCATGCTGCTGATCGGCGCGGCCTGCGCGCTGGTCTTCCCCTCGCTCAACATCCAGGCGACGAACGGCGTGGCGGACCACGAGCAGGGCATGGTCTCCGGCCTGCTGAACACGTCGGTGCAGGTGGGCGGCGCGATCTTCCTCGCCGTGGTCACGGCCGTGGTGACCGCGGGCGCCCCGGCGGACCCCACTCCGCAGGCCGTGCTGGACAGCTACCGCCCCGGCCTGATGGTGGTGACGGGCGTCGCCGCCCTCGGCCTCCTGATCACCCTGCCCGGCCTGCGCACCCGCCGTTCCCGCGGGTCGGTCGTGATCGCCAGGTCCACCGTGGAGGAGGCGGTCGCGGAGCGGGTTCCGGTCCGCGACTAGGGTCTTTCGTCCGGATCGGGCCGGATCGGGGGACGGGCCCCGGCGCCGGGGCCCGCGAGCCCGGCCTGATCCGGACGGGAGGCACCAGGTCCTGTCGTCATCCTCCCGTCGACGCCCACGGGGCGCGCGGCGACGGGACGGGAGGGCACGGGGGACGCCTCCGCGTGCGCCCCGCGGGCCGGTTGCCCGCCGGGCGCACGCCTGTGAGACTGCCGGTATGACCGGCCACGGGGGACGCCGCACGCAGGCGGAACGGGACGCGATCACCGTCGAGATCGGGTACGCGCTGTTCAGCGCGGCCTTCGCGGCGGCCGTGCTGTTCGGGGCGGTCGCCGGGCCGGCGCTGCTGTTCGAACTCCCGGACCTCTCGGAGAAGGTGCTCCTCCGGGCGGGACTCGCGGTCGCCCCCGTGGTGTTCCTGGTCCGGGTGGTGAGCGTGCTGATCCGGTTCCGCGCGGAAGCCACGGCCGCCCGCACCGACGCAACGTCCGGCCACAGCCACAGCCATGGCGACGGCGACGGCGACGGCGACGGCGACGGCGACGGCGACGGCGAGATCGAACGTCGTGGCGATCAGCCCAGCCAGCCCGGTCTGACCAGCCCCGACTCGTAGGCCAGCACGACCAGTTGGGCCCGGTCGCGGGCTCCCAGTTTCACCATGGTGCGGCTGACGTGGGTCTTCGCGGTGAGCGGGCTGACCACCAGGCGGCGGGCGATCTCCTCGTTGGTCAGACCGATCCCGACGAGCGCCATCACCTCCCGTTCCCGCTCGGTGAGCCGGGCCAGCTCGGAGGCGGACGCGGGCTCCTTGGAGCGGGCGGCGAACTCCGCGATGAGCCGACGCGTCACCCCGGGCGACAGCAGGGCGTCCCCCGCCACCACCGCCCGCACGGCACGCAGGAGTTCGGCCGGCTCGGTGTCCTTGACGAGGAAGCCGGAGGCGCCGGAGCGGATCGCTTCGAAGACGTACTCGTCGAGTTCGAAGGTGGTGAGCACGACCACCTTGACGTCGTCGAGGGCCGGATCGCCGGTGACGCGGCGGGTCGCGGCCAGTCCGTCGAGCCGCGGCATCCGGATGTCCATCAGGACGACGTCCGGCCGCAGTTCGCGCACGAGCCGCACCGCCTCCTCTCCGTCGCCGGCCTCCCCCGCCACCTCGATGTCCGGCTGGGCGTCGAGCAGCGCCCGGAACCCCGCCCTCACCAGTGACTGGTCGTCGGCCAGCAGTACCCGGATCACCGGACCTCCTCGGGGTGGACGGCGGACGGCAGCGGGCGGCTCACCGCTCGGGCCCGGGTGTCGACGGCAGGACGGCGAGCACCCGGAAGCCGCCGTCGTCCTTCGGGCCCGCCTCGATCGTGCCACCCAGCGCCGCGGCCCGCTCCCGCATGCCCGCCAGGCCGTTGCCGCTGCCGCCGGCGTCCGTGCCGACCGCCGGTCCGTCGTCGTCGATCCTCAACCGCAGCACCCCGCCGGCCTGCTCGAGGTGCACGCGCGCGTGCCGGGAACCCGAGTGCCGTACGACATTGGTGAGGGCCTCCTGGACGATGCGGAACGCGGCGAGGTCGGTGCCGGGCGGCAGCCGGGGCGCTCGTCCCGTCACCTCGACGGTCAGGCCCGCCCCCGCCGCCTGCTCCACCAGCTCGGGCAGGCGGTCCAGGCCGGGAGCGGGGGCGCGCGGGGCGTCGCCGGGGGTGCGCAGGGTGTCGAGCACCTGCCGCACCTCGCCGAGCGCCTCCTTGCTGGCGGACTTGATCGTGGTGAGCGCGGTGCGCGCCTGCTCCGGGTCGGAGTCGAGGAGGGCGAGGCCCACGCCCGCCTGCACGTTGATGACGGAGAGGCTGTGGGCGAGAACGTCGTGCAGCTCGCGGGCGATGCGCAGCCGCTCCTCGTCGGCTCGTCTCCGGGCGGCCTGGGCGCGCTCGGTCCGTTCCCGGGCCCACTGTTCGCGCCGGACCCGCGCCAGCTCCGAGACGGCGACGACGACCACGACCCAGGTGGCGACGACGGTCTCCTGGGCGAAGGAGGCGGGCCGGTCCCCGGACGGCGGCAGCCACCGGTACAGCCAGTGCGCGACCAGGAGATGCAGGGCCCACAGCATGCCCAGGGCCGCCCAGGCGGCCCGGCGGTGCCCCGCGACCACGGCGGCGAAGCAGGCCACGGCGACGGTCAGGAGGACCGGCCCGTACGGGTGGCCGGCGCCCAGGTAGACCGCGGTGACGGCGGCCGTGCCGAACACGACGGGCACGGGACGGCGGTGCCGCCACAGCAGCAGGCCCGCGGCCACGACCAGCAGCACGCGTGCGAACGGGTCGAGCGCCGCGCGTCCGCCCTGTTGCCCGTGGGCGGCGAAGCCGGAGCCGACGAGGACGAACGCGGTGAGCAGGACCGTCGACCGCCAGGGCCACCGGCTGCCCGGTTCCCCGTCCGCCCGGTGTCCCGGCCACGGCGGCCCGTACCGCCACCACCGCACCGGTCCGCCGTGCCCGCGCGCCCGTCGCTCGTCCATGTCCGCCACGCTAGACGCCACCGGCCGGGACGGACGTCAGCCGGACGAGGTGACGGCGCGTACTCCCCGAGGAGTACGGAAGTACGAAAGCACGGAAGTACGACCGACCCCGCGGACCACCGTTTCCGGCACGACCGGACCCTTGCCGCCGCCGGCCGTTCACCCGTCTCCCGCGGGCGCTACGCCAGCCCCACTCCCCTGGCCAGCCCCGTCACGGCATGACGGAAGAACGGCTCCCGGTCCTCGACGATACGGTTGAACTGGCCGAACACCTCGAAGCCGACCAGCCCGTACAGCTGGGCCCAGGCCGCCACCAGTGCCGTGGCCGTCTCCGGGGAGAGCTCGGGCGCGACGTCGGCCGTCAGCCGCTCCGCCTCGGCGCGCAACTCGGCCGGGAGGGGCGGCGCGGCGGGCGGAGCGGCCAGGCCCGCGTCCCGGGCGATGCCGATCAGGAGGAGCCCGACGCGGGCGGCGGCGGGCACCGTCGTCTGCGGTGCGCTGTAGCCGGGCACCGGGGAGCCGTAGATCAGCGCGTACTCGTGCGGATGCGCCAGCGCCCAGGCTCGCACCCCCTCGCAGACCGCGACCCAGCGCCGGACGGGGTCGGCGTCGGCGACGGCCGAGTGCGCGGTCTCCGCGCTCTCGCCGAGGGAGTCGTAGGCGTCGATGATGAGCGCGGTGAGCAGGTCGTCGCGGCTGGGGAAGTAGCGGTACACCGCGGAGGAGACCATGCCCAGTTCGCGGGCGACGGCCCGCAGGGACAGCTTGGCGGCTCCTTCGGCGGCGAGCCGGCGACGGGCCTCCTCCTTGATGGCGGCGGTGATCTCGATCCGGGCGCGGGCGCGGGCCCCTCGGGTGGTGCTGCTCATGGACACCAGTGTTCCACGGGTCGGGAGCAGTGCACACAATCAAGAGCGGTGAACCGAAAAAAGAACACCGACCCAGAAAGAGAGCGGTGCTCTTGCCAAAGTGAGCCGATCCGGTGCAGACTCCCCCACAGAGCGAGAGCAGTGCTCACACTTATCCTCCAGGAGGCATCCATGTCCGCCGCCCACGTCAAGAAGCCCGGCTGGTTCACCGTCAACGTCCTCAACCGGGCCGTCGCCTGGCTGACCCGACGCGGGCTGAGCGTGTGGGGCTCCAGGGTCCTGGCGGTGCGCGGCCGCAAGAGCGGTCAGTGGCGGACCACGCCGGTGAACCTGCTGACGGTGGACGGGCGCCAGTACCTCGTCGCCCCGCGCGGTCACGTCCAGTGGACGCACAACATGCGCGCGGCCGGCGGCGGTGAACTGCGCCTGGGCGGAAAGGTGGACGAGTTCACCGCGGCCGAGGTCGGCGACGACGAGAAGGTGCCGCTGCTGCGCGCCTACCTCAAGCGCTGGAAGGCGGAGGTCGGCGTCTTCTTCGACGGCGTCGGGCCCGACTCCCCCGACGCCGACCTGCGCCGCATCGCCCCCGACCACCCGGTGTTCCGGATCACGGTCACCGGAAGCCGGTGACCCGCCCCGTCCGGCCCCGCCCCCGGGACCGGACACTCGCCGACCGGACGCACACGGAACGGACGCACACGGAACGGGCACTCCGGACCGCTCCGGCGAACGACGGACGACGGACGACGCCTCAGGAACCGGCCTCCTCGGCCGCGCCCGCACCACCCGTGCCCGCACCACCCGCAGCCGTACCCACGGCCGTACCCGCGGCCGCCTGCCGCCGGTCCATCGCGTTCAGGGCACGCTGGGCGAGCGGGTGCGAGCGCACGAGCTCGCCGAGGGTCGTCCGGCCGCGGGTGATGTCCGTGAACGCCCGCCAGGCCGGACGCACACCGGTCAGGGCCGCGTGGAAGAGCCCCGGACGCCGCTCGAAGAGGGCCAGCATCCGCTTGCCCACGCTCATCTCCACGCCGAGCCCCGCCTTGATCGCGAAGGCGTAGTTGAGTGCCTGACGACGGGCGTCCACCGCGTCGTGCGCCTCCGCGATGCGCACCGCCCACTCGCCGGCGATCCGGCCCGAGCGCAGCGCGAAGGAGATCCCCTCACGGGTCCACGGCTCCAGCAGCCCCGCCGCGTCGCCGCACACCAGCACCCGGCCGCGCGAGAGCGGCGAGTCGTCGGCACGGCAGCGGGTCAGATGGCCGGAGGAGATGCTCGGTTCGAAGCCGGCGAGGCCGAGCCGCCCGACGAAGTCCTCCAGGTACCGCTTGGTGGCGGCGCCCTCGCCGCGCGCGGAGATCACCCCGACCGTCAGCGTGTCCCCCTTGGGGAACACCCAGCCGTAACTGCCGGGCATCGGGCCCCAGTCGATGAGGACCCGGCCCTTCCAGTCCTCGGCGACCGTCTCGGGCACCGGGATCTCCGCCTCCAGGCCGAGGTCCACCTGGTCGAGCTTCACCCCGACGTGTGCCCCTATGCGGCTCGCGCTGCCGTCGGCGCCGACGACCGCCCGGGCCAGCACCGCCTCTCCGCCCTGCAGGACGACCGCGACCGTACGCCGGTCGGGCACGGCCGAGCCGTGCTGTTCGACGCGGGTGACCGTGACGCCGGTGCGCAGTTCGGCACCGGCCTTCTGCGCGTGCTCGACGAGCTGCTGGTCGAACTCGGGCCGGTTGATCAGCCCGAACAGCATCTGCCGGGAACGGCGGGTGCGGGTGAAGCGTCCGTTGTTCGAGAACGTCACCGCGTGCACCCGGTCCTGGAAGGGCAGCTCGAAGCCCGGTGGGAGGGCATCGCGGGAGGGGCCGATGATGCCGCCGCCGCACGTCTTGTAGCGGGGCAGCTCCGCCTTCTCCAGCAACAGCACGCGCCGCCCCGCGACCGCCGCCGCATAGGCGGCCGAAGCCCCCGCGGGTCCCGCGCCCACCACGACGACGTCCCACACCTGCTGCACGTCGTCCGCCGAAGAGTTCTCGCTGCTCACGATGGTCTACTGCTCCCGATCAAGCCGCCTGCCGCACCTGTCCCCCGCATCCTACGACCGAGATCGCCGCGGTCGGCTGTGGGAGGATCGGCAACACTCATCGGTACAACGTCGCACCCACAAGGAGCGTGCCCATGTCGTCGAATCCGGTCGCCGAGACCGTCGCCTCGCTGATGCCCAGGGCGAAGGCGGAGCTCACCGAACTGGTGGCCTTCAAGTCGGTGGCGGACTTCGACCAGTTCCCGCGCACCGAGAGCGAGGCCGCGGCGAACTGGATCGTCGCCGCCCTGCGCGCCGAGGGCTTCCAGGACGTGGCCCTGCTCGACACCCCCGACGGCACGCAGTCGGTGTACGGCCTCCTGCCGGGCCCGGAGGGCGCGAAGACGGTTCTGCTGTACGCGCACTACGACGTGCAGCCGCCGCTGGACGAGACCGGCTGGGCCAGCCCGCCCTTCGAGCTGACCGAGCGCGACGGCCGCTGGTACGGGCGGGGCACCGCCGACTGCAAGGGCGGCTTCATCATGCACCTGCTGGCCCTGCGCGCCCTCAAGGCGAACGGCGGGGTGCCCGTCCATGTGAAGGTGATCGTCGAGGGCTCGGAGGAGCAGGGCACGGGTGGCCTGGAGCGGTACGCCGAGGAGCACCCCGAGCTGCTCGCGGCCGACACCATCGTGATCGGCGACGCGGGCAACTTCCGGGTCGGTCTGCCCACCGTCACCTCCACGCTGCGCGGCATGACGATGATGCGGGTGAGCGTCGACACCCTCGCGGGCAACCTGCACTCCGGCCAGTTCGGCGGCGCCGCCCCCGACGCGCTGGGCGCGCTGATCCGCGTACTGGACTCGCTGCGCGCCGAGGACGGCTCGACGACCGTCGACGGCCTGGCCGACGGCCCGGCGTGGGAGGGACTCCAGTACGACGAGGAGCAGTTCCGCAAGGACGCCAAGGTCCTCGACGGCGTCGCACTGATCGGTTCCGGCACGGTCGCCGACCGCATCTGGGCCCGCCCCGCGGTCACCGTCCTCGGCATCGACTGCCCGCCGGTCGTCGGAGCCACCCCGTCGGTGCAGTCGAGCGCCCGGGCGCTGATCAGCCTGCGGGTGCCGCCGGGCGTCGACGCGGCCGAGGCGACGAAGCTGCTCCAGGCCCACCTGGAGGCCCACACGCCGTGGGGCGCGCGGGTGCGGACCGAGCAGATCGGCCAGGGCCAGCCGTTCAGCGCCGACACCACGAGCCCGGCGTACGCGGCGATGGCCGAGGCGATGGCGGTGGCCTACCCCGGCCAAGAGATGAGTTACGCCGGCCAGGGCGGCTCCATCCCGCTGTGCAACACCCTCGCGGCGCTGTACCCGAGCGCGGAGATCCTCCTCATCGGCCTGAGCGAGCCGGAGGCCCAGATCCACGCGGTCAACGAGAGCGTCTCGCCGCAGGAGCTGGAGCGTCTGTCGGTGGCGGAGGCCCTGTTCCTGCGCACGTACGCGGCGAGCTGAGCCGCGCGCTCCGCTCTCGGCAGAGGGCCTCGCCCGCCGGGCGGGGCCCTCTCCATGGTCGTCCCACGGACGTCGCCGCGCTCCTCCCCCGTCTGCGCCTGCCGCGCTTCCCGGTCGGCCAGGCCCGTCTCCGGTACGACGTCGACGGGTTGACGCTCGTCGACGCCGGACCGCCCGGCTCCGGCCGCGCGATCGCCGACGCGGTCACCGCCCTGGGGCACGGCCCGGCCGCCGTACGGCGTGTGGTGCTCACCCACTTCCACGAGGACCACGCGGGCGGCGCGGCCGAACCGGCCGCCCCGACGGGGGCGGAGGTCCTGGCGCACGCCGTGGACGCGGCGGTGCTGCGCCGGGACGTCCCGGCCCCGGAACCGGTGCCGGCGGAGTGGGAGCGGCCCCTGCGCGCCGCCGTCTCCGGCACCGGGGCGTGGGGAGGGTCGGCCGGCTCCGTACCCGGAACGGGCGCCGCGCCGCGGCGTGACGGTCACCCGAGGGGGACGCCGGCCTCCAGGTAGAGCGCGGCGCCCCGCTCCCGCGCCCGCAGGGCCCAGCGCAGCCGTTCGTAGCGGACCGGGGGCAGCAGGCCGGCGGCCTCCTCCTCGGTGACGAAGCGCCAGCCCCGCAGTTCGGGGCCGGGCAGCAGCAGTCCCTCGGCCGCCGCGGAGTCGAGCCGGCCGCCGTCGAAGAGCAGGCGCAGCCCGCCGTATCCGGGAGGCGTCGGCCGCTCCCAGTCGACGACGAGCAGCCGCGGTACGTCGGCCAGCCGGACTCCGGTCTCCTCCTCGACCTCGCGCATGCCCGCGCGCGCGGGCGCCTCGCCGGGCTCCACGACACCGCCGGGGAACTCCCAGCCGGGCTTGTAGGTGGGGTCGACGAGCAGCACCCGGTCCCGCTCGTCGAAGAGAAGCACCCCGGCGGCCAGCGTCTCGGCGGTCGGTTCCGGGGTCTGCACGATGTCGCAGGCGGCCACCGCCCCGCTGCCGACCGCCTCCGCGATGCGCTGGGCGGTCTCGTACGGGGTGAGGTCGCTGGAGTCGACGGGGTGGGCGTCCGCGGTGAGCCAGCCGGCGAGGGCGGCGCGGTACGGCTCGATGTGGTCGTACGACCACTGCCGTACCCGTATCTCGCCGTCGGGGAGGTCGGGCGGGACGTCCCGCCCGGCTATTCGCTCGCGCAGGATCGTTTCCGCCGGGGTCAGCAGCACATGCCGGACGGCGATCCGGCGGGCGGCGAGACCGCCGAAGATCTCGTCACGGTACTCCTGGCGCAGCAGGGTCATGGGGACGACGAGGGTGCCGCCCAGTTCGCCGAGGAGCGCGGCCGCGGTGTCGATCACGAGCCGGCGCCAGATCGGCAGGTCCTGGAAGTCACCGACCTCGGCGAGGCGTTTGGGCGGCAGCAGGTGGGTGAGCGCCGCCCCCACGTCCTCGGGGTCGAAGAGCGTGCTGTTCGGGATCAGGTCGATCAGTTCCCGTGCGGCGGTCGTCTTTCCCGCGCCGAACGCGCCGTTGATCCAGACGACGGTCACGTCTCCCCCTCTGCTGTCGGCCCCCTGTGGCTTGCCCGCTCCACCCTGCCACGGAAACCACCTCCCGTTCAGGGCGCCCGAACGGCGCGGCGCCCGGGCCCCGGGGGGGGGGGGCCGGGGCGCGGGGGGGGGGGGGGCGCGGGGGGGGGGCCCGCCCCGGGGGGTATCGTGGGGGGCCCGGCGGTCGTCGGCGCTGGGGGGGGGGGGGCGGGCGGG
>NZ_JBIRNP010000043.1:0-14876 GCF_044331705.1 Streptomyces sp. NPDC017202 | reverse complement strand
GCACCACGCATGTCACACCGGCCGCCGCGGCAGGACGCCGGACGTCCACGACACCGTCGGAGGCCACCAGGAGCAGGTCTGCGCGCCCGTATCGGGGGCATGCGGCGGTGCATCGGCCCGACAGTGCGGGCCGACACGTCGTACCGTGCCTACCCGAGGGAGACTTGATGCCGACCGCCGCACCGGAGAGACGGGCTGGGGTTTGTGGTGGGGGAGTGGGAGCCGGCCGGGCTGGTCGCTTGTTCGGGTTGCCTGGGGGTGTCGGTGGGATTGCCGCTCGTATTGCTGTGTTGACGGTGTGTCAGGGTGGGTTCATGGTGGGGTGGGGGTTGTTGATCACGGGGCCTGCCCGGGGGTGGTGGCCGTTGAGGGCCGAGGACGAGGTGAACGAGGGTCTGGCACAGGCCAGGACCGGTGTCCTGACCGCTGTGTCGTTGTTCGTGTCGGAGGCGGGGAACACCCTCACGGTGGTCGCTGTCACGGTCCTGGCGTGCGTGGGTCTGCTCCTGATACCCCGTCTGCCGATGTGGCGTCAGGCTGCTTTCCTCGCCGTCGCGGTGTCGCTGCAGTCGTTGGTGTTCCTGGTCATCACCGGGGCGGTGGACCGTCACCGGCCGGAGGTGGGCCGTCTGGATGCCTCTCCGCCCACGTCCAGTTACCCCTCGGGTCATACCGGGGCGGCGACCGCGCTCTACGGCGGGCTGGCGGTGTTGGTGTTGTCCCGGTTGCGGGGGCCGTGGCGGTGGATCGTGGGGGTGGTGCTGCTGGTGGTGCCGGTGCTGGTCGCCGTCGCCCGTCTGTACCGGGGCATGCACCACCCCACCGATGTGGTGGGCGGGCTGGCCAACGGCAGCATGTCCCTGCTGATCGTGGGGCGGGCCCTGCTCGCCGGCGCCGCCGTGCCCGGGCCGGCGGTGCCCGGGCCGGCGGTGCCCGGGCCGGCCGGGAGGGTTCCGGTGTCGTTCCCGGCGAGCAGGGGAGAGCGCCCGGGCACACCGGAACCGGGCCGCACCGTGGTCGTTTTCAACCCCACGGTGACCACGGGGGCCGATCGTGAAGCGCTGCGGCAGGTTTTGGAGGACCACGCTCACCATGCGCCGGTGTTCGTCGGGACCACGGCCGAGGATCCCGGTGGCGGCCAGACGGCCGGCGCCCTCGAGGACGGTGCGCAACTGGTCGTGGTCTGCGGTGGCGACGGCACCCTGAGGGCGGCCGCGGACGCCCTGGCGGGCAGCGGTGTCCCGCTGGCCGTGGTGCCGTGCGGCACGGGCAATCTGCTGGCCCGCAACCTCGGACTGCCCCTGAGCCCCGCCGAAGCGCTCGACGCCGCGCTGCGCGGCACTGCCCACCGCCTCGACCTCGGCCGTATCGAGGGTGACGGCCTTCCCGCCACCCATTTCGCCGCGATGTCGGGTGCGGGCCTGGATGCCGCGGTCATGGAGAACACCGGTGAGCGCGCCAAGTCGGTCCTGGGCTGGCCGGCTTACGTGCTGGCCGGTATCAGTGCGCTGCGTACTCCCCGGATGGAGGTGACGCTGCGTCTGGACGGTGCGCCTGCCGTGCGGCGCAGGGCCCGCATGGTGCTGGTGGGCAATGTGGGGACCGTGCAGGGCGGGGTCACCCTGCTGCCCGCGGCCCGTCCCGACGACGGCCTGCTCGATCTGCTGATCCTCGACCCGCGCGGCGTGGGGGGCTGGATACGGGCGCTGGCGGTGCTGGTGCGCGGCCGTGCGAAGCGGCCCCGGCCGCACACCGCCGCCGCCCACACCGCGGTGCACACCGCCGCCGCCCACACCGGGGCGCACACGGCGGTGGCGGGCACCACTGCCGCGCACACCGCGGCGGCCCGCACCGCTGAGGCGCGCACGGCGGTGGCGGGCACCACTGCCGCGCACACCACCGCCGCGCACACGGCGGTGGCGGGCACCACCGCGGCGCACACGGCGGTGGCGGGCACCACTGCCGCGCACACCACCGCCGCGCACACGGCGGTGGCGGGCACCACTGCCGCGCACACGGCGGCGGCCCGCACCGCTGAGGCGCGCACGGCGGTGGCGGGCACCACCGCGGCGCACACGGCGGCGGGCACCACCGCGGCGCACACGGCGGTGGCGGGCACCACTGCCGCGCACACGGCGGCGGCCCGCACCGCTGAGGCGCGCACGGAGGCGCACACCGCCGCCGCGCGCACGGCGGCGCCGGGCACCGCTGCCCATACCGCTGCCGTGCACACGGGGGCGGCGGGCACCGGGGTGGCGGGCACGGGGGTGGCGGGTACGGGGGTGGCGGGTACGGGGGTGGCGGGTGCCGGGGTGCGTGCTGTGGTGGGTGAGGGTGGGGGCGGTGGGGCCGCGGTGGAGTTTTTCACGTTCCGGCGGGCCGAGCTGGTCTTCGACTCCGCGCAGTCCCGGGAACTCGACGGTGACCCGGTGACCGCGGGGCGTCGTCTGACCGCCGAGGTCAGGCCGGGCGTGCTGAGCGTGCTGCTGCCCGCCGCGGGCCGCTGACATGGGTACCGCGGCCACGGTCCCCGAGACCCGTGACATGAGTGGTGAGGAACTGTCCGCCGACGAGGCGCTGGCGGCGCTGCGCCGTTACGGCCGCTGGGCCTTGCTGCGGGACGCCTTCGTGCGTTTCCGTTACGCCGACGGTTTCACCCATTCCCGCGCTCTGGCCCTGCAGACCGTGTTGTCGGTGATCCCGCTGGCCATCGCTTTCGTGGGGCTGTCCACCACGCTGCACACCGAGAACATCGGCCGTGTCGTGGAACTGACCGTGCACCGGCTGGCCGAGGGCCCCAGTGCCGGGGTGGTCGACGACGCGCTGGACCGCAGCCGGCGCACGGCCGGTGACGGTGCGAAGGTCGCGCTCTGGTTCGGTCTGGTGTTCTCCCTGGCCAACACCACCACCGCGATGTGCCAGGTGGAGCGGGGCGCCAACCGGATCTACGGCAACGAGCGCGACCGCCCCTTCGGGCAGAAGTACCTGCGCGGTCTGGTGATGTCTCTCAGTGCCGGGCTGCCTCTGGGGGCGGGGTTCATCGTCATGGTGGCCGGCGGTGACCTGGCGTCCGCGGCGGTGAGCGTGTACCGGCTCGACGAGGACGCCCGGACGGCCTGGGAGATACTGCGCTGGCCCTTCGGGCTGCTCCTCGCCCTGATCTCGGCCAGCGTGATCTTCCGCCGCTCGCCGCGCCGCAGACAGCCCGGATACACCTGGCTGGCCTTCGGCGCGGCCGTGTATCTGGTGCTGTGGACGGCACTGACCTGGCTGCTGAGCCTGTACCTGCGCCTGAGCGGCTCCTTCGACACGGTCTACGGCCCCCTCAGCGCCTTCATGTCGCTGCTGCTGTGGGCCTATCTGACCTCCGTCGCCCTCTTCCTCGGGCTGGCGTTCGCCGCGCAGCTGGAAGCCGCGCGGGCGCTGCGCTCCGACCCGATCGAACCCGACCCGGGAGTGTGAACATGGTGGTGCGAGCCGCGGTCCTGCACCTTCGGGACCGCCGCCGTGGGGCGGCCGACCGCAGGTTCGGCGCCCGCCTGCTGGCAGCGGCCGCCGTCGCCGCCGTCGCCGCGGTGCCCTTCGCCCTGCTGCTCGTCCTCGTCGAGGGCCGGTGGCAGCCGCTGCGCCGCCTGGACGCGGGCGCCGCCCGGCGCCTGCACCACACGGCCCTGGCCCATCCGGGGTGGACGCGTGTGCTGCGCTTTTTGTCCGACTGGGTCTGGGACCCGGCCGTCCTGCGCACGGCCGTCGCGCTGCTGACGGTATGGCTGCTGTACCGCAGGGCCTGGCGGCTGGCCGCCTGGTCGGCCGTGACGGCCGTGGCCGGCGGCCTGACCGGGCTGCTGGTCAAGACGGTCGTGGAGCGGGCCAGGCCCTCCCTGGAGGATCCGGTGGCGCACGCGCCGGGTTTCTCCTTCCCCTCGGGCCACGCGATGACGGCCACCACGTCCTTCGCCGTCCTGCTGCTGGTGCTGCTGCCCCTGGTGCCGCGTGCCCGGCGGCCGCTGTGCTGGGGCGTCGCCGTGGTGTCGGTGCTCGGGGTCGGCTTCACCCGGATCGCGCTCGGTGTGCACTGGTTCAGCGACGTGGTGGGCGGCTGGCTGCTGGGGCTGGCCGTCGTCACCCTCACCGCCTGGGCCTTCGAGGCCTGGCGCGCGGAGGCCGGCCGCGGCCGTGCCGAGGTGAGCGGGGGACTGGAGCCCGAACTCGTCGACGCCCGCCCCGAGCCCTGACCGGCGACAGGACCGCTGGCCGGCGGCTGCGGCCGGCCGCAGCATGCGGGACCGGCGGGCCCCGCCACCAACAGCGGCACACCGCCCACCGCCCACCGCCCACCGCACACCGCACACCGCGGACGGCGGACGGCGGACGGTGCGCGGCCACCGCGGCCACCGCGGAACCGCGGTGCGAGGCGGCCGTGACGCGAGGCGGCCGGCCCGGGCCCGGCGGTCGTCCACCCCGCGAGGCGCCCGTCCCGTCCCGGCCCGTCCCGTCCCGGCCCGTCCCGGTCTGGTCTGGCCGTCCCGGTCTGGCCGGGCCGGGGCCGACTGGCCCGGCCCCGGAGCGCGTCATAGCCTGAGGTGACCACCCCGGATCCCGGCCCCGGCACCTGCACCAGGCCGCCCCCCCCCGGAGCAGCGGCCGCCGCCGGCCGCGTCCCGCCGCCGCCCGACACGACCCCGCCCCCGTGACGGTCCCCGCCGGTCGGCCGCGTCCCGCCCGCCGGTTCGGGCCGGCCGCTTCGGCGGCTGCGGGTGAGCACCGCGCCGCGGGGTACCGGGCCCGGATCCACCCGTCCTCCCCCAAGGGACCCGCCATGCTCTCGGACACCGCTCGGCCCGTCGTCGCCGCCACCCTGCCGGTGGTCGCCGACCACATCGCGGAAATCGCGCAGCGCTTCTACGGGCACATGTTCGCCGCGCATCCGGAACTCCTCAACGGCGTCTTCAACCGCGGCAACCAGGCCCACAAAGACCAGCAGAAGGCACTGGCCGGATCGGTCGCGGCGTTCGCGAGCGGACTGGTGCAGTCACCCGAGCACATCCCCGAGCACCTGCTCTCGCGGATCGCGCACAAGCACGCCTCCCTCGGTATCCGGGCCGACCAGTACCGGATCGTCCACGACCACCTGATGTGGGCGATCGCCGACGTCCTGGGCGACGCGGTCACCGCGCAGGTCGCCGCCGCCTGGGACGAGGTCTACTGGCTGATGGCCAACGCCCTGATCAACCAGGAACGCGGCCTGTACAGCGCGCGCGGGGTCAGGCCGCAGACGGTGTGGCGGCAGTGGAGGGTGGAGAAGAAGATCCGCGAGACCCGCGACGTGGTGACCTTCGTGGTCAAGCGGACCGACGACCGCCTGGTGAAGACCTCGCTGCCCGGCCAGTACGTGACGGTGCGCATGACGATGCCGGACGGGGTGCTCCAGCCGCGCCAGTACAGCCTGACCCGGGCCGACGACGGGGAACACCGCCAGTTCTCGGTCAAGCGGGTCCGCGGCGAGGGCGGCGAGCCCGACGGGGAGATGTCGACGCTCCTGCACGACGCGGTGGGCGTGGGCGACGTGCTGACCCTGTCCGTGCCGTACGGCGACGTCGTCCTGGACGACTCGGGACGGCCGGTGGTGTTCGCCACGGCGGGCATCGGGATCGCCCCGGTGGCCGGGATGCTCTCGCACCTGGCCAAGGCGGGATCCGGGCTGGACATCACGGTCCTGCACGCCGATCTCGACGAACCCTCCTTCCCCCTGCGCCGCCAGGTCGTCAGCGACGTCCTGGAACTGCGGCGGGCGACGGTGTACGCCTGGTACGAGAACAACGCGCGCAGCATGGAACCCCTCGACGGGGTCTTCGAGGGGCTGATGGACCCCGCGGCGGTCGACCTGCCCGGCAACGCCCTGTACTACCTGTGCGGCCCGCTGCCGTTCATGCAGGCGGTGCGCGGCAGGCTCCTCGAACGGGGCGTCGCACCGCGCGACATCCAGTACGAGGTCTTCGGCCCCGACCTGTGGCAGGCGGACCTGGACTAGCTCTTCACGTCCGGCGTCCGGCGTCCGGCCCGTCGCTCACGCCGGGACCGGCAAGGGCCGGCCCGTCGCCCGCGTCCCGGGCACGAAACCCGGGCAGCGTGGGGGCCGTTCACCGGCCCCGGCCGCGTCACCGCAGACGTTCATCACTCGCAGCAGCTGGTCCACGGACGCCCCCCCCGCCAGGTCCTGGCGTGGCGGCGTGTGGCGTGGCGGCGTACATCATGGCGTCGAACGGGGCATGCTCGGATCGCCGGCGGGGCCCCCACCCCCCCTTTTCCGGGGCGTGTCGGGAAACGGCCCCGTCGGCGGTGCGGCCGCGGCGGGGCCGGGCCCCGCCGTCGAGGCCGGCGTCCCCGGCCGTGCGGGCGCCGTGCGGGTGCCCTGGCGGGCAGGGCTGCCGGGCGGTTCGGCCGCCGAACTGCCGTACGGGTGCTGGAGTATGATCCGCTCACCGGCGCTTCCGCGGGGGAGAGGGCGCATCGGCCACGCACGGCGAAGCGCGGGCGGCGCGTGCCACCGCGAGCCATCGGTCCACGGTGGGCAGGCGCACGGCGGTCGTGCGGCCGGACAGATCGTTCCAGGAGGAATCCCGCGCGTGCACCCGCTCACCGACGCCGATCCGGACCGGATCGGCCGCTACCGTCTCACCGGCCGCCTCGGGGCGGGTGGCATGGGCACCGTCTACCTCGCCAGCACCCCCGGCGGCCGCCCGGTCGCGGTCAAAGTCATCGGCGGTCAACTCGCCCACGACGAAAGGGCCCTGGAACGCTTTTGCCGTGAGGTGGACACCCTGCACACCGTGCGCAGCGCCTACACCGCCTCGGTCATCGACTGCGGTCTGGACACCGCGCCGTACTGGTTCGCCACCGAGTACGTGCCCGGCCGCACCCTGCACGCCGCGGTGTCCGCGTCGGGCGCCCTGCCGGCGCCGCTGTGCCGGAGCCTGCTCGCGGCGCTGGCCGAAGGGCTGTCGGACATCCACGCCCACGCGGTGCTGCACCGCGACGTCAAACCGCAGAACATCATCCTGTCCCCGGTCGGCCCCCAGCTCATCGACTTCGGCATCGCCCGCGGGAGCGGGCAGAGCGCCCTGACCCAGGCCGGCCTCACCGCGGGCACCCCGGGCTTCACCGCCCCGGAGGCCTTCGACGGGGAGGAGGTCGGCTTCGCCGCCGATGTGTTCGCGCTGGGCGCCACCGTGGCCTTCGCGGCGACCGGCCGGCCGCCGTTCGGCGAGGGCGCCTTCCCCGCCGTCGCCTACCGCACCGTCCACGGCGACATCGATGTCGAAGGGGTCGAGCCGGGGCTCGCCGCGCTCATCACCGCCTGCACCGACCGCGACCCGGCCCGGCGGCCGGTGCCCGGGCGGATCGTGGAGCTGTGCCAGTCGCCCGCCTCCCTGGCCGGCGACCCCGTCTACCAGCGGCTCGCCGCCCCCGCCACGACGCCGGGCACCGCGGCCGGGGCCCCCGCCCTGGTCCCCACGCAACGGGACGCCTCGGGGGCGGCCCCGGCCGCCCGGCCCCACGAGGTGGAGACCGTCCCGGCCGTGCTGCCCGCGGCCCCGACCCGGGCGTTGCCGGCCGGCGGCCCCGCGGCCCCGGACCCCTGGGGCGGGCCTCCCGGTCCGCGGCAGCCGGCCGGCACGGCACCCGGCGTGCCGGCCTCCCCCGGGGCGGACCGGCGCGGTCCCCGGCGCACCACCGTCGCGGCCGTCGCGGCGGGCGCGGGCGTCCTGGCCGCCGCCCTGCTGGTGCTCCAGCCCTGGCAGGGCGGGGAGGAACCGGCCGGCGCACGCTCCGGCGCCGAGGCGAGCGCCACGGCCACCGGCGACGCCACCGGCAAGGACACGGCCACGGACGAGGGCACGGGCACGGGCGAGGCCACGGGCGGGGGCGGGGCCGCGGACGGCGACGCCGGCGCGGAACCGGACGCGCCCGCGGCGCCGCGGGAGAGCACCGGTCCCGGCGCGGCGGCGGGCGGCGGCGCGGGCGAGGGCGTCCCCGCGGAGCGGGTGATCAGTGCGCCGACGACCCTGGGACCGGGCGAGGAGGTCGCCGCGGCACGGATCCGGCTCGTCCTGCAGCACGACGGCAACCTCGTCGCCTACGACGAGAGCGGCCAGGCACGGTGGGCGACCCGGACGCTGGGCACCGGCGCGCGCGCCGACTTCCAGAGCGACGGCAATCTCGTCGTGTACGACACGCACCACCAGGCCGTGTGGGCGAGCCGGACGAACGGGCACGCCTCTGCGGCGCTGAAGCTCCAGAGCGACGGCAACATCGTCATCCTGGAAGGGGAGACCGTGCTCTGGGCCGCGGGCACCCAGCACTGAGACCGTGCCCCTGCCGGCGCTCCCCGGCCGCCGCCGCACAGCACCGCCGCCCCCGCCACCGCCCCCGCCGCCACCGTCGCCGTCGCCGTCCGCACGGCGCTCACCCCCGGGACCGGCCCGACCGCGGGCCCGGGTGGACGCACCGCGACGAAGGAAACCGGCCCCGCCCCCACAGGGGGGAGCCCCGCCCGCGGCACACGACGACCCGACCCCGTGCAGCCGTCCGACGCCGTGCAGCCGTCCGACGCCGCGCCGAAACGCGAAAGCCCCGCCCCCGCCCCCGGCCAGGGGGCGCCCGGCCGGTGCCGCCGTGCCGCCATGCCGTCCGGGCCGGGGGAGGCGGGGGAGCGGCCGGCGAGTGCCAGGACGGCGGCGGCGCCCGCGCCCAGGGCGGGCGTGTGCAGCGCGACCGGTCCGCAGCGGCGTGCGGCCGTCATCAGGGGTCCCCGTCGTGGTGGCGGCGGCCGCCCGCGCCACCGCGCCGGCCCGAGGGGCCACATGCGCCCGCACTCCGGTTTCGCCGCTCGCGGTGCGCGCACTTGCGTGGCGAACCGGCCCCGGCCCCGGCTCCGGCCCTCAAGAATCTTTTTTTCACCGGCCGTCCGGCGATGTCGAGAACCCGTGTCCGGCTCCGTCCCCGGGGTGAAGGCGGCCACAATGGGCCCTACGAGCACCGAGGAGAACCACGATGGCCAAGTACCTGCTGCTCAAGCACTACCGCGGCGCCCCGGCCGCGGTCAACGACGTGCCGATGGACCGGTGGAGCCCCGAGGAGGTCTCGGCCCACGTGCAGTACATGAACGACTTCGCGGCCCGGCTGCAGGAGAGCGGCGAGTTCGTCGACGGCCAGGCGCTCGCCCCCGAGGGAACGTGGGTCCGCTACGACGGTGAGGGGCGCCCGCCGGTCACCGACGGGCCCTTCGCGGAGACCAAGGACCTCATCGCCGGCTGGATGGTCATCGACGTCGACAGCCACGAACGCGCCGTCGAGCTGGCCGGGGAGCTGTCGGCCGCTCCCGGGGCGGGCGGCAGGCCAATCCACGAGTGGCTGGAGCTGCGCCCGTTCTTGACCGCGCCGCCCACCATCACGCAGTGACCCCCGCGATGGACGAGGCCCTGCCGCGCAGCCTCACCCCGGGCGTGCTCGCCGTCCTCGTCCGCCGCGGAGCCGACTTCGCGGCGGCCGAGGACGCCGTGCAGGACGCCCTCGTGGAGGCCCTGCGCGTCTGGCCGGCCGACCCGCCCCGGGACGCCAGGGGCTGGCTGGTGACCGTGGCCTGGCGCAAGTTCCTCGACCAGGCCCGCGCCGACACCGCCCGCCGCCGGCGTGAGGAGCGCGTCGAGGAGGAACCGCCACCCGGCCCCGCGCCCGCGGCGGACGACACGCTCCAGCTGTACTTCCTGTGCGCCCACCCCTTGCTGAGCCCGGCATCGGCGGTCGCGCTCACCCTGCGCGCCGTCGGCGGGCTCACCACCCGCCAGATCGCCCGCGCCTACCTGGTGCCCGAAGCGACCATGGCCCAGCGCATCAGCCGGGCCAAGCGCACCGTGGCCGGCGTGCGCTTCGACCAGCCCGGCGACGTCGCCACCGTCCTGCGCGTCCTCTACCTGGTCTTCAACGAGGGCTACGGCGGCGACGTCGACCTCGCCGCCGAGGCCATCCGCCTCACCCGCCGGCTCGCGGCCCGCGTCGACCACCCCGAGGCGGCCGGGCTCCTCGCCCTCATGCTGCTCCACCACGCCCGGCGCGCCGCCCGCACCGCCCCCGACGGCAGCCTGGTGCCGCTGGCCGAGCAGGACCGCGGCCGGTGGGACACCGCCTCGATCGCCGAGGGCGTCGCGATCCTGCAGGCGGCCCTCGCCCGCGACCGGCTCGGCGAGTTCCAGGCCCAGGCCGCCGTCGCGGCCCTGCACGCCGACGCGCCCACCGCCGGCGAGACCGACTGGGTGCAGATCGTCGAGTGGTACGACGAGCTCACGCGCCTGACCGACAGCCCCGTCGTCCGCCTCAACCGCGCGGTCGCCGTCGGCGAGGCCGACGGCCCGCGCGCCGGCCTGGCGGCACTCGCCGAACTGGACGCCTCGCTGCCCCGCCACACCGCGGCGGCGGCCTACCTCCACGAACGCGCCGGCGACGTGGCGACGGCGGCACGGCTGTACGCCGAGGCCGCCCACAAGGCACCCCACCTCGCCGAACGCGACCACCTGACACGCCAGGCCGCCCGCCTCAACACCCGCCGGCCCCGCTGACGCCCCGCCCCCGTCCCCGGCCCCCCGTCCCCGGGCCTCCCCGCGCCCGGGCCTCCCCGCGCCCGGGCCTCCCCGCGCCCGGGCCTCCCCGCGCCCGGGCCTCCCCGCGCCCGGGCCTCCCCGCGCCCGGGCCCCCCGCCCCCGGGCCCCCCGTGCCCGGGCCTCCCCGCGCCGCCGCACGCACGCGCGCGCGGCGGATGCGTGCCGGGCCGGCGCACCCCGCATCCCCCCGCCCCGCCTGCCCCACGGGAAGCACCCTGGCGGGCCCGGACCCGGCCGCGGGGAGGGCGGATGCCCGGGCACGCGGTGCCGTGCCCGGCCGCGGCCGGGCGTAGGGGTTTCCCGATCGGGGCGCGGGGACGGGCAGCCCCACGCGGCGCCACCCTGCCGGTCAGCCGGCCCCCTGCCCGCTGACCGGAAAGCGCGGGTCCGCGCGAGGCGCCTTTCTACGATGCCCCGGGGGACCGCAGAGTGACAGGCCGTCATGCACCGGCGGCGGGTGGGAGAGCACGTGAACGCTCGGGACGCTCGGGAGACGCGAGCCGGCGCCGCGGCGCCGGGGCAGGAGCACGACGCCGCGGCGCGTGCGGCGCACCGGCTCCGGGCCACCGCGATCGGCGCCGGGGCCGTGCTGCTGTGGGCGTCGCTGGCCCTGTTCACCACGCTGACCGGGCCGATCCCGCCGTTCCAGCTGACCGCGACGGCGTTCGCGGTGGGCGGCGTCCTCGGACTGCCCCGGGCGCTGCGCGGCGGCCGGGTCCTCGTGCGCGCGGTGCCCCGCGGGGCCTGGGCGCTCGGCGTCGGCGGCCTGTTCGGCTACCACTTCTTCTACTTCGTGGCCCTGCGCAACGCCCCCGCGGTCGACGCCGGCCTCATCGCCTACCTGTGGCCGCTGCTGATCGTCGTGTTCTGCGCACTGCTGCCGGGCGAACGGCTGCGCTGGTGGCACGCGGCGGGCGCGGCGGGCGGACTCGCCGGCACTTTCCTGCTGGTCACGGGCGGGCAGGGCGTCCAGTTCCGCGGGGAGCACCTGCCCGGGTACGCGGCGGCCGCCGTCTGCGCCCTGGTGTGGTCGGCGTACTCGGTGGCCAACCGGCGCCACCCCACGGTCCCCACGGACACGGTGGCGTTCTTCTGCCTGGCCACCGCGCTGCTCGCGGCCGTGTGCCATCTGCTGTTCGAGGACACCGTCCGGCCCGACGCCGGCCAGTGGCTCGCGGTGCTCGCGCTGGGCCTCGGGCCGGTCGGCGGCGCGTTCTACCTCTGGGACCACGCCACCAAGCACGGCGACATCCCACTCCTGGGCACCCTGTCGTACTTCGCCCCGCTGCTGTCCACCGCCCTGCTGATCGCGACGGGACGGGCCGACGCGAGCTGGCCCGTCGCCGCCGCCTGCGCGCTGATCACCGGCGGCGCCCTGCTCGCCTCGGCGGACGCGCTGCGCGCGGTGCGCCGCCGGGACTGAGAGCCGGCCGCGCGCCGCGCCGCGAACCCCTCAGGCGTCCACCGGCCAGGTCCCGCGACGGACCATTTCGGTCACCTTGTCCGCGCCGTTGGCCCGCACCAGCAGCTCCAGCCGCATGCGCTCGATGTCCTCGGCGCTCCACTTCTGCGTCGCCATGGTCGCCTTCTCGTGCGACCAGCCGTTGTCGTAGTGGCGTACGACGTAGTCCTTCTGGAAGTCCCACATCCTGGTGCCCGGCAGCGGGGTGACGATGAAGGGGTTGGCGTACGCCATCCCGTGGCCCATGAGCGTGACCGCGTAGTCGACGGTCCTCTCGATCTGCTCCAGCGACTCGATGTACGGTTCGCCCCCCTTTCGTTCGGGCGGGTTGACGAAACCGAGCATGAAACCGCCGGTGACCTGGATGCCGTACTGCGTGAACATCTCCACGATCTCGCCGGTGGCCTTCTGGAAGGCGTTCAGACGCGGCTTGCCGGACTGCTCCAGGCTCTCCTCGTTGGCGCTCTCCACGGCGAGGTAGACGCTGTAGCAGCCGCCGTCGGCCATCGCCCTGATCAGGTCGCGGCAGGTCAGCCCGGAACGCATCGCGGACAGCACGTTGCGGAAGTTGGGGTTGCGCCGCTCGGCGTCGTCCATGCCGCTCGCGAACTCCTCGCCCAGGTGCAGCAGGACGAGGTTGAACAGGCTCAGGCCGCCCTCCTCCACCCACGGCAGGTCGTGCTTGCGCAGCAGCTCGAAGACGCGCATCGCGTACAGCGGGTCGTGCAGCAGGTGGTCGTCCTCCAGGAGCACCTCGCTCACCCCCTGCCGGGTGATCTCGGCCAGGTGCAGGTCGAACCAGTCCAGGCCGAGCGCCCGCCAGGGCCCGTTCACCATCGGGATGTAGCAGAAGTCGCAGCCCACGTTGCAGCCGACGGTCGAGAAGATCTGCGCCCAGGAGCCGTACTCGCGCACCCGCCGGCCCGACGAGTGGTACGCCTGCTCGTACTGGCGCATGTCCAGCATCGCGAAGTCGGGCAGCGGCATCATGCCCAGGCGCTGCTCCAGCCCCTGCCGCTGGGGCAGGATGCGCATGTACGGCGACCTGGCGGTGGTCCGCACCACGGCGAGGTCAGCCCGCCGGTAGGCGACACCGGGCACCGCGTCGATGTCGCCGCCCTCCTCGGTCAGCGCCCGCAGCAGCGCGGTGAAGGTCTGGTCGGCCTCGTTGATGACGACGTGGTCGAAGGGGGAGTCCGGCACGGCGTACTGCCAGTCCCCGCTGGGATGGGCGCCGCCCGTGACCGTCACGATCGCCGGGTCGATGTCCTTGACCAGGTCGGCCAGGGCCCGCGCGTTGCCCCACTGGACCGTGTAGATGCACTGCACGCCCACGACGTCCGGCTCGAACTCCTCGATGACCGCCCGCAGCTGCGCGTCGTCGAGGCCGTAGCGCACCAGGTGGCTGCCGCCGCCGAGATCGACGAGCCGGCGTTCCTGCTCCCAGCCGGCGAAGGGCGAGTCGACGATGCGCACGGCGAAGCCGGCGAGGCGGGCGTTGGCCGCGATGCGCAACAGCCCGATCGGGGTGCCGGCCCGCTTCATGACCTCGAAGGTGTCCAGGCCGAGCGCCCGGAAGCTGCTGCGCTCGGGGGAGGGCTCCACCACCCGCGTGTAGGAGGGCACGACGAGCAGGACCCGGGGCGCCTCACCGCGGGCGCGCCGCCGGGCGCCGGAGACCGAGGTGCGCAGGGAGGGCCTGCCCAGATGCCGCAGGGGCGGGCGCTGCGGGGCGCTGGAGAACGCGACGACCGGATTCTCCACGACCACGGGTGAGGGGGGCACGGCGTGCGTCACGAGCGCTCCTTCTGACCGGTTGACCGACGGACCGATACGGACGGGAGTTCGCCCGCCATCGTGGCGTGCCGCACACCGCCCCGAGCGGCGTTCCCCCGGAAATGGCGTGAAGCGGCCCCCCCGGGCCGCACGGCACCCCGCAGACCACGGCGGCACCCGAGAACGACGGCACGCCCCCCACCCCCGGCCGGCCGGCAACGCGGCGCCCTGCGGGGTACGCAGCGGCCGCCTTCCGCATCGCCGCGCACGCCGCGACACCCCAACGGTTGCGGGGGAAGCCGGTGACATCCCTCACGTGCCCGATCCCCGTCAACGTGCCGCGATAGTACGTGGCATGCGGGCGACATAGGCGGATCTGGCGTACGGAAGCAGGCATACGCGGCACCCCGGCCGCCGCTGCCGGCCGGGGGACCGGCCCCGGGCCGCCGGACCGCCGCTGCCGTCCTGCTGACGGAGTGTGAGGCGCCGTCGGCGTCCGGCGCGGCGGCCCGGCACAATCCCGGGCCGGATTCAAGGCTCCCCCCGCCTACTAGGCGAGGTAGTGCGGGCCCCCGTTGCCGTGCCCGCGCGCGGCTTTTAACAATGACGGCCCCGCAAGGGCGTCCCCGCAGGTCAAGCACGGTGTCTGTGCGAAACCGGGCCGGGCGGAGGCGCAAGGAGACTCGACCGAACGAGGTCCGCATGAGGAACCACCCGAAGCACCGCAGGAAGACGCGCCGCCGGCCCGTGGCCGTCGCCGTCCTGGCGATCGGCGCGGTGGCGGTGCCGTCGGCCGCCATGGCCTGCAGGGGCGACGCAGGAGCCGCGTCCGTCACCGCCACGTCCAGCAACTCCTGGACGGCAGCGAGGAAGGCGTCCTGGGACGGACACCGGGGGCGGGACGCGCGGACCGCGAAGCCCACGGCCACGCCCTCGCCCTCGGCCTCGGTCTCGCCGACGACCCCTCCCGCCACCGCGGC
>NZ_JBIRNP010000042.1:0-14931 GCF_044331705.1 Streptomyces sp. NPDC017202 | reverse complement strand
CGAGGATCAGGGCCCGGCACGCCGAGAGCACGCACCTGACGCCGCAGAGCCCGCCCTCCAGGCGGACGGCAGGAATTTGACGACAGGACCTAGGTCCGGGAAGCGGCGGAGGGTCTCGTGCAGCAGGCCGACCACCAGGTCGATCGGTTCGGTGCCGTGCAGGGCCCCGTCGGCCCTGCCGCGCCCGCGCGGGGTGCGGATCGCGTCGTACACGTACGCTTCGGTGCTCACCTCGGTCGCCTTCCAGATCGGGTCTGGCGGAAGCCGCGAACGCGACACACATGGTGGCGGAGGGGTCGGCGTTCACCGCAGCAGCGAGCGGCCGATGATCTCCTTCATGATCTCGGTGGTGCCGCCGTAGATGGTCTGGATGCGGCTGTCGAGGAACGCCCGGGCCACCCGGAACTCGCTCATGTAGCCGTATCCGCCGTGGAGTTGCAGACAGCGGTCGACGGTCCGCTTCTGCAGTTCGGTGGTCCACCACTTGGCCATCGAGGCGTGCACGGCGTCGAGCCGGCCCTCGCCGTGCTCGGCGACGCAGCGGTCGACGAAGGTCCGGGTGACCGCGGCCTCGGTGGCCATCTCGGCGATCTCGAAGCGGACGTGCTGGAGCGTGGCCAGCGGTCTCCCGAACGCCTCGCGTTCCTTCACGTACCGCGTGGTGACGTCCAGGATCTCCTCGGCCGCGGCGGCGGCGCCGACCGCGATGGCCAGCCGCTCCTGGGCGAGGTTGTCCATGAGGTGGGCGAAGGCCCGGTTCTCCTCGCCCAGCAGGTTCTCCTTGGGGACGCGCACGTCGTCGAAGAACAGCTCGGCGGTGTCCTGGGCCTTCTGGCCGATCTTGTCGAGGTTGCGGCCGCGTGCGAAGCCCTCCGTCCCGCGCTCGACGACGAGCAGGCTCTGCCCGCCGCTGCCGCCCTCGGGGGTGGTGCGGGCCACCACGACGACGAGGTCGGCGAGGATGCCGTTGGAGATGAAGGTCTTCGCCCCGTTGAGCAGGTAGTGGTCCCCCTGGTCGGTGGCGGTGGTGCGGATGCCCTGCAGGTCGGAGCCGGCGCCGGGTTCCGTCATGGCGATGGCGGTGACGATGTCGCCGGAGGTGAAGCCGGGCAGCCAGCGCCGCTTCTGCTCCTCGGTGGCGAGCCGGGTCAGGTACGGGCCGACGATGTCGTTGTGCAGGCTCAGGGCCGGCCCGGAGGCGCCCGCGCGGGCGAACTCCTCGATGAGGACGGCGCTGTACCGGAAGTCGCCGGTCCCGCCGCCGCCGTACTCCTCGCCGACGGCCATGCCGAGCAGGCCCCGGCGGCCCGCGGAGCGCCACACCTCGCGGTCGACGACGCCGTCCCTCTCCCAGCGTTCGTGGTGCGGGGTCACCTCCTTGGCGAGGAAGGTCCGCACCGTCTCGCGGAAGGCCTCGTGGTCGGGGCCGTACAGGTCTCGTCGCGGTGTCACAGCCAACTCCTCACGCGCTCGATCAGCCGGGCGGGATCGGGACCGACGGGGGTGACGTTGAGCATGGTCACGCCCGCCGCACGGAAGACCTCGACGCGGTCGCGGACGTAGCCCTCGGGGCCGGCCAGGCAGAGGAGCTCCAGCAGCTCGGCCGGTACGGCGGCCTCCGCGTCCTTCTTGCGGCCGGCGAGGTAGTGCTCCTGGATGGCTGCCGCTGCGGACTCGTAGCCGTAGGAGCGGATCAGGTCGTGGTAGAAGTTGCGGCCGGGGGCGCCCATGCCGCCGACGTAGAGGGCGACGGTGGGGCGCATCAGGTCACGGACGGCCTCGGCGTCGTCGCCGATGGCCAGCAGGCCGCCCGCCACGACCGAGAGCGGGCCGAGCCCGGGGTCGCGCGCGGCGCCGCCCTCGGCCAGGGGCCGGCCCCAGACCTCGGCGGCGTGCTCGGGGACGTAGAGGAACGGCAGCCATCCGTCGGCGATCTCGGCGGTCATCCGGACGTTGGCCGGGCCCAGCGCCGCGACGTGGACCGGGACGGTGTCGCGGACCGGGTGGTTCAGCAGCTTCAGCGGTTTGCCGAGGGTGCCGCCCTTCTCGGCCGGCAGGGGCAGGTCGGTGATGCCGTGGTGCTCGATCACCTCGCGCCGCCAGATCCGCCGGGACAGCTCGATCACCTCGCGGGTGCGGCCCAGCGGGCGGTCGTAACGGCGGCCGTGCCAGCCCTCGACGACCTGGGGTCCGGAGGCGCCGATGCCGAGGAGGGCGCGGCCGCCGGTGAGGGCGTCGAGTCCGGCCGCGGTCTGGGCGATCAGCGCGGGGGTGCGGGAGTAGACGTTGAGGACGGCCGAGCCGATCCGCATCCGCTCGGTCTTCGCGGCGAGGTATCCCATGATCGTCGGGGAGTCGAAGCCGTACGCCTCGGCCACCCAGACGGCGTCGAGGCCCGCGGACTCCAGGCCGGCGGCGCGGTCCGCGGCGGCACGCGGATCGCCGGCGTACGTCAGTGGTGAGGACAGTTCCATCAGCGGTGGTCCTTCAGCAGTTCGGGCACGCCCCAGTCGCGGGCCACGTCCGCGGTGTGCGCGCCGGGGAGGGCCGGGGGGCGTCGGAGGGTGCCGGGGGTGGCGGAGAAACGGGGGGCGGGAGCGGGCTGGGTGATGCCGTACGCCTCGGTGTAGGTGCCCCGTCCGGTCAGGTGGGGGTGGTCGGCCGCCTCGTGCAGTGAGAGCACGGGCGCGACGCAGGCGTCGGTGCCTTCGAAGACGGCCGTCCACTGTGCGCGGCTGGCGGTCTTGAACCGGGTGGTGAACACGGCCCGCAGCTCGGGCCAGTTGCGCGGGTCGGCGCGGTCCGGCAGGTCCTCGCCGTCCAGGCCCAGCAGGGAGACCAGCACCGCGTAGAACTGCGGCTCGAGGGCGCCGACCGCCATCCAGCCGCCGTCGGCGGTCTCGTAGACGCCGTAGTGGGGGCAGCCGCCGTCGAGCAGGTTGCGGCCGCGGGCGTCCTGCCAGGTGCCCTCGGCGAGCATGCCCCAGAACATCGCGGTGAGGTGTGCGGTGCCGTCGACGATCGCGGCGTCCACCACCTGGCCGCGGCCGGTGGCACGGGCGGTGAGCAGCGCGGCGAGGACGCCGGTGGTCAGATAGAGGGAGCCGCCCGCGTAGTCGCCGAGCAGGTTGACGGGGAAGACGGGTCGTCCGTCCGGCGCGCCGATCATGGACAGGGCGCCCGCGGTGGCGATGTAGCCGATGTCGTGTCCGGCCAGGGGCGCGAGGGGGCCTCGCTGGCCCCAGCCGGTCATCCTGCCGTACACCAGCGCGGGGTTGGCGGCCGTGCACTCCTCGGGGCCGACCCCGAGCCGCTCGGCGACACCGGGCCGGTATCCCTCCAGCAGGATCTCGGCGCGCGCCGCCAACGCCCTTACCGTTTCCGGCCCTTCGGGCGACTTGAGGTCGACCAGGACGGAGCGCTTGTTGCGGTTGGTCACGTCGTGGGCGGGATCGCCGCCGAGTGGCGAGGGGCCGGGGCGGTCCACGCGCACCACGTCGGCGCCCAGGTCGGCGAGCAGCATCGCGGCGAACGGACCGGGACCGATCCCCGCCAGTTCGACCACGCGTACGCCGTCCAGCGGGCCCGCCAGGTCGGGGCCCGGAAGCTCGGTGGAGTACCGGCTCATGGGTTCCTTTCTCGGTGCGAGGTGCCCGGAGCGGGGCGCTCGGGTCGGGGCTCTCGGCGGGAGGCGGCCGGCGCGGGGTCCTCGGACCAAGGCCCTCGGGGCAGGGCGTGGGCTTGCACCGCCATCGACCGGAGACTTACTGAGCGTTCGCTAAGAACGTAGGAGCGTGCCGCCGGTCGGTCAACTCCCCTTGCAGGGATAGTTTTCGTGGATCCACACCAGGGAAGTGACATCAGACCGGCCACCGGAGACCGGGTTCCACTGATCGAGCGCTAAGCATCCGGAGGGAGGTGTGGTGGACTCACGGCCGTACGATGTCGCCGATCGCCGCCCGTCCCGAGGAGAGCCGTTGAACACCGCGCCGAGCCAGGACACCGCACCGCCGGCGGAGCACTGGCGCTCCTACGGACCGCTCGAGCTGCACCCGATCCTGACGCACGCCATGGAGGCCTTCAACGAAGCGGGCTACCACGGCACTTCGGTCCGGGACATCGCCGGCCGGGTCGGCGTCACCGTGCCCGCGCTGTACTACCACTACGAGAACAAACAGGCTCTGCTGGCCACGCTGCTGGAGACGTCCATCAAGGACGTCCTGGACCGCTGCCGGGCCGCTGCCGGGGAGGCCGGGGAGGATCCGCTGGCACGGTTCTGCGGCATGGTCGAGTCGATCGTGCTCTACATGGCCCACCGTCAGCAACTGGCCTTCCTGGACACGGAGATCCGCAGCCTGGAACCCCAGAACCGGGCGCGCTACGTCGCCCTGCGCGACTATCTCGAGCACATGCTGCTGGACACGGTCGAGGCGGGCCGCGCCCAGGGGGTGTTCACGACGCCGATCCCGGCCGACGCGGTGCGTTCGGTGCTCGTCATGTGCCAGGGGGTCGCCAACTGGTTCCGCGAGGACGGTCCGCTCACCCCGGAGGAGGTCGCCGAACGCCACGTGCTGCTGAGCCTCGGCACCGTGGGCCACCCCGGCGCGGTCACCGGCGACCCTGCGACCCCCTTCTCCCGGCTCGCCCCTCCCCGCACTCCGGCGGCCGGCAGCGGCCGACAGCGGCCGGGGCGGCCGGCTCCGGCGCGGCCCGCCCCGGAGACACCCTGACGTATCGCTTCCACGGTGCCACCACCGACGAGAGGACACCCGCATGGACGTGTTCGAGGCCCGCGCCCGCTTCCAGGAGTTCCGGGAGCAGGACGGCCCGGTCGATCCCGCCGAACTCGACCGGATCTGGGCGGCGTTGGCCACCGTCCGTCCCGAGGAGATACTCGGCGAGTGGAAGGGCGGCGAATTCGCCACCGGTCACCCGCTCAACGGCATGCTGGCGAAGGCCGGCTGGTACGGCAAGACGTTCGCCTCCGTGCACGACGTCAGGCCGCTGATGTGCCGGGACGACAAGGGCGAGCTGTACTCCAACCGCGAGCTCGGCAAGGGCGAGGCCAGCCTGTGGACCGTGGAGTTCCGCGGCGAGACGACGGCCACCATGGTCTACGACGGCCAGCCGGTCCTCGACCACTTCAAGCAGGTGGACGACACCACACTGATGGGGATCATGAACGCCAAGGGGGTCCCCCCTCAGGGCCCCTTCTACTACTTCTTCCTCGAGCGCGTCCCCGAGGGATCGTGAGGCGCGTCCGCGCCGCGGTCACCGAGGCGCCGGGCGCCCCGTTCACCATCCGGGACGCGGACCTCGAGGACCCGCGGCCGTACGAGGTCCTGGTGAGGATGACCGCGGTCGGCATCTGCCACACCGACCTGGCGATGCGGGACGCCTGGCCCCGGCGGCTCACCCCGATGGTCTTCGGCCACGAGGGCGCCGGCCGGGTCGAGGCGGTGGGCCCGGAGGTGACCGGCCTCGCGCCGGGAGACCCCGTCTGCCTCACCTTCGCCAGTTGCGGCGCCTGCGAGCAGTGCGCGGCGGGCCATCCGGCCTACTGCCACGCCGCGCAGGCCCGCAACTTCTCCGGTGGGCGCGACGACGGCACCACCGCGCTCTCGCTCGACGGCGCACCGCTCCACGCCGGCTTCTTCGGCCAGTCCAGCTTCGCCACGCACGCCGTCGTCCACGAACGCGGCGTGGTCAAGGTGCCCTCCGGCCTGCCGGCCGCGGTCGCCGCGCCGCTGGGCTGCAGCGGCCAGACGGGCGCGGGCACCGTGCTCAACCGGCTGCGCCCCGAACCGGGCTCCTCGCTGGTCGTCCTGGGCGCGGGCGGGGTCGGTCTGAGCGCGCTGATGGCCGCGGTGGCCGTGGGCTGCGACCCGGTGGTGGCCGTCGACCCGGTCGCCTCCCGCCGTGCCCTGGCCACCGGACTGGGCGCCGGGGCGGCCCTGGCCCCCGGGGACGGTCTGGTGGCGGCGCTGCGCGACCTCACCGGCGGTGGTGCGCACCACGTCGTCGAGACCACCGGCCGTCCGGAGATGGCCCGCCGGGCCGTCGGCGCGCTGCGCCCGCGCGGTGAACTCGCCCTCCTCGGCATCGGCGGCGAGGTGACGTTCGACGTGATGGGCCTGCTCGCCAAGGGTGTCCGCGTGCACGGGGTGATCGAGGGGGACTCCGATCCCGTCCGCTTCCTCCCCGAACTGATCGGCCTGCACGGCCGTGGCCTCTTCCCGCTCGACCGGCTGGTCACCACGTTCCCGTTCGAGGACATCGGCGCGGCCGCGGCCGCCATGAGGGACGGCACCGTGGTCAAGCCGGTCCTCACCTTCCCCTGACCGGACCTTCCCCCGACCGGCTGCTCCGGCACCGGGAACGGCGGTGCCGGACGGCGGACCCCGCCGTAACACCGACGGGCGCCTGCCGCGCCTGCCGCGCCGGCAGTCGGCAGTCGGCAGTCGGCAGTCGGCAGTCGGCAGTCGGCAGTCGGCACGAGCCGTTCGCGTCGCGGGACGGCGGATCAACCGGGAAGTGGTCCCGCGGTCGTGTCCCGGGCGGTCCGCGCCGAGGCGGCCGGGCCCTCCGACGGCGTGTGATTGACTGAACCGCATGGCTCCCGCCTCCCCGTCCGCCCGTCCGGCCGCGACCGCCGGTCCGGCCCCGGGCACGCGGCCCCGCAATCGCAGGCAGCTCATCATCGACGCGGCGGGGCGGGTCTTCAGCGAGCGCGGCTACCACAAGGCGTCCATGGAGGAGGTCGCCGCCGGCGTGGGCATCACCGCGGCCGCTCTGTACCGGCACTTCCCGAACAAGTACGCGCTGTTCGCCGAGTGCGCCCACGTCATGGTGGACGGACTGGTCGCCGCACTCGACGAGGTGGCGTCCGGGGCGCCCCTGACGGAGGTGCTGACCGCCGTCACCCGGGTCACCGTCACCCATCGCGCGTCGGGCGGAGTGTACCGCTGGGAGGCCCGGTACCTCCACCACGAGGACCGCCGGCGTCTCGGGGTGAAGTTCGGTCGCCTCGTCGAGCGGGTCGACGAGGCGGTGCAGCGCGAACACCCGCTGCCCGACGGCCGGCTGCGGGCCATGGCGGCCCTCGGCGCGATCGGGTCCATCACGATGCACCACACCTCCGTCGCCCCGCGCCGGGCCGAGGCCCTGCTCCTGGCGTCCGCGCTGCGCGTGGCCGCGACGGATCCGGCGGCGGGCCGACGGGCCGCACGCCCCGTCGAACTGCCCGCCCGGCCGGTGCCGCGCACGCGACGCGCGGAGATCCTCGCGGCCTCCGTCCCGCTGTTCGCCCGGGACGGGTTCGCCAACGTCACGAACGGGCAGATCGCGGAGGCGGTGGGACTGACCCCGTCCGCGCTCTACCGCCATTACCCCGGCAAGGTCGACATCCTGGCGGCGGCATGCCTCCAGGCGGCGGGACTGCTGGCCCAGGGCGTGGAGCGGAGCCTGCACGAGGTGGCCGGCCCGCACGACGCCGTGGTCGCGCTGGCGGCGACGTACGTGGCCTACTGCTTCGAGTACACCGAGCTGACCAGCGTCGCCGAGGCCGAGCTGGCCGGCTTGCCGGCCGACCTGCGGCGGCCCCTTCTCGTCGCGCAGCGGGAACACATCGCCGTCTGGGAGCAGCAGTTGCGGCTGGTCCGCCCCGAGCTGTACCCGCGCCAGGCCCGGGTGCTGGTGCACGCGGGTTTCGGCGTGGTGGTCGAGGCGGGACGCAGACTGCGGTGGCGGGACAGCCCCGACCACCGTGCGGCCGTGACCGCTCTGGTCGTGAGCGCCCTGGGTCTCTGACCCGCCCCGGAACCGGGCGACGACGGGGTGCCGCGTCGTGAAGCGCCTCGCGCGCGGGTCCCCCTGACGCCCGCCCCGGCCCGTCGGCCGTGGGGCGGGCACGGGTGGGGGCCGGGTCGCCGGCTCAGCCCGCCCTGTTTCCGGTGGGGATCGTGATGGGGGTGGTGGTCCCGGAGGAGCCCTTGTTGAGGAACAGCATGGCCAGGGCGCGCACGAACTGGTCGAACAGGTAGAAGGTGCCGGGCATGACGGGCGACAGCCCCTCACGGAACAGGATGAACGCCGGCCAGGCGGTGCGGACCAGGGCCGCCGACGCGTAGTCGCGTTTGAGTCCCAGCCAGTCGCCGACCTCGTCGCTGAGGACGTAGCGCACGAACTCGTTCAGGAACCCGCGGGTGACGCCGAGGTCGATCTGCGCGGTCAGGCCGAGCAGTTCCTCGGCCAGGGCGATGCCCTCGGTCGACGGGGTGAGGATCGGGGTGAGCACCTGCGCCGACTGCCGTTCGGCGGCGGCCCACGTCCGGGGAATGTGCTCGTAGGGCACACCGAGCAGGTGGACGGCGACCTGCCACGAGTGCAGGAACGCCTCCTGGTCCGCGGCCGGGAACGGGATCTTCCAGTCGATCAGCTTCCGGTACACGTAGGTGCCCAGGCTGTGGAAGGTGACCAGGATGTCGGCGGCGCTGATCGGGACGGTCTCGTCGGCGACCGCCCGCCAGTGCGGCGACTGCGGCAGCAGGTGACGCACCGCGGCGTGCACCACGCGCGTCTTGTTGGCGGTGACGACGAACTGTCCCGTCGGGGTGAAGGCCCCCAGCTGGGACAGGTCGTAGCCGAACGTGAACGTCTTGGCCGCGCGGTCCTGCATGTCGGCGCCACCCGCGGACCAGTAGACGCTCTTGGCCTCACGCGGGATCACGGTGCTCATGATGCCGCTGCCGAGGCCGTACAGCATGAAGAGGTACGTGTCCCGGCGCTGGTTGAAGTCGGCGGCGCGGGCCAGCTTGGCGGGGTCGGCCCAGGAGGGCAGCCGGTTGACCTGCCCCAGGTACGCGGCGAACGCGGCCGGCAGACCGCTGGGCAGCGGGTCGTCGTTGTTCACCCACGACGCCCATGCCGTGTTGATCGCCGGCACGTGTCCGTCGTCGAGCATCGAAGCCATCAGAGGGTCCGCCGCGTCGTCCCAGATCCACTCCGGACCGGTTCCCGCGGCGGCTCCGGTCACCGACCCGGTCGACGCCGACGCCCGGGCGGGGTCGGCCACGGCCACGAGGCCGAGTGCGACACCGAGTGACAGAACCTTTCGCCTGCTGAGGTTCTCCATTGACTTACCTGCTTCCCTGAGGGGCCAGATGGTTCCAGATGCCTTCGCAGACTTGCCAGTTGCGCGACCAACAGGTGCTGAAGCTTGTCGCACAGATGTGATTTTTGATTAACATAGCGAGGTGCGTTGCCGTCGGCAATGGTGGTGACCGAGGGCTCCTCGCCGATGCCGGCGGAACCGCACGGGTCGCCGGCCGCCCCCGCGCCGCCCGGCCTCCGGTGCCGCACGTGGCCGTCGGGGCCGGCGCGGTCGTCGGGACAGGCGCGGCCGTCCCCGGCGAGCGGCGGCCCGGTGGGGGCGGCGGCCCGGTGGCGGTGTCCGCGGAACGGGTGGCCGCCACCCGCGCCGACACGCTCGCCGCCGTCCTGGGGCTCGACCCCGACGTCGAGGAGCCGGCCGTCAGGCTGCTGCGGCCCGCCCCCTACCCGTTGTTCGAAACGTCACCGTGGCGTGCGGTCAGCGCCGTTCCTCCGCAGAACGCCGTGATCGTCGCGGCCGGCGGGCGCACCGTCCGGCACACGCGTTGGTGGACACCGCCGGAGCCGGACCGGCCGCTCGCCGAGGCGGCGCCCCTGATCCGCGAGGCGCTGCGGGAGGCCGTGGACGCCCGCACCCGGCAGGGCGGCGTCGTCAGCTGCGACCTCTCCGGAAGCCTCGACTCCACCTCCGTCTGCTTCCTCGCCGACCGCTCCCCCGCCCGCGTGCTGGCCGGCACGTGGCCGGGACGCGATCCGGCGGACACCGGCCTGCACTGGGCCGAAAGGGCGAGGACCGCGGTCTTCGAGGAGGACAGATCCACCCGGGCGGCGGTGGTCACGATTACCGGCTCGTCGCCGGGCACCGACGGGCGGTCGTCGTCGCCACCGTGCTGACCCTGGTGGGCGCCGCCCTGGGACCGGCCCAGCCGCTCGTCGCCGAGCACGTCGTGGACGCGAGCGGCCGCGGGCAGGTCGTCCGGCCCCTGCCGGCGCTGCTCGGCACGCTGTTCGTCACCGAAGCGGCGACGGGAGCCGCGGGCGCTTCCTCCGTCCGCCGCTGCCGGACGGAGGAAGCGCCCGCGCTGTGCGACGTCCGCTTCGGGCACGACCCCGGCCGGCCGGTCCTGCGCGGCGTCTCGTTCACCGTCGCGCATCGGCGGCACGTCGCCCTGGTGGGCAGGTCCGGAGCCGGCAAGAGCACGGTGTTCGCCCTGGTGGCGAGGTTCTACGAGCCGGACGCGGGCCACGTCCTCTTCGACGGGGTGCCCGCGGCCCGGCTCAGCCGCGACGCGTGCCGCCGTCGCCTGGCCGTGGTCGACCAGAACGCCCACGTCGTCCACGGCACCCTGCGCGACAACATCGCCTACGCCGTGCCCGACGCCCCGGAAGCGGAGATCCGGCGCGTCGTGGGACTGGCCCGTCTCGAGGAGGTCGTCGACCGGTTCCCCGGCGGCCTGGACGCCGTCGTCGGTGAGCGCGGCAGCACCCTCTCCGGCGGTGAACGGCAACGCGTCGCCATCGCCCGCGCCCTGCTGGCGCGCCCCGCCCTGCCCCTGCTGGACGAGCCCACCTCCCACCTCGACGCGATCGACGAGTCGGCCCTCACCACCGTCCTGAAGGACGTCGCCCCGGAGTGCGCCCTGCTGGTCGTCGCGCACCGCCTGTCCACGGTGCAGCACGCCGACCACACCGTGGTGCTGCACGACGGCCGCACCACCGCCGCCGGACGCCACGAGGACCTGCTGGCCGGCAGTGCCCTCCACCGCGAGCCGGCCGCGAGCCGGACGCTCCGGCCGGGCGGCGGCCCGGGGCGTGGGAGCCGCGCGGGAACACCGGGGTGAGGCCCCGCCGTCCGGCCGGGGACAGCACCCCGGCCCGGACGGCGATCCGCACCGGCCACCGCCGGTCGGTGATGCGCGCCCCCGGCCGGAAAGCCGTCCGGGCCCGCTCGCACGGCCGCCGCACCGCGCGACTCACCGCGGTGGCCGACGGCGGCACCGTGAACCCGCCTGGGAATCCGGTCACCCGTCGCGGGTCGTCGCCCAGGGACCTGGACGCCTGCTCCGGCCCGGCTGCCGCCTCCCCGCCGAGGCCGGACACGGCACTCGCGGAGGCGGTGCACCCGTCCCGCACCGACACCGGGGCGTAGGCGCTCACGAGCCGGCACGAAGGCCCACGGCCCGTGCCCGCCGCTCCCTCCCGGGCCCCGGAAGGCGCGAGGCCCCTGCCGCGGCACGTCGCGGAGGGCCGCGGCGCGCAGCCGGTGAGCGGCGGCCGTGTGCCGCTCTTCGCACAGGCTCACGCCGCCCAGGCTCGACGGCATCGGGCGCCGCGTGCCCCCGGACTTCCGGCATACCCCCCTAGGGTATACAGTCGATCCTGTCGGGAGGGGAGGATCGAGCCCCTCCGGAAGCGACCCACGCATCGACAGCCGAGGAAGACGCCATGACCGACCTGAAGAACTCCGGCTCCTGCTGCTCCACCGGCGGCTCGTGCCACTCGGGCGCCGCGACCGGCACCCGGGACGGCGCCGTCACCACCGTCTACCGGGTGTCCGGCATGACCTGCGGACACTGCGAGGGCGCGGTGTCGCGGGAGATCTCCGCACTCGACGGCGTCACCACGGTCACGGCGGTCGCCCGGACCGGTGAGGTCACCGTCACCTCCGCCGCCCCGCTCGACGAGGAGGCCGTCCGCGCCGCCGTCGACGAGGCCGGTTACGAGCTCGCCGGCGCGGCATGAGCCCGTCCGGGGCCCGACGGCCCCGGAGCACGCGCATTCCTCCCCGCCGGGGCGTGCCGCTCCGCTGATACGGACGCCGCACGTCCCGGCCCTCCCCAGGAGTACCTCCATGACCAGCACGGCTCCCGACAAGACGCTTCCCGACCGGGCACCCGCGCCCGTCTCCGAGGTCGAGCTCTCCATCGGCGGCATGACCTGCGCCTCCTGCGCGGCCCGCATCGAGAAGAAGCTCAACCGGATGGACGGCGTCACGGCGACCGTCAACTACGCCACGGAGAAGGCGAAGATCTCCTATCCGGACGGGATCGAGGTCGCCGACCTCATCACCACGGTCGAGAAGACCGGCTACACGGCCGCGGAGCCGCCCCCGCCCGCCCTCCCGGACGACGACGGCGAGGCCAGGAGCGCCGAGCCCGCCGCCGACCACGAGCTGCTCACCCTGCGGCAGCGTCTGCTCGTGTCGCTGGCCCTCTCGGTGCCCGTGGTGCTGATGGCGATGGTCCCGGCCCTCCAGTTCGAGAACTGGCAGTGGCTGTCGCTGACCCTGGCCGCCCCGGTCGTGGTCTGGGGCGCGGCGCCCTTCCACCGGGCCGCCTGGACGAACGCCCGGCACGGCGCGGCGACCATGGACACCCTGGTGTCGATCGGCACGCTCGCCGCCTTCGGCTGGTCGCTGTGGGCACTGTTCTTCGGCACCGCCGGCATGCCGGGCATGCGGCACGGCTTCGAGTTCACCGTCTCCCGTTCCGACGGTTCGTCCTCCGTCTACCTGGAGGCCGCGGCCGGCGTGACGACGTTCATCCTCGCCGGGCGCTACCTGGAGGCGAGGTCCAAGCGCAAGGCCGGTGCGGCACTCAGGGCACTGCTGGAACTGGGCGCGAAGGACGTCTCCGTGCTGCGGGACGGCGCCGAAGTACGCATCCCCGTAGCCCAGTTGGCGCCGGGCGACCACTTCGTGGTGCGCCCGGGCGAGAAGATCGCGACCGACGGAACGGTCGTCGAGGGCGCGTCGGCGGTGGACGCGTCCATGCTGACCGGCGAATCGGTGCCCGTCGACGTCGGCGTCGGTGACGCCGTCACCGGGGCGACCGTGAACGCCGGCGGCCGCCTCGTCGTCGAGGCGACCCGGGTGGGCGCCGACACGCAGCTGGCGCGCATGGCGAAGCTGGTCGAGGACGCCCAGAACGGCAAGGCCGAGGTGCAACGCCTCGCCGACCGGATCTCCGGCGTCTTCGTCCCCGCCGTCCTGCTGATCGCGGCGGCCACCCTCGGCGCCTGGCTCGGGTTCACCGCGGACCCGACGGCCGCCTTCACCGCCGCCGTGGCCGTCCTGATCATCGCCTGCCCCTGCGCCCTCGGTCTCGCGACGCCGACCGCCCTCATGGTCGGCACCGGCCGCGGTGCCCAACTCGGCATCCTGATCAAGGGCCCCGAGGTCCTGGAGTCCACCCGCCGGGTCGACACGGTCGTCCTCGACAAGACCGGCACCGTCACGACCGGCCGGATGCGGCTCCACGACGTGTTCACCGCACCGGGTGTGGCCGAAGGCGAACTGCTGCGCCTCGCGGGTGCGCTGGAACACGCGTCCGAGCACCCGATCGCCCGGGCGGTCGCCGCCGGTGCCGCGGACCGGGCGGGAAGCCTGCCGGTCCCCGAGGACTTCCAGAACGTCGCCGGTCTCGGCGTCCAGGGCGTCGTCGACGGACACGCGGTACTCGTCGGCCGCGAGAAGCTGCTGCGGGAGTGGGCGATCGAGCTGCCCGGCGACCTGGCCGGGGCCAAGGCCGCCGCGGAGGCCGAGGGGCGTACGGCGGTGGTCGTGGCCTGGGACGGCGAGGCGCGCGGTGTCCTGACCGTCGCGGACGCGATCAAGGAGACCAGTGCCGAGGCCGTGGCCGAGCTGCGCCGGCTGGGGCTGACACCGGTCCTGCTGACCGGGGACAACAAGCTCGTCGCCGAGTCGGTCGCCCGGGCCGTCGGCATCGACGAAGTGATCGCCGAGGTGCTGCCGCAGGACAAGGTCGACGTCGTCAAGCGGCTCCAGGCGGAGGGCCGTACGGTCGCCATGGTCGGTGACGGCGTCAACGACGCGGCCGCCCTCGCCACCGCGGACCTCGGTCTGGCGATGGGCACGGGCACGGACGCGGCGATCGAGGCGGGCGACCTGACCCTCGTACGGGGCGATCTGCGGGTGGCGGCGGACGCGATCCGTCTCTCCCGCAAGACCCTGTCCACCATCAAGGGCAACCTGTTCTGGGCCTTCGGCTACAACGTCGCGGCCCTGCCGCTCGCGGCCTTCGGGATGCTCAACCCGATGATCGCGGGCGCCGCGATGGCCTTCTCGTCGGTGTTCGTCGTCACCAACAGCCTGCGGCTGCGCTCCTTCAGGTAGCCGCCCGCGTCGCACTCGCCGCCGCCCGGTCGCCGTCCGCGAGGACAGGGGCCGGGCGGCGGCACACCGGGGCGGGCGCGGGCCGGGCGGCGCCCGGTCGGCCGGACCGCCGAGTACCACCGCAAGCAGATCCGCGAGGCCCTGGGGTTCCGGCCGGCGACGGTCGCGGACGAGAAGGCGCTGGCCGAGTGGCTGGCGGTGGAGGTCTGTCCGGTCGAGCCGGTGGAGGACCGGCAGCGCGAGGCCCTGCTGGTGGAGAGCCGGGCCCATCGTGTGCACCGTGCTCGCCGCGATGTCCGGGATGGAGCGCGAGTACATCCGCGACCGCACCCTCGAAGGCCACGAGTCCGCCCGCAAGCGCGGCAAGACCATCGGCGGCGCGGGCGTCACCGACGACTCCATGCTGTCCATGGCCCTGCACCTACGCGCCCAGGAGATGAGCCTGCGCGACATCGCCAAGCGACTCGTCATCACCACCGGCGCGAAGAAGGGCCAGCACCCCTCGCCCGCCACCGTCATGCGGATGCTCCGCGAGCATGACGAGCAGGCCGCCGCAGCGGCGAGCACGTGATCACCCGGCTACTTTGCGGCCAACACCGTTGCGTTAGCGCTGTGAGCGGCTGTTGAGGCCGTGTTCGAAGAATGCGACGGTGGTGTGGACGGTGTAGTTCTGGGCCTTCTGGGGG
>NZ_JBIRNP010000041.1:0-20368 GCF_044331705.1 Streptomyces sp. NPDC017202 | reverse complement strand
GCCGGGATCGATCCCGGCGGCCTGCGGGGCTCCCAGACCGGTGTGTTCACCGGCGTGATGTACAACGACTACAGCTCCCGCCTGCGCCAGGCGCCCGAAGAGGTGGAGGGGTATCTGGCCATCGGCAACTCGGCGAGTGTGGCGTCGGGCCGGGTGGCCTACCAGCTGGGTCTGCAGGGCCCCGCGGTCACCGTGGACACGGCGTGCTCGTCGTCGCTGGTGGCGCTGCACATGGCCGCCCAGTCCCTGCGCCGCGGAGAATGCGACCTCGCGCTCGCCGGCGGGGTGACCCTGATGTCCACCCCCTCGATGTTCGTCGAGTTCAGCCGTCAGCGGGGGCTGGCCCCCGACGGCCGGTGCAAGCCGTTCGCGCAGGCCGCCGACGGCACCGGCTGGAGCGAGGGCGCGGGCCTGCTGCTCGTGGAACGGCTCTCGGACGCCCGGCGCAACGGCCACCGGGTGCTGGCGGTGGTGAAGGGGTCGGCGGTCAACCAGGACGGCGCGAGCAACGGCCTGACCGCCCCCAACGGACCCGCCCAGGAACGGGTGATCGCCTCGGCGCTGGCGGACGCGGGCCTGTCCCCGGCCGACGTGGACGCCGTGGAGGCACACGGCACCGGCACCCGGCTCGGCGACCCCATCGAGGCCGGCGCGCTGCTGGCCACGTACGGGCAGGGACGACCGGACGAACGCCCGCTGCGGCTGGGATCGGTCAAGTCGAACATCGGGCACACGCAGGCGGCCGCCGGAGTCGCCGGCGTGATCAAGATGGTGAAGGCGATCGAGCACGGCGTCCTGCCCGCCTCCCTGCACGTCGACGCACCCAGCGAGTTCGTCGACTGGGGAAGCGGACGCGTGGAACTGCTCCGGGAAGCGGTCGCGTGGCCGGAGGTGGACCGTCCGCGCCGGGCCGGAGTCTCGGCGTTCGGCATCTCCGGGACCAACGCCCACGTGGTCCTGGAGCAGTTGGCGCCGGACGAGGCCGCGACCGGCCGGGCGGAGCCCGCCCGGCCGGCGGGACCGGTGCCGTGGATCCTGTCGGCGCGTTCCGCGCGGGCGCTGCGGGAACAGGCCGCCAACCTGGCCGCCGCCCTGCGGGACGGCCTCGCCGACGCCGACCCGGCAGCCGTCGCCCGCGCCCTCGCCACCACCCGCACCCGCTGGGATCACCGCGCGGCCGTCGTCGCCCGCGACGCCGAGGACTTCCACGCGGGACTCCAGGAGCTCGCCGGGGGCGGTTCGGCACCCGGCGTGCTCAGCGGCCTCGCCCGCCCCGGAGCGGTGGGCCACATGTTCACCGGGCAGGGCAGCCAGCGCCCCGGCACGGGGCGGGGCCTGTACGAGGCACATCCGGTCTTCGCCGCCGCCCTCAACGCGCTGTTCGCAGAGTTCGACCCTTACCTGGACCGTCCGCTGCGCGACATCCTCCTCGCCGAGCCCGGCACCCCCGAGGCCGCCCTGCTCGACACCACCGCCTACACCCAGCCGGCACTCTTCGCCCTGGAGGTCGCCCTCTTCCGCCTCCTCGAACACTTCGGCGTACGGCCGGACATGGTGCTCGGCCACTCCATCGGCGAGATCGTGGCGGCACACGTCGCCGGGGTGTTCTCCCTGCCCGACGCGGTCAAGCTCGTCGCGGCCCGGGGACGCCTCATGCAGGCGCTCGCCACGGGCGGCGCAATGGTCGCCGTCGAGGCGACCGAGAACGCGGTCCGCGAGGCGATCGAGCGTCAGGGCCACCCGCACGGCGTCGACGTGGCCGCCGTGAACGGCCCCGCCTCCGTGGTCCTGTCCGGGGACGCGGACGCCGTCGCCGAGGTCGCCCGCGCCCTCGCCGCGACCGGGAGCAGGACGAAGCAGCTGACGGTGAGCCATGCGTTCCACTCCTCCCACATGGACGCCATGCTGGACGAATTCCGCGCCGTCGCGGAGCAGCTCGACTACCGGCCCGCCACCCTCACCGTGATCTCCGCGCTCACCGGCGAACGCGCCACGGACGAGCAACTGGGCTCGGCCGACCACTGGGTGCGCCACGCGCGCGGCACGGTCCGGTTCGCCGACGCCGTGCGGAGCGCCCGCGAGGAGGGCGCCGAGATGCTGATCGAGCTCGGACCCGGCGCCGTGCTGACGCCCATGGCCCTGGACTGCCTGCCGGCCACGGATCCGCGCCCCGTCGTGATCCCGCTCCTGCGGGCCGACCAGCCCGAGGACCTCGCAGTGGCCCGCGCGCTGGCCCAGGCCCACGTGCACGGCGTCCCCGTCGACCTGCCCGCCTGGCTGGGGGCGGGTCCCGCCTCTCCCGACCTGCCGACCTACCCCTTCCAACGCGAGCGCTACTGGCTGGAGCCGGCCGCCGCGACCGCGGACGTCACGACCGCCGGACTCGAGGCCGCCCACCACCCGCTGCTGGGGGCGGTCCTGGACCACCCGGAGTCCGCCGGCCTGACCCTGACGGGCCGGATAGCCGCCGGTAACCCGGCCTGGCTCATCGACCACGCCGTCGCCGGAACGGTGCTCCTGCCGGGCACGGCCGTGCTCGACATGGTGCTGTACGCCGGCGTCCACGTCGGCCTGACCGAGGTGGCCGAGCTCCTGCTGGAGTCGCCGCTGGCCGTGCCCGCGAACGGGGACGTCCTGCTGCGGCTGGTCGTCGGCGAACCCCGGGAGGACGGCGACCGGACGGTGGCTCTGTACTCTCGGCCGGAGAACGCCGACACGTCCACCGCGTGGACCCGGCAGGCCACCGCACGCCTGAGCGCCGGGACTCCGACCCCGACGGACCCGGACCTGTTCCCGGAGCCGGGCCCCTGGCCGCCGGCCGGAGCAGAGCCCCTGCCCGTGGACGCGTTCTACGACGAACTCGCCGACATGGGGCTGCGCTACGGCCCGACGTTCCTGGGACTGCGCGCCGCCTGGCGGGACGCCGACGCCATCCTCGTGGAGGCCGAACTTCCCGGGACCACCGACCCGGACGAGTTCCTGATCCACCCCGCCCTCCTCGACTCCGCGCTGCACGGCTTCCTGCTCACCCGGTCGGAGCGCGGTACCGCGGACGGCACACCGGTGATGCCCTTCGCCTGGAGCGGCGCGCGGGTCGAAAGGACCGGCGCCACGTCGCTGCGGGCACGCATCACCCCGCTCGCCCCCGACCGGCTGCGGCTGGAGGCACGGGACCAGGACGGTCGGCTCGTCGCCCGCGTCGACTCCCTCACCACCCGGCCGGTGCCGACGGCCGACATCGCGGGCCTCATCCCGGGCGACCGGGGCGACCTGTACGTCATGGACTGGAGCGAACCGCCCGCACCGCAGGCGCCCCCGGCACGGCGCTGGGCCCTGCTGGGCGACCCGGCGGCGCTCGCCCCCGGATGCGCGGTGCCCGCCGGAACCGCCGCCTACCCGGACGTCGCGGCCCTGGCCCGCGCCGTCGATGCCACCGGCGTCGCACCCGACCTCGTCGTGCTCGCGGACCGGGCACCGTCCGCGGCCCCCGGGTCCGAGCCGGTGGAGCAGGCGGAGACCGTGCGCACGGAGCTGACGGGGCTCCTCGCGACGCTCCAGGCCTGGCTGGCCGAGGAAAGCCTGTCCCAGTGCCGCCTGATCGTCGTCACCCGCGGCGCGGAACCGGGCGCCGACCTGTCGAGCGCCGCACGGCGGGGCCTCGTACGGGCCGCGCAGCGCGAGCACTCCGATCGGTTCATACTGATCGACACCGACGGGCAGGACACCGCGCCGAACGTCTTCCGCGCCGCATGCCAGGGCGACGCACCGGAGACCGACCTGCGCGCCGGCACCGCCCGCGTCCCCCGTCTGGCACCGGTCGCCCGGACCGGTGACACCTTGCCGGCCACCCCGCTCGATCCCGACGGCACGGTCCTGGTCACCGGTGCCGGCGGCTCGCTGGGCCGCCAGGTGGCCCGCCACCTCGTCCACCGTCACGGGGCACGGCGCCTGCTGCTCGTCAGCCGCCGAGGCGCCGCGGCGCCGGGCACGACCGGACTGGAAGCCGAACTGACCGCGGCCGGCGCCCTGGTCACCACGGCGGCCTGCGACGTCGCCGACTCCGAGGCCCTGGCGGCCCTCCTGCGCACCGTGCCGGCCGACCACCCGCTCACCGGCGTCTTCCACACCGCGGGCGTGCTCGCGGACGGCGTCGTGGAGTCCCTGACACCCGACGACATCGACACCGTGCTGCGGCCCAAGACGGACGCCGCGCTCCATCTGCACCGGCTGACCCGCGAGGAAAACCTGAGCGCGTTCGTGCTGTTCTCCTCGATCGCTGGCGTCCTCGGCTCCGCCGGACAGGCCAACTACGCCGCTGCCAACGCGACGCTGGACGCCCTCGCCGAACAGCGCCGGGAGAGGGGCCTGCCCGCCACCTCCCTGGCGTGGGGCAGCTGGCTCGCCGAGGACGGCGGCGGCATGACCGGAACGCTCAGCGACGCGCAGCTGGCGCGCCTGCGCCGCACCGGAGTGGTCCCGCTCGCCGCACAGGACGCGCTCGCCCTGATGGACCGCGCTCTGACGCTGCCCCACCCGGTGCTGACGGCCGCCCGCCTCGATCCGCGCTCGCTCCGCGAGCAGGCGGACTCCGGCACCCTGCCCGCCGTCCTGCACGGCCTCGTGCCCGCCCGGCCGGTGCGTGCCGCGGCCGGACGCGGCACCCGGCCCGAACCCACCGGCGCCGAGACCCTCAGGCGCCGACTGGCGGGAGCGGACCTCGCCCAGCGGCGCGAGGTCCTGCTCGATGCGGTCCGCCGTGGGGCCGCGGCGGCCCTGGGACACACCGGCCCGGACGCCGTCCAGGCCGACCGGGGCTTCCTCGACATGGGCTTCAACTCGCTGACGGCGGTGGAGTTCCGCAACGACCTGGAACGGCTCAGCGGATTCCGGCTCGGCACCACCGTCATGTTCGACCACCCGACGCCGGAAGCGCTCGCCGACCACCTGCTGGCGCTGAGCAGGTCCGACGACCCGACACCGGCCTCTCGGGCGCTCGCCCCGCTCGACGAGTTCGCCCGCTCCCTGCCGGAACTGACCGACGACGAGGCCGTCCGCGCGTCCGCCGTGGAACGGCTCAGGGGACTGCTGCTGGCACTCGACCGGCCGGTCGTCGCCCAGGACGCCGCAGCCCCCGTCGCGGACAGCCTCGACGACGCCGGCGACGAGGAGATCTTCGACCTCATCGACCGTGAACTCGGGGCCTCCTGATGAGCCACCGAATGCCCTCCGAGCCTCCGAGAGGACGGACCAGCGTGCCGACCGAAGCGACCACAGCACCCACCTCCCCCGAACCAGCGGACTCGGAGCAGAACGCGACCGAACGCAGGCTGCGCGAATACCTGAAGCGGGTCACCGGCCAACTCCAGTTGGTCAAGGCCGAGTTGCGTACCCTCGACGACGCCAGGCACGAGCCGGTCGCGATCGTCTCGATGAGCTGCCGCTACCCCGGCGGCATCCAGACACCCGATGACCTGTGGCAGTTCGTCGCCGACGGCCGGGACGCGACCGGCGACTTCCCCGACAACCGCGGCTGGCACACCGACGCCCTCTACGACCCGGACCCGACGGCCCCCGGCCGCACCTACACCACACGCGGCGGCTTCCTGTACGACGCCGACCTGTTCGACCCCGAGTTCTTCGGACTCAACCCCCGGGAGGCGCTGGCCACCGACCCCCAGCAGCGGTTGCTCCTGGAACTGGCCTGGGAGGCCCTCGAACGGGCCGGCATTCCGCCACGGAGCCTGCGGTCGAGCGCCACGGGCGTCTTCACCGGCGTGATGTACAGCGACTACGCGGGCCGGCTGCGCCCCATGCCCAGTACCTTCGAGGGCTACCTGGGCAGCGGCAGCGCGGGCAGCGTCGCCTCGGGACGGGTCGCCCACACCTTCGACCTGCGCGGTCCTGCGGTCACCCTGGACACCGCCTGCTCCTCGTCCCTGACCGCCGTCCACCTCGCCGCCGAGTCCCTGCGCCGCGGCGAGACCACCCTCGCCCTGGCCGGCGGCGTCACCGTCATGGCCACCCCGGACACCTTCGTCGAGTTCAGCCGCCAGCGCGGTCTCGCCCCCGACGGCCGGTGCAAGCCGTTCTCCGCCCGCGCCGACGGCACCGCCTGGGGTGAGGGCGGAGGGCTCCTCGTCCTCGAACGGCTGTCGGACGCCGTACGCAACGGACACCCCGTTCTCGCCCTGGTCCGCGGCAGCGCCGTCAACCAGGACGGCACCAGCAGCCAGCTCACCGCCCCCAACGGACCGGCCCAGGAACAGGTCATCCGCCAGGCACTGGCGAACGCCCGCCTCACCCCCGCCGACGTGGACGCCGTCGAGGCACACGGCACCGGCACCACCCTCGGCGACCCGATCGAGGCCGGCGCGCTGATCAGCGTCTACGGCCGGGGCCGGGGCGCGGACGCCCCACTGAGCCTGGGCTCCGTCAAGTCCAATATCGGCCACACACAGGCCGCCGCCGGCGTGGCCGGCGTGATCAAGATGGTCATGGCCCTGCGCAACGACCTGCTGCCGCGCACGCTGCACGCCGAGGAGCCCTCGCCGCACGTCGACTGGTCCGCGGGCAGCGTCCGCCTCCTGACGGACCAGCGGCCCTGGCCTCGGCGCGGGCGTCCCCGCCGGGCGGGCGTGTCCTCCTTCGGGATCAGCGGCACCAACGCCCACGTCGTCATCGAGGAGGCGCCGCCCGCCGAAACGGCCGCCGCCCCGCCCCGGCCGACGGTCGCCACGGAGATGCCGCCGTGGATCCTGTCCGCGCGCACCGACGCCGCCCTGCGGGACCATGCCCGGCGGCTGCACACCTGGCTGGAGGGCGGCGTCACGGCCGACGACGCCGAGATCGCCGCCACCCTGGCGGGCGGCCGGTCCCTGCTGGAACATCGCGCCGTCCTCCTCGGCGAGGACCGCGACCAGATGCGGCAGGCCCTCGAGGCCCTCGGCGCCGGCCGCAGCAGCCGGCACCTGGTCGACGGCGCCGTCACCCCGGCCGGACGCACCGTCTTCGTCTTCCCCGGCCAGGGCACCCAGTGGGAGGGCATGGCCGGGGACCTGCTCGAACGCTCGCCCGTCTTCCGGAAGGCCCTGGAGGAGTGCGCCGAGGCGCTGGCCCCGCACACCGACTGGTCGCTGATCGATGCCGTGCGCGAGGGCGGCCGGTCCGAACTGCTGCAACGCGTGGACGTCGTGCAGCCCGCGCTCTTCGCGATGATGGTCGCCCTGAGCAGGCTGTGGCGGTCGGTCGGCATCGTGCCCGACGCGGTCGTCGGCCACTCCCAGGGCGAGATCGCCGCCGCCCACGTCGCGGGCGCGCTCGACCTCGACGACGCGGCGCGGGTCGTCGCCCTGCGCAGCCGCGCCCTGACCAGGCTCGCCGGCACGGGGGCGATGGCGTCGGTGCCCCTGCCCGCGGCCGAGGTCGCCCGGACGACGGCCGGGAGCCGGCCGGGAGTGGCGATCGCCGCCGTCAACGGTGTCTCCGCCACCGTCGTCGCGGGTGACCCCGAGTCCGTCGCCGGGCTGGTCGAGGCCTACCGGGCGGCCGGTGTGAAGGCCCGTCCGATCCCCGTCGACTACGCCTCGCACTCCCCGCACGTGGAGGCCATCAGGGACGAGGTCACCGGTGCCCTCGCGGGCCTGGCCCCACGGGCCGCCCACACCGCGTTCTACTCGACCGTCGAGGCCGGCCCGGTCGAGACGACGACCCTGGACGCCGAGTACTGGTACCGCAACCTCCGTCGGCCCGTCCGGTTCGAGGAGACCACGCGACGCCTCACCGAGGACGGCTACGGCGTGTTCGTGGAGTCCAGCCCGCACCCGGTCCTCACCACCGCCGTCCAGGAAACCGCCGAGGCGGCCGGGGCGACCGTGTTCACCGTCGGCACCCTGCGCCGCGACGAGCCCGCCGGCCGCCGGTTCCTCACCTCCGCCGCCGAACTGCACACCCAGGCCGCCGACGTCGACTGGCGGGCCGTCCAGTGCGCCGCGCCGCCCTGGCAGGCGCCCGTGCCGACGTACCCCTTCCAGCGCCGCCGCCTGTGGATCGACACCCCCGACGGCGCCGTCGACGCCCCCGCGCTGGGCCTCCAGGACACGCCGCACCCCCTGCTCGGCGCCGCCCTGAGCACCGCCGAGACCGGCGCCACGGTCCTGTCCGGCCAGCTCTCGCGGAGCACCCACCCCTGGCTGGGCGGACACGCCGTCGCCGGCACCGTGCTGCTCCCCGGAACCGCCCTGCTCGACCTCGCCCTGCACGCAGCCGCACAGACCGGCTGCGCCGGAGTCGAGGAACTCACCCTGGAAGCACCGATGGTGCTGCCCGAGGACGGCGCGATCCACATCCAGGTGGCCGTCACCACCGACGCCGACGGACGGCGCCGCGTCACCGTCCACTCCCGGCCCGCGCAGGACGACGATTCGGGCCAGTGGACCCGCCACGCCTGCGGCCTGCTCGCCGAGAACCCCGCCGAGGAGACGGACACGGCGGGCCCCGGCGCCGCCTGGCCGCCGCCCGGCACCCGCCTCGTCGACCTGACGGACGCCTACGACCGCCTCGCCGACCTCGGGTACCGGTACGGCGGGGCCTTCCGCGGCCTGCGCACCCTGTGGCGTGACGACACCCACCTGTACGCCGAGGTGGAACTGCCCGCCGAGACCGACGTCACCGGCCACGGCGTCCACCCCGCCCTGCTCGACGCCTGTCTGCACTCCCTCCTCACCGAGGAGGACACCGCCGAGGGCATCCGGCTGCCGTTCCACTGGCGCGACGTGCGCCTGCACGCCACCGGCGCCCGCACGCTACGGGTCAGGCTCAGCCCCGCCGGAGAGGACGCCCTCGCCCTGCTCGCCGTGGACACCGACGGACGGACGGTGCTCACCGCCGCCGCACTGACCCTGCGCCGCATCGATCCCGCCCGGCTCGCCGCGACCGCGCAGCAGGCCGGCGACGGCATGTTCCACCTGGACTGGACGGCACTGCCCGAGCAGGGGACCACCCGGCCCCCCACACCCGGCTGGGCCGTCGTGGCCGTCCCCGTGACCGGCGGCCGGGCCGCGGCGGAAGAAGCCGCGCTGCGGATCGCCGACCCCACCACGAGCCCGGGACCGCTCCCGTGCCACCGCGGCCTGCCGGCCCTGCGTGCCGGGGCCGACAGCGCAGCCCCCGCACCGGACACGGTGCTGACCATAGTGCCGCGCACCCCGGAGGCCGACCCGGCCGAGCACACCCACACCCTGACCGCCGCCGTGCTCGGCCTGCTCCAGCAATGGCTGGCCGACGAGACGCACGCCCACGCCCGGCTCGTGCTCATCACCCGCGGGGCCGTCGCCACGGGAGCCGGGGAACCGGCCCCCGACCTCGCCGGAGCCGCCGTCTGGGGCCTGGTCGGGGCAGCGCTGGCCGAGAACCCCGACCGGTTCGTCCTGCTCGACGTCGACGACGCCTCCTGGGACGCCGTCCCCGCCGCCCTCGCCACCGGCGAGCCGCGGCTCGCCCTGCGCGCCGGGACCCCGCTGCGCCCCCGCCTGGCCCGTGACACGGGACCCCACCCCGACCTGGAGGTCCCCGAGGACCGACGGCCGTGGCGGCTGGACCTCTCCGAACGCGGCAGCCCCGACAACGTCGTCCTCGCCGCCTGCCCGGAACTCGGGCAGCCGCTCGAACCCGGCCAGGTGAGGGTGGCCCTGCGGGCGGCCGGCCTCAACTTCCGCGACGTACTGATCTGTCTCGGGATGTACCCGGGCGACGGACGGATGGGTGGTGAGGGCGCGGGCGTCGTTCTGGAGGCCGGTCCCGGAGTCACCGGCCTGCGGCCGGGCGACCGCGTGCTGGGGCTCATCACCCACGGCACCGGACCGGTGACCGTCACCGACCACCGCATGCTGATCCGCATGCCCGACAGCTGGTCCTTCGCCCAGGCCGCCACCGTCCCCATCGTCTTCCTCACCGCCTACTACGGGCTGCGGGACCTCGCCGGCGCACGACCGGGGCAGCGGCTGCTGCTGCACGCGGCGACCGGCGGCGTCGGCATGGCCACCCTTCAACTCGCCGAGCACTGGGGACTCGACGTGCTCGCCACCGCCAGTCCCGGCAAGTGGCCGGTGCTGCGCCGTCTCGGTGTCCCCGACGAGCACATCGCTTCCTCCCGCGACCTCGGCTTCGAGGCCATGGTCGCCGAGCGGACCGGCGGGCAGGGCGTGGACATCGTCCTCGACTCGCTGGCAGGTGAGTTCGTCGACGCCTCCCTGCGCTGCCTGCGGCCCGGCGGCCGGTTCGTGGAAATGGGCAAGACCGACGTCCGCGACGCCGACACCGTCGCCCGTGACCACCACGGCGTCCACTACCGGGCGTTCGACCTCCTCGACGCCGGCCCGGAGCGGATCGGGGAGATGCTCGCCGACCTCGCCCGGCTCTTCGCCGACGGCGTGCTCTCCCCGCTCCCGGTGCACAGCCGGGACGTCCGTCAGGCGCGGGAGGCCCTGCGCTTCCTCAGCCAGGCCCGGCACACCGGAAAACTGGCGCTCGCGCTGCCCGCGCCGCCCGACGCCGACGGCACCGTGCTGCTCACCGGGGGCACCGGCACCCTTGGCGGCATCGTCGCCCGGCACCTCGTACGGGACCGCGGCGTCACCCGCCTGGTCCTCGTCGGCCGCCGGGGACCCGACGCCCCCGGCGCCGCCGACCTGGTACGCGACCTGACCGGGCTCGGCGCGCACGTCACCGTCGCCGCCTGCGACGCCGCCGACGCCCGGCAGCTCGAGGCCCTGCTGGCGGACATACCGCCCGCCCACCCGCTGACCGCGGTCATCCACCTCGCCGGAGTGCTCGACGACGCCACCGTCCCCCACCTCACCGACGTCCAGCTGCACTCCGTGCTGCGCGCCAAGGTCGACGCGGCGTGGAACCTGCACCGGCTCACCGAACACCTGGACCTCTCCGCCTTCGTCCTCTTCTCGTCCCTGGCCTCGACCGTCGGCGCGCCGGGACAGGCCAACTACGCGGCGGCGAACGCGTTCCTGGACGCGCTGGCCCAGCACCGGGCGGCCCGCGGGCTGCCGGCGCGTTCCCTGGCGTGGGGCCTGTGGTCGGAAGCCTCCGGAATGACCGGCCACCTCGACGGGGGCGACCAGGCCCGGCTGCGGCGCACCGGTGTCCTGCCCCTGAGTGAGGAGACCGCCCTGCACCTGCTGGACACCGCCATGGACTGCGGCCACACGACGGTCGTCCCGGCGCTCTTCGACACCGCGGCACTGCGCCGGCAGGCCGAGAGCGGGATGCTGCACCCCGTCCTGCGCGACCTGGTCCGCCACACGCCGAGGCAGGCCGCCGGCACCGCGGCGGCAGCCGAGAGCCTGGCGCCCCGGCTGGACGCGGCCGATCCGGCCGAGCGCCGGCGGCTGGTGCTGGAGACGGTCCGGGAGAACGCGGCGCTCGTCCTCGGCCACGACTCGTCGGACGCCGTCCTGGTCACCCAGCCGTTCAAGGAACTCGGCTTCGACTCGCTCACCGCGGTGGAACTGCGCAACCGGCTGAACCGGGCCACGGGGCTGCGCCTGCCGGCCACGGTCGTCTTCGTCCACCCCACCCCGGCCGAACTCGCCGACCACCTGCTCGGCGAACTCGCCCCCCGGTCGGCGGACCAGGCGCTGCTCGCCGACCTGAGCGACCTCGAGGCGAGGCTCGCCACCGAGGGACCCGGCACCACCGAGGTACGGGACGAGGTCCTGTCCCGACTGGAGGCGCTGGCGCGGCGGCTGCGCCCGGACCCGGCGGAGGCGGCCGGGCCCGAGGCACCGGAGACGGAGATCCACAGCGCCGCGACGGAGGAGATCTTCGCCCTGATCGACCGGGAGCTCGGACGGTGAGCGGGGACCGTGCAGACCACACCACCGGGGAGGGCGGCCCAGCCGTGACCGAAGAAGGCAAGCTCACCGAATACCTCAAACGCGTCACCGCCGACCTCATCAAGTCCCGTCGGCGGGTGCGGGAACTGGAGACGGAACGCCAGGAACCGATCGCCGTCGTCGGCATGGCCTGCCGCTATCCCGGAGGGGTTCAGTCCCCGGAGGACCTGTGGCACCTCGTCGACTCCGGCACGGACGCCGTCACACCGTTCCCGCGCGACCGGGGCTGGGACATCGAGCACATCCACCACCCCGACCCCGAGCACTCCGGCACCAGTTACGTCGACCGTGGTGGATTCCTTTACCAGGCGGGTGAGTTCGACAACGCCTTCTTCGGGATGAGCCCCCGTGAGGCCCTGGCCACCGACCCCCAGCAGCGGCTGCTGCTGGAGATCACCTGGGAGGCCGCCGAGCGGGCCGGCATCGATCCGGCCGCGCTCAAGGGCAGCGACACCGGGGTGTACGTCGGAGTCATTGCCCAGGACTACGGCCCGGTGACCCCGCACGGCGTCCCCGCCGGCATCGAGGGGTTCGCCGTCGGCAACCAGACCAGCGTGGCCTCCGGGCGGATCGCCTACACGCTCGGCCTCAAGGGGCCCGCGATCACCTTGGACACCGCCTGCTCCTCCTCCCTGGTCTCGATCCACCTGGCCGTCCAAGCGCTGCTGAACCGCAGCTGCTCCCTCGCGTTCGCCGGCGGCGCCACGGTGCTTCCCAGCCCTCGCGGGTTCATAGAGTTCAGCCGGCAGCGTGGCCTGGCCCCCGACGGCCGCTGCAAGCCGTTCGCCGCCGCCGCGGACGGCACCGCCTGGGCCGAGGGCGCCGGAGTGCTCCTGCTGGAGCGGCTCTCCGACGCCCGCCGCAACGGCCACCGGGTGCACGCGGTGATCGTCGGCAGCGCCGTCAACCAGGACGGGGCCAGCAACGGCCTGACCGCCCCCAGCGGCCCCGCCCAGGAACAGGTGATCCGCCAGGCCCTGGCCGACGCCCGGCTGCTCACCGCCGACATCGACGTCGTGGAGGCGCACGGCACCGGGACCCCGCTCGGCGACCCCATCGAGGCCGACGCGCTGCTCGCCACCTACGGGCAGGGCAGACCGGCGGACCGGCCGCTGTGGCTCGGTTCGGTGAAGTCCAACCTCGGGCACACCCAGGCGTCCGCCGGGGTGTGCGGGGTGATCAAGATGGTGGAGGCCATGCGGCACGGCCGCCTGCCGCGGACTCTCCATGTCGACGCGCCGTCGCCGCACGTGGACTGGTCGGCGGGCGCGGTCAGGCTGCTCACCGAACAGGTCCCCTGGCCAGCGGTGGACCGTCCGCGCCGGGCCGCCGTCTCCTCCTTCGGCATCAGCGGCACCAACGCCCACCTGATCGTCGAACAGGCCCCCGAACCGGAGCCCGCCCCGCGGGAATCCGCCACCGGCGAGCCCACCACCCAGCCCTGGGTCCTCTCCGCGCGCACCGAGTCCGCCCTGGCCGACAGCGCCAGGCGGCTCCTGCACCACCTGCGGACCCGGCCCGAGGAGACGCCCGCCCGCATCGGCTGGGCGCTGGCGTCGACCCGCTCGTCCTTCGAACACCGCGCGGTGGTCGTCGGAACGGACCGCGCCTCCTTCATCGACGGCCTGCGCGCCCTCTGCGAGCACGGCACCTCACCGCGGCTGCGCACGGGCACCGCCGCCGCGCCGCCGCGCACGGCGTTCCTGTTCTCGGGCCAGGGCGGCCAGCGCCTCGGCATGGGCCGGGAACTCCACTCCGCCTACCCGGCCTTCGCCACCGCCTTCGACGAGGCCTGCGAGGCCCTGGACCGACACCTTTCGCGGCCGCTGCGGGACGTCGTCCGGGCGTCGGGCAACGGGCCGGACGCCGATCTGCTGGACCGCACCGAGTACGCGCAGCCTGCCCTGTTCGCCCTCCAGGTCGCCCTGTTCCGGCTGCTGGCCGCCTTCGGCGTGCACCCGGACCACCTGATCGGGCACTCGGTCGGCGAGCTGGCCCTCGCGCACTGCGCCGGCATGCTCTCGCTGGAGGACGCCGCCATGCTGGTCGCGGCCCGTGGCCGGCTGATGCAGGCCCTGCCCGACGGCGGCGCGATGATCGCCGTCGAAGCCACCGAGCAGGAGGTGCGCGAGGCCGTGGCCGGCCTGGAGGGCCGGCTCGGCATCGCCGCCGTCAACGGTCCCCGGGCCGTGGTCCTGTCCGGAGCGGCGGACGAGACGGAGCGGATCGCGGAGCGGTGGCGTGTCCAGGGTCGTCAGGTCCGCCGCCTCACCGTCAGCCACGCCTTCCACTCCCCGCTGATGGACCCCGTCCTCGACGACTTCCGCCGGGTCGTCGCCAAGGTCGACTTCCACGAGCCCCGGATCGCGATCGTCTGCGGCAGCACCGGGGCGAGCGCCGACGAACGGCTGCGCTCGCCGGAGTACTGGGTGGAGCATCTGCGCGGCACGGTGCGCTTCCACGACGGTCTGACGCGGCTGCGCGAACTGGGCACCGAGGCGTATGTGGAACTCGGCCCCGACGGCGTGCTCGCCGCGCTGGTCCAGCGAACGCCGTCCTTCGCCGCCCCCGCGGACTCGCAGGCCGGGCCGGGCACGGCACGGGTGGTCACGCCGCTGCTGCACCGCGACCGGCCGGAGCCCGAGACCCTGCTCACCGCGCTGGCCGCGCTCCACGTCGAGGGAACCGAAGTCTCCTGGCGTCCCGCCTTCGGCGGGATTCCCCCGGCGCCGGCCGAGTTGCCGACCTACCCCTTCCAGCGCAGGCGCTACTGGCTGCCCTCGATCCCCGCCGAGGACCAGCCGCGCCGGGACCGGTTCTGGACGGCTGTCGACCGTGGCGACGTCGAGGAGGTCGCCCGGATCCTGGGCGGGGACGCCGACCGTCCGCGCACCCTGGCCGACCTCGTCGCCGGCCTCTCCGCCTGGCGCGAACGCCCCGGGACCGCCGCGCCCGCCGACTGCGTCGTGCACCGGACGGCCTGGCCGTGGACGGCCGTGCCCGGCGTGCCGCTCCTGACCGGTCGCTGGCTCGCCGTGTTCCCCCGGAGCGGTGCGCACGACCCGTACCTGTCCGCGGTCACCGCCGCCCTGACCCGCGCCGGCGCGGAGGTGGTCGCCGTCGTCCTCGACGCCGGCGCGGACGTGGCTGCTGCCCTGCGTGCCGCGCTCGGCACCGCCACGGGGGCGGACGCGCAGACCCCGGACGTGGCCGGTGTCCTCTCGCTGATCGCCTGCCACGCGCGGACGGAGGACCTCGTCGAGGCCGCCCCGTCGGAACTCCTGACGACCCACCGCCTCGACGCGGCCCTCGCGGAGGTTCTCCTGGACGTGCCGTTGTGGTGCGTCACCCGGGCGGCCGTAGACCCCGACGGTCACCGGACCGGCACCGCCGCCGCCCTGCTGTGGGCGCTCGGAGAGACGCGGCGCTCCGCCAGGACACCGTGGTACGGGCTCGTCGACCTGCCGGAGAGGCCCACCCGGCGCGAACTGGACTGGCTCGTCGCGGTGCTGGCCGACCCGACGGGACCGGACCACGTGGCCCTGCGCCCCGGCGGGGTGCGGGTGCGGCGCCTGGTCCGCGACACGGCGTCGCCGTCGGCCGCGGCACCGGCCCTGACCGGCACCGTCGTGATCACGGACGGGGGCGCCCGGCCGACCAGAGCGGCGGCACGCTGGGCGGCGGAACGCGGCGCCGACCACGTCCTGGTGCTCTCCCGGCCCGGCCGGGCCTTCGCCCCCACGGAGGATCCGGCCGGCCTGACGCACGGCTGCCCCACGACGGTCGTCCCCTGCGACCTCGCCGACCGGTCCCGGCTGGCCGCCGCCCTCGCGGCCGTACCGTCCGAGCACCCGCTCGGCGCGGTCCTGCACCTCGGCCCGGCCGGTGACTCGTGGGACCCCGCAGACCAGGGCCTCGACATCCGCGCCGCGGCCGACGCCGCGCGCAACCTGGACGACCTCACACGGGAACGGCCGCCCGCGCACTTCGTACTGTTCTCCCCGTTCACCAGCCCGCTCGACGGCGGCAGCCGGATCGAGCACGCCCTCCTGCACGCCGTCCACGACGCGCTGGTACTGCGGCGCCGAGCGGCCGGGGCAGCCGGGATCAGTGTGGCTCGGGCGGCGACGGACGCTGCCGGGTCCGACCTGACGGCCGCACTGGACCGCGCGCTCGGCGGCGGCGAGCCCTCGCTCGTGGCCGCCCCCGTCCCGCTCACCCAACTGCTCACCGAGTACGCGGGGCGGTCGGCCCATCCGCTGCTGCGCGACCTGTTCGACGCGGCACCGGGGGACCGCGATCCGGGCGCCGCGGGCGGCCGCAACAAGGTCACCGCGCACCTGGCCGAACTGCTGGCCGAGGAACGGCAGGGCGCGCTGCTGTCCCTGGTGCGAAGGAGCACCGCGTTCGCCCTCGGGCACAGCACCGTCGACGCCGTGCCCGAGGACGCGACCTTCGTGGACCTGGGACTCACCTCGTTCACGGCCTTCGAACTGCGCAACAGGCTCGTCGAGGTCACGGGCATCGAGCTGCCGCTCTCGGAGATCTTCGAGCACCCCAGTCCGTCGGCGCTCGCGGGCTACTTGCACGCGGCGTTCGAGGGCGTGACCGCCGCCTGAGGGGTCTCGGCGGAAGGATGCGAGAAGACGGGCAGGGCGGCCCCGATGACACGAATACACAAGGACACGAGGACGGTCAGAAAGGGAGTGACGGGCATCGTGCATGCCGCTGACGTGAACATCGACGCCGATGTGGTGGTGGTCGGAGGAGGGCCCGTCGGACTGTTCCTGGCAGCCGAACTGGGGCTGGCCAGTGCCTCGGTGGTGGTCGTCGAGAAGCTCGGCCGGCTCGGCCGCGCCGACAGTCCCGCCCTGCGCGGAGTCACCACGCGCACGATGCGCACCCTCACCCTGCGCGAGCTGGACCGGCCGGTCGTCCGGGCCGCCGAGCAGGCCTTGCGCGGGCTGATCGGCCGGGCGACCGGACCGGACGCCCAGCGGGCGACGCACCGGCCGGTGGACGGCCAGGTCACCTCCACGACCCTGGGCAGCGGCGGGATCACCAAGGGGCACATCGGCATGGTGCCGCTGACCGACCCGGCCGGTGAGTTCTCCGAGGTGGCTCTGCTGCCGGTGCCGTACGCCGCCCTGCGGGAGGTGTTCGCGCAGCACGCCGTCCGGCACGGCGTCGAGATCGTCCGGGGGCGCGCCGTCACGGACCTCGCCACCGACCCGGAGGGCGTGACCGCCTGTCTCGACGACGGGCAGCGCATCCGCGGCCGCTATCTGGTGGGGGCGGACGGCGGACGCAGCGTGGTGCGGCGCCTGGCCGGGTTCGACTTCCCCGGCACCGATCCCACCCTGTTCGCCGTCGGCGGCGAGGACGTGGTCCTGCTGGACCCGGAGAAGCTGCCGCACGGCTTCACCAGGACGGCACGCGGCGTCCTCATGGTCGATGTCGTCCCCGGCCAGATCGTCGCCCTCGAACACGGCACACCGCCCGCCGCGCGTCCGGCACCCGTGACCCGGGAGGAACTCCAGACGGTGCTGCGCCGGGTGAGCGGAACGGACGTCACGGTGACCGCCGTCGGTGCGCCGTTCCGCTACAGCGACAACGCCCGGCAGAGCTCGACCTACCGGCGCGGCCGGGTACTGCTGGCCGGCGACGCGGCGCACGTCCACTCGCCGTTCGGTGGGCAGGGAATCAACCTGGGCATCCAGGACGCGGCCAACCTCGGCTGGAAACTGGCCCGGGTCGCCCGCGGCACGGCACCGGCGGAGCTCCTGGACACCTACACCGCCGAACGGCATCACGTGGCGGCCCGGGTGCTGCGCAACTCGCGCGCGCAGACGGCCCTGCTGCGGTACGGGCCGGAGGTGGACGCGCTGCGCGAACTCGTCACCGACCTGGTGGAACTCCCGCAGGCCAAGGCGCTGTTGATCGGCATGGTGCACGCCCTGGACGTCACCTACGGCAGCGACGGCGGACATCCGCTCGTCGGTACGTTCGTGCCGGAGCTGGTGACCACCCGTGCCGGGAGCGGCACCGGACCGGCCGACTGCCTCGCGGACGGCCGTGGACTGCTGGTGGGCGCCGCGGACGCGTCCGACCTGCGGGGGATCACGCAGGTGCGCGACGACGTCCGCTGGGCCGAGGGGCGGTGCCCCGGCCATCCGGAGGTGGCCGCGCTGCTCGTCCGCCCGGACGGGTACGTCGCCTGGGCGCGCGACCACGGCGACGAGCACGACTCGCCGTCCGCGGCGCTGGACCGCTGGTTCGGCTCGTGCCCGGCGGAGACCGCGAGAGCCTGAACCGCCCCGGCGTATCGCTTCAGAGGAAATTTGGCGCACTTGGGCACAGTGCTGCCATGTTCCCGCACATCGGCTGCTGCCTCCGGTTTCTCTACGACGCCCTGGTCGCCCTCGGCCAGTGCTGGTTCCAGATCCCGCCCCCGCCCCCGGTCCTGACCGGGCCTTCGCCGGGCCACCCCGAGCGGCTGTGCCCGCCGGGCTCGGAGAGCGAGGCTGAGCACATGCTGTTCCGCCGGCTGCAGTCGCAGACGGCTCGGCACCGGTCGGCCGGACAACACCATATGACGACTTCAGGACGCCGCCCGAGGGCGGCGTCACGTCGAGAGAAGGAGCACGGCACATGACCCCTCAGCGACTGTCCCCCGACGACCCGCAGGAAATCCTCGACGTGGCCAATCGGTTCGCCGAAGCACAGGCGCTGCTCGCTGCGGTGGAACTCGGATTCTTCACGGCCCTGCGCGGGGGCGGGGCGACGGCGGACGAGCTGTGCCGTCGGCTGCAGCTGGATCCGCAGCCGGTGGCGGACTTCCTGCACCTGCTGATCGCCCTGGGCCTCCTTGAGAAGGACGGCGACAAGTTCCGCGACAGTGAGGCGGCGGAACGCTTTCTGGTCGAGGGGGAGCCCGGCTACATGGGCAGCTCGCTGGGGTACTACAGCCGCCTGATGTATCCGTCGTGGGGCGGAGTGGCGGGTGCGCTGCGGGGCACGTCGGACGAGAGCGGCGACGGGCCCCGGGGCGACGACTGGACCAGTGGGTTCTACGCCTCGGTGGTGGGCCGGCCGGACACGCTGGAGGACTTCCTCGACGGGCTGGACTCCTACAACTCCGTTCCGGGGGAGCTTCTGGCCGAGGCGGTCGACTGGTCCGGGTACCGCAGCGTCCTCGACGTCGGCGGCGCCCGCGGCCATCACGCGTCGCACATCGCCCGGATCGCCCCGCACCTGGAGGTGGGTGTTTTCGATCTTCCTCAGCTCAAGACGCAATTTGCGGAGTTGACGGCCAAGAGGGGGGTGTCGGAGCGCACGCGCTTCCACGGCGGCGACTTCTTCACCGACGCACTGCCGGCGGCGGACGTCGTCGTCTTCGGCGACGTCCTGCACAACTGGTCTCCCGACGTCCGCCGGATGCTGGTCCGCAAGGCGGCGCAGGCCGTCAACCCGGGGGGACTCCTGCTGGTGTTCGACCGGATGATGGACGACCAGCGCTCCGACAAGGCGAAGCTCATCGCCAGCCTCAGCATGTTCCTGGCCACGCGGGGCGGTGGCTCCGAGTACCTGGAGTCCGAGTGCCGTGGCTATCTCACCGAGGCCGGCTTCGACGGCATCACGGCGCGGCCCTTCGGCACCGCGGGCCATGTGCTGGTCATCGGTGGCAAGCCGCGCTGAGCCGCGGGGGGACATGACGAAGGCTGCGGAGGCGGACCGCCTCCGCAGCCTTCGTCATGTCCGTCAGGCGTGCAGGTGGATGCGCAGGTTGACGGTCATGGTGGAGACCGGGAGGATCAGGCCCCACTCCCGGGTGCCGGTCAGCCCGAGGAACTTGCCGCCGGTGCCGATGGCCGGGAACCGCGCCCACTCGCCGCCGAGCATGAGCTGCCGGTCGATGGTCCCGCTGGAGCGCAGGGTGCCGTCGGGCAGCTCGATGGCCTCCTCGTAGTGGGTCATCAGGTGCCCGTTCGGGGCGACGTGCGTGGCGGTCACCATGCCCACGGTGTGCCCGATCGTCGCGCCGTCGGCGTCGTAGATCTCGTCGAAGTACACGATGGCGTCCCCGACCTTCTGGATGGGGAGCGGCTCGTTCTGGCCGATGTAGTGGTACTTGACGGTCTTCTCCGTCACGTTGTCGATGACGATGTTCTCCATGGCACTCCCTGAGGTCGGCAGGACGACGGCACTTCCGGAACGACGTCCATCGTCGAGTCGGGCGCTAAAGGCCCCCTTTCGCCGGTCTTTCGCAGCCGGGCGGGGAGTGCCGTCCGGGAGAACGCCGTGGGGGGGGGGGGGGGGGGGTGGGGGGCGGGGGGGGGGGGGGGGGGGGGGGGGGGGGGGGGGGGGGGCCGCGGGCGGGGGGGGGGCCCCCCCCCCCCCCCCCCCCCACGGCAGGCAGACGGCGCGGCTGGCCCGCGCCCGGCTGGCATCCGCCAACCAGG
>NZ_JBIRNP010000040.1:0-20371 GCF_044331705.1 Streptomyces sp. NPDC017202 | reverse complement strand
GCCGGACGAACTCCCACTCCGCATCGGACAGTTCATGGCGACGTATCACCCGACCATGATCCACCACTCAAGATCATTTGAAGACACCACCTAGCAGCAGGTGAAGGCGCAGGTGCCTGCTTGTCCCCCGTGCGAGCTACCTGCGATGTCCCCCTGGAGGGGATGTTTCGGGGTGATGGCCGCACCTAGCGTTCCCCTCAGTTGAAAGGGCGGCTCGGCCGCCGGTCAAGGATGGGAAACATCATGTCGCCGTGGGATGCACCGTCGGTCCAGTGGATCAAGCGTCAGTTTTCGCAGTCACCAATCGAGCCGACGCGTCGGGTGTGGCCGGCCGGGGTGCGGCTGGCGGTGATGGTGGTGCTGTTCGTCCTGGTGACGGGGCTCGCCGCGGGGATGAGGAGCGTGGCGGGGGACAACCCGGTGCTGTCCCTGCTGTTCGGCGCGGTGGCGGCGGTGATCGCCCTGACGGTCTACGCGGCGGCGGTACGGTTCCTCGAACAGCGCCCCGTGTCCGAACTGGACGTCGCCGATGCCGCGCCCGGCCTGCGCCGCGGCACCCTCGTCGGCCTCGGACTCTTCGTCGCGACGTTCGCGCTGATCGCTCTGTTCGGCGGATACGACACGAAGGGCGGGGTGTCCGTCGGCGGCGCGTTCACCATCCTGGGGATGATGGCGGGGATCGCGGTTGTGGAGGAGATCCTCTTCCGGGGCATCGTTTTCCGTCTCATCGAACAACTCATGGGGACCCGGGGTGCGTTGGCGATCTCGGGCGTGCTGTTCGGCGCGCTGCACCTGGTGAACTCCGGCGCCACGGTGTGGGGTGCGCTGGCCATCGCCATCGAGGCCGGCCTGATGCTCGGCGCGGCCTACGCGGCCACCCGCACCCTGTGGCTGCCGATCGGGCTGCACCTGGGCTGGAACTTCGCCCTGAGCGGCATCTTCGGCGTCACGGTCTCCGGCAACGAGGACATGCCCGCCGGGTTGCTGCACGGAGTGCTGTCGGGTCCCACCGCGATCACCGGAGGCGACTTCGGGCCCGAAGCCAGCATCTTCGCGATCCTCGTGTGCACGATTCCCACGGTCATGTTCCTGCGCTCGGCCAAGCGCAGCGGGCGCCTCTACACCCGCAGCCAGCTGCGCTCCGAGGAGACGCGCACGCTGTCCTGACACGTCACCTCATACATCCGGCTTGCGAACCCTCGGGGTGTGGAGAGTTCATGGACCGTGTTGTCGTCCGACGGCCCATAAGCAGAGGAGGAAGCCATGGGGCATCGCAAAACCATCGTCATCACAGGGGTCGATCGGCGACGAACCGGTGTCGGCGTCCCCGAGGCTGATATATCGCGTCAAGCCGCCTGGGGGAGATCCCCATGCTTCGTATCGTGGTTGCGGCATGAGCGTTCGAGGATGTCGCCGTACGCGTGAACGCGGCTCTGGCAGATTTTCGTAGGTGTAGATCATCTCGATGCTGTGGTCGCTTGGTCCGCACAGTCGGTGGACCTTGGTGCTCAGTCCTCCGCAGGATCGGCCGTGGGCGTGATCACTCACTTCGTCATGGTCGGCGGCCCCTCCTTCCCGTCCATGGTGTGCAGGCTGGTGGGCGCGCACGATCGTGGAGTGGATCGACGCCAGCCAATCGATGTCACCAGCCGTGCCCTTCTCCGCCTGGATGGCCTTCAGCATCCGGGAGTACGTGCCGTCGAGCGCCCACCGTCGTAACGGGTGTAGGGGGTCTGCCGGAAGCCGTACCCGTTCCGGCACGTCCCGCCAGACCAAACCGGTCCGCAGCCTCCACGTGATCCCGTTCAGCACCACCCGGTCGTTCGACCGGGGCCGACCCGCGGTTCCCGAACTCGGGAGCAACCGTGACAGGACGGCCCACTCGGCATCCGACAGTTCATGACGACGAGTCACACCGAACGTCTTACAGTCCCGGACGAGGAATAGTGTCGGGCCACGGCTCAGGGTGTACCGGTCGCTTCAGTGTCCGGTGCCGCGCAGTGACCCCTGGCCCGTGGAGCGCGGGGTCAGCGTTTGACGCGGTTGCGGACGGCCAGGACCGCCAGAGCGAGAAGGAGGGGCTCGGTCATGCGGGACGTCATTTCGATGTAGGTGCCAGCCGTGATCAGGTCCTGGCCGGAGGAGCGGAACACCACCGAGTTGAGTGTGATGTTCAGGGCCTTGTCGAAGCGCTCGCCGGTGAGTCGTTCTCCCGTGGGGTTCTGTGAATCAGCCTTGCCGATCTCGAAAGTGACTTTGCCTCCGCCGGGCGGCACGGCGCCGGTGGCTTCCTGCTTGGGGTCGTTGCTCGGGAGCCCATATCCCATTAGCAACATGACGGTGACCAGCATGGCGGCAGCGAGTCAGCCCAAGGATCGGGACGCGCGCAGCCCATAGCCTGACAGCAGCCATGTAGCAGTCCGTGTTCACCATCGTCTGGGCCGACTCCGGTTATGCGGGGCAGCTCGTGGCCTGGGCGAAGAAGCACCTCGATCTGACGCTGAAGACCATCAGCCGTCCGAAGGGCGCTGTCGGGTTCGTCATCCCGCCCCGCCGCTGGGTCGTCGAACGCTCGCTCGCCTGGATCATGCACGCCCGCCGTCACGCCCGGGAGTACGAACAGCTCATCCAGCGCTCGGACTTCTCTGAACCAGCGATCGGCCGCTCGGAGGACTGGACTGCAGAGAAGAGATGAGGCCGATCGTGAAGATCTCGGGATCCGTCGTTCCGGTCACCGGCGCGAACCGCGGCGTCAGTGCGGAGTGCGCCTCATCTGCGCGAGCGAGGCGCCGACAAGAGCTACGCGGCTGCTCGCGTCCCCCGCACGATCCAGGAGGCTGACGGCGTCGAGCCGATCGCGCTGGAGATCACGAACCACACGCAGATCGAAGCCGCCATCAAGGGTGCCTCTGACGTGCAGATCGTCATCAACGGCGCGGACATCGTCACCCCGCAGCCGCTCGGCGTCGGCGACCTGTCCATGGTCCGCAAGGAGCTCTGGACCAACGTCTTACTGGCTGTTCTCTATCCGCTCGGGTGGCCGGGTGGGGTTCGAACAGGGGCCTGGTTCGGGTGATTCGGCCGGTGCCGGTGCATGGAAGAAGGGCCTCTTGGCAGCTCGCGGATGTCGAGTCCAGCGAGGAGCAAGAGGCCCTGTTGTCGAAGTGTCGCGTGGTCACGGTTGCCGGGTCCAGTCCATCCACTCCTGGGTGTGACTGTCTCGCTCACAGGTTCGGGAACGCGGCCGACCGGCCGGGGCGCCGGCCTCGGTACGGCTCGGACATGAGCGATGCCGAGTGGGCTCTGGTGCGGGATCTGCTGCCGGTGCCGGGATGGCTGGCCGGCCGGGGCGGGCGGCCGGAGGGCTACTGCCACCGGCAGATGATCGACGCGGTGCGCTACCTCGTCGACAACGGCATCAAGTGGCGGGCGATGCCCGCTGATTTCCCGCCCTGGCCACGGGTGTATGCCTTCTTCGCCCGCTGGCGGGATGCGGGACTCGTGGCCGAGCTGCACGACCGGCTGCGCGACGCCGAGGGCCGTGACCAGGAGCCGAGTGCGGCGGTCATCGATTCGCAGTCGGTGAAGGCGGACGCCACCGTCGCCCTGGCCACGCGGGGCTTCGACGCCGGGAAGAAGATCAACGGACGCAAACGCCACCTGCTCACCGACACGCTCGGTCTGCTGCTGGCCGTGCTGGTCACGCCGGCGTCGACCACCGACCGGGACGCCGCACGCATGCTGCTGACGGCGGCCAGGGACCGCTTCGGGCGGCTGACACGGGTCTGGGCCGATGGCGGCTACACCGGCCACCTCGTCGACTGGAGTGCGGCACAGCTCGGAGTCGTTCTCGACATCGTCCGCCGCAGCGCCGGCATCAGCGGCTTCCAGGTGCTGCCCCGCCGCTGGGTCGTGGAACGGTCTTTCGCCTGGTGCCTGCGCAGCCGGCGCCTGGTCCGTGACTACGAGCGGCGCACCGACACCAGTGAAGCCGTCATCTGGTGGTCGATGACCATGCTCATGAGCCGCCGCCTTGCCGCCTACCGCCAGCAGCGTCGCGCTCCGGCAGCGGGGGAGGCAGCGTGAACCTGCCCGGTTTCTGCTCTACCAGCCAGCCTCGTTCCACCAGCCGCTTCAGCCGTGCCCTCGCGCCTTCGACGCGGGAGGCGGACGCACTGTCCCAGCCCAGCACTACCGCCGCCCGCCGGGCACCGAGCCCGTCGCCTCCCGCATCGACCGCGGCGGTCATCAACGCCTGGTAGTCCGGCGACAGTTCTTTCACCTCGGTCGCGTGCCGGCGGTGAGGTACTGCCCGGCGCGGTCCGACCGGCTTCCTCCGCGACACCTCACTGGCCACGTCGGCGGGTGCGTCCTCCTCGGCCAGCGCTTCCAAGTACTGTTCCAGGCCGATCACCCGGCGCCGGTGCACTTCCTCGGCGTCCGCCAGAGCCGCCCGCACCCGTTCCAACTCGTCTTCGAGTCGTTTCACCTGCGCGGCTGCGGCCTTCTGCCGCATTTCCAGAACCGCCCGCATCGACGGCATCCGCCACCTCCACGACACCTCGCCCGGCAACAAACCGAGGCTCCCGCGACAGCAGCTCCTGCATGCCTGACCAGCGAAGATTCCACATGAGGTTCGGAAAGAGAACGGCCTCTTAGGCGGCCTACCGCCGATTCACGATTTGGCCGAAGGCCGCGCTGAACGAGTAGTCGGGCCGCGAGGTGGCCGCGCGGACACAGCAGGCCCGCGGTGCCGTGTGGGAGACGCTGCTCGACGCCACAGACGAGGTCGACGCAGCAGTCATCGTCACCGGCGTACACGGGAGGGGAGTGCCGACCAGCGCCATTCTCGGATCCGTGTCCCGAGAGCTGATTGCCCACTCCTACCGTCCCGTACCGGTCGTGCCCAGCGCCCAATATCCGGCACCACGACATCGGCCACCACGACTGATTCCAGGAGTTTTCTATGCGACCCACTCACGTCGACGCTACCGGTAGTCGTCGGCCCGCCACCGCGTCGACGTTTTGGATCTTCGCCGCGATCTACGGCGTGTTCATGTTCGCCGCCAGCGCGCCCTCACCCCTCTATGGCGTCTACGCCTCGCGTTTCAGCTTCTCCCCGTCGACCCTCACCGTCGTCTTCGCCGTCTACGCCATCGCGTTGCTCGCCGCTCTGCTGATCGTCGGCCGGCTTTCGGACCACATCGGACGCCGGCCGGTGATCCTCGCCTCGATCGGCCTGCAGATCATCGGCATGCTCTGCTTCGTCCTGGCCCACTCCACGATCGTGCTCATCATCGGCCGAGTCATCCAGGGCGTCGCGACCGGTTCCGCCATCGGCGCGCTTTCGGCAGGCATCATCGAAGGCGCAGCCACCGTCTCCCCGGGCCTCGCGCCGATGGTCACCAGTTCGACCCCCTCGTTTGGCCTCGCGGTCGGAGCGATCGGCTCCAGCACCCTGGTGCAATACGTTCCGGCGCCATTGCGTCTGATCTACTGGGTGATTATCGCGGCACTCGTCATCGGCGCAGCCGCGACGGTCTGGACTCCTGAATCAGGACAGCGCCGCTCCGGGGCTGCTCGCTCCCTCGTGCCGGTCGCTTCCGTTCCCCCGCACGCCCGCGCGAGCTTCGCCAAAGTCACCCCCGGCATCGTCGCGGGCTGGGCACTCAGCGGCTTCTACCTCTCCCTCGGCTCCACCCTCGTCCCACGGATCGAGCACTCCACCAACCACCTGTGGGGAGGAGCAGCCGTCTTCAGCTTCGCCTTCGCCGCCGGCACCCTCAGCCTCGCCACCCGACAGATGTCCGTACGCACAGCCCTGCGAGCCGGGCCAACCGCATTTGCCATCGGCGCCCTGCTGAGCCTGCTGGCGATCGACGCCAACAGCGGCACCCTGTTCCTCGCGGGCGGCGTGATCGCGGGCGCCGGATTCGGGACCGGGTTCCTCGGAGGAATCCGCGCCGTCAGCGAAACCGCGTGGCCACACGAACGCGCCGGCGTCCTGGCCGTCTTCTACGTCATCTCCTACCTGGCCTTCTCCGTCCCCGTGGTCGCCGCCGGCATCGCCCAGACCCACTCCAGCCCTCAGGACGTCGCGATGGTCTACTCCGGAGCCGTCGCAGCCCTGGCCGTGATCGGCGTGGCAGCAAGCCTGTTCACCCGCTGCACCGCACCCACGGCTCCGACCGCCGACACGGCAATATCCGAAACTCCCTCCACCATGTCCAGCCGCTCCCAATGACACCCGACTCGGCACAGTGCGGAGCAGGTCTTCCAGCCGAACCTCCTCCTGGCCCGACAGGACCTACCCGTCCGCGACGGTGACGACGCGCCCGTACTGGGCACCCACTCGAAGGCGGTGTCGCCGCCGCGGGGATGGAGATCAAACACATCTCGCGGCAGCCGGCTATCGAAGAGGGGAGTGTCTGATAAACGGCGGATCTGTTGATCATGGAGACGCCAAGTGAGTGAGTGAGATGACGATCGAGCACGAGTCCGCGGCTGAGCCGGTCGGTGGTGCGACGGCTTGGGCATGAGTCGGCCGAGTTGCTCGCGCTGCTCTGAGGCAACTCTCGGCCGGACTCATGAAGGAGCGTCGTCGTCAGCGGACGCCGGCCTCGGCGCGTGCGTAGAACGTGGCGAGTTCGTCGGGGTTCTTGGTGTAGACGTCGATCTTGCGCACCATCCCGTCCTCGACGTGGTGGATCTCGACCATGGTCAGCGGGAACTCCTCGCCGGTGGTATGGGCCGTGAGCGTCCCGATGAGTGTTCCGATGACGCCGGCCGGGCCCTCGAACACCTCGGTATCGGTGATGGCGACGTTGGCGTAGCTCATCATCGCGCCCAGGACCGACTGCACGAACACCTCGCGGCCCTGGTGCACGCCGCCGTAGGGGAGCTGGTTCGGCTCGTCGACGATCACGTCGGGGGCGAGCTTGGCCAGGACACCCGGCACATCACCCTTGCTCAATGCGACATACAGCCCTCGTACGACATCCGCGGGGCTCTCTGTCAGCGTCTCGGTCTGGTTGCTCATCTTGTGTGTCCTTCAGTGCTCGTAATGCCGACCGGGGCGCGTACGTCTCCGCACCGTCGGGCCCCGGGCGACCGGGGCATGCACCATGCAACGGCAGACGGCGGTGGCGGGGGAGCCTTTGCTGTGAGGGGTACTGGCAGGGACCCCCACCCCTCGCGCGGTCTGCCTACCCTGGCCTCATGGACAACCGGGACGCAGTCAGCGCATTCCTCCGCTCCCGACGCGAGAGGATCACCCCCGAGCAGGCGGGTCTGCCGACGTACGGTCAGCGGCGGGTGTCCGGACTGCGCAGGGGAGAGGTCGCCGCGCTCGCCGGAGTGAGCGTCGAGTACTACACACGCCTGGAGCGCGGCAGCCTCCGCGGTGTCTCCGACAGCGTGCTGGACGCCCTCACCCAGGCCCTTCGGCTGGACGCCACGGAGCGCATGTACCTGGACGACTTGGCCCGCGCCGCCGGACCGGCGCCCAGGGCGCGGTCACGGCAGCGGGAGGTCCGGCCGACGGTGCGGCCGAGTGTGGCGCGGATCGTCGAGGGCATGCCGGGAATGGCGGCGTACGTGATGAACAACCGCCTTGATGTGCTGGCCGCCAACCCCCTGGGCCGGGCCCTGTACTCGCAGATGTTTGCCGACTCGACCTGCGGGGTGAACGTCGCTCGGTTCGCGTTCTTCCATCCGGCAGCCAGGCAGTTCTACGCCGACTGGGAGCGCATGGCCCGCTTCGCCGTGGGCGCGCTGCGCGTCGAGGCGGGGAAAAACCCTTACGACCAGGAGCTGTCGAATCTGATCGGTGAACTGTCCACCCGCAGCGACGCCTTCCGCGTGATGTGGGGAAGCCACGATGTGCATGTTTTCCGCATGAGCACCAAACGCCTCAACCATCCGCTCGTGGGCGACCTGGAACTCGATCAGGAGACCATGAGTCTGCCGGACGGGAGCGGCATGAGCGTGGTCGTCTACAGCGCGCCCTCCGACACCGCCGCCGAGGACGGCCTGAAGCTGCTCGCGAGCTGGTCCGCCACCACCGGACAGGAACAGGACGCCTAGTCCACAGGCAAACTGCCGCCCCGGCAGGCCTGACGAGCCCGGCCTGAGCAGGCCGGCCACCGGCTCTCCGCTCCACCGCTTCCGTGTTCGACGAATCCCATCAGCGGATGGCGTCCGGAGGTTCTCCCAGGTCGCGGTGGCGCCCTGCCTTTCGGAGTGGGCCAGCACGAGAACTCCCTGCAGGTTCATGATTACCTGGCCCCGCGGCACCCGGGGCCGCGTACTTGGCCATGCTCCAGACGCGCTCGCGCTCCCTCGGCCCGTGCGGCCCGTCCTGCAGGACGGGCCGGGTGCGGAGCTCCTGGCCAGCGAGGTCGCCGACAGCATCTCCTCGCGTGTGACCTGGGCGTCACGTCAGGGGTTCCGCCAGGCATAAAGCTGGCTGGTCGGCGTGGTCCGCGGGGCGTGGTCAGTCCCGGAAGCCTTCCGGGGTTGCTCTCGGGGGCGTCGGGTGTTGGATCGTCAGAGGACTGGGCTCGCGAGGTGGAGCTTGCAGACGAAGTCGACGGCGTCTTCGAGGGTGCCTGCAAAGCTGCTGGCAGCAGCTCGCCTTCCACGTTGGCGAATGCCTCCAGTGCGACCAAGCTGCCAGAGGCAGACTCACCTCACGATGATCCGTCGTGCTCTGGCGAGGTTGGCGATCAGTTCTGCACGGGTCTGGCGCTCGTGCGCCACCCACGCGGGTTGACCTGGACCACTGCGCCAAGACTCGCTGAGCGGGCTGTTGTCCGCGGTGTCGAACCCGAACTGGTCGTACAGTCGCGTCTGAAGTTCCCCCCGCGAACTGGACAGCGGGTGTTTACGCTGCCGGGGCGAGGTTCTGCCTGAGCAAGGATCTCGTTTCGTGCGGGGTGACGTACCCGTAGTCGGGGTGCCGACGGAGCCGGCTGCGGTTGTACTCGACCTCGACGTAGCGGAAAACGTCGGCCCGGGCGGCCTCGCGGGTCTCCCACATGCTCGTCCCGATCTCCGCTTTCAGGATGGCGAACCAGCTTTCCGCGGCGGCGTTATCGTAACAAGAGCCGACACGCCCCATCGACTGCCTCATGCGCAACTTGCTTATCCCGGTGCGGAATTCGTCACTCGTGTACTCGCTGCCGCGATCCGTATGCATGACGCAACCGCGCTCCAGGCCGCCACGCCCGGCCGCCATCCGCAAGGCGGCGACCGGCAGCTCGGCGCGGTGGTGGTCGGCCATCGCCCAGCCGACCACCTCCCGCGTCGCGAGATCGATACACGTCGCCAGATACAACTTCCCTTCCAGCGTGCTGAGTTCGGTCATGTCGCCGACGAGCCGCACCCCGGGCCGGGGCGCGGTGAAGTCCCGGCCGATCAGGTCGAGCGCGAACACCGCCCGCTTCGCCTGCCGGGTCAGGCCCCGCCGCCGGCGGCGGGTGATCCCGACGATCCGGTGCTTGCGCATCAGCCGCTCGACCTTCTTGGAGTTCATCACCCGCCCGGCCCGCCGCAGGGCGGCGTGGATCCGCGGGGCCCCGTAGGCACCGCGAGGTCCGGCGTGAAGCACCCGGATCTCGCCCACCAGCACCTCCTCGGCCCGCTCCCGCACCGTCCGGACCGGCCGCGACGCCCTGTGCGCGTAGTAGGTGGAACGGGGCACGCCCAGCACACGGCACAGAAACGCAACGCTATGACCTACAGGATTACCCTCCGATGCCTTCTCCGCATCGATGAAACGACACCGTGCCACGGTGTCTACCTCATCTTGTCCTGAGCGAAGAAGGCGGTCGCTTTTCCCAGCACCTCGATCGTGGCCTCCTGCTCGCGGACCTTCCGCCGCAGCCGGACCAGCTCCTCACGCTCCGCAGTGGTCAACGCCCCGGCGGGCCCCTCACCGCGGTCGACCTTCGCCTGCTTCACCCACCCGCGCAGCCCCTCCGGACTCACGCCCAGCTCCCTCGCGACCTCGGTGACCGTCTTCTCCGAGGACAACGCCAAAGCGACCGCGTCCCGCTTGAACTCGGCCGTATACCGCTTACTCATGCTGCTCTTGCTGCTCACTACCTGTGACTGCTTCCTCCGGGACCATCCGTCCCAGTATCAAGCTGTCCAGCCGGCAGGGGGAACCTCAGGTGCCCCGGTAGCCGCCGTCGGCGATCACCGTGGGGGTGGTGCCGACGGCGGCCCTGGTGCCGGAGTCCTCCCAGGCCCGGCAGTCGTTGCGGTTGCCGGGCAGCGGTCGCCCGACGGTGACGACCAGGCGGGAGTCGGCATCGATGACGACCTGATGGTTCGTGGAGTAGCGGTAATTCTTGCTGGAAGCGGCCACGGCTCGGTCGCGGGTGGGCACCAACGTGCCGTCCACGATAAGCACGGTGTCCTTGCGGAACCTCCGTCGCGGCTGGAGAGCGAGAGCCGGCCCGAGGTGATCCACGATCCGGTCGGCCGCCGACTTGGAGATGCCGAACAGCGGAGCGAGCTGACGCAGCGTGAGGTTGGTGCGCCAGTACGCGGCCACGAGCAGCACCCGGTCCTCAAGCGGCAGCGACCACGGCCGGCCCTTGCGGACCGGATCGGCCCCCTCGCGCCGCAACGCGGTGATCAGCTTCCCGAACTGTCGCGGGCTCAGCCCGGTGAACGGACCTATCCAAGAGGGCTCTGACGCCGTGATCACACCAGCCACGACAAGATCATCTCATCCCTGACCAGCGGTTACGGGACAACCTCTAGGGGAAGGGATGCACATGTCCGGCCACCTCGAACCGGGCCTGCCACATCACCTCAGGCAGCCCACAGCGTGACTCACCCCCGGAATCGACGTACTCCCGGCCAGGAACCTTTCGCCTCCGCCAGCCACTGCGTCTATCGCAGTTGCGCAGGCTCCTCCTCGGCGGTCAGGTGGACGAGTTGCCTGGAGTCGTCCCACAGCTTCGCCGCGCGCTGCTCGTCATAGGAGATCCGTGCCGATCGCACGGCCGAGAGGGTTCCGTCGTTCGCTTGGAAGTACTTGCCGGAGTGGCTTGCGTAGTCGGGGTCGGCCGCGATCGCCGCCAGGGACGCGCCGGAGAATTCGACGTCGGACGTGATGAGGCCGATGCGCTTGGACATCCACTTCATGACGGATGTGTTCGAGAACCACTGGACCGGTTTCGGCATTCCGCGGAGGAAGCCGGTCTCAGGTACGGATCCCGGGTCGAAGGCGATCGAGGCGACCGAGCTGCCGGCCCGGCGCAGTCGGCGGTCCAACTCGTAGACGTACATCATCGTGCACAGTTTCGAGGTGGAGTAGCGCTTCCCGGCGGACAGCGCCTTGCGTCCGCCCTTGCCGTTGTTCGCCAGTGCGTGGGCGTCCGGTTCTACGGCGGCGCCGACCGCCTTTCCGTCCATCGTGTCGGGGTCGTGGGTACCGCTGGTGGTGTACACGATCCGGCCCTGCTCGGCCAGAGTTGGAAGCAGGAGCTCGACGAACAAGAAGTGTCCGAGGCAGTTCGTCGCGAAGGTTGTCTCGTACCCGTCAGGACTGTAGGAGATTTCGCCGTCAAAGCGGCCCCCCGCGTTGCAGAGGATCGCGTCCGGCGGGTCGATGTCGCCGGCCTCGATCGCCGTCCGGAACTGTGCGGCGCAAGTCCGGACCGACGTAAGGGACGACACGTCGAGCGTCAGCGTGGTCACGGTCACGCCATGCGCGGCGCGCAGCTCGTCCGCGACCTGTCGCATGCGCTCCAGGCTGCGTCCCGCCAGCACGATGTCGATGCCTCGTGCGGCGAGCGTACGCACTGCGGCGAGGCCGATACCCGAGTGGCCGCCGGTGATCAGAATCGTGGTCATATCAATTGCTCCAGCGTTGGCAGCGGTCAATTTGAATGGGGAGGCGAAGACAATGTCGGTACAGCCCGTGCGGGCGACCTGGCCGGCGCGGGCTGCAGGCGCGGACTACGCCGGTGAGGAAGCGGCCGTTCCTGTCGCCCGCAGGATCCGCGCTGTGTACGGGCTGAGCTCTATCGGTTCGTCGTCGCCGACGACCACCGTGCCCCCGAGGTGGACCAGATGACGCCCGAACGCGTAGTTCGGCTCGAAGGCGAAGCTCATTCCTGGTACCAGTTCCATGTCGGGCAGGAACGTGGGGTGGTCAGGCACACGCGGATATCCTTCGGCGCCGGGGATACGGCTGAAAAGCCCGCGGCCCTTGCCCACGCAAAGTCCGGGGTTGAGCGAATGCACCGCGATCAGGAACGGCCATCCTTCGGCGGCGTCGATCGACTCGTGCATCGCGTCGACGACATCGCCGAACGTCCGGCCCGGGCGCAGTGCCCTCAGGCCCGCGTCGTAGGCGGCGCGGGCGACTTCCGCGGCACGGTGGAAGTCCTCGTGCACGTCGCCGACGGTGATGGTGACCTGGTTCTGGGTGTGACGTCCTCCGAAGTTGGAGAACACCTCGGCGTAGATGATGTCACCGTCGTCGAGAACACGGGGAGCCTGCGGACGATGGCCCCAGGCCGGCGGTCCTGCTGCGACCACATCCGGTCCCGACCACAAGTGCATGGCCGCGGGCAGCGATCCGTGACCGTACCCCTCGGCCATACCCGCCGCGTACACCTGGCTTTCCGGGACGCCGGGAGCGGCGGTTGCCACCATGGCCTCCACCATGGCGTCACCGATCCTGGCCGAGTGCCGTAGAGCGGCGATCTCCTCCTGGCACAGCGGCATGATGAGCTGACCGAAGGGGACATCCACCGGCCGGAAGTCGGCCTCGGGGAAACGCGTCAGGACGTTGCTCCAAAGCCCGTGAGGGATGATCCCTTCGGGGTGCCACGGCATGTGCGGGCCAAGGCCGACAACGCCAATGACCGCTTCGGCCAACCCGAGCTCGTCGAGCGTCGCGATGATCATGCCGGAATGACGGGTACCTCGTAAATCGCGTGGGGGAATCCACATGATGTCGCCTCGGCGGGAGGATTCCAGGTGATCCATGATGAACATGGGCCCCGGCAGCAGCGAGATCGGCTCGCCGGTCCGGGGGAGGACGACCGTCGTGCCGGGTCGGCCGTTGGTGAACCAGGTGTCGTAAGCGACCGGAGCCGGGCCGGCGTCCTCGTGCTCACCGAAGACCAACAGCGCGTCGAGACCCTCCCGTTCCATGAACGTACGCGCCATGCCATCGGCGATCACGCTCTGCCAATGAAAACGTCGGTACCACTGACTCAGACATATCGTTTTCTCCATAATTCGGCGAAACCTGGGGAATCGCAGATTTCGGCGGTGTCGAACTCACGGCGAGTCGAGACCGCGCTCGGTCTGCCCGCCCCGGGGGAGGAAGTCGTCGCCGTGGCGCTACTGCTCGGTCCGCCCGGGCAAAGGGGCCAGGGTGCCGGAGTATGCGCGGACCGTGTGGACGGCGGTGGTGTTCGAGGCGTTGGAAGGAACGTCCAGCGGCGCACACGTCACGTGAGCCGTCACCTGCCCGGCGTCCTCGCGAGCGCACCTCTTGTCATCAGAAAGGTGTGAGTTCTGCTCATGCGTCCATGATGCGCGGGTGGTGGGAGCCGATACAGGTACGCCTGAGGGTAGGAGCAGCCGTACCAGGATCCCAGGCGTCGTCAGGGAGATGATGAGTGCATGGATCGTCTCGAACTGGCCCGTGTCCTCAAGTCTGCCCGGGCACGCATCGAACCGCGCGAGGTCGGTCTCATCGTCGGTCCGAGGCGGCGGGTCACCGGACTGCGCCGCGAGGAGGTGGCCCTGCTCGCGGGGGTGAGTGTGGAGTACATCGTCCGCCTAGAACAGGGGCGTGGACCGCGCCCCTCTACCCAGGTACTGAAGGCATTGACGCAGGCTCTGCGACTTGAACCTGACGAACGCGACCAGGTCTTCCGTCTCGCCGGCAGCACACCACCGCTCGCCGGGGGGATCGAGATGTCGATACGGCCGAGCGTGCTGCGGCTGCTGCAACGGCTGACCGACCTTCCCACGGTGGTGTTGTCGGCCAAGGGCGACGTCCTGGCGCAGAACCCGATGGCCTGCGCGCTCCTCGGTGACCTGAGCCGGTGGCCCGAGGGGCGTCGCAACATCATCTGGCAACGGATCCTCGGCACCGGCCACGCTCGCGTGACATTCACTCCGGAGGAAGAGACGACGTGGACGCAGCAATCGGTCGGTCTGCTGCGCACGGCGCTCTCGCGCTACCCGGACGATCTGGACCTCGGTGCGCTGATCAAGGAGCTGACCACCGGCAGTGAACGCTTTCGAGACATGTGGGAGGAGGGACGATCGACGGTGCACCGGTCGATGCGCAAGACGATCGACCACCCCGAGGTGGGACGTCTCGTCCTGGACTGCGACACCCTGTTGCTGCCGGACACCGACCAGTCGATGATCGTCTACTCCGCCGCAGCCGGTACGCGGGAGGCATCGGCACTCGACGTACTGCGTGTCATCGGCACCGAACGGATGTCGGCACTGCCCTGGTGATACTTCGTCAGGTTCTGTCTGGGGTGAAGGGGTGGCCCCTCTGCACCACAAAGGAAATCACCGCGTCCCAACGCTGGCGGGACGCTTGCGCTCGGCGGCTTCGGGGGGCCGAGAGCCGCCGAGCGTGGTGTCACTTCTGCTTGACGTCGGCGCAGTGAAGGTCTTCGCCCGGCAGTCGGCCGGTGGTCAGGAAGCCGACGGTGGCCTTGTCGGCGCAGGTGGAGCCTGCGTCGTAGACGTAGTGCCCGCCGTTGTCGACATCGACGAACACGGAACTCTCGCCGAGGGCTTTGTGCAGGCCGACGCCGCCTTCCCACGGCGTGGCGTTGTCCCGGCGGTTCTGGAGGATCAGGGTGTTGCGGGGGCCCTTGGCAGTCACGTTGACGGACTGCTCCGCCGGCTTCTTCCAGTAGGCACAGGCCCAGATGTTGGCCGGCATTCCCGCGGTGAGGGGCCACGCCTTGCGATCGGTGGCGGTGCGGGCGGCATAGCTGTCGGGGTCGTGCGGCCATTCGGCGTCGCCGCAGGTGAGTGCCAGGAACATGGTGGCCTGGTTGTCCGCGGGGACGCCCGGGGACGTCGGGGTGTCGGCGAAGATCTGCCGGAGAACCGCAGTGTCGGCCTTAGTGGTGCTGCCGTCAGCCAGGTCGGCGGCGGCCTTCCAGAAGGCGGTCAGCGGCGGAAGGGTGTCGTTGTGCAGGAGCATGCTGTAGGTGATGTTCCGCAGCAGCGGCCCGTCCAGTGACAGTGGCGTGCCGGGTACGAGGACAGGCTTGCGGTCGAGCCGGTCGGCGAGGGTGAGGTAGGTCCGGGTCACCTGCTCGACACTGTCGCCCAGTGCGAGGGTGCTGTTCTGCGCGGCGGCGACGGCGGCGGCGTCGGGGAATCGGTCGGCCATGCCCTTGCCCCAGGAGTCCGCGACCTCGTCGGCCCACACCTTGGCGGGGTCGACGTTGCCCTCCAGGATCATCCGGTCGGTCCGGTTCTGGAACAGGGACCTGTAGACGGCGCCGAGGTAGGTGCCGTAGGACTGGCCCCAGTAGGAGATCTTCCGCTCGCCGAGCGCCTGGCGTATGCGGTCCATGTCACGGGCCGTGTTGGCGGTGGTGAAGTACTTCAGCTTGTCGCCCGCGGTGTCGGCACACTTGTCGGCGTCGGCCTTGGCGAGGGTGATGTTCTCGGTGATCGAGCCGTCCGCGGCGGGGTAGGGGAAGAGTGCGGCGACGCCGGGGTCTTCGAGGCCGCAGCTCTGCGGGGTGCTGTGCTCAACGCCGCGCGGGTCGAAGCCGATCAGGTCGTAGCTGTCCAGGACGGACTTCGGCAGGGTGGGCGCCATGGCCGCGGGCATGTCGAGACCGCCCAGGGCCGGTCCGCCGGGGTTCAGCAGCAGGACGCCGTGCTGCTTGCCGGTTGTGGCGGTGGCCAGCCGTGAGACCGCCACGTCGATCTTCGCGCCGGCCGGCTTCCGGTAGTCCAGTGGGACCTTCAGGGTGCCGCAGGACAGCCGGGAATCCCGGCTCGTGCCCTTGGCCGGCTGCGGGCACTTGCCCCAGACGATCTTGGCAGTGCCCGCCCTTTGCGTGGCTGCCTTGGTCTGTGGGGCTGTCTTGCTCCGCGTCGACGACGGGTTCTCGGTGTTCTCATCGCATGCAGTCAGCCCGGCTCCGGCGAGCGCCGATATGGCCAGTGCCGCCGCGAACCGGCGACCTCCGGGGAAACCGGACTTCCCGGAACTGCGCGTCGTCCTCATGGTGTTGCTCTCCCGCTGCTCGACTCAGCCGGACCATCGGTCCAACTGCTGTGCTGACAGTCAGTGAGTCAACTGGAGATCACCTGTGGGGCGCTTCACCCCCGGGTGGACACCTCGGGTAGCTCGCTCGGGTGACAGCGCACGCGTCGAGGGCTCCGGCGGACGGACAGGGGCCGTCTTCGGAGGCGTCGGCCGCCGTTCACCAGCCGTCCGGAAGCGGGAACCCGGAGTCCTGCGACCGCCGGTCTCCTTCCGGGCACCGTCTGAGGGTCTCTCGGCATTGTGGAAGGGGGCTGGCGCGGTCCCGGGTACTTGACGATGCTCACGGAGTCCGCTGGAGGCGATCGGGGCGGGCACCCCACGGAACGTGTGGCCGCGACCGGCTCTGCCCCGCGCTGCCGCCTCCTGTGCCATGAATTTCAGGTGCGACGTTCCCGGTACGACGGGCTGTTCGGGCGTCTCGGTGGGGCGAGTCGGCCTGTGGTCTGGTCACCGTCGCAGGAGGAAGGGAGCGCGACCACTGCGGTGCTCCCTTCCTCCTGAACAGAACCGCTGGTCATTCAGGTCCGGTCATCGTTTCCTGCCAAGCCGGCCCGGTAGGCCAGGACCACTGCCTGGACGCGATCGCGCAGGTCCAGTTTGGTGAGGATGCGGGAGACGTAGGTTTTCACGGTCTCGGGGCTGATGACCATCGCGGCGGCTATCTCGGCGTTCGACAGGCCCTTGCTGATCAGGAGGAGGACCTCGTGTTCCCGGCTAGTGAGAGCTTTGAGGCGTTCGCGTTCGGGGGACGCGGGGGCGGTGGCGGGGCGCAGGTGTTCGGCGTGGCGACCGATCAGGGTGCGGGTGACGGCGGGGGCCAGGAGGGATTCGCCGCGGGCGACCGTGCGTACCGCGTTGATCAGCTCGGGCGGTGCGGCGTCCTTCAGCAGGAAGCCGCTGGCGCCGGCACGCAGAGCCTCGTACACGTACTCGTCGACGTTGAACGTGGTGACGATCAGGATCTTCGCGGGGCTGAGGGAAGCGGGGCCGGCCAGGTGACGCGTGGCCTCGATCCCGTCGAGCAGAGGCATGCGGATGTCCATGACGATCACGTCCGGCTTCAGCTCCTGCGCGCTGCGAACCGCCGCATGGCCGTCCGTGGCCTCCCCGACGACCTCCATGTCGGGCTGGGCGGAGAGAATCGTGACGAAGCCGGCGCGCACGAGGGCCTGGTCCTCGCAGATCAGCACTCTGATCGCAGCAGCGGGTGGAACACTCACGCGGCACCTCTTGTAGGGATGCGCGCGTGCACGCGAAACCCGCCCTCCGGGCGGAAACCTGCCGCGAACTCGCCGCCCAGCATCTCCACCCGTTCCCGCAGGCCGGTCAGGCCCCGCCCTCCGGAGATGTCCGGGCCGCCGTTGCGCAGGGCGGCGGAATCGGGCGTGTCGTCGGCCGTCCCGGCGGTGGTGACCTCGACCTCCGTCCAGTCGGGGGTGTGTGCGAGGCGTACCAGTGTCTGGTGACCCGCGGCGTACTTCACGGCGTTCGTGAGGGATTCCTGCACGATGCGATAGGCCGCGAGCCGGGCACCTATGGCCATGACCGGCGGTTCCCCGTCCTCGACCAGCTCGATGGGCTGGCCGCCCGCGCGTGTCTGCTCCACCAGATCAGGCACCCGGCCCGGCATTGGCGTCCGCGCATGGGGCTCCGCATCACCGGTTGCCTCCAGCACGCCGAGGAGGAAGCGGAGTTCGGCCAGCGCCCGGCGGCCGGTGCCGGTGATGGCGTCTAGAGCGTCGTTGAGCCGGTCCGGCGACTCGGTGAGATATCGAGCCGCGCCTGCCTGCACCACCATCGCGGTCACATGGTGGGTCACCACGTCGTGCAACTCCTTTGCCATACGGCTGCGTTCCGCGGCGATGGCCACCTGCGCCGACAGGTGCCGACGCGCGGTCTCCTGCCCCCGCTGCCTGCGGATCAGGACGCCCAGCCCCCACACTGCCGCCAGGACCAGGTAGATGAGCAGGTAGTCGATCAGGCCGTCGGGTGAGCCCAACGTGTGCAGGGCGACGCCGAAGAGCACGTATCCGCCCATTGCCGCCAGTGGCACGGTCCGCCGGAGACGTTCCTGGTGGGCGCCCACGGAGTACAGCGCGATGTACAGCCCCAGGCTGCCGAAGGTCGGAGGGCAGCCGAGGCACTGGTGGACCGCGAACGACGTACCCACCACCGCGAGGCAGGCGGCCGGCCACCGGGTCCGCACCGCGAGCGGTAGGGTCTGCCCGAAGGTCAGCAACACACTCGCGACGGAGGCGCCGTGAACGGGCAGGTCACTGAACTGCGGCCCGATCCGCGACAACGGCGACGTGAACGACAGCACCGTGAAGACGAGCGCGAACTCGCGGTCCTTGACGCCGGTGGGGCGTGCTTCCCACCACCGCACCAGCAGGCGTAGCCGGGCGGTCGCGGCGGCCTGCGGGCTCACGCGTACGCGAAGGCCTCTGTCCTGTGCCGGTGACGCCGCTGGCCCGCCGGCCACCGGCCGGCCCGGGCTGGGACCGGAGCCCGTCCGGGCCGGTGATGCAGAACCCGATGGTTCACGAAGTGCTTGGTCTTCCATCTTCACCCATGATCGATCAAATCCAGTGTTGAACGGTATGAGGAGCAGCTCGTAGCAGGTAGGCCACGATCCCTCATCCGGGACGACCCGTTCAGCACGCGCACCGCACGGCATCGCCTGGCCGGATGGGTCCCACCCGGCGAATGTAGTGCCTGGGGGCGGGTGGCGTGCTTCGGGAGGGAACAGCGCGTAGCTCCCGCGGGGGACAGCCGGACTTGGAAAGTGCCCACTTGGTGGTGACGTTACGAGGTGCTCATGGCCGTAGTTTTCCGGTGTCGGAAGCGACAACCACCCACCACAAGCGAGTCTTGAGGAGCACGCCATGGCGTCCAGTCACCACCGGTCACCGACGCGACTCGCCAGCCCCGTTGTCCACCGGCCCGGACCGGCAGAGCGTAGCACCGGGCATCCCGCGCGGTGGGCGTCATCGGCGTGGGCACGTCTGCCGGTGCTGTTCGTACTGATGCTGGCCGTGGGCGGCATCAACAGCATGATCAACGGCATCACCGACGTCACTCCCTTGACCGCCCTGATCGCCGGGACAGTCACCAGCGGGCTGTCCCTAGCCGCCTATACCAGCCTGGTGTGGTATTTAGAGGGCCGCAGGCCGCAGGAGTTGTCGCTCGCTCAGGCACGGCAGGGGCTGCGTCGGGGAAGCGCCCTCGGCCTGGGCCTGTTCACCGTTTTTATCGCACTGGTCGCGATGACCGGCGGCTATCACGTCCACGGATGGGGCTCGATCGATGGCGCACTGACCACGCTGGGACTGATGAGCTGCGTGGCAGTGACCGAGGAACTGGCTTTCCGTGGCGCGCTGTTCCGGGTGCTGGAGGAAAAGACCGGAACGTGGGGGGCGCTGGCTGTCTCCGGACTCGTCTTCGGCGCTCTGCATCTGGTCAGCCCGGACGGGACGAGCTGGGGCGCGTCGGCCATCGCCATCGAGGCGGGATTGATGTTCGGTGCGGCCTACGCCGCTACGCGCTCGTTGTGGCTGCCGATCGGCCTGCACCTGGGCTGGAACATGACCGAGCAGGGCATTTACGGCATCGCTGTTTTCGGCTCCGGGAGCGGCTTCGACGGCCTGCTGGACGCTTCCGTCAGCGGTTCCCAGGCACTGACCGGCGGCGACCTTGGATCGGAGGCCAGTATCCTCGCTAGCTTGGTATACCTGGTGACCACCGTTCTGTTCCTGCTGGCCGCCAAGCGCCGCAACCGGATATACACCCGCGCCGGGCGACGAGTACGGGCACGGCAGGACTGACACGACCAAGCCGCGACAGCGAGGAGCTGTGGTCTCCGACGACACCAGGTCCGTCCGAGGCCGTGGAGGCAGTCGGTAGCCAGTGTGATGCGCCAGAAATCCTGCTGGAGCACTGTGGAACCCGCTCCTCGCCGCAGGACTAGACATGCCTTAGACCGTGTCCTATGTGGTGAGGTGTCGTTGAGCTCGGTATGGGGCGGGGTACGTGGAGCTGGATTGTTCCGGACGGGCTGTGGGAGATCGC
>NZ_JBIRNP010000039.1:0-20683 GCF_044331705.1 Streptomyces sp. NPDC017202 | reverse complement strand
ATCGACTTTCTCGCCGATCGTTGATCTACAGGAGTCCCGTTGTCTCGTACAGCCTCTCTTGCCTCGCAGGTCACAGCGCTAACGCAACGGTGTTGGAGTCGACGGGTGTCGTCGATCATCAGGACCCCACGATCTCGCAAGGCATCGGCTGAGCGCCAGTCGCTCGACATCCAGGTTGCAATGCTCTCGTCGAAAACGAGGCTCCGACGGTCTCGCACGGACGTGCAGAGCCGAAAGACGCCCGTCAGCAGTGGGAGTCCTCTGGGACTTCTCTGGGACTTCTCTGGGACTTCCATCCCCATCAATCGGCACGAGCGTGAAAAGACTGAAAGATCATTCGTACAGGTCAGCGGCCATCACACGCCCATCACGGCAGGTCACCGCGCTCCCTGGTCTCTCCCGGGACATCTGAAAGCTCTGAGAAAAGGTACCGCGAAACCCCTCCTGACCTGCACAAACGCGGGGCGGGAGGGGGCCTTCGGGTATCCCTGGGACTTTTCTGGGACTTCTGGCCGGGCGCGGAGTCTTTGAGTGACAGGCACGTCACGTGATCCGCCATCGGAAAGACGCCGGCCTGAACGGATCCCAGAAAATCCTGGTCGGAGCGAGTTTCTCGGCTCGTCTTTCTTCATGCGGACACCCGGAGCGTCGAACGCCTCTGACGCCGGTAACCGTCACGCTGCCGCCCGGACTACAGGTCAGTCCGGCTCGGCGTCCTTACTGATCATTTCAGAACGAGTTTGGCTCGCGGGCTTGTTGGTGCTCCAGCCGTAGATCGTGATCTCGATGGTGAGTGACGCCTCTCCGCCTACCCGAGTTCACCGAGACGGAGGGCGTCCCTCATCTCGCTGAGCTTCGCGGTTGTCGCCGGGGTCCATTCCTTCGCCTGTTCGCCGAGACGGAGGGCGTCCTCGATCTCGCTGAGCTTCGCGGAGGACAGGACGCCCGCCCGCTCGATCAGGTCGTCCTGGGACACGGTGGTCAGCCACGTGCAGGGGGTAAAGCCCGGGCGCGGGAGCGCGAACCGCAGCACGCCTTCAAAGGGCAGTCCTTCCATGGCACCTACTTGCACTTCGACGCCCAGACCGCTGAGGTCGACGCCCGCAGGAGGGACGACCTGCATCGCCCGGATCCTGGACGCGTCGTCTGCCGCCAGCAGTACGACCAGCCGCCGCTCGTCGAACTCCACCCACCAGACTTCGCCACGTTGCACATGTCCTCCTGACTCAGGACGGCAGGCGGAACTGCGCGACCCTGACGCATTGTGGAGACGGGTGCGGCCACCGTTGATCATCGTGAGTTGTGTGGACTGACGAAGAGACGGTGGCCGGGGGTCACAGCATAGAACCCGCCCGTTGGCGGGACGCGTTCGAGGGCCTGATGGGCCGGATAGCGGGGCGCTTCGCCCGGGTCGAACCCCGGCGCAGGGCGGCGCGGTTGGTGCTCGGTCCATTGGCCGACCTGCCGCGCAAGAACTGCTGGACCATCGCCGAGTGGGCCGGCGAGACCACTCCGGACGGCATGCAGCACCTGTTGGGCAGGGCCAAGTGGGATGCCGATCAGGTCCGCGACGACGTGTGCGGCTACGTGGTGGAGCACCTGCACGACGACCGGGCGGAGCTGGTCGTCGACGGGACCGGCGATGTGAAGAAGGGCACCGGCACGGTCGGCGTCCAGCGCCGACACACCGGTACTGCCGGCCGGATCGAGAACTCCCCAGTCGCCGTCTACCTGGTCTACGCAGGCAAGCGCGGCCACGCCGCAGGGGACCGGGAACTCTACGTTCCGCGCTCCTGAACCTCCGACCCCGACCGCTGCCGCGCCGCGGGCCTTGCCGAGGACACCACCTTCGCCACCAAGGCGGAGCTGGCCACGCGTATGGTCGCCCGGTTCCCGAACGCCGGCCACCAGGTCGCATGGGTTGCCGGCGACGAGGTCTACGGCGGCAACCCGAAGCTGCGAACCGCACCGGAGGAACGCGGCACCGGCTACGTCCTCGCGGTGGCCTGCTCGCACGACGTCACCACCGGTGCGGGGAAGTCCCGTGCGGACATCTTGGCCAAGAAGGTGCCCAAGCGGGCCTGGCCGTGTGGGCGTTCACCGGGGACGGCAGCGCCGCGCCCGGTGGGTCGCAGCTGCCCGGGGTCGTCCTCACCGCGGGCGCCATGGCCCTCTCGGTCGGACTCGGCGGGCAGGACCTCGACCTGGACCGCAGTGCCGCGATCCGCTGGGCGCCCCGCAGAGCGGCGCACGTGCTGCTCGGCGGCGCGATCGTCGGCGCCGTGCTCCTGACCGTGCAGGCGGTGGGCCAGGACCTGGCCACCACCGCATTCGTCGCCCGGGACCGCGCGGGACTGGCGGGGCTGGCCGCCCTCGGTGCGGTGGTCGCGGGCGGGCGGCACGCCTGGGCGTTCCCCTTCACCTGGCTCGCGTTCGCGTTCCTCGCTCCGCCCTCGGCGACCAGTGTGCCCGTGAAGGTGGCGACCCGGACGCTGCTGCCGACCGGCACGCCTGCGGCGACCTGGACGGCACTGTGCCTCGCGGTGGTCGGCACGACGCTCTACACCCTCGCGGGACCGGAAGCCCTCGCCCGACCGGCCACCCGGCCGGTTTCCCCTACGCCCGGGAACTGGTCGAAGTCGGGGGGGGCGAAGCGGCCGGCCGGTGGACACCGCCTGCAACACCTTCGGGCAGGGCGGTGTTTCCGTTGACGAGAGCACATCGCACCGGGCTCCTCCCCACCTCAGGGCGGGGCCGACCATCGAGAAGGAACCTCATGGATCTGCAGCTTTCCGGCCGGATCGCCGTCGTGACCGGCGCCTCCAAGGGCATCGGCCTCGCCATCGTCCGCACGCTCCTCGAAGAGGGCGCCCAGGTCGTGGCCACGTCCCGCAAGAGCACCCCGGAGCTGGATGCCCTGGCCGGCCCGAACCTCGTGCACGTCCCGGCCGACTTCATGGACGAGGACGCGCCGGCGCAGGTCGTCGCCCGTGCCGTGGAGCAGTTCGGCGGGCTCGACATCCTGGTGAACAACGCCGGCGGCCCGCCGCCCGGTGTGACCCTGCCGCGCGGCTCGTTCCTGCACGCCTCCGACGAGGAGTGGCGTGCCGTGTTCGAGTTCAACCTGTTCTCGGCCGTGCGCGCCGTCCGTGCCGCCATCCCGCACCTGCTGGAGCGCGGCGGCGGCGCGATCGTGAACATCTCCTCCGGCAACGCCCGGCAGCCCTCGCCGATCAACGTCGACTACGGCGCCGCGAAGGCCGCCCTGAGCAACCTCACCAAGGTGCTCTCGGGCGAGTTCGCGCCTCAGGGCATCCGTGTGAACACGGTGTCCCCCGGTGTGGTGCGCACGCCGTGGTGGACGGACGAGGGCGGCGTCGCCGACATGATCGCCTCGCAGGCCGGCACCGACAAGGACAACGTCATCGACAGCGTCGTCCCGGAGATGCTGAACCTGGCCACGGGCCGCTTCGTCGAGCCGCAGGAGGTGGCCGACGCCGTCGTGCTGCTGGCGTCGCCGCGCTCCGGCAGCACCACGGGCGCCGAGTTCGTCGTGGACGGCGGGCTCCTCAAGGAGCTCTGAGCACCACCGTGCGGGAGGGCCGGCGAGTCCCGGCCCCTCCGTCCGTGCCCGGCCCCTCCGTCCGTGCCCGGCCGTCGCAGGGCGGCCGGGCGCATCACGTGGAACGGCCCGCCGGCGGCGTGCGGCGGCCTGGTCCGGCCGGGCCGTCGGCGCCGCCGGCAGCGTTCTCCACGGCCGTCGCCGCCTTCGGTGACCCGCCGCTGACCAGCGGGGGCCCACCGGAGTTCCGTCTCCTCCCGGACCCGGGTCCCGGACGGCACCGCCGGTCCGGCCGCGGCAGATCGAACAGCCGCCGGATCTCCTTTCTGGAGATCGAGAAAATCCGGTCGGAAGACTTGGTCGACCATCACCCCCCCCTTTTGATTTTGACGCCGATGCCAGGCTTTCCTGCCCTCTCTCGGGAAAAGGGAATGCCGGTTCGAGGTGTGACGACATGACGGGGATCGAGCCCGTCCCCCGGATGCGGCACACCTGTATCAGGCGGTCCTGGTCGGCAGCTCGGCGCCGGGCGCTCCGGCCGTCCGCCGATGACCGCTCCCGCGTGCCTGCAACACCCTGGGCCCAAACGGTGTTCGTCTCAGTGATGGACGACAAGGCAGAGCAGCTGACCGATCTCCTGGCGGCGCACCTCGAAGCCGGCTTCACCGAGCTGGTGCGGGTGCACGCCGGGGCGGTGCACGCGTTCCTGTACCGGGTCTCCGGCTCCTTCGCCGAGGCGGACGACCTGGGGCAGGACACGTTTCTGCGCGCCTACACGGCCCTGCAGGGGTACACCCCCGCACGGCGCCGTGAGCTGCGTCCCCGTGCGTGGCTGATGACCATCGCGGCGAACGTGTGGCGCAATCACGTCCGTACGCGGAAACGGCGTCCGGTCACGACCGGGCTGCCCGTGGAGGAGACCATGGACGTCTGGCCGGAGCACAGCCCCGGTCCGGAGGAGCGCGCGGTGACGACGGAGGACCGGTCGCGCCTGGTCACGGCACTGTCGGCCTTACCCGAGCACCATCGCATACCGGTCGTGCTCCACCATGTCATCGGGATGAGTTACGCAGAGGTGGCCGAGGTGCAGGGCTGTGCGGTCGGCACCGCCAAGGCGCAGGTCTCCCGCGGGCTGGCCGGCCTGCGGCGCGCCCTCGCGTCGGAGCCGACGGCGCTGAAGGAGGTGACGAGGTGAACGAAGGCAACGGCGACGCGGTCACCCGGCGTCTGCCGGATCTCGCATCCGCCGCACCGGAGGACTTCGCGCTGCGCGTACTGCGCCGTGTGGGCATCTCCGAGGACCGCTACGACAGCTACGTGCGCCTCGACACGGCCGCGGGCGGCCTGTTCGTGGCCGCGAGCCCACAGGCCGTGACCGGTGCCCGCCTGGACTCGGCAGGCCTGACCCGGACCGCCTTCGAGGAACTGCACCGCGCGCGCACCGGCCGCTCGGCGATCCCGGGCAGCAAGCCGTTGCCCGGGATCGTCCCGGCGCTGCGCACGGGCCGGGCCCACCGGCTGGCGATCGACCTGTCCGGTCTGCCGGAGGAGCAGCGCGCGGTCCTGGAGGCCGTACGGAAGATCCCCGCGGGGCAGCTGCGGCCACTCGGCTGGATCGCCCGCGAGGCCGGCACCGGGACGCCGCTCTCGGCGTCCGACGTCCTGCGCGCGCTGGCGGCCAACCCCGTCGCCGTGCTCGTACCGTGCCACCGGGTCACGCACGACAACGGATCGCCCTGCGACGCCGCGTACCTGCCGAAGGCCGGCGCGGCCCTGCGCCGGGCCGAGCACATCGACATGCGCCGGGTGACGGAGCTGTCCCGGGCCGGCGCGGTGTTCCTCGGCAGCGACACCACCTTCATCTACTGCCACCCGACCTGCGCCCACGCCCGCCGCATCACTCCCGGGCACCGGGTGCACTTCCGCACCGCGCGGGACGCCCGCGAGGCGGGCTACCGGGCCTGCAAGAGCTGCCGGCCCCTCACCGTCTGACCCGGCGCGCCACCGAGCACCGCAGACGTGCCACCGAACACCACGGAGAGGTTCCCATGTCCACCCCGCCCACCGCAGCACTCGCCTCGCACCACACCCCGCTGGGTCCCCTGACCCTCGCGGCCACCGACGACGCGCTGGTGCTGTGCGCCTTCGACGACCGCGAGCAAGCGGTGGCACGGATCGCCCGGGGCGGCCTCACCGTCGTGGACGCCGACGTCGCCGGCCCCGCCCAGCTGCGGATCATCGAGGAGGCGGGCCGCCAGCTGGACGCGTACCTCGGAGGCCGCAGCCGCTCGTTCACCGTGCCGGTGGACCTTCGCCTGGCCACACCGTTCAGCCGCACGACCGTGGCACGGCTGGACGGACTCCTTCCGTACGGGGTGACGGGCACCTACGCCGAGCTGGCCGCCGCGCTCGGACGGCCGCGGGCCGCGCGGGCCGTGGGCACCGCACTCGGTGCGAACCCCCTGTGCGTGGTGCTGCCCTGCCACCGGGTCGTCGGCTCGGGCGGCCGCCTGACCGGATACGCGGGCGGTGTCGCGGCCAAGCGGTTCCTGCTCGACCTGGAGTCCGGCCGCCCGGCGGCCCCGGTCTCCCTGTGAAGCGGCGGGCGCCGGAGCACGTCCCCCGCCTCCGGCGCCCGTCTCCGTCCACGACCACGGAACCGACACCGACCGGTTGCCCCACCCCTCACCTGCCGGGACTGGAGCACGGCCGCCTCCCCACCGCGCCCGGCGCCGGCCGGGGCGACTGCCGCGCGTACCGGCTCCGGAATTCGGCGAATCACCTTTCCCATTCGGGCGGGACTCTTTGTCGCGGGCTCCGGAAAACCGCCGCGCACTCCCCGTAGGAGGTCCTCGGAAAGGCGTCGACGCGCACAGTGCCCGTTCACCGTCCACACGGCTCCGGATCAGGCGGAAGCACAGACCGGATCGGGTGGAAGCACAGACCGGATTGGGCGGAGGAACAGACCGGATTGGGCGGAGGAACAGATCTGCGCCCGGGGCGGTCGAATGCGCGCACCCGTCTGATTGACTCCGCGCCCACACCCGTACTCGCGCCCCTCCCGGGGTGCCGGATCGACGTGAGCGGAGCCGCCCCCATGTCCTTCGGACCGCAGCCCTGGCACGGGCCGCCGCGCCATGACGAGCCCGCAGCGGGCGCGCGACCTCACGCGGAGCACGAGCGACAGGACGCCGAGGAGGCGGCGCGACTGGCCGTCGGGCTGCGGCTCGGCGTCCGGATCGCCGTCACCTGGCTGCTCTACGTGCTGCCCGCCGCCCTCGTACCGGCCGTGTACGGCACGCGGATCGCCGGACCGGTGAGCCTCGGCGTGATCCTGGCCGCGGTGCCCTTCGCCGTCGGTGTGCACGCGCTGGTGGCGTACGGGCGGCAAGTCGACCGGCTCGAACCGCGGCCGGGCGCCCGGAGGTGGTCGTGAGCACGCTGCTCGACCCCTCGTCCCGGTCCCTCGTCTTCGCCGTGTTCTCGGTCTTCGTCGTGATCTGCCTGATGCTGTGCATCGTCACCGGCGCCGACGAGGACGACCGGGCTCTCGTACGGTCCGACAACCGCCGGCTGCGCTCCTGGCAGCAGGGCATCGCGATGGGCGGCGACACCACCACGGTCGCGACGGTCACCGTACTGGTGGGCATGGTCGCCACGTTCGGCTTCGACGGCCTCGGCGTCATGCTGGGCAGCCTGATCGGGGTCATGCTGCTGCTCGTGCTGATCATCGAGCCGCTGCGCAGGCACGCCTCGCTGACGGCCGCGGACCTGCTGGACGCGCGCGGCAGCGGCGGGCCCGCCGTACGCGTCTCGTGGGGCGTGGTGACCCTGCTCGTCTGCTTCCCGCTGCTGGTCGTGCAGTTGGTGGTGGTCGGCAACGTCGCCGCGGCGCTGATCGGGCAGGCCGGTGCGCGGACCGGCTGCATCGTGGTGATCGGCTGCGTGATGACGGCGCTGGCCGTCAGCGGCGGGATCCGGGGCACGGGCGTGGTGATGATCGCGAAGTCGGCGATCGCCCTGCCCGTGCTGGTGGTCACCGCCGTGCTCGTGCTCGACCGCTTCGGCGGGGACCCCGGGCGGCTGCTCGACGCCGCCGCGCACGGCTCGCGGATGGGCGAGGCGTACCTGCGTCCGGGCGGCTACACCGGTGAGGGGTGGGTGGGGGCCGTGAACCGGATCGGGCAGACCTTCGGCATGTCGATGGCCACGCTGGCGATGCCCGCCGTGCTGATGCGGGCGATCTCGACGAAGAGCCCGCGCGGCGCCCGGACCGTCGGCCGCTGGATGCTCGGCGAACTCACCGTGCTGTACGGCGCGCTCACCGTCGTCGGGGTCGGCGCGGCGGCCCTCGTCGGCGAGGCGCTGCGTGAGGCCGGCCCGTCCGCACAGGCGTTCACGCCGCTGGTGCTCGGGCGGGCGCTCGACAGCGGCGGCATCCTGGTCGCGGCCCTGGCCTGCGTCCTCTTCCTCACCGCGCTCGCGGCCGTGGTGGATGTGACCCTCGCCGCCGGCATCGCCCTGGGACGGGACGTGCTGGGCGCGTCCGCCTTGCCCGCCGGGAGCCACCCGGCGGGCAAGGCGGACGGTGCCGCGTCGCGGTGGTCGGCGGCGCTGACGGGGGTGGTCGCCGCGGCCGTGGCGGTCGTCGTCGCCGACTGGAACCTGGTGGTCGTCTCGACGCTCTGGCTCGCCGTCTGCGGCGCCGCCCTCGCGCCCGTCCTGCTGTACGCCCTGTACTGGCCCGGGTTCACCGCCCGCGGTGCGCTGTGGTGCCTGTGGGGGGCCACGGTGCTGAGCGTCGCGGCGCTCGCGCTGTCGCCGTACACGTCCGGTACACCCGGGTCGATCTTCCCGGGGCACGACTTCAGGATCTGGGACGTGACGATCCCGGGCCTGGTGACGGTGCCGGCCGGGTTCCTGCTGGGCTGGCTGGGCAGCGTCACGGACCGGCGCCGGACGGCAGGCGGCGTACCGGGGCGGGAGCGCCGCAGGGAACTGGACGCCGTCTGAACGGTCCACGTGCCGCCTGCCGATGACTTCGGTCCGCGTGCCGCCTGCCGATGACTTCGGTCCGCGTGCCGCCTGCCGATGACTTCGGTCGGCGGCGGCCGCCCCCACGGTCGAAACGGGGGCGGCGGCCGCGGGGGGCGTTCGCCGGGCGGGCCGTTACGGAGTCTGCTTCATGCCGTCGACGACCGCCCGTTCGATGACGGCGCTGGTGAAGGTGACCGTGCCGGGGGTGATCAGGGCGTCCTCTCCGGTGCGCTTCTCGACCTGGACCGTGCGCTCGCCCAGGAAGACGTAGGTCTTCGGGTCGAAGATCCACTCCTCTCGCTGCCCGCTGGTCTCGTCCAGCCGGGCCACCGCCACGCCGTGCCGGCCCATCGCGTCCACGGCGTCCTGGACGACGACGACGCCGGGGATCTTCGCGGCGGTGCGGAACAGGGCGGAGTACAGCTCCGCGGGCGGGTAGCTCTCGCCGAGGAGGTCGCCGATGGTGGTGAAGGCCTCCTGGTCGGGGGAGTTCCCGTGGCCCTCGGTCTCCTTGTAGATCTTGGCGAGGAGGGCGTCGGGGTCGGTGGTCAACCGGGACAGGTAGTCGTACGACGGGCTGTTGAGGTGCGCCTTCGGGGTGTTGCCCTGTTCGTCGGGGAGGCTGAGAGTCTCGCCCTCGGGGCTGTCGTTGACGGCCGGGTCGATCAGCCAGCCCTCGGTGCCGTCCGGGGACTTCCAGATCTGGCGGCGGTGCAGTTCGTGGCTGGCCAGGGAGGTCTTGCCGTCGACGGTCTTCAGGAAGGTGTCGGCGGTCCTGGACTCGATGTAGACGAACTGGCCGGGCTGGACGTCCGGGTGGGAGGCCTCGGCGGCCGCCAGCGAGATCCGGTCGAGCAGTTGCGGTACGCCCTTGGCGCTCGCGGCGCCGATCGGCGTGGTCAGGGCCGGTCCGGTCGCGACACCGTGGTCCGCGGGGCCACCGGAGGTCACCATGGCGGCGGCGACCGCCGCGGCCACCAGGGCCGCCGTCGCGGGCAGGGTGATCGCCGGGCGCGGCAGCCGCTGCCACCATGCCCGGCCCGCGGCCGGAGCGGGGGACCGGGTCGGGGCCGCCGTGCGCTGTTCGTCGTGGATCTGGGCCATCAGACGCTCCTTGTGGAACTGGTGACGGCCCGACGGCAGGTCACGCGCCGTCCGGGAGAAGAGGCTGCTGTCCTCTTCCCGCTCGGCCGGACGCTGCCGGGGCGTGTTCGCGTTCATCGGTTTCCTCCCTGCGCGGGCCGGACCACGGGTGCGTGGTCATCTCTTGTCTGTCGGCCGGGGCGGTCGCCTTCCCGTTTTCCGGGGGCGAGTTCCGGCGCGGCACCCACCACAGGTCCCGCCGGGGCGTCCGCGGTGAGGGAACGCAGCTTCTTGCGGGCCCTGGACAGGCGGGAGGCGACGGTGCCGGCCGGAATGCCGAGGGCCTCCGCGGCGGCCCGGTAGTCCAGGCCCTCCCCCAGACACAGCGCCACGACCTCGCGTTCCGCACGGCGCAGGCCCGCCAGCGCGGTCAGCGCCCGCGCGAGGCGCCGCCGGTCGTCGACCCGGTCGGCCACCTCCTCGGCGTGGTCGGGCACCGACAGCTCGGCCGCCGCGGCCGCGTTCGCCGCCGCCCGGTACCGGCGGTTGCTGCGGTACTGGTTGCGGGCGGTGTTGGTGGCGATCCCCAGCAGCCACGGCCGTAGCGAGCCGCCCTCGGGATCGACCCGGTCGCGCAGCCGCCACGCCTCCATGAAGGTCGCGGCCATGACGTCCTCGGCCGTCGACCAGTCGGCGGTCAGCCGGAAGGCGTGGTTGTAGACCGCCTTCGCCCAGCTGTCGAACAGCTCCGCGAAGGCGGTGGGATCCCCGGCCCGTACCCGGGTACGCATATCAGTGCTCACCTCCATGAGCTGTCCGGCACCCTCCGCCCCCTTCCCGTGACCTGCGTCACAACCGCCGTGTTCCCGGGCGGCGTTCATGGAGCACGACGGCCAGCGGCGTCGCCGTGAACATGGAGGAGTACGTTCCCACGGCGAGGCCGACGAGCAGGGCCAGGGCGAAGTCGGTGAGGGAGTCGCCGCCGAAGACCGCCAGCGCGGTGAGGACGATCGCGGCGCCCGTCCCGGTGTTGACCGTGCGGGGCAGGGTCTGCTGGAGCGCCCGGTCGGCGATGCGGCGGAAGGAGACCGTGCCCCCCTCGTCCGTGCCCCCCTCGTTCGCGCGCCCCTCGCCCGCGCGTCGGGTCAGTTCCCTGAGGCGGTCGAAGACGACGACGGAGTCGTTGACGGAGTAGCCGATGACGGTGAGGAGCGCGGCCAGGAAGACGCCGTCGACGGGTTTGCCGAGCCAGGCGAAGACGCCGACGAGGATCACGACGTCGTGGGCGAGGGCGGCGACGGCGGCCGTGCCGAGCAGCAGCCGGAACCGGGCCGCCAGGTAGACGAGTTGGGCGCCGAGGGCGACGGCGAGCGCGACGAGCGCGCCGCGGCGCAGTTCCTCGCCGAGGCTGGGGCCGATGGCCTCGTCGCGGAGTTCGTCGGCGCGGCTCGTCAGTTCGCCGACGGCCGCGCCGACGGCGTCCGCCTGCGCGTCGCTCAGCCGGCCCGTGCGGACGGTGAGCCGGTTCTCGCCGGAGGTCTGCACGACGGCCTGCGGGAAGCCGGCGTCGGCGAGGGCGGCGCGGGCCCGGTCCGGGTCGACCGGGGTGGCGGTGGCGTACTCGATCTGGCGGCCGCCGGTGAACTCGATGCCGAGGTCGAGGCCGCGCAGGGCGATCCCGGTCCCGGCGAGGACCAGTGCGGCGGCGGAGACGGCCAGCCAGCGGCGGGGACGGCGCATCAGGTGCGGGTCCTTGCGGGCGAGCCGGTCGCGCACGGCGCCGGTGTGCGCGATGCCCGTCAGGTGGGGCCGGCGGCGCGGCCCCGGGCGGGCCACGGTGAGGTCGGCGAGCGCGCGGGTGATGACCAGCGCGCTGACCATCGAGGCGAGGACGCCGATGCCGAGGGTGACGCCGAAGCCGCGGACGGGCCCCGAGGCGAGGAGGAACAGCAGTCCGGCGGCGATGAGGGTGGTGATGTTGGAGTCGGCGATCGCGCTGAGGGCGTTGCGGAAGCCGGCGGCCAGGGCCGAGCGCGGGGTGGGCCGGTGGCGCTCCGCGTACTCCTCCCGGGCGCGTTCGAAGACGAGCACGTTGGCGTCCACCGCCATGCCGATGGCCAGGACGAACCCGGCCAGTCCGGGCAGGGTGAGGGTGGCGCCGAGGGCGGCCAGGGCGGCGTAGGAGACCAGGCCGTAGCAGAGCAGGGCCGCGGCGGCCAGGACGCCCAGCAGCCGGTAGACGACGATGACGAACAGGACGGTCAGCGCGCCGCCGACGGCGGCGGCCCGAGCACTGGCGCTGATGGCCTGCGCGCCGAGGGTGGGGCCGACGGTGCGCTGTTCGACGGTCTCGACCGGTACGGGCAGGGCTCCGCCGTTGACGAGCAGGGCGAGTTCCCGGGCGTCGCCGTCGTCGAAGGCGCCGTTGATCATCGTGGAGCCGCCGCTGATGCCGACGCCGCAGCCCACCGAGGGGTCGACCTGCGGGGAGGAGATGATCCTGTCGTCGAGGACGATCGCCACCCGGCGGGCCGGGTCCCCCGCAGGCCGGCAGGCGGCCTCGCCGGTCAGGCGGGCCCAGCGGTCGCGGCCCGCGTCCTCGAAGTCGACGGTGACGTACCAGCCCGCGCCGCCCTGCTGGTCGAACCGGGCGGCGGCCTCCTCGACGTGGCTGCCGGTCAGCGCGGCCGCGCCGAGGCGCAGCGGCCGGCCGGACTCGTCGGGCAGGACGCGCGGACGGGTGGGGTCGGGGCGCGGGCCGGGGGCGGGGGCGGCTTCGCGCCCGACTCCAGGAGCGGTGTCGCGTCCGGTCTCGGGCGGGCCCTCGGACCCGGCCCCCGCCGCCGCACCGAGTACCCGGTGGAAGGTGAGCTGAGCGGTGCGGCCCAGTACCTGCGCCGCCTCCGCCGGGTCCTGGACGCCGGGGAGTTCGACGACGATGCGGTCGTCGCCGGAGCGGACGATGGTGGGTTCGGCGACCCCGAGCGCGTCGACGCGGCCGCGCAACACCTCCACAGTGCGGTCGACGGCGTCGGTATCGGTATCGGCGTCGGTGTCGGTATCGGCGTCGGCGTCGGCGTCGGTGGGTCGGGTCTCCAGCACGATCCGGGTGCCGCCGCGCAGGTCGAGCCCGAGGTGGACGGGCACGGTCACGGCGACGTACAGGGACAGGGCGACGACGGCGAGGGCGAGCAGCCCTCGGATGCGCTGGGCGCGGGACAAGCGGGCCTCCGGCAGGCATGCCGCGGCCCGGACGGGACCGCGGTGAAGGAAGAGGAAAAGGGGTGTCAGGTGCCTGGAGGAGGGGGCGGGGCGCGCAGGGGGTGCCCGTCCGCCGGTCGCGGGCGGACGGGTGGGGGTACGGCCGTCGGCGGGGCCGGGGTTCCCGGCGGAGCGGTGCCGGCCGGGTCCCGGGGCGCGAGGCCGGCCGGGGGCGGCGGGGCGGGGAGGTCGCCGTGGACGCGGGCCGCTGCCGTGCGGACGGCGGGCGGCGCGTCGTCGGCGACGGGGGCGCCGCCCGCCTCGACGCCCCCGGAGAGGCTCTGGGGGGCACGGGGGTGGGGGCCGTCGAGGGCGGCCGGGACCAGGAGGGCGGCGAGGACGACGAGGGCGGCGAGGAGGGCGGTGAGCAGGGCGGCCGCCGTCGCCGTCGGGCGGGACCCGCCGCGGGGGACGGGACGCGCGGAGCGTGTCATGTGCCGTCCCCCTCTCCTCGTCTCCTCGTTCCCGTGCGGCCGGTGCGGGCTGCTTCCGTGCGGGCGGCCGCACTCCTCATCGACGACGTGATCGACGTGATCGACGTGCGGGCGGCCCGCTTCGTGCCCGTGCGGGCCGGTTCAGGGTTCGATGAGGCCCGCGCGGATGGCGTACCGGGTGAGTTCCAGCCGGTCGCGCATGCCGAGTTTGTGGAGCAGGTTCGCCCGGTGGCGGTGGACGGTCTTGATGCTGATGAACAGCGTCTCCGCGATCTCCTTGGAGGTGTTGCCCTCCGCCACGAGCTTGAGGACCTCCTCCTCGCGCGCGGTCAGCACCCGTTGCGGGGGTTCCTCGCCGTGGCGGACGCGGTCGAGGTAGTTGCGCACGAGGGCGGTGACCGCGCCGGGGTAGAGGAAGGGTTCGTCGCGCACGGCGGCCCGGCAGGCGGCGACCAGGTCGCGGTCGGCCACGGACTTGAGCACGTATCCGCCGGCCCCGGCCTTCAACGCCTGGAAGAAGTACTGCTCGTTGTCGTGCATGGTCAGCATCAGGATGCGCAGGCCCGGCTTCAGCGCGGCGAGTTCACGGGCCGCCTGGAGGCCGGTCATCCGGGGCATGGCGATGTCCAGCACGGCCAGGTCGATGTCGTGGGCCCGCGCCAGGGCGATGGCCTCGGCGCCGTCCCCGGCCTCGGCGACGACCTCGAGGTCGGGTTCCCGGTCGAGGATGAGGCGTACTCCCCGACGCACCAGGGCGTGGTCGTCGGCGAGGAGGATACGGATCGGGGACGGGTCGGTCGGGGTCGTCATGGCACCTTCTTCGGGACGGGCACGGTCAGCCGGACCTGTGTGCCGGCCGGCTGGGAGACGATGTCCAGGGTCGCTCCCACGAGCAGCGCCCGCTCCCGCATCCCCCGGATGCCGGCGCCCTCGTGCGCGATGCCGGTCCCGCGGCCGTCGTCGGCGACGGCCAGCAGCAGCGAGCCGTCCGTGTGGGACAGGCTCACCTCGACCCGGCCGGCCCCGGCGTGACGGGCCGCGTTGGTCAGGCTCTCCTGGGCGACCCGGTACAGCACCAGTTCCGTCTGCGGGTCGAGGGCCGGCAGGTCCGCGTCGAACCGGCGCAGGACACGCAGTCCGGCGTGCGCGGCGAACTCGGTGGTGAGCGAGGTCAGGGCGCTGACCAGACCGAGGTCGTCCAGCACCCCCGGGCGCAGCCGGCGCACCAGGCGGCGTACCTCGTCCAGGCTTCCCCGGGTGATCTCCTGGGCCTGCTGGAGCTCGCCCCGCAGGGGCTCCTCCGCCTCGTCCGCCGCCCGCTTCAGCGACAGCAGGATCGCGGTCATCGTCTGCCCCACCTCGTCGTGCAGCTCCTGGGCGATACGGCGCCGTTCGGCCTCCTGCGCGAGCAGCACACGGCCGCTGCTCGCCGCCCTCTCGCTCTCCAGCCGGTCGAGCATGGCGTTGAAGGTGCGGATGAGGTCGGCGACCTCGCGCATGCCGTGCGCGGGCAGCCGCTGGCCGGGGCGCAGCAGGTCGACCGTGGTCATCAGGCGGGTAAGCCGGTCGAGGGGGGCCAGCGCGAGCCGCAGCAGGACGGCGTTGGCGACCAGCATGACCAGCATGCCGCCGACCAGGATCACGGCCTCGGTCAGCAGGACGGGCACGGAGACGGTGACCGGAGCCCACAGCAGCAACGCGGTGGCCACGCCCAGCACCACCGCGTTCAGCCCGAAGATCCGCCAGAACAGGGACATCGGGATCGCGCCTTTCACAGGGATCGCAGGGACACGCTTCGTACGGCCGGTCTCGTCGTCGGGGCCGTGGGCCCGCACGGGAGACGCGGGACGCGGGCCGACCGGCCCCCGAACAGCGTGCGCGCTGTCCGCCGCCGCGTCGATGGGCTCTGATGCCCATTTTCCGACGTGCGCGCCGGCCGGGGCGGCGGCCCGCGAGGGGGCAGCGCGTGCGGCCGCGGATGGGTACTGCGCCCGATAGGCAGGGCGCGGCGCGTCGGCGACGGTGGGGAGGGAGCGGCGACCACCACCGGACCGCTCCCCCGCCGAGCCGTCCGAGGAAGAGGTCCCGCCATGTCGTCGCTCGACACGCCCCCCACCGAAGGCCGTCCCCGGCGTCTGACGGCGCACGAGGCCCGTCAGCGCCTCGAGCACGAGCGCGCCTCACGGCTGACCCAGCTGCGGGCCCTCGACGAGGCCGGGCGGGAGGCGGCGGACCAGGTGACGGTCGCGCAGAAGGACGCCGTCCGGCGCGTGCTCGCCGAGATCGAGGCGGCCTTCGCACGCGTGCACGACGGCAGTTACGGCACCTGCGCGGGCTGCTCCCGGCCGGTGCCCGCCGAACGCCTGGAGATCCTGCCGTACACGCGGTTCTGCGTCGCCTGCCGGCGCCACGGCGCCTGATCCGGCGCACCTCCGTTTCCTTTCCTGCCCTGACCGAGGGGTGACATCGTGAACCACCGGACCGTCGGTGACGTGAACCACCGGACCGTCGGCGAGCGGGCCCCGGCCCTCTCCGCGGAGGACCTCGCCGCGCTCCGCGAGAACCTGCACGAGCAGCTGCGGTTCCGCCGGGAACAGATCGAGCAGCTCACGTCCGCCGCCCCGGCCCCCGCCCCCGGCGACGGGCCGGGCGAGCGGCGGGCCGCCGCCCGGATCGAGGTCGGGATCCAGCTCGCCGCCTCCGCCCGCATGGTCCTCGCCGACGTGGAGGCGGCCCTGCGCCGCATGGACGAGGGCCGCTACGGCTTCTGCTGCCTGTGCCGACGGCCCGTCGCCCGCGAGTTGCTGGCGATCGTGCCGCAGGCCCGCCACTGTGCCCGTTGCCGCCAGGTCAGGGAGGCGGGCCGGTGATCGCCGCGGCCCGTCGCGGCTCCGGCCGGCACCGGCGGTGGCCGCCGCGCAGGCCGGTGACGTCAGCTCGCCGTCAGCGTGACGTCCGCCGCGTCCACCGCGTGGAAGTACGGCAGCGGCAGGAGGCCCACCGGGCGTAGTTCCATCAGGGTGGCCTCGACGCGGGCCGCGCCGGGCGCGATCGGGTCCGGCGCGGGGCTGCCCGTGTTCACCCAGCGGTGCACGGCGCCGTCGCAGACGGCACGGGCGCCGCCGATGCCGTACCGGGTGGTCGAGTCCTTGCGGCCGACGGAGGAGCTGACGAAGACGGGCCCGGAGCTGCTGACGCAGCGGTAGGTGCCGGTGAGGGTGACGGTGCCGTCGGCGGCGACGCGGCCGACCGGGTCGACGGTCACGCTCTCGGAGGGGTCGGCGGTCGCGGTCGCCGCGGGCGCGGCCAGCAGGAGCAGGGCGGCGCCGGCGGCCGCGGTCAGGGCGGGGCGCAGGACGGGGCGGAACGGCATGAAGACCTCCTGGTAGGGGCTTCCACTGGTACCGGGAGGCCGGGTCCGCGAGCGTGACCGTCACCCCTTCGGTGGCGAGTCCGCACCGTGCGTCGGCGAACGGTCCGCGAGGTGTCCTGGTGCTGTCACATTCCCCGGCGGGCTCTGGCGGCGGTGTCCCGCGCGGGCGCATGGTCGGTGCGACGGGGCCCACCGCCCGGTGGCCCCACCGACGTGGAGGTGCGCCATGTGTACCCACCGGACAACGAGCCCCACGGCCGACCACGCGCACGTCGTCGCGGCCCGCCCCGAGCAGGGCTGGACCCTGCTGTGCGACGGCACGATCGTCTTCGACGACTCCGGCGAGCTGCTGCCCGACGGCCGCGTCGTGGCCCCGCACCGCGTGCCGGCGGAACGGTTCGCCGTCGCCGCCGCCTGATCAGTCCCCGAGGACGGCGAACCCGTCCAGCTCGACGAGGGCCTCCTCGTCCCACAGCCGTACGATCCCGACGACCGCCATGGCGGGATAGTCCCGGCCCGCCAGGTCCCGCCACCGGCGGCCGAGTTCGGGTGCGCAGGCCCGGTACGCGGCGACGTCGGTGACGTACACGGTGACGCGTGCGAGGTCCGCCGGGGTGCCGCCGGCCGCCGCGAGGGCGGTCAGGAGGTTGGCCAGGGCGCGGGCGAACTGGTCGGGCAGCGAGTCGCCGACCACCTTTCCGCCGGCGTCCAGGGCGGTCTGGCCGGCCAGGAACACCACCCGGGAGCCGGTCGCGACGACCGCGTGCGAGAAGCCGGCCGGCGGTGACAGCTCCGGCGGGTTGACGCGTTCGGCGGTCACCGGACGCCCTCCGGTCCGGCCTGCGACGGGCCGCCCTCGCCGGCCTCCGCACGCCCCGACTCCGTGCGCACCGCCTTCGTGCGCCCCGACTCCGCACGCCCTGACTCCGCACGCCCTGACTCCGTGCGCTCCGACTCCGCGTACAACTCCTTCGCGATGACGGCGCGTTGCACCTCGCTCGCCCCCTCGTAGATCCGTGGTGCCCGCACCTCGCGGTACAGGTGTTCCAGCAGGTGGCCCCGGCACAGGGCGCGGGCGCCGTGGAGCTGGACGGCCGTGTCGACGACGTACTGCGCGGTCTCGGTGGCGAGGAGTTTCGCCATGGCGGCGCGGCGCGGCACGTCCGGTGCTCCGGTGTCGTGGGCGGTGGCTGCGGCGTACACCATCAGGCGGGCCGCCTCCGTGCGCAGGGACATCTCGGCGACCTGGTGGGCGACCGTCTGGAGGTCCCTCAGCTTGCCGCCGAAGGCGTCCCGGCGCGCGGTGTGGGTCAGGGTGGCGTCGAGGGCGGCCTGGGCCATGCCGACGGCGAAGGCGCCGACGCTGGGCCGGAAGAGGTTGAGGGTGGACATGGCCACGCGGAAGCCGCGGTCCGGTTCGCCGAGCAGGTCGGCCCCGGTGACCGGGACGGCGTCGAGGGCGAGGGCGCCGACGGGGTGCGGGGAGAGCATGTCGAGGGCGGTGCCGGTGAGGCCGGGGCGGTCGGCGGGGAGCAGGAACGCGGTGACGCCGCGGGCGCCCGCTCCGGGTGTGGTGCGGGCGAAGACGGTGTAGAAGTCGGCTTCGGGGGCGTTGGAGATCCAGCGTTTCTCGCCGGTCAGGCGCCAGCCGTCGGCGCCGTCGGGCTCCGCGGTGAGGGAGAGCGCGGCCGCGTCCGAGCCCGCCCCCGGCTCGCTGAGCGCGAAGGCGGCCACGGCGCTGCCGTCGGTGACGCGGGGCAGCCAGCGCTGTCGCTGGTCGCGGCTGCCGTGCGCGTGGACGGGGTGTGCGCCCAGGCCCTGGAGGGCGAGGGCGGTCTCCGCCTCGGTGCAGGCCTGGGCGAGGGATTCGCGCATCAGGCAGAGGTCGAGGGCGCCGGAGGTGAACAGGCGGTTGAGCAGGCCCAGTCGGCCGAGTTCGGCGAGGAGGGGGCGGTTGACCCGGCCGGGTTCGCCCTTCTCCGCGAGCGGGCGCAGCCGGTCGGCGGCCAGGGTGCGCAGTTCGGCGCACCAGGCGGTCCGTGCCGGTTCGAGCGAGAACGCGGGCATCGCCGCTCCTCTCCACCGATGGCCTTGCCTCTGCCACCCTCACGGTATCGCGAACCGTTGACTGTCGTCACCAACGCGATACGCTCGGTGCGCGAGCCCACCATCACGCCCGCCACGGCGCCCCCGGGCGCCCACCAAGGCAAGGGGGCGACCCGCCATGCACGCCTCGGCCCACGTCGACACCTTCGCGCGCGACCACCTCCCGCCGCCCGGCCAGTGGCCCGGGCTGTGCTTCGACCTGCCGGAGCTGCGCTACCCCGGACGGCTGAACGCCGCCGCCGAGCTCCTCGCCGGCGGCGCCCCCGAACGGCCGGTGTTCCGCACCCCGGCGGGACCGCCCTGGACGTACGGGGAGCTGCGCGCCCGTGTCGACCGGCTGGCGCACGTCCTCACCGGCGAGCTGGGCGTCGTACCGGGCAACCGGGTGCTGCTGCGCGGGCCGACCACGCCGTGGCTGGCGGCCTGCTGGCTGGCGGTGCTGAAGGCGGGCGCGATCGCGGTCACCGTGCTGGCGCAGCAGCGCCCGCAGGAGCTGCGCACGATGTGCGCGATCGCCCGGGTGGAGCACGCCCTGTGCGACGTCCGGTCCGTCGACGACCTCGCCGGGGCGGAGGTACCGGGGCTGCGGATCGCGGTGTACGGCGGTGACGCCCCCGACGACCTGCTGAACCGGCGGGCGGCCGCCGGCCCGTTCCCGGCCGTGGACACCGCCGCCGACGACGTGGCGCTGATCGCCTTCACCTCGGGCACCACCGGCCGGCCCAAGGGGTGCCTGCACTTCCACCGGGACGTGCTGGCGATCGCCGACACCTTCTCCCGGCACGTGCTGGCGCCGCGCGCCGACGACGTGTTCGCGGGCAGTCCCCCGCTCGGTTTCACCTTCGGCCTCGGCGGCCTGCTGGTCTTCCCGATGCGGGCCGGCGCGAGCGCCCTGCTGCTCGAACAGGCGGGTCCGCGGCAGCTGTTGGCGGCGGTCGCCGAGCACCGGGTGTCCGTGCTGTTCACCGCGCCCACGGCCTACCGGGCGATGCTCGGCGACCTCGACGGGCACGACGTCTCGTCGCTGCGCCGCTGTGTCTCCGCGGGCGAGAACCTGTCCGCGGCCACCTGGCGGGCCTGGCACGAGCGGACCGGGCTGCGCCTGATCAACGGGATCGGGGCCACCGAGCTGCTGCACATCTTCATCTCCGCGGCCGACGGGCGGATCCGGCCGGGCACCACGGGCGTCCCCGTGCCGGGCTGGCAGGCGCGGGTGCAGGACGAGAACGGCGACCCCGTCCCCGACGGCCTGCCCGGACTGCTCGCCGTGCGCGGCCCGGTGGGCTGCCGCTACCTCGCCGACCCGCGGCAGCGGGAGTACGTGCGCGACGGGTGGAACGTCACCGGCGACACCTACGTCCGCGAGGAGGACGGCTACTTCCGGTACGTGGCCCGCGCCGACGACATGATCGTCTCCGCCGGGTACAACATCGCGGGCCCCGAGGTGGAGGACGCGCTGCTGCGGCATCCCGACGTCGTCGAGACGGCGGTCGTCGGGCGGCCCGACGAGGCGCGCGGCCGGGTGGTGGTGGCGTTCGCCGTCCTGCGGGCCGGGGCGCGCCCGGACGCGGAGGCGCTGCGGGCCTTCCTCAAGGCGGAGCTGGCGCCGTACAAGTGTCCGCGCGAGATCGTGTTCCTGGACGCGCTGCCGCGCACCGCGACCGGCAAACTCCAGCGCTTCCGGCTGCGCGCCAGCGGTGACACCGATGGTGACCAGCAGTGATGCCGACGACAACACCGTTGCGTTAGCGCTGTGACCTGCGAGGCAAGAGAGGCTGTACGAGACAACGGGACTCCTGTAGATCAACGATCGGCGAGAAAGTCGAT
>NZ_JBIRNP010000038.1:0-28149 GCF_044331705.1 Streptomyces sp. NPDC017202 | reverse complement strand
ACCCGAGTACATCCAGTACACGGGCGATCCTCCGCCTTGCGATGCACCGCACCAGACGCCGCGCACTGATCCGACGCGAATTGTCAGACACGCCCCAGCGCTTCGCGCGTGCCGCGCGGACATCACCCACGCCCGCCGGTCAGGGCTGGTCAAGCCCCTGGCCGACGGCCCGGCAGTGGAGATCCTCGCCGATGCCGGCTACCAGGGCCTGGGCGCCCGGACCGGCGGACGTGTGGTCACACCCGCGCATCGCAAGTTCGAGAACGCTCCGGACTGCTACGAGGAGACGCGCGGGCGGCAGCGCACAGCGCGCTCCTCACGACGCATCCGGGGCGAGCACGGCATCGCGCACACGAAGAACCGGCGTGCCCTGGCCCGCCGTCTCGGCCGCCGCGAGCACGTGAGCGACATCGTCCGGGCCGTCGTCGGCCTGTTGTCCCGTCAGCGGACCGCGGACCTGACGTCGGCACGGCAGACGCAAACACCGAGCCCCGCCGCTGTCCTCGACGCCTCACTGCCTGCCGTGCGCGAGCCCATCAGCCGTCATAGCCTCTGCCAGACGGCACCGGGCTGCCCCACGCAGTCCCACTGCTGGATTCGAGCGCCGTCGTCCTTGGAGGAGTTCTGCACCTCAAGGCACTTCCCGCTCTCGTTGACGAGGTACAGCCCCTCGTAGTGCACGGACACGATCTTCCAGAATGTCCCGTCCTGGCCTTTGCAGTCCCACTGCTGAGCCCTTGCTCCGTTGTCATCCTTGGAGTTGTCGATCTCCAGGCACTTGCCGTTGCTCTCCCGCCGGATGAGCATGCCGGGGCCGGTCCGCTCGAAGACCCATCGGGCGCCGTCCTGGCCGACACAGCCCCATTGCTGGGCGATGGCGCCGTTCACGTCGGAGGATTCCCTGATCTCCAGGCATTTACTGCTGTTGGTGTTCCACACCCCGACCCCCGTCACGGGTTCGAGGACCGCGGTGGTGCTGTACGAGACCGTGTTCGGCCACTGTCCGTCGTTGCGGGCGGCGGTGAACACCTGGCGGGTGCCGTCGGCGGTGACCGTCGCGGTGCCGAGATCGTCGTCCCCTGCGAGGTCGTCCTCCTCGATCCGGACGGTGACCGACTCCCCGGCCTTGAAGTACAACTGCTCGTAGCCCCCGCCGTTGACCCCGTACGGCTGCCCGCACGTGCCGTTGCTGTCGACCCACGCTTCGACGAACCTGACGCAGGTCCCGGAGTGGGAGATGTCGAAGGCGCCGTCGTTCCACGGCCACACCCGGTGGCCATTGACCAGGACGCGCACTTCGTCGCCGTCCCCGGTCATGGAGTCCTCCTCCAGATCCGCCGCCACCAGGCCGCCGAGCCTCAAGGCGATCAGGCCGTCTCCCCGAGCGGCAACCGGTGCCACCCCGCCGACCGCCGCGGATGCGGCCGGAACGGCGCTCGCCACGGTCGAGAACAGGAAGGCGATGATCAGAGCGATCAGGGGCAACGCACCCCTGAGCATTGAGCGAACATGCATGAATCTGCTTCCTCGCATCTCCAAGGGGGCGCGACGAATCCCGGCCGGGCAACGGCCGAAGGCGCATTCGCGCGGTGCTCCGGGGTCCCCCGTGCCGTGTCCGGAGCCGGATGCCAACCTAAGGAGCGGCGGGGGAGGCCGCCATCCCAGAAAACTGGGAGGTGTCAGGCCTGGTCCTGGCCGGGCGCACCGGGGTGTCCTGCACCGTCGGCAGCAGCCGCGGACCGGAGCGGGCCCGAAAGACGCTGCTGGGCGTCCAGCCGCGGGATGCAGCCCGGTCCGTGAGCTCCTGGCCCAGGCAGTCGGCCAGGGCCGTGTCGGCCGGCGAGCTGTACAGGGCGGCGCCGAGGGTCTTTCGTCGGGATCAGGCACCGGACCCCGCGAGCCCGGCCTGATCCAAACGAAAGACCTAGGTCACGGGCGGCGGTGGGACGAGGATGAGCTGGCGGTGCGCTGTCGGCGCCACCGCTGTCAGGACGGTGCAGGTCTCCGCACCGGGCGGCGCCTCGGCCGGGCGGCCGGGGGGTGTTCCTGGGGGTGGGTGTCGGCGAAGGACAGTTGCACCCAGCCGTCCTCGAGGGCGTGGGCGTGGGCGTGGGCGTGGGACAGTCGCGGATCACCGCTGCCCGGAGCGTCCTCCGCCGGCTCCAGTACCGCCCCGACGCCCTCGATGGGTGCCTCACCGGCACCGGCACCGGCACCGGCCTCCGACACCGGCCACCATGACGGCATCACGCATCCCAGGTCAGTGACTGACGACCTCGCACACGACAAGGATCGACGGCCTCCCTCGATCGCATCCGTGCCGGCCACAGCCTCGTCTCCTGACGGCAGGCTGCGCCGGCGTGCCCGAACGTTCACCGTGCACGGGGTCGTTGGGCGATTTCGGGCGGATCGAAATGGTGACAGCAGTTCTCCAAGGGACCTGGGGCGAGGTGGTGCGCAACGTCCATCTGCGGGACCGGCGAGCGTCGCGCCGAGCTCACCGCGACGACGCGTCCGCTCACCGGGTTCTGGGGCGGCCCCCGGCGCACAGCGCGTGGTCGATCAGGGCGCCGGCCGCGTTCTCCTGCTCCATTACGTGCTGCGGGGTGTCGCCGCGTGCCTCGGACATGGAGATCACGGCGCTTCGCCTGCCGTCGTCGGTGACGCCGTTGAGGGTGATGTAGCCGCCGTCCCCGCCTTCGTGGCCCCAGTAGGTTCCTCCGCAGCTCAGGGGGCGTTCGACCAGGCCCAGTCCGTATCGGCCGTCGGGCCACAGCTTTTGGACCTCCGCGCTCACGGGGACGGTCTGCTTCATCTTGGCCAGCTGCCGTGCCGGTAGCAGACGGCCGTCGAGCAGCGCGCGGAGGATACGGTTCTCGTCCCGCGTGGTCGTGACCCACGAAAGGTTCTCGTAGTCCACCGGTACCTGGTCGGTGACGTCCACCCGGGAGCCGGGGCCGAAGAGCTGGTAGGCCTGGGAACGGGGCCGCGGCAGGGTGGGCGAGGTGCCCATCCACCGGGTCTGGTCGAGGCCGAGCGGGCGCAGGATGCGGTTTTCGATCTCGTGGTGGGCGGGGTGACCGGTGGCCTTCTGGATGATCATGCCGAGCAGTACGTAGCCGGTATTGGAGTAAGCCCAGCCCTCCCCGGGCAGGAAGTCCTCCGGCTCGTGGGCCATGGCGAGGTCGACCAGCTGCTTGGGTTCGTAGACGTCGTGGCGCTGCTGGTAGTACTCCTTCGGCGTGGTGTATCCGGGCAGGTCGTCGCGGATGCCGCTGGTGTGCTGGAGCAGTTGGCGGACGGAGATTCGGGTGCCGTCGTTACCGTTGCCCCGCACCACTTCGGGCAGCCATCGCTCGACCGTGTCGTCCAGGGACAGCCTGCCCTCGGCCTCCAGTTGGAGGACCACGGTGGCGACCAGTGTCTTGGACGTGCTGGCCATGCGGAAGTAGCCGCCGGAAGAGACCGGGCGGCCGGTGGTCAGGTCTGCGGTGCCGCTGGTGGCGACCGACTGCCGACCGTCAGGCCCCATGACGCGGGCCTGCACACCGCTGACACCGAGGGCGTGGATCGCTGCGACGTCCTGGCCCAACTGTTCCACGGGGGAGGGGCCGGCAGGCCGGGCGATGGCCGTGCCCGCCTCTGCGGCGAGCAGCACAGCGACACCGATTGCCGTGGCGAGGTGCTTTCGTAAAGTCGAGGTCATGGCCGAACGCTAGTTTCGCCCCGACGGGGACGCGATCCGGCGAACCCCAAGAGCAGAACGGGGGACAACCCCCGGTGCGGGCCGTCATCGGTCTGGCGTTGACCTGCCGGGCGCGGTGAGACGGTTCTCCACCCGACCGGCACCGCCAGGGCACCCGGACGAGCCCCCACCAGGCCCGTTACGAACCATGGGAGAAACACGCACCGAACCGTTCCGGGCGAATGGAGGACGCACAGCCCCTGGCCCCGTTGCGGGCAGCTGGTTCCGCTCCCGATGAGGCCCTCAGCGACATGACGCTGCTGACGCACGCGATCGACGTCGAGGGTGATGGCTCCCTGCAGAGCGGACAGTCGTTGACCGTGCATACCACTGCCGTACTGTCGGCTTTACCGGCACGCAGACGGCCACACCCCGGACGCCGTCGCCGACGCTCTCGACGAGCAGCGCGCCGCTCACCTGGCCCAGGCCCACGCCACGGTCCGCGCCTACACCGCCGCCGCCCATTCCGGTCGCGGCGAAGAAGCACAGCACCTCCTGGACGCCTTCCCCGCCCCGCCCGCTCCCTGACCGTCAGCGGCCCGGCCGCCGCCTGGCGCCGCGCCTCGACCACCGCCCAAGACACCATCGAGGACCTGACCGCCCAGCGCGCCACCACCGAGGACGGCGCCGACTCCTTCGCCGACCCCGAACTGCTGCGCGCCCAGATCTCCCACCTGGCCGCGCGCGAGGGCCAGCTGCACCGGCTGCACGACGCGCTCTGGCTTTGTTCGTGAGTTTGGGCTCTGGTCCACTTCTTGTGGTCGCGTACGCAGCGTGACTGTTGACCATCGTGCAAGGGCGGTCGATGCCGCTCGAAAATCGCCCCGCTCGCGAGTGGTGGGGCTGACAGTGCTACGCCGTGAACGAAGTACGGACGCAGCTGGGTGAGCTGCTGTTCTGGTCGGTGGAGAACGCGTCGGTGGAGTCAGTCGAGGTGGCTGACACAATTGTCCGATACGCCGAAGGCGCCACCCGCGGCGCCCCGCAAGCCCTCCAGGTCGCTGACAGATGGCACCTCTGGCGCAACCTCGGCGAGACCGCCGAGAAGTGTGGCTACCGGCACCGCGCCTGCCTGCGCCTGAGCCACCAGAAGAGCCGCACCAGGCGCCGGAGTCGCCCGCGTCCTCGCCGTGGCCAACAGGCCACCGGTTCGCCGAGCGCACCCGTGCCAAGCATCCACCGTCCACGCCCTGCTGGCCGCCGGCCACAGCAAGCGGTCCATCGCCCGGCAGCTCGGCATGGGCCTCAACACCGTTCTCCGATTCTCCCGCGCCACCGAGCCGAAGCGGCTGTTCACCGGCCAGTGGCAATGTCGCCCCACCAAGCTCGACGCCTACAAGCCCTATCTCGACCAGCGATGGCAGGAAGGCTGCACCAACGCCTGGAAACTGTGGGGGGAGATCAAGGCACAGGGCTACCCAGACGGCTACGGCAACGTTCGCGCCTACGTCAGCCGGAACCTACACGGCAAGCCCCAGCAGATCGGGCCCCGGCCGCCATCCGCCCGTGCGGTCAGCCGCTGGATCCTCACCCACCCCGACGCTCTGGCCGAGAGTGACCGGCTTCAGCTCAAGGCAGTACCGGCCGGCTGCTCCGGCCTCCAAAGCCTTGCCAGCCATGCCCGTGCCTTCGCGAACATGCTCACGCGACTGCGAGGCGAACGGCTGTCGGACTGGATCGAGTCCGTGACTGCCACCGATCTCCCCAGCCTTCAGCGGTTCGCCCGGCACCTCGAACGCGACCTGGCCGCTGTCACTGCCGGCCTCTCCCATCCCTGGACCTCAGGCGTTGTTGAAGGCCACGTGAACCGGATCAAGCCGCTGAAGCGGCAGATGCTCGGCCGTGCGGGATTCGAGCTCCTCCGCAAACGCGTTCTGCTCGCCAAGTGAGCTGTCACCAGGCCTGATTCGGCTACCTGTGTCCCTCGTCGATCCTGCGGGGCCTCACTCCGAGGATCAGATTCCCAAGGGCGTGCGGCATTGCCCCGAAACTAGCGACCCAGCCCGCGACCAGGTAGATCTCGCTGCGCTCATCGATACCGAGAAAGAATCGGCCGTGATCGAGCTCACCGAGCGGGAAGAGCTCTCTCCCCAAGGCGTCGCTCCACTCGGAGAACCGGTCATCCTCTCCCCACGCCAGCTCAGGATCCAGTTCGAATGGCTCGCGGGCGCGGTTGATTCCCGGGCCACCGATGCTGACGGTCAGCCCCCCCGAACTCCTGGAGAAACACCTCCGCAGCATCGTGCATGCGGACGCCGACTCCTTCGAACATGGACCGCCAGCCAGCCGTGTCGACGCGCCTGCCAGCCGTCCACCCCGAAGCCTCCAGGACCTCAAGCACCTCCAGCGACCATTCGCTCATGACAGACCCAACTCCCGCCAACTTGAAATAGGAGGCGATCATCTCAGCAGCCGGGTTGAGTGAGTACAGCGTGTGACCGCACCACAGGAAGTGGACCAGAGCTGAAACTCGTGAACAAAGCCCGAAGCCGGCCTCGCCGAGCGTCCATGGACATGAGCCCGCCCGTCACTGATCGTCGCGGGATGCCTGCCAGGCCAGGAACTCTTCGAACCAGGGGCCGGCGGATCAGACGGCTAATGTGCCACGCGGTAGCGGAGGTAGACGACTCTTGAGCTGAAGGTGCGGGTCTCGACCAGTTCGAGATCCACCCGGCGCTCGTGCTGGGGAAAGAACGGAATGCCGCCGCCGACCAGCACCGGGTAGACCCTGGCCCGGTACTCGTCGATCAGACCCGACGCGGCCGCCTCGGCGGCGAGAGTCGCACCGCCGATCGCGATGTTGCCGTCCCCCGGCTCGGCCCGCCATCGCCCGATCTCCTCCGCCAGCCCGCCCGAGGCCAGGCGGGCATTGCCCTGCACCGCCGACAGCGTGGTCGAGAACACCACCTTGGGCAGCGCCTTCCAGACCGCGGCAAACTCGAGCGTGGAGAAGTCGAGCGATGGATTCTGGTCGGCGCTCTCCCAGTACAGCATCGTCTCGTACAGCCGTCGTCCCAACAGGTGGACACCGGCCTCTCGCACCTCGTCGGTGGCGAAGCGAAAGACCTCCTCGTCGGGCGGCGTCCAGTCGAAGCCGCCGTCCGGCCCGACGACGTAGCCGTCCAGTGAGACGCCCATCGAATACGTCACGCTGCGCATCAGAATTCCTCCTCGGTAACGGTTTCGACAGTACGACCGCCGGACGCCGCAGGACTCATCGCGACGCGAGATCCACCGGTTCGATTCACCTCACGAGATCATTTCGTTGAGGAAGCCTCAGTCGGCCCGGCACACGGAAATCGGCTGGGTGCCGATGCTTTGTGGCGTCGCCGTCCGGCTGCAGCCTGATCAGTATCAGACGGCACTTCGGTACGTCGGCGCGAAATGGAAAGCGGGAACACGAAGGCCTGGCCCGCGCCCCCCATCGCCGGGCTGGAAAGGGCTGCTCTCCCCGGCAGCCGGCGCGCCCGGCACGGCTCTGCGCGCGCAAGGGGCCGAAGCCGACGAATCCCAGCTTCTGGCACGCCCGTTCCACGTCGTCAAAGCGCTCCTCATCGCGTACTGCCGGACGGCCCGGCCGACGGAGCGGCGGAACCCGCGGGGTGGTCGCCGGTAGGCTGCGGCGGTGCGCACGGTCGAGCTTCTGTTGGACGAGGCGGCAGAACTGGCGGTCCGGGAGGCCTGGAAGAGGCTGGCGGATGCGGGGCTGCCCAGTCAGGCGCGCCACCACTCACCCACGAACAGTCCGCACCTGACCCTGGCCGCCTGCCCGGAGCTGACCGCCCCGATCCGCTGGGAGCTCGCCGAGGTGGCCGCCGCCCTGCCGCTGCCGGTGCGCTTCACCGGCGTGGTCCGTTTCGAGCGGCCCACCTCGGTGCTGGCCTGGGCGCTGGACTGCGACGCGGCGCTGGCCGCTCTGCACCACCGGGTGTGGGAGGCGGTGGCCTCGGACAGCCCGCCCCAGACCCTCAACCCCTTCCACGCACCGGGGCGCTGGAGCCCGCACGTCACCCTCGGCCGGACCCGACGCCCTGGTGCGTTCGCCGGCCGGCGGGTCCCCGAACTGCTCCCCGCGCCGCCGCTGTCGGCCCGGCTCACCACCCTGCGCAGCTACGACACCGAGACCGGCGCCCTGGAGGTGCTGGAACCCCGCCCCTGAAGATCGTCTTGTCCTGTCGGGGGTGTTTGGCAAGTCGCGCGGTGCCGGAGGAATGGGGCCACGCGCAGAGGTGCGTGAGGATCCGCCCGTGGAGTGCGATGTGTGTGGAGGGGTGATGTGGCGGTGGCCGGTGTCGCCGACTGCGTGGCAAGAGGGAGTCTGGTCCTGTTCGTGGTGCCATGCCGTCACCCATGTGGGTGGCGAGTGGTTCGAGGTCCTGCGGCCGCCGTACTTGCCCGTGGAGATCCGCTGGGAGAGGGCCGTCGCGGACGGCCTTCCTGCCGATGTCTCCCACGCCTTCGGCATCTTCGACACAACGCTGTGCGGAGTCCAGGAAGCCGGCATGTCGCCGTCCGACCACTGGTGGCTGCCGGAGCGGGAGAGCGCCTGTGACGCCTGCCGGGAAGCGGCGGGTGTCATCGATGACCGCCGGCCGCGGGCAATGAGGGGTGAGGACGCGCGGGTCAGCGTGGCCCGGCGGCTATGAGTCTTTCCCGTTCGGGGCCAGTTCCCTCAATGAGGGAACGTCAGGTGTGTTGATGTGGGCGGATCTGGACAGCGCGAAGAAGACCGCTGGGCAAGGAGGGCGCCGAGCACCGGTATGCCCCGGTCAGCTGATATCGCGACATGGGAGCGGGCCGGCATGGCGCGGTGCGGGAAGGCGGCACCGGAGCTGCTGCTGCGCAGGCGGCGGACCTCCTCAACCGCGGGCGTGGACAGCCCTCACGGCCTCGGACGGCATTCGGCACGGCCGAACCACTGGGTGCGGCCGTGCAGTTGGCTTCCGATCATGGCGCGGCGCCCGGCAGCGTCGGTGTCGCAGCGGATGCGTAGCACGTAGCCGTCGAGGGTGAGCCGGTGCGGGTCGTGCGCGACGTGCGGACCGAGCACCAACTGCGTGCCGTCCGCGGGTGCGGGCAGCACGGCGTCCTGGTCCGGCAGCACCCGCAGACAGCCGTGACCGCCCGGCTCGAACACGACCTCGCCGCCCAGCCGCGCGGCGTCCTCGGGCAGGCGCGCGACGGCCGCAGACTGAGGTTCTGGTGTCTGTCGGGCTGCTGGGGAGATCATGTTTCATGACTTCCGTCGCTTGGAGTATTCACGCCATCGAGCTCAAGCCCCGGCTGCGACAAGGTGGCATGCCCCGAGGCCCGGAGGCGGTTGCGGCCGAAGGCCTCCGACGCGAGGGCGGTGCCGCGGGTACCGGGGCGGCTTCGTCGGACCTGGCGGGCAAATGATCAGTTCTGGGTGTCGGACGTGGACCGCCACGCCTGCATGCCTGCCCGGGACGCCTCCTTGGCCTGCCGCAGCTTCAGGGCCGCCTGCTGGGACGGGGGCACGTCCATCTCGCGGACCAGACGCCGCCCTGCTGCGAACACGGCGGATGCCGCGATGGCCATGCCGACCCATGCCGCCACGGCACCGGCCGCGGTGAGTACGACACCGGTCGTGACGAGCCGACGATTGATCTCGATCGTCCCTCGGGACTGATGGTGATGGTTCATGCCTCCACCATCCAACGGGGGGAACCGTGTCGCATCCCGGCCGACGGCTCCGGGTACGGGAGCGGGACCCCGAGCGCGCCGGGTGGTGGTGCGTACAACCGGTCGGGTCCCGCCAGGAGGTGATCGTCTTGTGCTCCGGATACGGACGGTCCGCTCCGCCCTCGGCGGGCACGCAGGGACCGGCAGGGCCGCGGACGCGCGTCACAGGCTTCGGATCGGCGTGCGTCGGCTGTCGGGCGCGGACGGCTCGGACGCTTCCTGGAATCGTCCGGACTTCGGGTGTCACCTCTCGGACCGGTCGAGGGGGCCGGGCCTGCGGCGCCCCGCGGACTCGGGCACCGGTGCCTCCTCACGCAGGCCGCGGGTGGCGGTTGACCGGCCCGGGGCGGCACCCACGCTGTCCTGCCGTCCGTACGGGCACGTGCGGGTCAGTGGAGGACCTTCTCCTTGGCCCGGCGGTACTCCTCGTCGGTGATGTCGCCCCTGGCGCGGATCTCGGAGAGCTTGGCGAGCTCGTCCACCTCGCTGGTGCCCGCGCTGCCGACGGTCTTGCGGATGTACCGCTGCGTCTGCTCCTGCTGGGCCCGGACGTGGCGCTGTTCGCGCTTGCCCATGTCCTTGCCCCGGGCGATGACGTAGACGAAGACGCCCAGGAAGGGGAGGACGATCGTGAAGAGGAGCCATCCGGTCTTGGCCCATCCGCTCAGGTCGTCGTCACGGAAGATGTCGACGACGACGCGGAAGAGCAGGACGAACCACATGATCCACAGGAAGAACCACATGATCGACCAGAAGGCCCCCAGAACGGGAAAGTCGTAGGCCAGGTTCACGCTGCTGCTCATTGCTTCTCCTCTGGGTGTCGTCCGCCAGGGCCCCGGCGGGGCCCCGCGGACCGCCCGTGCGTCCCGTCCGAAGAGCGGGCGGTCCCGGTCGCCCTGCCGCTACTGGTCCTCGGTGCTGATGTCGATCCCGAAGGCTTCGCCGATGCTGCGGGCCGCGGACACCACCCGGGCGCTTCCCACCACGGGGGCGATCGCCACGAGCGTTCCCTGGACCTTCTCCAGCGACACGCCGGCTTCCGCGGCGGTGCCGATGTTGAGGAGATAGGAGGGCGCGGAGGCATCCATGGCCACCAGGGCGGCGATGCGTGCCAGCAGGTACGTCTCCTGGTCCAGCCCGGAACGTTCGAACGTGTCGAGGGTCATCTGGACGAGCGTCTCGAATACGGGGGCGTCCGCTTCGGCGAGGGCGGCGACACCTTCGGCGCCTGTCTCTTTCTGGGCCATGGTTCACGTTTCCTTCCTGGGCGTGGTGTGGTGCACCTCCCATGAGAGGCGGGTCCGCCGCGTACCGCCTCACCCGGAGGGGGTGACAGCCGGTCGCCGGCGGCCGGTGCTGCGGTGACCCGGAGGCTGCGGGGCGGAGCGGCCGGGGTTCCCCGACGTGCTCGTCTCCCGTGCCGCGGCCGGCGGTCCGGAGAACTCGCGCCGGATGCCCGACAGACGACGCGTCGCCTGTCCGCCACCGGACATCCTGGAGCGGGCCACGCCCGGCAGCTTCACCGAGCCCCTCACCCGTACCGACGCCCTGTACTTCGCGCTCACCGTGACCAGCACCGTCGGCTTCGGCGACATCACCGCGCGCACCGAGACGGCACGCGTCATGACGATGATCCAGATCATCGGCGGGATCCTGCTCGTCGGGCTCGCGGCCCGGGTGGTGGTCAGGGCCGTCGAGGCAGGCCGGCATCGACAGGACCAGAAGAACAGGTGACTACGCTCCGGGGCTGACGCTCCGAGCCTTCCACGACCGCCTCGGTACGACGGACCCACGGAGCCGGCCCGTCTCCTGCGCAGCCGCGGCGGCCGTCGGAATGAACAGGCGAGCAACGGGTGCTGCCGGCCCACCGGCGCCGCCGCCCCTGGCCCGTACGGCGGACGGAGGGTGGGCCGCTTCCCGTCGAAACCGTCCGCGACGCATTGTCCTGTTCTGCGCAGAAGGACTCTGAACTGCTCACCATCACTGCCGGCCGGACACCCCGAGGTGCGACGGGGCCCCGGTGGTCCGAGGATGGGAAGTAGCCCGAACTGCCGAACGCGGACGCTCGGTTGCACGGGCACTGCGAAACGAAGGAGTCAGTAATGGCCAGTCATGTGAGCGGGGCCCGCTCGGGTGCGGCGGCACGGAGTGCGGAGAGGGCCGGTGCCGGGAGTGGCTGGCTCGTCTTCGCCGCCGTCCTGATGGTCTTCGGCGGTCTGATGATGATCTTCGAGGGCATCGCCGCCATCGCCGAGGACGACATATTCGTCACCACCCGCAACTACGCGTATTCATTCGATCTCACCTCATGGGGCTGGATCCACCTGATCGTGGGCGTGGTCATCACACTCGCCGGTGCGGCCCTGTTCCAGGGGGCCACCTGGGCCAGGGTCGTCGGCGTGGGAGTGGCCGGCCTGGCCATGCTCGCGAACTTCCTGTGGATTCCCTACGCGCCGTTCTGGGCCATCGTCCTGATCGCGATCAACGGCTTCGTGATCTGGGCACTGTGCACCGCCCCCAGCCCGTCGGAGGGATGAGGCCGGGGAAGGCCTCGATGTGCGGTCCGGCACCCGGGCCGCACCCGGATCGGAGACGCTCATGAAGGATCTCAAGTTCGAGCAGAAGCGCTCGCTGTCCCGCCGTGAGGCGGCCGACCAGCTCGCGGCAATCGCAGCCGCGCTGAGGGAGGGCGGAGACGCCGAACTGGAATTCGGCTCGGGAACGCTGAGCCTACGAGTCCCCGACGACCTCCGCGGCGAGATCGAGGTCGAAATCGGTGACGGGGAGATCGAGCTCGAGATCGAGCTCAAGTGGCCGACCGTCACGCCCCGGACGAAGCCGTCGAAGACGGCCCCGGACACGGATGAGGCCACCGCGCGAAAGAGCGTGCCCGCGGAGCCGGGGCAGAGCGGCACCGGATCCGAAGGACGCCGGAGCGGGAAGCGGCCCGCCACGAAAACGTCCTGAGGCGTACGGCGCCCCGGGCGGCCGGCGCGGATCCCGTGGACCATCCCGTTGACGACCTGCCGGTCGGTTCGATGGCACGCCGACATCTCGTCCAGTCACGCGGTAGGTGCCGGCCACCTGCGCAAACACAACGTGCGGTGAACGCGTGGACCACTCTGCACCACGCTGGTGGCATCCGTGAGGTGCGTACCTCCCGCGCTACGACCGCAGCGCCGAGCGTATGCGGTTTTTCTGTGACTCCTGAACTCCCGCGGTGACGCAAGCGGGCCCGCTGCCGCGGCAGACGCGCCGTGGCGGGTTGGCGGTCGCACCGGACAAGTCCTCGTACATACCGGATAAGTCCTCGTGCATCAGGGAGCGGTCCTGCGCATCTCCACCACCTGAAGGCCCAGCGACTGGAACCGTGTGAGCAGTCCGTAGAGATGCGCCTCGTCGGTGACCGGGCCGAACAGCAGAGTCTGCCCGGAGAGGATGCGGCTCTCCAGCTCCGGGAACGCCTCGGTCATCGCCCTCGACATCTGCCCGTCGATGCGGATCTCGTATTGCATGGGCGTACCTTTCGCAGACGTTGTCTCGCCGGGCCCCGGCTACTCATGGTGTGCCGTCGCACGGAGTGCCGCGTCACCCTGACCGGGTGACCTCGGTCGATGGCCGGAGCGTGGCACAGCAAGTTGCACCACCCCACGGTGATCGCCGACGGCGGCTACCGGGGCACCGGCCTGACCACCCCGCACGACCGCCGGCACAAGAACGAGGAACTGCCGCCCTGGGAAGAGGAACACGACGCCTCCCACCGCAAGGTCCGCGCCCACGTCGAGACCTTCGCCGAGCACGAACGCTGGTGGCGGCACGAGGGTGCCGAACTCGCTTTCCTGGCAGGGGAGTTCATCACCTCCCCTGGTCGAACGTCAGCCGGACGCCGGACGCCGGACGCCGGACGCCGGGCACCGCATCGGCCTGGGCCGGGCGGCCCGCGCCTACCACCTGCGGGCCCTGGCGTTCCTGGAGGAGTGCCTGCCCCCCGACCCCGCCCCAGGCAGCGGCCCCCGGCGGCGGGTCTCAGCCGTCGAGGACCACCACGTCCAGCTCCCGCAGCCGCTCGGGCTCGGCCACCAGGTCGATCGCGGTGATCTGCTCGCCCTCCAGGGTGAAGCGGAACACCACGATCGGCCGCACCTTCGACTGCCACACCGCTCCCACCGACCCGTCGACCAGCGCGATCCGGGCCGCCTCCGCGCCGCCGGAGAACACACTCGCCACGTCCCGGGCGCCCTGGGTGAGCGGAGCCGCACCGATACGCACCGCCGTCTCGTCGGCCCGCATCGCGGCGTCCGGGGCCAGCAGTGCCAGAAGGCGCTCGAACTCGCCGTTGCGCGCGGCGGTCAGGAACGCGTCCACGATCTTGTGCTGACGCCGCAGGTCCGGCAGCGGAGAGGCCCCGTGCACCCGCCGGCGGGCCCGGCTGGCCAACTGGCGGGTGGCCGCCGGGCTGCGCCCGATGATCGAGGCGATGTCGGCGAACGGTACGGCGAACGTGTCGTGCAGGACGAAGGCGAGCCGCTCGTCCGGATCGAGCGTGTCCAGCACCACCATCAGCGCCAGACCGACGGAGTCCGCCAGCAGGGCCGCCTGCTCCGGGTCCGCCCCCTCCTGCGAGCGGGGCCCGGCCGAGGGGCCGGCGTGCTCCTCGAAGAACTCCGCACGGCGGTTGCGGGCCCGCAGGATGTCCAGACAGACCCGGCCCACGACCGTGGTGAGCCAGCCGTCGAGGTTCTCCACGGAGTCGGTGTCGCTGCGGTGCAGCCGGATCCACGCCTCCTGCACCGCGTCCTCGGCCTCGTCGGTCGAACCGAGCATGCGATGCGCCACGGCGTGCAGCCGCGGACGCTTCTCCTCGAACGTGCGTGCCAGGCGTTCGTTCTCCTGCATGACCACCGTCGTCCCCTTCGGTCCCGGTCGATGTGTGACCCGCGCCTGTCGCATCTTGGCGCCGCCGGCCTTCACAGCGTTGACGAACGGGACCATCCACGTGTGACGGGATGCGGTCGCAGACCACGACGCATTCTCCACGGCCTCACCGTCACCGGCGGGGTCATCACCTCCGCAGGCGTCGTCCTGGCGGCCACCTTCTGCGTCCTGGCCGCCACCCCCACCGCAGCCTCGCTGCAGCAGGGCCTGCCCATCGCGATCGGCATCCTCCTGGACACCTCCGGGTGCGCAGCCTGCTGTCCCCGCCCTCTGCCTCGGCATCGGAGCGCGCATCTGGCGCCCGGGCCACCCCGAGGACGAGGCGCCGCCGCGAAGCGAGCGTCCCTCACCGACCGCCCGCGTCGACGTCGGCGCCTGGCCGACGCGCCGGACGGAGAAAAAACCGGACGGAGAAAAAGGGGCGCCGTGCCGAATCCCCCGCGGCGCGGCGCCCTCCCACCCACCGCGCGGCACGGCCGGCACACCCCGCCGGCCTGCCCTGTCACACTCACCCGCCCCCGTTCGTCATGGAAGTGACCCCGCCTGCCGGCGGCGTCGGATATTGATCGACGAGAGGAACGACCATGGAAACGCGCCTGCAGAACCCGGCGGTGATCCTCGGGGCCACGCAGCCCATCCAGGAGATGTACAAGGCCATCTACTCCGGCGGCGTCTCCAGGACGACCCTCGACCTGGTCCACCTGCGCGCGAGCCAGATCAACGGCTGCAGCCCCTGCGTGGACTCCGGTGCCCGCGGCGCCCGCAAGGCCGGTGAGACCGAGGAGCGCCTGTTCGCCGTCGCCGCCTGGCGCGAGACGTCCTACTTCACCGACGCCGAGCGGGCCGCGCTGGAGCTGGCCGAGGCCGCCACCCGCCTCGCGGACCGCAGCGACCCGGTGCCGGACGACGTCTGGGAGCGTGCCGCCGCCCACTACGACGACAAGGGCCTCGCCGCCCTCACCCTGATGGTCGCCCTGACCAACTTCTTCAACCGCCTGAACATCACCACCAAGCAGATCGCCGGCGTCTGGGGCTGACCGGCACCCGACACCGGTCAGGCCCGGCCCACCGCACGGTGGACCGGGCCCGACCCGTGCGGCGGGGGACTCGCCCCTCCGCCGCCCGCCGACCGCGCCGCCCGGCGCACGCTTTCCACCGTCTGCGGCGTGTACGGACATCCCGCCACGGCGGCCCGGTGCGCAACCGGTGCGCAACCGGTACGAGATCCCGTCGGCGACCTCGTGGCCACCGGCCCGACGACCGCCGACCCGAACCGGCTTCACCGACCGGTCCCGAGCCGAACCCGCACTGTCGCACCGTGCCCCCGCGGCATCTTCTGCGCCCCCCCCACGCGGGCGGGGCGGCTGAGCCCTCGACGCGGGCGGGGCGGCCGGGTCCGGCCCGGACCCCCGCCTTGCCGTGCTGCGACCGCACCCCGGCTACCCGCCGGCCACGCCCCGCTGCTCCAGCGCCTTGCGCAGGGCCCGTACGGCGTAGAAGGCGCGGCTCTTGACGGTGCCGGGCGGGATGCCGAGGTGCCCGGCCGCCTGGGCCACGCTGCACTCCAGGTAGTACATGAGCCGGATGACGGTCCGCTGCTGCTCGTTCAGCTCCCGCAGCGCCTCCAGCACCACATGGGAGGTCAGGGCGGAGTCGGTGCCGTCGCAGGAGGCGTCCAGGTCCTCCACCGGCATCAGCTCCACCGGCCGGATCTGCCGGGCCCGGTGGTGGTCGACGACCAGGTTCCTGGCCACCGTGAACAACCACGGCCGCAGGTGCTCGCCGCGGGCGCCGAGGAACCCGGCGTGCTTCCAGGCACGGGCCGCCGTCTCCTGGAAGATGTCCTCCGCCTTGTGCCAGTCACCGTCCAGCAGCCGCGCGGCGTACCGGACGAGCAAGGGCCCGTACCGCTCGTAGATGTCTCGGAGGAAGGCGTCGCAGTCGGCGTCCGACGCGACGTGCCGGGCATGTGCCCCGGCTGGAGCGAGGGTGGCGACCCCCGCCACCAAGGTCCCGTTCATGAGTGGCGCTCAATCCTGTTCAGGTGTTCTGTGGCCCGCTCTCCCGCACGGGCGGGACAGCGGGCCAACACTCTCCGGATCGCCTTGGCCAAACCTTGTCGTCTTCTTGTCGCGCCCCCGGACACGTCACACCGGCGTCGCGCCCGGCACCCCGCCGCCGAACGGAGATGTCCGTCGACCGGAGGGGGAGGGAGCCGGCGCATCCGGCGGCGCCGACCCGCGATGCGACCGGGGCGAACCCCTCGGCCGCCCCGGAGACCGGGCACGGGCCGCGAACGCCTTGAGGACCCGCACGGTTCACCGCGGATCGCCCCGGAAAACTTCCGCGAGCCGTGAACCGACCGCCGCCCGCCACCGTTCCTTGCGGTGAGTGCTCCGCTTCGTACACGGGGCACCTCGAGCGGCCGGTCCGAACCCCCTGACGACCGGACGCGAAACCCGTGCCGCCGCCCCCTCCGGGCGGCGGCACGGGCCAGTCCCTCGCAGATCGTCGCGCCCGTCGAGCGGGCCGGACGACACCCCTCGTTCCGCCGCCTCCGCGCCCCGGCGCGCGGCGGCCGGCCACGGACCGGGTCACCCACCCGTCCACCTCCTGCATCACCGGCCGACCCCCTCGTGCGCACCGCGCTGGGGGACGGCCGGCCGTCAACGGGGCTGCTCCGCAGCACCGCACCACCACGGAAGGAAAGCCCCACCCATGAAGCGCTCCATCTCACGTATCGCGCTCGTCGTGGCGGCGGGAGCCATGACGGCCCTGCTGCCCGCCCTCCCGGCCGCCGCCACCGATCAGACCGGCTGCGGCGACCGGACCGACTTCGTCAAGGTCTGGTACGACGGCGGCCGGACCGCGTGCTTCGCCAACGCGGGTGTCATCGCCCGCCAGCTCCCCGACGTCTCGCGGATCACCTCCGGCAACAACGCCGTCGAGATGATTCTGGGCGACCAGGTGAGGACCATGCCCAAGTGGTCGAGCATCGTCGACGTCGAGGGGCTCGACGCGACGCTGTACATCCTGCAGATCCGCTGACCGCCGCGTCCGCGACGACGCCCTCGCACCGGCGCCGCGCAGCCCCGGTGCGAGGGCCGGCCCTCCCCGCACCTTCGACGGGCCGGCGGACCTCGCCGAGCGGGTTTCACCGGCCCCATCCGAACAGCACCACCATCCAAAGGACGTTCACCATGCACTTCACCCGCCTGCCCCGCCTGCCCCGCCTGTCCCGCCCGAGCCGCCGGCTCGCCCTGCTCGGTGTCACCGCGGCCGCGGCCGCGGGCCTGGCCGCCACGGCCGTCACCCTTCCCGGCGTGGCCGGTGCCGCGCCCCGCCACCAGGAGCGGCCGACGATCGTGCTGGAGCACGGGGCGTTCGCCGACGCCTCCAGCTGGGACGGGGTCGTGCGGCGCCTGCAGCGCGCCGGATATCCGGTGGTGGCCGCGGCCAACCCACTGCGCGGCCCGGCCACCGATGCCGCCTACCTGCGCAGCGTCGTGGAGCACATCGACGGGCCGGTGGTCCTGGTGGGCCACTCCTACGGCGGCACCGTCATCAGCCAGGCCGCCGCCGGCCTGGAGGACAAGGTCAAGGCGCTGGTCTACATCGCGGCGTTCCTCCCCGAGGCGGGGGAGAGTTCGCTGGGGCTGACGAACAAGTTCCCCGGCAGCACCCTCGGCCAGGCGGTCGAGTCGGTGAACTACACGCTGCCCGACGGCAGTCTGGGCGCCGACGTACACATCAAGCCGGACGCGTTCCGCCGGCAGTTCGCCGCGGACGTCCCCGCGGACCAGGCCCGGCTGATGGCCGCCGGGCAGCGCCCGATCGCCGCCGCCGCGCTGGAGGAGCCCTCCACACAGGCCGCCTGGAAGACGATCCCCTCCTGGTCGCTGGTCACCACCGAGGACCTCAACATCCCCGTGGCCGCCCAGCGCTTCATGTCGCAGCGGGCCCACGCCCGCACCACCACGATCGACGCCTCCCACGCGGTGTCCGTCTCCCGCCCCGAGGCCGTCACCCGCATCGTCGAGCAGGCGGCCCGCACGGTCCGCTGACCCGCACCACACCCGATCGCACACACCTCCCGCATCAACTCCCGTCAGAAAGGCAGCAACCCACCATGGCGTTCATCACCGTCGGCCAGGAGAACTCCACCCCGATCGAGCTGTACTACGAGGACCACGGCAGCGGGCAGCCGGTCGTACTCATCCACGGCTACCCGCTGGACGGTCACTCCTGGGAGAAGCAGGCCGCCGCCCTGCTGCGGGCCGGCTACCGCGTCATCACCTACGACCGGCGCGGTTTCGGCCGCTCCAGCCGGCCCACCACCGGCTACGACTACGACACCTTTGCCACCGACCTGCACACCCTCCTGGAGACCCTCGACCTGCACGACGCGGTCCTGGTCGGCTTCTCCATGGGCACCGGCGAAGTCGGCCGCTACCTGGGCACCCACGGCTCCGCCCGCATCGCCAAGGCCGCCTTCCTGGCCTCCCTGGAACCCTTCCTCCTCAAGACCGACGACAACCCCGAGGGCGTCGACGGCACCGTCTTCGAGGGCATCGAGCAGGCCGTCACCGCCGACCGCTACGCCTACTTCACCGCGTTCTACCAGGACTTCTACAACCTGGACGAGAACCTCGGCACCCGGATCGGCGAGGAAGCCGTCCGTCACAGCTTCGACGTCGCCGCCGGCGCCTCCTGGTACGCCTCCCTGGCCTGCGTGGCGACCTGGACCACCGACTTCCGCGCCGACCTTCCCAAGATCGACGTACCCGCCCTGATCCTGCACGGCACCGCCGACCGCATCCTGCCGATCGAGGCCACCGCCGAGCCGTTCCGCCGGGCACTCCCGCACGCCGAGTACGTCGTCGTCGAGGGCGCCCCGCACGGCCTGCTGTGGACGCACGCCCAGGAGGTCACCGACGCCCTGCTCGCCTTCCTCGCCAAGTGACCGGCGCCCGGCCGGTTTCCTGCCGCCGGTGACGGCCGCGGCGGGCCCGGCGGTGGCCGCCGCCCGCACCTCTTCGGGGAGTGCGCGGCCGGCCGCCGCACGGGCCCGCCGACGCCGCACGGGCCCGCCGCTGCCGCCCGGCCCGGCACGATCCGAAAGGAACGCCCTAACCCCGCACCGAGGGACGGAGCTCGCGGGCGGCATCAGCACGCGTCGGAACCGGGAGCCGGTGGTTGCCGACGGCCCTCTCCGGCGCGACGGGCGCGGGGTCCGCTTCGGTGTCCAGGGCGGCGAGCCGGTCCCGGACCTGCTGGGCGCTGGGGGACAGCGCCCGCTGTTCGGCGTCGGCGAGCGCGCGGACCCAGTGCGCGCGGGCGGCCTCCCGGTCGCCCATGGCCAGGCGGGTGTCGCCCAGGCGCATCAGCACGCCGACGGCGTTCCTGTGGTCCCCCAGTTCCCCGAACGCCTTCATCGCCCGCCGGTAGGTGGCCACCGACTCCTCGTACCGGCCGAGCTGCCGGAGGGCGTAGCCCAGACAGTCCCAGCTCTGGGCCCGCTGCCACGGCGCGTCCAGGCCCTCGAACATGGCGAGGGCCTCCTCGCTGTACACGAGGCTTTTTTCGAGATGCCCCAGGTTGGAGTGGAACCAGGCGAGCTCGTTGAGGCATTCGGCCGTCCACAGCTCGTCCCCCGCCGCCCGCGACAGCGCGAGCCCTCGCTCGGAGAACGCCACGGCCTCCGGGATCCGGCCGAAAAGATACAGCGCACACGCCGTGCCGTAGTGGGCGCGGGCCTGGTCGGCGACCGCGTCGAGTTCTTCGAAGATCGTGGTGGCGCGTCGCAGGTGGTCCAGGGCCTGTTCCCGGTGGCCGAGGTAGCCGTGGATGCTGCCGATGTGGCGCAGGCAGCGGCCTTCCTCGAGGCGGTCGCCCCGGCGCCGGGCCACGTCCAGGGCGGGGGTCAGCGCGGTGATGGCCTCCGGCCAGTATTCCTGGCGGTTCAGGTACTCCATCAGCGACCAGGCCAGTCCGGTGACGTGGTGGTCCAGCTCCTGGCTGACGGCGGTGTGCAGCAGGGCGGCCAGGACCCGGTGTTCGGCCGTGAACCACCGGTTCGCCTGTTCCACGTCGGCGAAGGTCTCCGGGACGACGCCCGCGCGGGGGGAGCCGAGGTCGAGTTCGGGCGATGAGGCCTGCTTGAGCAGCAGGTTGCCTCCGTGGGCCGTGAACAGGTACTGGTCCAGGACCCGGAGGGTGGCCGCCCGGCGCTCACCGGCGTCGTCGTGGGTGTGGGTGAGTTCGCCGGCGTAGACGCGCAGCAGGTCGTGGAGGGTGAACCGGCCGGGCCGGGGTTGTTCGACGAGGCAGGAACGGGTCAGCCGGTCGAGCAGTCGGCGAGTCTGGGGGAGAGGAAGCCCGGCGAGGCCGGCGGCGGCCGGGGCGGTGATGTGGGGTCCGGGGTGGAGGGCGAGGAGACGGAAGAGGCGGGCGGCGGGCTCCTCCAGGGACCGGTAGGACCAGGAGAACACCGCCCGCACGTCGGTGGCGGTGTCGAAGCCGGTGAACGCGTCCAGGCCGCCGTGGGCGTCACGCAGGTCGTCGGCGATGGCGTGGAGGGGGAAGGCGGGGTCGAGTTCGGCGCGGGCGGCGACCACGGCGAGCGCCAGGGGCAGCCGTCCGCACAGGCGGACGATGTCTGCCGCGGCGGCGGGTTCGGCGGCCAGGCGCTGCGCCCCCAGGCGTCGTTCGAGTGTCCGGTGGGCCTCGGCCGGTGAGGGCAGGGGGAGGGTGAGGGGCTTGGCCCCGTCGGTCGCGATCAGGCCGGCGAGCTGGTTGCGGCTGGTGACCAGGGTGAGGCAGCCGGTTCCCGCGGGCAGCAGGGGGCGGACCTGTTGCTCGTCGCGGGCGTTGTCCAGGACGAGCAGGACGCGTCGGCCGGCCAGGAGGCTGCGGAACAGTGTGCCGCGCTCGGCGGTGCCCTCGGGGATGCGCTGGGCGGGGACACCGAGAGCGGTGAGGAAGCCGTGCAGGGCGTCGCCGGGTTCCACGGCGGGCGCGTGCGGATGGAACCCGCACAGATTGACGAAGAGCTGTCCGTCGGGGAAGAAGGACGCGATCCGGTGGGCGTGGTGGACGGCGAAGGTCGTCTTGCCGACACCGGGGGCGCCGCCGATGACGACGACGGGAGCACCGGCCGGTCCCGGCCGCCCGGGCGCACCGCTCACGGCGGACAGCCACGCGCTCTCGGTCGTCCGCCCGGCGAACACCGTCAGATCACCCGGTAGTTGCATCGGTCGCGCCACCCGTGGCGACCCGCTTCCGCCGCCCCCGGCAAGGTCATCGCTCGCACCGGACACGTCCGCCGAGCCGGCGGATGCCCCGGCGCCCGCACCGGACGGCGTCACATCGGCGACCGGCGCGCGAGCCACGCCACCGTGGGCCGCGGCGACGGGCCGCGCGCCGAGGGCCGCGGCTTCGTCCTGCCCTTCCCGTGCCCCGCATCCCGCCGATCCGCTCGGATCACGGCTGCTGGTCGCGCCTGCCGAGCCTGCTGTGTCGGTCGCGCCTGCCGTGCCTGCCGTGCCGGCCGCGCCTGCCGTCGGGCCTGCCGCCTTCGCCGTGCCCGGCAGGGACAGCGGCGGCAGGTCGTGGCGCAGGATGCCGTCGTGCAGGGCGCGCAGTGGCGGGCTGGGATCGAGGCCGAGTTCGTCGGCGAGGTGCCGGCGCAGATCCGCGTAGCGCCGCAGCGCCTCGGGGTGCCGACCGGCCAGGTACAGGGCGCGCAGCAGCAGGGCCCAGCCGGTCTCCCGCAGCGGGTGCTGCACCGTCAGTTCCTGTGCCGCCGCCAGGGCTTGCGGTGTCCGTCCGCTCAGCAGCAGGGCGGTGGCGAGGATCTCCCGGGTGGTCTGCTGCAGTTCCTCCAGGCGTACGGCTTCGGCAGCGGCGAACAGGTGGTGCGCGGCGTCGGCGAGCGCGGCACCGCGCCACATCTCCAGGGCCCGGCCGGCCTCCCGCACCGCGTCCGCGGGCCGCCCCTGGTCCAGCAGCCGGTGCCCCAGGGCCACGGCCCGCTCGAAGCGCACGGTGTCCCGGCACTCGGACGGGACGCGCAGGGCGTAGCCGCCGGGCCTGGTGACCAGCACCTCGAACGTCCCCCGCCCGCGCAGGTGCTGAGGCTCCAGGACCGCGCGGACCTTGCTGACGTGGGCGTGCAGGGAGGCCGTCGCCCCGCCCGGTGTCCGTCCCGGCTGCTGCGGCCACAGCTCCTCGCACAGCGTCTCGGACGCGACCGTACGACCGTCGGCGAGCAGCAGCCGGATCACCAGCAGCCGCTGCCTGCGCCGCCCCGGATCCAGCACCACGCCCGCCCGTCGCACCACCAGCGGACCCAACAACTCGAAGTCGAACTCATGGCTCACAACCGTCACCGCTTTCCCCGCATCTCGCACAACTGTCCTACCACCCGCACCCGCACGGCCCACCCCCTGTCCGCGGCACAGTCCCGGCCGGGTACCCGCCGGCGAGGCGGCGGCCGCGCCGCCCGTCGGCGCCGGGTCAGCGCCCGACGTCGAACGCGGCGGCGCGCGGGAGGAACACCGTGTCCCCGTCCTCGGCCACCGCCGGCACCGGGACGTACCAGGCGCCCCGCTCCAGCCCGGCCGCCTCCTGCCGCGTCACCTTCAGCGCGTAGGTGCAGCGCGAGGTGCCGTCCGAGATCCCGCGGCACGTGGCGTCGTCCGCGTGCCGCAGCTCAGCCTCGGCCGGGCCGAGCTTCGAACGCGCGGGCCACGCCAGGACCTTCAGGCCCCGCACGCCCGAGTCGTCCCGCACGTCGGCGGCGAGGGCGAGCGAGCCGGCGCTGCCCCCGGACGGCGCGACGTGGTGGGCCGAGCCGCCTTCCAGGGCCGGTTCCGCGGCGGTCGAGGCCACGGCCGGCCCACCGGCGGCCACCGCGCCGAGGACGGCGACACCGATGAGCGACGGGACGGCAACGCGCTGGGACATGGCAGATCCCCCTGGACCGCTGTGGGAGCAGGCGTGGCCGGCCTGCGGGACGGAGCGGGAGGCGAAGCACGGCACCGAGCGCCAGAACCGCCGGTGGAGCCGGTGACCGGCCGCTTTCCCGATGTGTTCGAGACTAGGGCCGGGGCACGGCGTGTTCCTCGCACGGCCGGATGATTGCCGCGTCCAACCAGAGGTGGAGAACGCCTGCGGGCGTCCACCGGACGGGCCCCGCCACCTGTGCACCCCAGGTAAGAGAACGGAATCCGCCTCCAGCCGGGGCCGGGCCGCTCACCTGTGGCCATAGCCTTGTCCCGGCAGCGGGACGAACCGGCGGCCGACCGGTCCCGGCCCCCTTGTGCCGACCTGCGCAAACACGCCACCGCGTGAGAGGGGAACAACAACGCTCCCCGTGCAGACGACCCGAGACCCCGGCCGCCCGGACCCCCCCGGCACCCGCCCTCCCTGCCCCCCCCACCACGTCCACCACATCCGCCACGCCCACCGTGCCCGCCACGACCCAGGAGACCTCCCCGCCGTGACCGATTCCCGCCGATCCCTGACCCGCCGGCTGCGCCGCACCCTCGGCAACGCCTTCGCCCTGGCCTATCTCGCGCTCTGCGCCGCCCTGTTCGTGTGGGCGATCCTGGTGACCGTCACAGACGACTCGGGGGAGTCCATGGCGATCATCTTCCCGCTGCTCGCCACCGCCCCGACCAGCTTCGTGCTGCTCCTCCTGCCGGGGGGCCTGGCGACGGTCGTGGCCGTCGTCGTCCTCGGGGCGCTGGTCAACGCCGCGGTCATCGGCTGGTGCGCCGGCGTACTGCGGCGCGGCGCCCGTTCGGACCCGGCGTCCTGAGTCCCGGCAGAAGTCCCGGTGGGAGTCCCGGCGGACCGGCGTGAACCAAGACGCCCCTCACCCCGTTGAGTGATCGAGCGAACGCCGTCCACAGTAGGGAACGTCATGGTCACCGTCGAAGGAACAAGTACGGCCCGGTTCGAACCGGTCCGAGCGGCACTGGCAGCGCACCTCGCGTCCGGTGAGGAACTGGGGGCGTCGATCGCCATAGACGTCGACGGCGTCATGGAGGTCGACCTGTGGGGCGGGCACGCCGACGAGCCACGCACCGTCGCGTGGCACCGGGACACGGTGGTCGGCCTGTGGTCGACCACCAAGACCCTCAGCAGCCTGGCGGCCCTCGTCCTCGTCGAGCGCGGAGCGCTGGACCTCGACCGCCCGGTCGCCCACTACTGGCCCGAATTCGCCGCCCGGGGCAAGCAGGACATCGAGGTACGGCACGTCCTGGCCCACACCTCGGGGCTCTCCGGCTGGCAGCAGCCCTTCACCATGGACGACCTGTACGACTGGCCGACGGCGAGCGCCCGACTGGCCGACCAGGCGCCCTGGTGGGAGCCGGGGAGCGCCTCGGGCTACCACATGCAGACCCAGGGACAGCTCGTGGGCGAACTCGTCCGGCGGGTCAGCGGCCGCACCCTGACCGAGTTCGTCGACACCGAGATCGCGGGGCCGCTGGACGCCGACGTCCAGATCGGCGCGCGGGAGGCCGACTGGCCGCGCATCGCCCCGCTGGTGTCGTCGTCGCCGCCCTCCGCGCCGCCGGCCGGCCTCGATCCCGAGGCTGTCTTCACCAGGACGCTGCTCGGCAGTCCCGCCCGAGACGAGCACGTCGACACCCCGCGGTGGCGCCGCGCCGAACTCGGAGCCGTCAACGGACACGGCAACGCACGGGGCTTGGCCCGCGCCCTGTCCGTGATCTCACGACGCGGCGAGACCAACGGCGTGCGGCTGCTGTCCCCCGACACGGTCGACAAGATCTTCGACGTACAGGCCGACGGGGTCGACCTGTTCCTGGGCGTTCCCGTGCGCTGGGGCATCGGCTACGCGCTCGCCGACCCCAGGACGATGCCCCACATGCCCACCGGAACGATCTGCTTCTGGGTCGGCTGGGGCGGCTCGATCGTCATGATGGACCTCGACCGGCGCATCACGTTCGCCTACACGATGAACCGGATGGGCGAGGGGATCCTCGGCTCGCAGCGCACGCACGACTACCTCAGGCACGTCTACGAAGCTCTCGCCACCGCCTGAGCCCCGCCTGCCCGCCGCCCCGTCCACGCCGGGGCGGCGGGCAGGCGCAACCCGTACGGGCGGCGCCGCGGGGGAGGAACCACCCTTGCGCGCCGCGCACTTGTACCGACGACGCGCCGCCCCCGATGCCCCTGAGCGGTCGGCGAGCCGCGCCTGCACCTGCTCGGTCACGGTGACTGGACCGGCTCCGCCTGCGTCACTCGCACCGGCGTCGGCCGGCCCGGGACGCCGTGAGGGAGATCGCGGCATTCTGTGCGGAAACGGGGTGCCGGGTCTCAGCCGGTGGCCGGCGTCATGGTCAGCAGCCGACCTGTCGCGGCCAGTACCGAGGGCTCGACCCGGTAGTACACCCAGGTGCCGCGCCGCTCGGAGGTGAGCAGTCCGGCTTCTTTGAGTTTCTTCAGGTGGTGGGAGACGGTCGGCTGGGAGACGCCGACGTCGGAGATGTCGCACACGCATGCCTCGCCGCCCTCGTGTGAGGCCACGGCGGAGAACAGACGCAGCCGTACGGGGTCGCCCAGTGCCTTGAACATCCGCGCGGCCGTCTCGGCCTCCTGCGCGGTGAACGGGCGTTCCGTCAGCGGCGGGCAGCACGGCTGCGCGGCCCCGGCCGCTTCGGCGGGCTCGGGCAACGGCAGCGCCTTCGTGTTCGACATGCGTCTATGTTGACATACATCGAACCAGAGTGGAGGGAGGCGTCTGCGGGCGGGGGCGCCGGCCGGACGGCGGGCTGTCCGGCCCCAGCCGCCCGCCGGCTCCGGTGTCGTCGGCGTGCCTCCGCGGCGACCCCCTGGATTCGATAAATGTCTATGTTGACGACCGTCGATACAAGTGCCATGCTGGCGACGCAAGTCATCGACGAATGTCGAAACAAGAGGAGTCGATCGTGAACGCGTCTGCCACCGCCGACCTGCCCGTCGTCGTGATCGGAGCCGGGCCCTCGGGCCTGGCCGCCGCCGCACACCTCATGGGACGCGGCATCGAGCCGCTGGTGCTGGAGGCGGGCCCGTTCGCCGGGGCGGCCGTGCGAGAGTGGTCGCACGTGCGGCTGTTCTCCACCTGGGGCGAGGTCGTCGACCCGGCCGCCGAGAAGCTCCTGGCCCCCACCGGCTGGACGCGCCCCGACCCCGCCGCCTACCCGTCCGGTGCCGACTGGGTCCGGCTCTACCTGCAGCCCCTCGCCGACGTCCTCGGTGACCGTGTGCGCACCGGCGCCCGGGTCACCGGAGTCTCCCGGGCGGGCCGTGACCGGATCGTGGACGCGGAGCGCGAGGAGCAGCCGTTCGTCGTCCACGTCGAGCACACCGACGGCCGCGAGGAGCGTCTGTCCGCCCGCGCGGTCATCGACGCCTCCGGGACCTGGGCCACGCCCGGCCCTGCCGGCGGCAGTGGTCTTGCCGCCCTCGGCGAACGCGCCGCCGCCGATCGCATCACCTACCGCGTCCCCGACCTGAAGGACCCGGCCGTCCGGGCCCGGTTCGCGGGCAAGCGGACAGCGGTCATCGGCACCGGCGCCTCGGCCTTCACCGCGCTCGCTCACCTCGCCGATCTGGCCGAGGCCGACGACGGGGCCGGCACGAAGGCGGTGTGGATCCTGCGCCGCGGGATCTCCGGCGCCACCTTCGGCGGCGGCGCCGCCGACGAGCTCCCCGCCCGCGGCGCCCTCGGCCTCGCGGCGAAGGCCGCGGTCGAGGCGGGCCACGCCGACGCGGTCACCGGCTTCCGCACCGAGGCGATCGAGCGCGACGGCGACGGCCGCCTGGTTCTGCGCGCCGAGGACGGCCGCCGTCTCGACGCGGTGGACGAGGTGATCGTGCTGACCGGCTTCCGCCCCGACCTGTCGTTCCTGTCCGAGGTCCGCCTCGGCCTGGACGAGCGCCTCCAGGCGCCGGTTGCTCTTGCGTCGCTGATCGACCCCAACCAGCATTCCTGTGGCACTGTTTATCCTCACGGTTACCGTGAACTGGCCCATCCTGAAGCGGACATCTACCTGGTCGGCATGAAGTCCTACGGGCGTGCTCCCACTTTCCTCGTCATGACCGGCTACGAGCAGGTCCGTTCCGTCGCCGCCGCCCTCGCCGGTGATCTGGAGGCCGCCGGCAAGGTCGAACTGACCCTTCCCGAGACCGGGGTCTGCGGCGGCGCCGGGCTGTTCGACGTCCCCGGGGCCGAGGAGAGCGGTGGCTGTTGCACCCCCGCACCGCAACCCGTCCGACTCACCACCCCCGCCTCCCCGTCCGTCACCGCGGCGGCCGGCGGCGAGCCGTCCGCGGGCGGCTGCTGCGGATCGTGACCAGTCCTCGACACCCCCTGCCCGCGGGGCCGCGAGCGGACCGGACACCCGGCCGCGGCCCCGCGCCGCACAGCTGCGCCGCGCTCCCTCCGGCGGCCACACCCACCTCCTGGTCCCGCCGTTCGCCCTCTCCTTCCCGTCCGCCCTCTCCTTCCCCGGGCCCCACCGCCTCCCGGACGAATCCCACCGGCACCCACCGTGACGCACCCGCCGGCAGGTGACACCGTGTCAACGGCGGCGGCACCGGCCTGATCGCGGTCCTCGGCGGGGACGGGGAAACCTGCCGGGGCCGGGGCGGACGCCGGCACCACGCATGTCACACCGGCCGCCGCGGCAGGACGCCGGACGTCCACGACACCGTCGGAGGCCACCAGGAGCAGGTCTGCGCGCCCGTATCGG
>NZ_JBIRNP010000037.1:0-31393 GCF_044331705.1 Streptomyces sp. NPDC017202 | reverse complement strand
CCGATACGGGCGCGCAGACCTGCTCCTGGTGGCCTCCGACGGTGTCGTGGACGTCCGGCGTCCTGCCGCGGCGGCCGGTGTGACATGCGTGGTGCAGGCGGCCCTCGGTGCACGATGGTCCTGCGCTCAGGTGTCCGGGCGCGGACCGCGTGGGATTCAGGCGGCCCAGACGCCGCGGTGATACTGCCGCAACAGTCGTTCTCAGTTCCGCGCCTCCGCATCGAGGCGTGCCAGCCCCTGTTCCCAGCGTCGTCGGCGCTCGTCCTCGGAATGGTCCCACCAGGGGGTGCCCCGTTCACCCAGCGCGACCTTCGCCCGGTTCACGCGTGCACGCGCCGCCCGCTCGGCCTTCGCGTCACCCGCAGTCGTCGCGGAACGCACCGCGCGCCGGGCCGACATGAGGTGACGTCGAAGGCGAGCCGCGATCTCCTCGGGGACGGCCGGATCGGTTGCCCGCCATTTCCGTCCCCCGATGACGACGAAGTGCCCGTCGGGGGTTTTCTCCGGTGACCGGTGTGGGTCCATCCGAACGATTCTGCCCACTCGGGCCCGCCCCGGCGCGACGCCGGGCGGCACGGTCCGTCAGAGCGTCGTCGTCCTGGTCCAGGTTCTCGTCCGGCCGCGCACCAACCGGCGCGTCATGTGCACCCCGAACACCGAGGCCCGGGTGCCGACGCCGGGCCGGGCGGGCGGGGCGCGGCGGGCCGGGGCGGGCATGTGTGGGCGAGCGCTCCAGCCGGCCACGATCGCATCGGTTCCCCACCCGATCGCTCACCCCGGTCAGAACGTGATGAACGAGCGTCCAGCAGTCGCCCCCTGCCGCAGGGTTGCGTCGCCGGGCCCCGCCGGACTACTTGCCGTGCGGGTCGGAGGCGTTGATCGTCGCGACGACCCGGTCGTAGTCGCCGCGGGCCTCGCCGTGGCGGAGGAACTTCACCCGCTCGACCTGGATCTCCTTCGCGTCGGGCTGCGTCTCCAGCAGAGCGACGGTCTCGGCCACGAACTCGTCCAACGGCATGGCGAGTTCGTTGTCCTCGTGCCCGGGCAGGAGCGCGGTGCGCACGGCCGGCGGCACGAGTTCCACGACCTTCACCGAGGTGCCGGCGAACTGCAGCCGGATGGACTCGCTGAGCATGTGGATCGCCGCCTTCGACGCGTTGTAGCTCGGGGTGACCTTCAACGGCGTGAACGCGAGACCCGAGGAGACGGTCATGATCGTTGCGTCCGGCTGCGCCTGCAGGTGCTCCACGAACGCGGCGATGAGCCGGATCGGGCCGAGTACGTTCGTCGTCACCGTGGACTCCGCGGAGGCGAGGAACGACGCGGGATCGCGCCAGTCCTCGATGTTCATCACGCCTGCCATCGTGACGAGGACGTTGAGGTCGGGGTGATTCGTCAGGACCTCCTTCGCGGCGGAGGCGATGCTCGCGGCGTCCGTGGTGTCGATCCGCACCGTGCCGATGCCGGGGTGCTCGGCCGCGATCCGTTCCAGCAGCTCGGCCCGTCGTCCGCCGACGACGACGGTGTTGCCCCTGGCCCGCAGCTCGAGGGCGAGGGCGAGACCGATGCCGCTGGTTGCGCCGGGGATGAAGACGGTGTTTCCGGTGATGTTCATGCCTCGACTGTGACCGGTTCGGCGCCGCAGGTGCAGAGACCGGTTGTCGGGGGATCGGCGATCCCTGGCTCGCCCACCGTGAGCGGGTGACAATCGTTCTCATGGACCGTGCAGCACTGGCCGACTTCCTGCGCCGCCGCCGCGAGGCGCTCCAGCCCGAGGACGTCGGGCTGCCCACCGGTGCGCGCCGCAGGGCCCCGGGTCTGCGGCGCGAGGAGGTCGCGTCCCTCGCCGTGATGTCGACCGACTACTACACGAGACTGGAGCAGCGACGCGGTCCGCAGCCGAGCGAGCACATACTGGCGTCGCTCGCCCGGGCGCTGCGGCTGACCGGCGACGAGCGCAACTACCTGTACCGGATCGCCGGGCACAACGCTCCGACGCCGCTGTCTTCCTCGACCCACGTCGCCCCCGCGCTGCTCCGCGTGCTGGACCGCCTCGACGACACTCCGGCGTGCATCCTGTCCGACCTCGGGGAGACGCTCGTGCAGAACAGGATGGCCGCCGCTCTGCTGGGTGACGCATCGGGCTACACGGGCCTCGCCCGCAGCGCGGTCTACCGCTGGTTCACCGACCCCGTGGAGCGATCGCGCTACCCCGAGGCCGACCGGTACCGTCACAGCCGTGCCCAGGTCGCGAGCCTGCGCGCCGCCTACGGGCTGCGGGGCCCACGGTCCCGGGCCGGCGAGCTCGTGCGCACCCTGCAGAAGACGAACGAGGAGTTCACCGAGCTGTGGGAGCGGCATGAAGTGGCACAGCGCTTCGAGGACCACAAGACCCTCATCCATCCCGAACTCGGCGCACTCGAACTGGACTGTCAGGCGCTGTTCACCGAGGACCAGTCCCAGACCCTCCTCGTGCTGACCGCCCCACCACGGACCGAGAGCCACGAGAAGCTGCAGCTGCTCGCCGTACTCGGGCTGGACCGCTTCACCGAGGCAGAGTCCGGTGCCTGAGGACCGTGGTTGAACGACCGCCGCGTTCGGGGACGAGCCGCGGCAACTCCGCGCGGCGGTCGTCCCGCGCTTTGCGGGCCGCCGCGCACCACTGCGCGAACCCCTCACCGGTGCCGGCGGCTTCGCGGGCCCGCCGCACCAGGTCGGCGAAGTCGGCGATCTCTCGCATCGATCGGAGTTCGGCCAGAAACGCCGTGATGGTGGGGACGGGTTCGTACGGCACTGCGTGCACACGGAGGTGCCGCCGGAAGACCTGCAGGCTGTCCGGGGGTTCGATCTCGATGCGGTAGTGCTGCTGGTCGGGGTCGAGGGAACGCCCGTGCGGCATGACGACGACCAGGTTCGCATGCTGTTCGTGTACGGACTTGCGAAGGGCGGAGAGATCCGCCCGGGCTGCGGCCCACTGGGCGGCGGTGGCCGCCGACAGGTCCAGCAGCAGCCGGTCGCCGGTCCCCACCAGCGCCGGGTTGCTGAGGGACAGCTCGTCCTCGTCGTCCGGCAGGAGTTCGCGGAAGACGCCTGTTTCCTGGTCGTGTTCGCACAGGAGCGCTCGGGCTACCGAGGTCCGGCCGCTTCCCGCGGGTCCGTCCAGGATGACGGTGCCGGTGTCGGCCAGTTTGTGGCGGGCTGCTCCCATGCCGGCCGGGGGAACCAGCACTCTTCTGAGCCGGGCGAGGTGGTCGTCGGCGAGGCGCCGGAAGGTGGGTCTGTCCGGGTCCTGCAGCTGAGTGCCGACGGTGACGTAGAGGTCGCCGCTGCCGGTGTGCAGGGGGCCGTGCGGGTTTTCGACCCGTGTGCCGGTGGACTGGCTCACCGGCCGTCGTCCTCGCGTCGGTCCGGCTCGCCGAAGCGGTGGCGGATGTCGCCGTGATGGTCGCCTTCGAAGTACGTCATCCCGCTGCCGGAGAAGTGCCGGCCGCCCGAAACGTGCCGCGAGTGCCGGTAGATGTCGCCCTGCCCCGTGTGCACGGGCCCGTGGGAGTCCTTGATGACGGTGCCGCCGACGTCTCCGGTGAAGTCCCGGCTCTGTACGGCCGTTCCGCTCACGTCCCTGATCGAGTTCCTCACCGAAGCGGACTCGGGTGACGGAGCGGCATCCTGGTCCAGGTCGTGCAGTCCGGGGGCCAGCTCGGCCACCAGGTCACCCAGGCGTTTCAGGCCCGTTTCGGTGTCGTGCGTGTCGAACGGTAGGGACTGGAGGTCGGCCAACCGCGCCAGCTCGTCCGGCAGGTCCGCCTTGTTCAGCCGGTCCGTCTTTCGGCCGTCCAGGACGGGGATCACCGGTATGCCGCAGTCGAACGCCTCCAGGATCTCCTTGCGCACCCAGTCTTCCGGGTCGCGCAGACGGGCCTGGAAGTGCGTCCGGTCCGGCCCGATGACAGCCAGCAGCAGGGAGCTGCGCCGTACGCCGGCCAGCAGGGCGTCGGGATAGCCGCGGCCGGGGGCGATGGATTTCGAGGCACGGAAGACGCGGTCACGGCCGAAGCGGCGCGACAGCTCCTGGTCGATCAGGGCGGCGGTTTTGTCGCCAGCCCCACCCGGACGGACAAGACGAGCGGTGCTGTTTCCCGTTTCCTCCCCAGGGACGGAACGCCGTACGGGGCTGCTCCCTCAAAGGTCATGTGGACTGGCTCGATCGCTCGGCCGCGGTGGTACCGGAGCCCCGGTACGGGGAAGCGGTCCATGGCCGGTGCGCCGTGACGGATGAGCCGGTCCTCGACGGCGGGCCGAACTCGCGGGACCGCAGCGCCTGTTCGACATCACTCGCACGGGACACAACCATTCGGCGGCGACATGAGTCTTCGTCAGCGATCACATGATGATCGCACTGACGAGGAGACCATCATCACCGCCATACGCAAGTCCCTGACCGCCACCGCAGTTGTCGGCGCCGTCCTGGCGGGTTCGGCCGCCTGCGGCACCGTGGAGCAGCTCTCCGCCGGGAGGAAGCTCGACCAGGCCTTCGAGAAGCTCGCCGGGCAGAAGACGATCTCCTTCGAGCTAGATCTCGACACCGACGCCCGGAGCCTGAAGGCCCTGGACGCCTCGTCGGACCCGGAGCCCGGTGAGGAACTGCCCGACGAGGCCGCCGACCTGTTCAGCGACGCGAAGATCAGTGTCACTGTGCAGTCGAAGAAACCGATCGGGGAGTCCGGGGAGAAGGACTACGTCGGCATGGCGCTGAAGATCAGCAACAAGGACGGTGACCTCACCGAGTACCGGGTCGTCGGCGACTACACCTACATCCGCTCCGACGTGAACGTCCTCGGCAAGGCGATGGGCTTCCCCGTACCGTCGGTGAAGGACCTGCCCCCGGAGGCGAGCGGGCTCAAGAAGGTACTTGAGGGTGAGTGGGTGAAGATCGACACCAAGGAGATGGAGAAGACCACCGCCGAGCTGGGGGCGGAGCCCGGTGCGATGCCGGCGCCGGAGCCCACCCTCGACGCCGGGACGCAGAAGCACCTGCTGGAGGCGCTGCGCAAGACCGTCGCCCGCGAGGTCGACTTCAAGACGGCGGGCGACGAGGACGGTTCCGAGCACATCACCGCCACTGCTCCGTTCCGCACGCTGGTCACGGAGTTCCTCGGCGAGATCCGTCCGCTCGCGAAGAGCCTGCCGCCGGGTATGGAACTGCCCACGGACAAGGACCTCGAGGACGTCCCCGACGCCAAGGCCACGGCTGACTTCGCGCTCAAGAACGGCGAGCTGACCGAGGTCTCCGTCGACCTCGCCGAGCTGGCCGAGAACGCGAAGGTGAAGAAGCTGGGCCTGGTGGTGCGGATAACCGACGGCCGGACACCCACGGCCCCGGCCGGTGCCACCGAGCTGAGCATCGACGAGGTCCTGGGCGGGTTCGGCGCCGCGATGATGGACGAGGAGGCCTTCCTCGGGGACGAGGAGGCCTTCCTCGGGGACGCGGCGTAGGCACGGCGGCACGTCTCGCGTCGGACGGGGACAGCGATCCGGCTCGGCTCCTCCCCGAGGCCCAGGAACCCCGCAGCCGGTCGCGGGCGTCCTTTCCCTGTGAGTGACCCACAGCGTCAGGTCCAGGTCGGCGACGGTCCGTCGGGGTCTCCGTACGGCACTGGCCGGCCGGTGAACGCGTCGAGCAGAAGACGGTCACCCGGTGACCGCCGCAGCACCACTTCCCCGCTCCGCTCGATCGTCCCGGCGCTGCAGGGACCGCTGCGCTCCCCCCACGACGGAGGCATGGACAACGACGCTTCCGCCGGTCTCCAGTGCCTTGACGACGGGGCCGTCGTCGCAGGCTCCACGAGTGGCCTTCACCGTGATGGACCGGCTGTCCGCCGGCACGGCGGCCGGCCGGACGACACTCATGAGGCCGCCGTCGGAGTCCTGCCGCGCTTGCCCGATCGGCGGCTCGGGAAGCGGTGACGGGGTGACGGCGACCCGCTTGAGCGGGGTGTCGTAGCCCTCCAGCGTGAACACCCACGCGGGAACGGTTGCGGCGCCGCGGCTGGTGGCGATCGTCATCCGGCCGAGCCGCGCGCCCGTCACGGTCAGCCTGGGTCCCTCGCTCCACCAGTGACCGCGCCATCGGCCGCCGTCACCCACCGACTCGTAGGACAGCCGATACCGCGGCGCCCCTGGTACTGGGGGCGGAATCGGGAAGCCGCATACTCGGTGATCGTTGCGGCGCGGTGAGGCCGACGGCTGCCGCGGCCGTTCCCCACGGTAGGTAAGGACTTGTAGACATGAAGGACACTGACCGGCCGATCATGCCGGAGACGGTCGACAGCCCGGCGCTGCGGGTACAGCCGACCGGCAGGGCGGCGCAATGGCTGCTGCGGCACCAGGTGCAGCCGGTGGGACCGGCGGCCGGGGAGAGTCACGGCACGGCGCACGCCTGGTGGAAGGTGATGTGCCTGACCGGGGTCGACTACTTCTCCAGTCTGGCCTACGTGCCGGCGATCGCCGCGGTTGCGGCCGGGGCTGTTTCGCCGCTGGCGACGCTGCTGATCGTGGCGTTGACGTTGCTGGGGATGCTGCCGATGTACCGGAGGGTGGCCAAGGAGAGCCCGCACGGGGCGGGGTCGGTGGCGATGCTGGAGGATCTGCTGCCGTTCTGGTGGGGCAAGCTGTTCGTGCTGGTCCTGCTCGGCTTCGTGGCCACCTCGTGGATCATCACGATCACCCTGTCCACGGCGGACGCCTCGGTACACGTGGTGGAGAACCCCTTCTTCCCCGCCGCACTCCACGGCCACGAGGTGGCCCTGACCGTGGCGCTGCTGGTGGTACTCGGAGGGGTTTTCCTCCTGGGGTTCAGCGAGGCGGTCAAGGTGGCCATCCCGCTGGTAGCCGTGTTCTTGGCGCTCAACGCACTTGTCATAGCCGTCGGCCTGGTGCAGGTGTTCACGACGGACGGCGCGCTGTCGGCCTGGACGGACGCACTCGCCGACGGCGGAGGCGGCTTCGGTGATCTCGCCGGACCCGCGCTGCTGGCCTTCCCTCTGCTGGTGCTGGGCCTGTCAGGTTTCGAGACCGGTGTGAGCATGATGCCGCTCGTGGCCGCCGGGGGCGCCGACGCCGAGCAGCGGCTGCGCTCCCGGATCCGCAACACCCGCCGACTGCTGACCACGGCCGGCGTGATCATGAGCGTCTACCTGCTGTCCGCCAGCTTCGTGACCACCGTCCTCATCCCGGAGAAGGAGTTCGAGCCCGGCGGCGCGGCCAACGGCCGGGCGCTGGCCTGGCTGGCGCACGAACACGTCGGCGAAGCGTTCGGCACCCTGTACGACATCAGCACCATCCTGATCCTGTGGTTCGCCGGAGCCTCCGCCATGGCCGGGCTGATCAACATCGTTCCCCGCTACCTGCCCGCCTACGGCATGGCCCCCGAGTGGGGACGCGCGGTGCGCCCGGTCGTCCTCGTCTACACCGCCCTGTGCATCCTGATCACCATCGCCTTCGACGCCGACGTCGACGCCCAGGCCGGCGCCTACGCCACCGGAATCCTCGCGATGATGGTCTCCGGTGCCTTCGCCGTCACCGTCTCCGTCGCACGCGGCCGCCGGCGCGCGGCCACCGCCGGCTTCGCGCTGCTCACCGCGGTGCTGTTCTACGCCCTCGTGGCCAACATCGTCGACAAGCCCGACGGCATAGCCATCTCCGGTTTCTTCATCCTCGGCATCATCACCGTGTCGCTGGTCTCCCGGATCTCACGCACCACCGAACTGCGCGCCGACCGCATCGTCTTCGACGAAGCCGCCCGCCGGTTCATCACCGACACCCTCGCCCACGATCAGTCCATCAACATCATCGCCAACCGCCGCGAGGCCGGCGATGCCGCCGAGTACAGGGCCAAGGAACGCGAACAGCGCGGCACCAACCCGGTCCCCGGCCCGGCCGACGTACTCTTCCTGGAGATCGACGTCGTCGACCCCTCCGACTTCAGCGACACCCTCACCGTCCACGGTGCCGAAGTCGACGGCCACCGCGTCCTGCGCGCCCAGGCCCCGGCCGCACCGAACGCCATCGCCGCCGTCCTTCTCGCCCTGCGCGACGCCACCGGCGTACTCCCCCACTGCTACTTCGCCTGGGCCGAAGGCAGCCCCCTGGTGCACATGTTCCGCTACTTCCTCCTGGGCCGCGGCGACACCGCACCCGTCACCCGCGAAATCATCCGCAGTCACGAACCCGCCCCCGACCGCCGCCCCGGCATCCACGTCGGCGGCTGAGCCCTTCCCCGGAACGCGTGAACTCCCCCGCCCGTTCACGGGACGCCCCGTCGCGGCGCGCGCGGCCCACCCGGCGCCCCGGCCTGGCTGTCCCGCGCGATGGGCCGCGGGCACCGGGGCCGAGGCCCCGTCGGCCGACTGCCGGGCGCCCTGGTTGCCCGCGGGCGTCCGACGGTGAGGACAGGATGACGCCGTCGGGACCGGCAAGGCCCGACGGCTTTGCCAGGGTCTTCAGTCGGCAGTGAGGACGATCTTGCCTTGGGCGTGTCCTCGGGCGGCGCGTTCGTGTGCTGCTCGGGCGTCCGCCAGCGCGTACGTGCTGTCGATCGCGACGCGGACCGTGCCGGCGTCGAGCAGGCGTCCCAGTTCGGCGAGTTGCGCGCCGTTCGAGCGGACCTGGGCGCTGGAGACCGTGACGCCCAGTTTCGCGGTCTCATCCTCGTCGAAGTCCCCGGGGAGGACAGGGAATTGGGCGCCGCCGGCCTTGAGCGTGCGCAGGAGGCGTTTGCTGCCGGGGCCGCCGACGGTGTCGACAACGAGGTCGACGTCGCGCACGAGTTCCTCGGGACGGCTCGCGGTGTGGTCGATGAACCGGTCGGCGCCGAGCCCGCGCAGGAACGGTTCGTGCGCGCCGGACGCCACCGCGACGACACGCGCGCCCTTCCACTTCGCCAGCTGCAGCGCGAAGTGCCCCACGCCGCCCGCGGCGCCGTTGACGAGCACCGTGGTGTCGGCGCCGAGCGGCACCGGGCGATGCCTCGCCTCCTGGAAGGGCGAGGGATGATCGTGTCCGACCTCGATCAGGAACTGCCACGCGGTGAGGCCGGCCATGGGCGCCCCGGCGGCGTGCACATGGTCGATGCCGGCCGGCTTGCGCGCGAGGTCCGACGCGGGCGCGGCCACGTACTGGGCGTATGCGCTGCCGCGGAAGCCGGGAAAACGCAGAAGACCGAAGACTTCGTCGCCTACGGCGAGGCCGTCCACGTCCGCGGCAACGGCCTCGACCACGCCCGACACGTCCGTCCCCGGAATCACGGGCAGGCTGACCGTGGACTTCTCCCCCGGCATGCTGGTCAGCCCGCCGCGCAGGTACCGGTCCGGGGGATTGACGCCGACCGCGTGGACACGCACGAGCACCTCACCCGGCCCCGGCTCGGGAATCGGCACCTCGTCGTAGCGCAGCACCTCTGGGCCGCCGTGCTCATGGAGCCGGACCGCCCTCATCGTGTGTGTCGGCATCGTTCTCTCCTGCTCGCGCCGCGGGATAGGCTTATTCGGATCAGCGCTCCACATAAACGGACCACTGATCCGAATATATGGACCACTGATCCGGACAGTCAAGGGGACAGATGCGGGCCGACGCCAGGAAGAACCGCGACCACCTGCTCGCCGTAGCGGGCACCGCCATCGCCGAGCAAGGTGTCGACGTGTCACTGCGCGACATCGCGCGCAGAGCCGACGTAGGGCTCGCGACCCTGCTGCGTCACTACCCCACGCGCGAGGCACTGCTCGAGGCACTGCTCCGCACGAGCTTCGACGAGCTGACGACGAGGGCGGCCGAGCTCGAGACGTCGAACTCGCCCGAGGACGCTCTCGTTTCGTGGCTGCGCGACTGCGTCGCGTGGACGACCGAGTACCGGGGCGTGACCGTGCTGATGGCAGCCGCCATCGAGGACACCGAGTCCGCACTCCACGCCTCGTGCGTCACCCTGCGCACGGCCGGTGCGCGGCTCCTCACCCGCGCCCAGGCCGCGGGCACGGCGCGGACCGACATCGACGGCACCGATCTGTTCGCGCTGATAGCGGCACTCGCGTGGCTCGGCGATCAACCCTCACTCGCCCCACGCGCCGATCGCCTCTTCGGCGTTGTCGCGAACGCGATCCTGACGAGCGCGGGGAGCGACCATGCCGAACCCGACAGCCGCCGTCCGCGATGACTGCGGCCCTGCCGACGATGCCCGTACGGCGACCGACAGGACTCGGCCCTCCAGCGGTAACCCCCAGGGCCGCCCCTTGCGGGCCGGATCGGCACCCTCACACCACAACGTCGTGATCAGCCTGGCGAACTTTCGCGGACTCAGTCCAGTCAACGTTCGCGGGCTCAGCCCAGTGAGGACGCACTTGAGGGACACGTTTTAGAACCGGATGGCCCTCACCGGCAAGCCGGTCCGCCGGTCCGCCGGTCCGCCGGGAAAGCTCCCCGACCGAGACGTCCTTCGAGTTGCTCGGTACGCGTCACGTGGTTTCCGCCGACCGCCAGAACGACCGGCACGCTTGCACACGCTGGGCGGGCGGTGGCAGCGGCATGTGCCACCGCCCGCCGGCGGCCTATGGCCACAAGCCCTTGGACTCATTCATCCAGAGCAGTCATGACAGGTGCGTCCGCGGGTGGACGTCGGGACGCAAAATAACTTACATAACCCCATAAACTGGCAATATTCACTTATTATGAATTCCTTGGGCTGGCGCTCATCGTGGTCATTCTCAGGCTGGTGGGCGAGGCGGGTGAAAGGGACTGCGGTCGTGAGTGGTGGGCAGAGTGGACTTTCCCGGTTGCTTACGGCGGCGGAGACGGCGGCGCCGGTGGATGCGGTGGACGTGGTCGCGGAGGACCTGCGGCGGCGTTTCGAGGCGACGAAGGTCTCTTTCCTCATCGTGGACCTGACAGGGAAGGCGGTGGCGCGACTGTCCACCGCCCCTGCGGAGGGTGGGCGGGAGGTGGAGCGGATCCCCTTGTTCGGCAGTGTCTACGAGGAGGTGATCCGTACCCAGCGGATGCATCAGGAGGCGACCGGTCAGGGACACCAGGTGATTGCGCCGGTCACCAACCGGGGGGACGCGATCGGGCTGCTGGAACTGCTCCTGCCGACCGCCCCCGGCGAGGACGTCCTGCATGCGGTCGGGGAAGCCGCCCACGCTCTGGCCTACGTCGTGATCGCCAACGGGCGCTTCACCGACCTCTATACCTGGGGCAAACGCTCCAGGCCCCCCACCCTGGCAGCGGAAATCCAGTACCAGCTACTGCCCCCGGCCCTGTCGTGCGAGGCGGCGCAGTTCACCCTGTGCGGAAACCTGGAGCCCTCCGAGGGCCTCAGCGGCGACACGTTCGACTACAGCCTGGACCGCGACACCCTCCATGTCTCGGTGACCGACCCCATGGGCCACGACATCGACGCCGCCCTGGCCGCCACGGTCCTGGTGAGCGCCCTGCGCGGGGCCCGCCGCGCGGGAGCCGGCCTGGCCGACCAGGCCCACCTGGCCGACCAGGCGCTGGCCGACCACGGCCGGGGTCACGCCACCGGGCAGCTGCTGCGCATCAACCTCCGCACCGGGCAGACGCAGCTCGTCAACGCCGGTCACCCCTGGCCCCTGCGCGTGCGCGACGGAACCGCGGAGGAGATCACCTGCGAGGTGGACCATCCCTTCGGGCTGTCCATGTCCGCGCCCTACACCTACCGCGTCCAGGACCTCGATCTGCGCCACGGTGACCGTCTGCTCATGTTCACCGACGGCATGCTCGAACGCCACGGGGAGAAGGTCGACCTGTACGCCCTGCTGGAGCGCACCCGGGGCCTGCACCCGCGGGAGGCCTCGATGACGCTGACGTCCGCAGTCCGGGACGCCGCCGGCGGCCGTCTCGCCGATGATGCCACCGTGATGTGCCTGGACTGGCACGGCCCCCAGGAGACCCAGCGGCACGTCAGCTCCGGCGCGGACACCCGGCAAGCCTCAGCCGGCCGCACGAGGCAGCCGTGACCGGGGCGCTCTCCTGGACGGTGCCGGGCGGCCGGTGAGCAGGTCCCGCGTCGCGCCTCTTTCCGGGAAGTCTGAGCTCTCGCCCTTCCCCATCCCCTACGGGGGGGGCTCCGGGATCCACCCGCATGAGACATCACGAGGGGTCTCCCGATGGGCGGCACCCGCCCGGAACGGCCGGGCCGGCCGCCTCGCGGGCCTACTGCCGGTGGCTCGGGGAACGGCTCGGCCTCGGTGTGCGGTTGCCCACGGAGAACGAGTGGGAGCGCGCCGCGCGGGGCGACGACGGCCGGGAGTTCCCCTGGGGTGAGGAGTACCGCACCGGCCTGGCCGATCTGGCGAACCTCGGCACCGCGACGCCGGTCGGTTCGTTCCCCGAGGGCGCCGGCCCCTTCGGGGTGCCGGACATGGCGGGTAACGCCGACGAGTGACGTCTCCTCAAGGCTGTGGCTTTGGGGCTGTGCCGGCCTGTGCACGTTCTGACGCACGACGGCCCTCGAGCAGCGGCGCGGTATCGCCACCCGCCACGCGAAGACCGCCACCGTCCAGCTCGCCGGACTCCGTTTCGCGGGCGTCCCCTCCTGGTCCACCCGCTGGGCCGAACGCAACCCTCTCGTGTCCGGCAGCACGGGTGGTGAGGTCCTCGTCCGTGATGGAGCGGACCACCCGGCAAGGTGTTCCGAGCGCGACGGTCATCGGGGGAATGTCGCGGCTGACGACGCTGCCGGCGCCGATGACCGACCCGTAGCCGATACGGACGCCGGGCAGCACCACCGCGTTGCTGCCGATCCACACCTTGTCCTCGATCACGATCGGCTCGGAGAACCGCCCGAAGTCAGCGCGTCGCGAGGGATGCACCGGGTGTCCCGTCGTGGTCAGTGTCACGCTGGGAGCGATCATGACATCGTTGCCGATGCGGATGTCCACGTCGTCGACGAACGTCAGGTTCACGTTCCCGAAGAAGTCGTCGCCGATGTGGACGTTGCTGCCGAACCCCGCGTGGAACGGCGGCAGCAGCACTGTGCGTTCACCGACCGAGCCGAAGATCGCGACGAGCAGCGAACGACGCTTCTCCGTTTCACCCGGTGGTGTGTGGTTGTACTCGAAGATCTGCTCTGTGCGCCGCCGGGAGGCCTGAAAGGCCGCTTCCGACTCGGTGTACACGAGCCCCTTGGCTATCCGGGCCAGGACTTCTTCCTCGTGAGCATCCGTCACAACGGGGCGCTCCCTTCGTCCAGCTCCTCGGGTTCCTCGGGCACAGGCCCGGCGCGCCCCCGGTCGGCCGCGCGCGCCCAGAGCCTACGTGCACGGCGAAGTCACCGGTGCACGAACGCCCGCCCCGACGCCCGCGCCTACGATCGGCTCGCCCGCCTCAGCACGTAGGACACGCTCCAGGCGTTTCCCGTTCGGCTGGTTCGACTCCCTGTTAGCGTGCGCGGATGGAAGATCTGGGACCCGTGGCCTGGCCGCCTGGGCCGATCAGGACCGAGAGGCTCGTGCTCCGTGAGTCCGAGGCCCGGGACCGTGCGGCGTTCATCGAGCTGCTCGCCTCCCCGGAGGTGCACACCTACCTCGGTGGCCCCCGCCCGCGTGACGAACTCGAGCGGGAGATGCCCGAGGTGCCCGAGCGGTGGCCCGGGAGTTTCGTCGTCGATCTCGACGAGGCGATGATCGGCCAGATCCTGCTCAGGAGGGCAACGGGGCACCGTCGCCCGGCTGCCGCGGGGAAGACCGATCTCGGCTACCTGTTCCTGCCGCGGGCCTGGGGGTTCGGGTATGCCGCCGAGGCGTGCGCGGCGGCTCTCGGCTGGCTCGCCGGCGCGCTTCCCGGCGAGCCGGTGGTGCTCACCACCCAGACCGCCAACGTCGCCTCGATGCGTCTCGCGGCGAAGCTGGGGTTCACCGAGGTGGAGCGGTTCGAGGCCTGGGACGCCGAGCAGTGGCTCGGCATGCGGTCCCCGGTGACGCCGGCTTCGCACTTCACCTGCTCCGGGACCTCGACTCCGTGACGGCCGGCTCACCCAGCACTGGAGCTCCGACGGCAGCGAAGCCGCCGTGAACCGCATCAAAAAAGATCAAGAGGCAACTCTACGGACGAGCGGGATGCGAACTGCCTCGTAGGATGATCCTGCCGCAGCGGCCCACCCCCATATTCGAGTGAACGTACGGACGGGGCTGCGTAGGGTGACGCGCGTGGACCCAGCTGACTTCTACACCGGCATCGTCGCGGAGCTCTACGGACCGCTGAAGTCCTTCCCCCAAGGCCCCGAACCCTACGCGGCCTTCATTCTGCAAGCCGGAATGCCGGCACTGGAGCTGGGGTGCGGAGACGGTGAGCCCCTGCTCGAACTGCGCCGACGCGGCCTGGACGTCGACGGCGTCGACTCCTCCGCCGACATGCTGGAGCGGCTCCGACGCCGGGCAGACGAACAGGACATCCGTGCCACCGTGTTCCACCAGCGCATGGAGGCGTTGAACCTGCCCCGCCGCTACCGGGCGGTCTTCCTCGCCGGGCCGACCTTCACCCTGCTCCCCGACGACGCCACGGCGCTCGCCGCCCTGCGCGGCATCCGCGCCCACCTGGCAGAGGGCGGCACCGCCCTGGTGCCCCTGTTCACCCCCGCACCGACCCCGGCCGAACAGATCGGCAGGGTGCGCACGGCCGCCGCACCCGACGGCGCCCAGCTCCGGGTGTCCGTCGTCGCCGAGCAACGCGACGAGAGCGCCCGCACCCAGACGACGCTCCTACGCTACGAACGGCACCACGGCTCGGACAGCACGGTCGAAGAGCGCCCGTGGATCACGCACTGGTACACCCGCGACCGGTTCGAGGAGTTGGCCACGACCGCCGGCCTGGCCGTGACCGCGGTCACCGATCCGGACGGCGGACCAGCCCCTGCTGATGCCACCGACCTGCTGCACTTCCGACTCCGGACCACCTGACCGCCCCCCTCCGAGAAGGTCCGGAATCACGCTCCGGACGCACCCCGTCGCCAAGATCTGTGCCAGAACCGAGAAGCAGCAGCGGCTCCGGAGCCCGGAGTTGGCGGTGTCGACGTGACCGTTGGCCACTTCCCCGTCCGGAAGGTGGAGTCTGGCTGCTTTGCAGGATGTAGCAGGATGTAGAGGTCCCAGCTGCCGGGGTCGCCGATGTGGACGAACAGTTTCGGGTGCTCGAAAGTCCCGAGTACGTCCCACGGGTCCAAGCGGCAGTCGTCGACGGAGACAACCACCTTCTGGGACCACGGTCCTGCGCCCGGGTCGTACTCCCAGGTCCTGGCGCCGGTGCACTCGTGCACCACGGTCGCGAAGGCGTCGTCGAGCTCGAACGTCCCGGCGCGGGTCGCCGTGGCCTTGCCGTCCGCGGCACGGCGCTTCCGGCATGAGGGCGTGTGGCGCGGCAGCGGGAGGGCCCGCGGGAGCGGCGCGTCGGCGGCGGCAGGCGCCGGCGCGCGCCTCACCCGCCGGCGGACGCCGTCTCGGTGCGGTGGTCGTAGTACGCCCAGAGGGCCACCGCGACCGCGGCGGTGAGGGCCACGGCCGCGACGCGTACGCCGCCGGAGGTCAGATACGCGACGAGACCGGTGAGCACGCCTCCGCCGAGCATGATCAGACGGCTCACGACGCGGTGGCGCGGCCGCTGCGGCTCCTCGCGGTCCTTGAGGTCGTGCAGGGCGTCGCGGCCCGGATGCCGCGAGCCGCGCCGGACCCGCGTGCGGTACTCCAGTCCGTAACTGATCAGTGCGTACAGCGCGAGTGCGGCCAGCGCCCAGAGCCAGTCGCCGGGATCACCGACGGATCCACGTGCCAGATACATGACACCACCCTCCCCTTCGGCATCCGGATGCCCGGCCCTCCCGTTCGTGAACCCGGCAGATCTCCGCCCGGGCCGCCGGCGGACCCCGCACGGGCGGAGGGCGTCGCGGCCGCCCGGCTCGGGGCGGCCGGCCTGGTTCCGCTCGGGCGACCGCAGGCTGGGAGCGTCAGGGCACCCCTGTCCTCGCCGACCGCGCCCATGGAGGACAGTCAGGGGTGACGCACCGCGTGCTCACCGCCCGTCGCGCAGCAGCGCGCAGACGAAGTCCTCCTGGATGGTGCGCAGCCGCTCGAGCCGCGCGGGCTCCTTGGCACCGTTGATCTGGCTCGTGAGCGAGAACGTCAGCGAGCGCCGGCCGTCGGGAGTGGCGGCCACCAGCTGCGTGTAGCCCGGGAAGTTGCCGGTGTGGCCCAGCACGACGCCGCACCGTGTCGTGTAGCGGAAGATGCCCAGTCCCGCGGTGTTGCGTCCTGGACCGGCGGGTTCGGACGCACCCGCGATCCACCGGCGCTGCTCCCGCACGACGCCCTTGCCGTAGAGCGCGCCCGAGGCGTAGCCGCGGATGAAACGGGTCATGTCGAGCGGAGTGGAGACGATGCCCCCGGATGCCCATGCCCCGGAGGCGCTGACAAGCTCGCTGACGTCCTCCGGGGACGCGGGGTCGCTCACGTCGTACCCGTGCAGGAAGGGCTCGGGCATGCGGTAGCCCTGCGGGAGGCTGGTGTCGCGCAGTTCCAGCGGCCTGTAGGTCAGTCGCCGCAGGAGTTGTTCGTACGGGGCCCCGGTGACCGCTTCCGCCATCAGGGCGACGGCGATGTTGTCGGAGTTGGAGTACTGGTACCGGCTGCCCGGGCTGAATCGCAGGGGCTCGTCGGCCACGTGGTCGAGCAGGTGGCGGGAGTCGAAGTGGTGACGCGGGTCGGCCGCGAGCACCGCGGTGAACTCGGGGTCCTGCGAGTAGTCCGGCAGGCCGCTGGTGTGGTTCAGCAGTTGCCGCAGCGTCACCTGGCCCCAGGCGTCCGGAAGCTGCGGGAGGCGCTCGCGCAAGGTGTCGTCCAGCCCCAGTGCGCCGCGGTCGACGAGGGACAGGGCCACCGCTCCGCTGAAGGCCTTGGCCGTACTCGCGATCCGCATGTGGTCCTTCACCTGCGGCGGGCGGCCCGTTGCCAGGTCGGCGACGCCGGCCCGCAGCACGCGGGTCCGCCGGCCGTCGCGCAGCACGGCGATGATTCCGGGCGGACCACCCGGTTCCCTCACGAACCGGTCGATCTGACGCTGCAGCGTACGGTCGTCCGCCGGCCCGGCAGCGGTGCCGGCGGCGGTGCCCGCGGTGGCCGGTACCAGCACCGCCAAAGAGGCGGCCACGATGACGAACACGGACCCCCGACGTGGTCGTGGGACGGCACGAAGGGGCCGTGCGGGACGCAGAGGCATCGAGGCTCCTGAAGGTGGGCGACGGCAGTGCGGGTCAAGCCTCACCGACCGCGGATGCCGACGCCGCCTCCTGTTGCTGCAAACAGCCCAGCCGGCCGCGGGTGGCGGGGCCGCCGCCCCGTGCCGCTCCGGACGCCGGCCGAGCCGGTGCGCGTGGCTCGTACCGCCGTGGCCGGAGTCGATCACGCCGCACCACGACGCGCCACACCACGCCGCGTCCGAGCGGGCGGTGGGTGCTCGGTGGGCAACGGTCGGCTGCCCGGACTTTCGGCAGAGGGCGCCGCTGGGGACAGGTCCCCTGCGGTCGAGGGCAGGGACGAAACCCGGCGCCTCGGAGGGTGCCCGTCGACCTGCCGCTGCGCCTGTCCTGCCCCGGCCGGGGCAGGACAGGCGCAGCGGCTTTGTCGTCAGCGGGCGCTCGTGGTGCCGATGTCGACGATGTGGTCGTACCGCTCCACCAGCACGAAAAGCCTGGTCTTCTGCGTCGTCTCCCCGCTGCCGAAGGTCAGGGTGACGATGACCTCATGACCGTTGCCCACGGTGCCGTTGTCGGTCACCGTCCACCGCGCCGGGACGTTCTGGGCACGCAGGACGCCGTCCGCCCCGTTCTTGTTCTCCCAGGCCGCCAGCCGCTCGGCGAAGTCGGGCGTCAGGTAGTGCTTGCGGAGCGCCGTGGCCAGCGTGACGTCCGGGTCCGTGTAGTCGCCCTTCGCGTCGACGTACGCGCCGTAGAAGTCGGCGACCCGGGTCACCGCCTGGCCGAACGTGCCGCTGACCGGCTGCGGTGCGGCGGTGGACGCCCGCGCCGGGGCGGGGACGGACGCCTGCGCCGAGACCTGTGTCGACACACCGAGTCCGACAGCCAGGACGAGGCCGGCGGCGAAGGCCGCGCGGCGGCCCGGACGACGGTGTGCGGGGAACTTCCTGTTCATGTGCGTCTTCCTTCTCTGGTCCGTATGGGGTTGCTTCCGGCAGGTGGTTGCTCCCGGCCGGTGCCGGTTTGCGTACTGAAGGCGCCTGCCGGCTTGTCGCCATCTCGTCCGCGTCCGATTCGAGGACAGGACGGGCCGACTGTCCGACCGGACAGGAGCGGCCGGTGTCTTCGCCCCGGGGAGCGTCGTGTGACGGCGGGCGCCGCGGCGTGCCGAACGCCGCGCCCTGGGCATCCGGGCACAGAGGTGTCCCGGTACCCAGGCGCAGAGCGACGAGTACGGCAACCGCGTCGTGAGTGTGTGACGACGTGTCAAGCGTGGTGGCCACAAAGGCGATCGTTGGTGCATGTGTGCCGGACGTCGTCCGGCACCGGTCGGTCCCTGTGGCCGTGGTCGGTGCGACACCAAGAGCATCGGCGATCACCGGAGCCCGGCACAACGGCTGTCGCCCCTTTGGCGACGGTGGAACCATCCCAGCCCATCTGACGTGCAGGGACATGAGTGCCTGGGATACGGGATCACGGACGGGCGGCGGAGGGACGGTGTCGATGCGGGACGAGGTCGAGGAGTTCGCGGCGCTGCTGCGCAGGCTGAAGGACCGCACGGACCGGAGCTACGGCTCGTTGGCCCGCCGCGTCGACATGAACACCTCCACCCTGCACCGGTACTGCACGGGCGAGGCGGTGCCGCAGGACTTCGCGCCGGTGGAGCGGCTCGCGGCCTTCTGCGAGGCGACACCGACGGAGCGGCTCGAGCTGCACCGGCTGTGGTTGTCGGCGGTGGCGGCTCGGCAGCGGGTGCGTACGGCCGACTCGGCGGAGGCCGTGATTCCGGCACCGGCGCCGGCGCCGGACGCGGGCGGGACGCTCGTCGAGAAGAGCCGCTCCGCGGAGCGGCCCGGAGACCGTCCCGACCCGGACGAGACCGTCCCCTCCCCCGCTCCCCGTCCCTGGTACCGCCGCCGACGGGTCCTGGCGTCCACCGCCGTCGCCTGCGCGCTGCTCGCCACTCCGCTGAGCACGTCCGCCCTGCCGGACGAACGCTCCTCCGAGGCGGACGCCTCCCGCCTCGCGGGCCCGCGGACGAACGCCCCCGGCGCGCCCCGCCGTTCGGCGAAACCTGCGGCCACCGGCTCCCCCTCCTCCTCCCCTTCCCGCAGCTCCACGTCGCCCGGCCCCGGGCAGAGAACCCCCGCCCCGTCCGCCACGGGCAGCGGTCCCACCTCGGCCGCGAAGCCGGTCACCGGCCTGCCCCTCGCCTGGAGCACGGACTCCCTGGTCTGGGACAAGGGCTGCGACCACGACTACGTCATCGACAAGCCGCCCGCACAGGTGCCTCCGCCGCCGGTGGAACAGGACGCCGAGGTGTGGGCGGCGACGCAGGGCGCGGTGCACGGGCGGCATACGACGGTGCGGATCTCGGTGCAGGGGCTGTCCTCCACGGCCGTGGTCCTCGAAGCGCTGCACGTCCGCATCGTCGGCCGCGGCGACCCGGCCGCCGGTGGCGCGTACGCCATGGGCCAGGGCTGCGGCGGCGACCTCACGCCCCGCCGCTTCACCGTGGACCTGGACGCCGACCGCCCCGTCGCCCGCCCGAAGGACGGCGCCGACATCGAACGGACCGTACCCGCCGTGCACTTCCCCTACCGCGTCTCCGCCGAGGACCCGGAGGTGCTGCTGGTCGACGCGACGACCCGGGCCCACGACGCCCGCTGGTACCTCGAACTCGACTGGTCCTGCCAGGGCCGCACCGGCACGATCCGCATCGACGACCACGGCCGCCCGTTCCACACCACCGGCATCAAGGGAATGCCGCACTACTGGTACGGCACGAACGACGCAGGCGGGCGTGCCTGGGTCCCGTACGACAGCTGAGGGCTTTCAGCCTTCCGCGCCCGAGCGGCTGCGGCGGCCGGTGCAGAGGCGGAACGGCGCGCACAGCGAGCGCCGGCAATCGTGCTTGCCCGCGAGCGCGGAGAACATCCGGCGCAGGTGGTGCTCCGAGGTGGCCGCGATGCGTGCCGGCTCCTCCACCTCGATGTCCTGGCCGAGACGGCGCCCGATGTGCTCCATGGCCTGGTTCAGCCGTTCCGGCACGCCCGTCTCCTTCCTCTTGACGACCACCACGCCAGGCAGGGCCTGCCATGCCGGACCCGGCATCTTGTGCCTGATCAAGTCGGGTGCACGAGGCGGTCAGGGAGATCGAACGGCAGGTGGCCGGCCCGGTTCGCGGGCTGTCCGGGGAACGGCCTCCACCGAGAGAACTCGAGGTGTTCGATGTCCGTGAAGCGAACACCCGCCAGGGGCGCGGGATACCGCGGTCGGCCGCGTGCACGACGCACAAACACCGCCCGCACGGAGTCGACGTGCAGGCGGTGAGTGCGACTTCTGTGAATCTCGCCCGGGCGTTCCGTCACCGAGTCCGAGATCCTCACCAGATGGTCAGGCAGGGCCGTCCAGACTGACGTAGCAAGTGTCATTGCTCTTGGGGTCGCTCGACGGAACCCCGTTGTATCCGTCTTCCCAACCGCCACCGGACTCCGGGAATCCCGTGTACGCCTCCTTCTCGGTGCCGCCGACCCAGAAGTGGGCCTCCCGGGTGTTGTCGACATCGGAGTCCAGCACGCACGAGAAGTTGTTCTTGCACCAGAATTTCCCGCTCGGCTGCCCCACGGAGACGAACTCGACGTACCAGTAGTCGAATTCCTCCGAGCCGATCCCGGTCTGGTAGTGCCGGATGAACGGTCCGGCGCTCTCTCCGTTCTTCAGCAAGTCGAGCTTGTACGTGTCGGATTCGACGCCGCTCTTGGAGGCACTGAACTTCAGGACGACGTTTTGGAGATCGGCGCCCCACTCGTTGTAGAACCGTACATTGATTGTCCGGTCGGTTGACATGGGAATCCTCCTCGGCCAGATGAGACGCGCCAGGAGGGAGCCGCAGAAAACACCCGCCCCAACTCCCCCGCCGGATACTGCATATCAAGCCTATTGGGCCTGATGTACTCCCGCAAATGGTGCGGCGATACCACACGCGTCGCCGCATGCGCAGCGCGATCGGAAACGACGAAGACGCATCACCCGGCGCCGTACGTGGTGAAATCGACGCCCGTGCCATCACCGGCCCTCACGACCGGCTCGCCGTGACCGCGGACGGCGACCGCACCGACCGTCCCCTGCCCGGCAAGGCGTACTCGTCGCGCGCCGAGCCGCGGATCAGCGGCGCACGGCGGCGGAAGCCGCTGCAGTCGACGGCTGCCGTCCATCGGTCGCGGTCGAACCACTTGGTGGTGGTGCGCGCCCTCGCTTTCCCGTGTTGTTCCACGTCGCCGCAGCCCGCGGCGACGTGGAACAAGCCCGGACCGGGCACCAGGCACCGGGCACCGGGCACCGACAGGTGCCGATGTCCAGAAGGAGACGTTTGTTCGGGCGCGACCGGTGCAGACGATGAGCTGACACAGTCTTTATGCGACGAAGCGGAGATACATCGTGGGCATCATTGCGTGGATCATCATCGGCCTGCTCGCCGGCGCCATCGCCAAGGCCCTGATGCCGGGCAAGGACCCCGGCGGCATCATCGTCACCCTGCTCATCGGTATCGCCGGCGGGCTTCTCGGTGGTTGGCTCGGCAAGGTCGTCTTCGGCGTCGACTCCATCGACGGGTTCTTCGACCTCTCCACCTGGATAGCCGCCATCGTCGGCTCCGTCATCCTGCTCGCCGTCTACCGTCTCGTCGTCGGCAACCGGCACGCGCACCGTCACGCATGAGCCGGTGAGGCACCGGTAAGGCATACGCCACCTACGCACTGACGGCTTCCGCCCTGTCCCCAGGGCGGAAGCCGTCAGTGCGTAGGGATGCTCCCTCCGGGTAAGCGGCTCCCACCGGTCGGTCCAGGTGCTCGATGTCCGTGAAGCGGGCGCCCCTCCAGCCGGCCGGCGCGGGGAACGCCCCTCCATTGCCGCGAGAGCCTCCCGGATGGGCATGGCGGACGTGGCGCGCAGAGCGGCGGCGTCCGGAAGGCCGGCGGCCGCGAGACGGACCGCCCAGCGCACCGGCAGCCTTGCCGGGTCGGCGGATCGGCACGCGTCTCCCGGTCGGCGATCTCCCTCACACCCGACAGACGGCACGCAGGGCGTACCGTCTGTCGGGACGGCGTCCGCGCGGGACGAGCAGATCAGGAGGCGAAACGAGTGACGGGTCCAGAATCCACGGACATCGCCTCCGAGCGCTCCCCGGAGACGACGGACGCCACGCTCACCGTGGTTCTGGCCGCTCTGGGGACGGCCGCCTACGCGGTGGACGAGCAGGGCTGCATCATCGCCGTCAACGCTCTCGCCGAGCGTGTGCTGGCCCGCCCCGCCGCGCAGCTTGTCGGTCACGACGCGCACGACCTGCTGCACCGTGACGCGCACGGTCAGCCGCTGCCCAGGACCCGGTGCGCGATGCGGCTTGCGTTCCTGGCGGGTCACGCGGCCCAGGCCGACCGGGAGTGGTTCGCCCGGGGGGACGACGGTGGCCGACTGCCCGTCTCCTGGCTGACCACTCCCCTCGACCCGCGCGGCCTCAGCGGCCTCAGCGGCCACGAGAGGGTGACGCTGGTCCTTTTCCACACCGTCGACGAAGCCGAACCGTCCCGTGCGCCGTCGCAGCGGGTGGCGCAGCCCCTGCCGGAGCTGGAGCGGCTGGCGCTGCTGGCCGAGACGACCGCCCAGCTGACCTCCACCCTGGACGCCGACGAGGCGGTGCGACGGCTCGTGGCCCTGGTGGTGCCGCGGCTCGCGGACTGGGTGGTCGTCGACCTGATCAGTGAGCGCGACGAGGTGTGGAGGACCGTCGTGGCCCACGCCGAGAACGGGGCCGTCACGCACCACGAGGATCTCCAGGGCCCGATGCCGCCGGTGCCCGAGCATTCCTCGATGCCTCTGTCGCGGGCCCTGCGCGGGGTGGCTTCCACCCTCACGGGCCCGCAGACCTACCAGCAGCCCCCGGATTCCGGCATCGCGGCCGAACAACGCCGTCTGTTCGAGGCCACCGGCATCCACTCCGCGGCCATCGCGCCCCTGCAAAGCACCCGCAAGGTCCTGGGGGCGGTGACCCTGGGCCGCTCCCAGACGTCGCAGCCGTTCACCCCTGCCGATCTCGCCCTGCTGGAAGACATCGCCCGCCGCGCCGGTCTCGCCCTGGACAACGCCCGCCTCTACCAGCGCCAGCGCACGGTCGCCGAAACCATGCAACGCCACCTGCTGCCCCAGCTCCCGCAGGTGCCCGGCCTGCAGATGACCGCCCGTTATCTGCCCGCACCCGACGCCTCACAGGTCGGCGGCGACTGGTACGACGCCTTCCCGCTCTCCGACGGCGCCACCGCCCTCGCCGTGGGAGACGTCGTCGGACACGACCTGGACGCCGCGGCCGGCATGGCCCAGCTCCGCAACATGCTCCGCGCCTACGCCTGGTCCCAGCAAGAACCCCCCAGCGGGATCGTCAACCGGCTCGACCAGGCGGTCATGCACATCACCGACGTCACCATGGCCACCATGATCTTCGCCCGGACGGAAACGACGGACGACGGGCGGTGGCGCCTGTCCTGGACCAACGCCGGCCACCCGCCGCCGCTGCTGGTCACCCACGACGGCCTGGCCTCCTACCTCACCGACGGCCACGGCATCCTCCTGGGCACCGGAACACACCAGCCGCGACCCGACGCGACCGTCCTCCTCCCGCCCGGATCCACCCTCCTGCTCTACACCGACGGCCTCGTCGAAGCCCACGGCCGCTCCCTCGACGAGGGCCTGGACCGACTGCGCCAGCACGCCGCGGCCCTCGCTCACCGCCCCCTCACGGCCTTCACCGACCAGCTACTGCGCCGAGTCCGCCCGGCCGACAACGACGACGACGTCGTCCTGTTCACCCTGCGCACCCCCACGCGAGCCTGACCGGACCCGGACGCTCCCCGTGGCCCGGCCGCACCGGCGACGACGATGCCGACGTCAGACCCGTATCAGCCGCTGCGAACGACGCGGGCACAGCCCCGAGAACTGCTCGGCCCTCGGGACACTCGCCCGAGGTGACCGTCGTCACCTGGCACAGGGCTCAGAAGTCGTCCGCGCCGTTGCGGAGTTCGGGGGTCCAGTAGCCGGTGAGGGCCTTCGCCGGGTCGACGGCGATGCCGTCGCTGCCGGGCGCGGTGACGGCGATGACCGTGGAGTCTCCCTCCAGTACGACGGAGAACGCCGACACGGGTTCGTTGTCCTCGTCGACCCCGCCGTCGGACAGCTTCACCAGGGCGTAGGCCGGGGCCCCCGCCGTGAGCACGACCGGCGCGGCCGGCTTGCTCTTGGCGACGGACGGGACGTCCTGCTTGTGGCTCTCCAGGAACTGGACGTGCGGGAAGCCCGTCAGCCGGCAGGAGTGCCGGGTGGTGTTCCGCGCCGTCAGGACGATGTGGGTGTAGGGCGGACCGTCCTGCGTGGCGGCGGTGACGCGGACGTCCCGTGCGGTGCAGACCGGAGTGGAGGCGGCCGCCTGCTCGCCGGTCGGACCGGTCGTGTCCGCGGAGGCGCCGGCGGGGTCCGCGGAGCCCTTCGATCCGGTCGAGCCCGCGGAGCCGGTCGTCCCCGTCCCGCCGGACGTGCCGGCGCCCTTGCCGGCGGTCGCCGGGAACGAAGCCACCGTGGCCGAAGTGGTGGGCGCGGAAGTCGAGGTGGAGTCCGTGTCGCTCTGGCAGGCGGTGAGGGACAGGGCGAGAGCCGTGCCCGTGACGGCGAGCAGCGTGGAGCGGTGGCGCTGGGTGTTCATGGAGAGTTCCCCCGTGAGGTGGTTCGGGGCCGCGGCGCGGTGCCGTCGGCCGATGTCGTCCTGCTTGCTTTTCGCGGTGGTCAGTCGCCCTTGCCGGCACCGGCGGCCGGGACGCTCCGTCCGGACGGTCCGGCGACGTGTTCCTGGCTGTCGTTCATGTGAAAGATCCCCGTTCGATGAGCTGCGGCACGCGTGCCGCGGTCGTGGGACGACGGATGGTCCTCGCCGTTCCCGGGCCTGCACGGACTCGTTCCTGGACGGGTCCGTGCGCCGGGGTGCCCGGACCGCGCAGAGCCGGCAGGGAGTTCCGTGTCGGCCTTCAGTCGATCACTTCCGGTCTCCACGGCCCAGGCGGTTCTCCCGGCAGAAGTACCGACGGCGATACTTCTGCCGGGGGCTCGCGTCCGGACGAGCCGGACGGCAGGGGACATCGACGGTGCGTGACGGCACGCCTTCCACGGGGGACTTCGGGCAGCGGGTGCGGGCTCTGCGGGTCCGCGCCGGACTGAGCCAGGAGGCCTTGTCCCATGCGGCCGGGGTGAGCGTCAGGGCCCTGGCCGACATGGAACGCGGGCGCACCCGGGGGCCGCAGCGCCGTACGGTGCGGGCGCTGGCCGAAGCACTGGGACTGAAGGGCGACGAGGCGGCGGGTCTGGAGAAGTCGGCCGCCCTCGGCAGACCGCGCCCCGGGCCTGCCGCCGGCCCGGCCGGCCCCGGCACCTTGGCGCTGCCGCGTGACATCCAGGACTTCACCGCCCGCGGCCCGGCCCTCGCCCGGCTGCTGGACCTGGTGCGGGACGCCGATCCGGACCGGCCGGTGGTCACCGTGGTCGCCGGGCAGCCGGGTCTGGGCAAGACCGCGTTCGCGGTGCATGCCGCGCACCGCCTCGCCCCGCACTTCCCCGACGGGCAGTTCGCCCTGGACCTGCACGGCATGGACCCCGAGCCGACCACCCCCCGGGACGCGCTGGCCCGGCTGCTCGGCGCGATGGGGGTCGCCGACGCGGCGATACCGGCCGGCACCGACGACCGTGCCGGTCTGTGGCGCTCCCTGGCCGGCGGACGGCGCATGCTCCTGCTGCTGGACAACGCCGCCGACGAATCCCGGGTCGCCCCCCTGCTGCCGGGCACCGGACCGTCCCTGACCATCGTCACCAGCCGCCACGCCCTGGCGGGTCTGGAGTCCGTGCACCGCACCGATCTGGCCCTGCTGCGACGCGAGGAGGCGGTGGAAATGCTGGCCCGCATCATCGGCCCGGACCGGGTGCGGGCGGAGGCACAGGCCGCACGCGACCTCGCCGACCTGTGCGGGCACCTGCCGCTGGCCGTCCGGATCGCCGGCCAGCGGCTCCTCAGCCGACCGCACGAACACCTCGGCAAGCTCGTCGCCCGTCTCGCCGCCGAGGGCCGGCGGCTGGACGGCCTCCAGGCCGGAAGCCTGCGGGTGCGGGCCGCCTTCGCGCTCTCGTACCGGCAGCTCCCGCCGCCCTCGCAGAGCGTGCTGCGCCGCGCCGCGCTGGCCGCCGGAGCGGACTTCAGCCCCCGGACCGCGGCGCTCCTGGCCGGCCTGTCCTACGACGAGGCGGTCGCCTGCGCCGAGGAACTGACCGACGCCGGACTGCTCCAGAGCGATGCCGTCGCCGAGCGGTACCGCTTCCACGACCTGCTCAGGCTGTACGCGGCCGAGCGGGTCGAGGCCGAGGACGAACCCGGGGCCCTCGACGCCGCCCTCGACCGGACCGCGTCCTGGATGCTGCGCCGGGCCACCGTCGCCGCGCTGCACTTCGACGTCGACCACGAACGGGCCACGCCGTCGGACGACCCCGACCCGGACCGGGCGCCCACGGGCCGGGAAGAGGCCCGGGTCTGGCTGGAGGCCGAGCGGGCCCAGTGGCTCGCCGCACTGCGCCGGGCCCATGAGACCGGCGGGTACCGGCAGGTGCTGGACACGGCGGAGGCGATGCACTGGTTCTCCGACCTCAACCAGCACTGGGAGCAGTGGGTGGAGGTGTTCCGGCGCTCGGCCGACTCGGCTCGTCTGCTGGGCAGCAGGCGGGAGGAGGCGGTGCACCTCAACTACCTCGCCTGGGCCTACAACCACTGTGTCCACGACCCGCAGGCCGCCCTGACGAGCGCTGACGCCGCACTCGCGGCGGCCCGCGAATGCGGGGAGGGGCTTCAGGAGGGCTGGGCACTCGGCTACGGGGCGGGCGCCCTCCACCGGCTGGGCCGCACGGAGGAGGCCCAGGAGCGCCTGCGCGAGGGAGCGCGCTGCCTCGCCTCGCAGAAGTCACCGCAGAGCCGGCTGGCCGAGCTGTCGATCCTCAACCGCCTGGGCACCCTGCTGCGCGAGACCGGCCGGGCGGCCGAGGCGCTGGACATCCACCGCCGCGGCGAGCGGATCTGCCGCGCGGGGGTCCCCGGCCGGACGGACCAGGTGATCACGGTGTACCTCGCGGTCGCCCGGCAGCAGATCGGCAACGACCTGGCGGCCCTGGAACGTTGGCACGAGGCCGAAGCACCGCTGCGGCAGGCCCTCGCCGCCTTCGACACCGCGCAGATGGCGGCCTGGGCGGAGCAGGCCCGGCTCGACCTGGGTCAGGTGCTCGCCGCCTTGGGGCGCCCGGAGGCCCGCGAGACGCTGCGCACCGCCCACGACGCCCTCGCCGCGCTGAGAAGCCCTCTCCAGGTCGAGGCCGCCGCCGCCCTCGCCGCGCTCGACGGGACCGCCGCCGGCACCGGCTGACGCGGGGAGCGGCGCCGCCACGCGATACCGTGACCGGACGACCGCTCACCCGATTTTCGCGCTGCCGCGGCCCACGGATGTCATCACGCGTCCTGCGACGCGGCCGTCTCCCCCGGGGCGAAGTCGTGCGGCGGGAGGCGGAGGGGCGAAAGACGCACGCCGAGCGGGTCTCAGGGAGCCGGTGCCGGTGGACGCTGCCGGATCCTGCGTGCCCGGCTTCCTCCGTGGCGTCCGGCCGTTCGTGCGTCGTCGTCCTGTGGGGTGCACCCGTCCGGCCTGCCGTGGTGGCGGGGCGTACGGAGTCCGGCGAGGGTGGGATGGGGCTCGCCGTCCGCGTCGGCCGGGCCCCTTCGACCATCCCCGAAGGAGCACCACCATGTCTGAACGCAACACCGCCATCCGCAGCCTGCACGATCTCGGTCTGGCAGCCTGGTTCGGAGGCTCGCTGATGGGCGCGATCGGCCTCAACGGCGCGGCCGGGGACGAAGGTGGAACGGAGGCGGCCAGGGACCGGATCTCTTCGTCGGGGTGGGCGAAGTGGGTGCCGGTCAACGCCGCCGCGATCGGCGCGCACCTGTTCGGCGGGGGCGGGCTGCTCGCCGCGAACGCCCATCGCGTCGCCACCCAGCAGGGCGTGGCCGCCTCCACCACGGCCAAGACGGTCGTCACCGCAGCGGCCCTGGCCGCCACCGCCTACGCCCGCGTCCTCGGCAAGAAGATCGAACTGGCGTCCTCCTCCGACCCCCAGGACGCCGAGAAGGCGCAGAAGCACCCCGTCGACCTGCACAAGGCGCGGCGGCAGCTGGCCTACGCGCAGTGGGCGGTGCCGGCCCTGACCGGCGGCCTGGTGGTGCTCAACGCCCTGCACGGCGAACAGCAGCGCCCGATCGAGCAGATTCCCGGCATGTGGGAGCGGGCGCGCTCCGTGACCCACCTGTGCGCCGTGAAGCCCGCGTGACGCACGGGAGGTGATCATCGGCCGTGGCCCGGGACGCTCGCGCGGGGGCCGGACGGTGAAGGTCCCCCCTCGCCCACGGGCGAGGGCCGAACGGGCCCTGGGCCGGGTCAGTGTCCGATGGCTTCTCGGAGAAGCAGTACGGTGCCGCGTCCCGGGCGGGGTTCCGCGTTGAGGATGAGCAGGCGGTTGACGGCGCTGGGCATCCCGTACACCGCCCGGGCGCGGGCGTTCTCCATCGGGAGGGCGTGCTCCTCGACGCGGCGCAGGGCCGTGCTCAGGTCGGGCACCACCTTCTGCGCGCCGACGATCCAGACCGCGTGGGCGGCGCCGCCCGCGTTGGCGGGGAGTTGGCTGCCGCTGCCCGAGGCGAGGACGAGCGAGCCGGTCTCGGTGACCGCGGCGACGCTGTTGACGACGAATTCGGGGCCGGCGGCCAGCCTTCGGATCTCGTCGGCGCCGGTGGCACGGTCGATGGCCCGGATGCGCGGCCTGATGGCGTCGTACCGGCCGCCGGTGTTGATGTCCTCGTCGATGCCGGACAGTCGGAGGGTCTCGCTGGCGCCGGTGAGCACGCCGGCGCCTTCGGGGACCAGGTCCTTGATGCGGGCGCGCGCTTCCGCGGCGTCGTCGAGGATCTCGGCGGCGAAGCCGTTGGCGCGCAGCGCGGCGGCCACCCGCTCCAGGCGTTCGGCCGACGCCGGGGCGGCGAAGGACGCGGCTGGGGCCGGGGTGTCCGTGACGTCTTCCGGGTCGGCCGTGGCGGCTGCCGGGCCGGTCCCGGAGCCCCGCGCCGCGTGGGGCGCCGTGCCCGCCAGCGGGGAGGTGTCGAGGTACCTGACCTCGTACACCCGCTCGGCGAACTTCCAGCCCTCCCCCGTGCGCTGGTAGCGGTCGTGGTAGACGGCGTAGTTCAGACCCTGGCGTCCGTCGAGGGTGCGCGCGAGTTCCTGGAGGTAGGCGCGGCCGGTCGCGGTGTCGCCGTCGAGCAGGATCGTGCCGGGGTGTGTGGTCTGCACGAAGAAGTCCCACTGGCTCTGCAGCCGCTCGCCCCCGGCACGGATCTCCTCGCGGCCGACCAGTTCGACGGGGATGTCGGGCATGCGCAGGGCACCGTCCGGTGTGAACAGTGACGCCAGACGGGGTCGGTCGCGCATCATCACCGCGTCGGTGAACTCGCCGCGCAGTGCCTCGATCTCGACGCGGTCCGCGATGGCCTGGAAGTCGTTCATCGAAGTTCCCTCTCCAGCTTGTCGTCGTCCTCACCGGTACGACAACGCAGCCCTTCGGAATGTGAGGCTGTGCGTCGGCCTCACATTCCGGTGCGCTGTCCTGTCGTCATGGGAGGGGGCGCAGAAGCGAGCGAGGGAGACGGCCGGACCATGACCACCAGAGCCGAGCCAGGCGACGACCGGAGCGGTCCGGACCTCAGCGCGATCATGAGCGAGCGGCGCCGGCTGATCAACCTCGGCTATCGGCTCCTCGGGTCGCTGGCCGACGCCGAGGACGTCGTGCAGGAGACCTACGCCCGCTGGTACGCCATGTCCGCGCGGGAGCGGCAGGCCGTCGAGTCGCCCGGCGCCTGGCTGACGACGGTCGCCGGCCGCATCTGTCTGAACCTGCTCGGCTCGGCGCGGGCCAGGCGGGAGACGTACGTGGGCGACTGGATCCCGGAACCGCTGCCCGAACCCTCGGAGTGGATCACCGGACGCTCCGGCGCGGGCGGGGTCGACCCGGCCGATCGGGTCACCCTGGACGAGTCGGTGACGATGGCCTTCCTGGTCGTCCTCGATTCGATGACCCCGGCCGAGCGCGTCGCGTTCGTCCTGCACGACGTCTTCCGCTATCCCTTCGGCGAGGTCGCCGCGATCGTGGGCCGCACTCCGGCGGCGTGCCGCCAGCTGGCCTCGTCCGCCCGCCGTCGCGTCCGCACCGCGCAGAGCCCGGCGGGCCCGGGCACCGGGCAGGCCGCCGTCGTCAGGCGGTTCAAAGCGGCGTGGGAGACCAAGGACATCGACGCCCTGATCGGCCTGCTCGACCCCGACGCCACCGCGACCGCCGACGGCGGCGGCCTGGCCGTCACCCACCCGCGCCCGCTCGTGGGCGGTGAGCGGATCGCACGCCACTACGCCGAGATCGCCCGCCTGTCGGGCGACCGCACGACGTTCCTGGAGTACACGGTCAACGGCCTGCCCGGCCTGGTGGCGCGGCACGACGGCACCATCGCGACCGTGTTCGCGTTCGAGATCGCGGGTGACCGGATCAGGCGCATCTGGGCGGTGCGGAACCCCGAGAAGCTCCGTCCCTGGCGGATCGGCTGAGAAGCGGTCCGGGACACCGCGGCGATCGGTTCACGGCCGGCACCGACCCGCACCGGGGCCGTATCCCGAACGCGTCCTGGGTGTGCTGTTCGGACGGGTCGGTGACGCGGCCGGCCGGTGTGTGGCCGTCGACGCGGTGGGGGCACCTCCCGGCCGAAGGCCGGGGGACGTCGGCGACCGACGACAACGCCGCCGGGGGCACCCCCTCCGGGGGAGGGCGTGCCGGACCCCGCGTCTCCGGCACGACCCGCCGGACAGGCCCTAGTTGTATTGACCCGTGAGGTTGGGGACGCGGCTGGCGGGTGGTTGGCCCTTCAGCGCGGTGTGTCCGCGGTGGTGATTGTAGGTGTGCAGCCAGCTGGGGAATGCCTCG
>NZ_JBIRNP010000036.1:0-40872 GCF_044331705.1 Streptomyces sp. NPDC017202 | reverse complement strand
TCGGCGAACGCCTCGGTGTCTCCCAGATGCACGTCTCGCGGCTGATCTCCCGCCTCCTGACCCGCCTGCGCGAAGGCATGCTCAGCACCAGCTGAACCACCCCACACCCCGGCCCCGGTGCCCTCACGGCACCGGGGCCCGCGTGCGTTCCGCGGCCGTACGGCGTCAGGTGGACCAGATGACCGTGCCGTTGTGCAGGATGACCACCTTGGCGTCGGCCCGCAGGACCAGCTGGGCGTTGTCGTGGCCGTGGCTCTTGGAGGCCCAGATCGGACGGTCGTCGCCGTTGTGGATGACGAGGTTGCCGTCGGCCTGGAAGATCGCCCGGTGGTTCTCGCCGAAGGTCATGGACGCCCACAGGGGCTTGCCCTGCTCGTTGTAGACGACGAGGTTGCCGTCCGTCTGCATCACCATGCGGATGCGGTTGGTGGTCCAGGCCTGGTTGACCTCCAGAACACTGGTCGCGTAGACGGTCTCGGTGCTCCAGACCGGCTTCGGGGCCGCCTTGGGCTTGGGCTTCGGCTTCGGGGTCGGCGTTGTCTTCTTCTCGGGCGGGCTGCTCGTCCTCGGCGCCGGTGCGGGCGCGACGGGCTGGGCGACGGCGGCCTTCGGGACCGCGCTCTTCCGCGGCTTCGCCGAAGTCGGCGACGAACTGGGCAGGCCGGCCACGTAGTCGCCGAGGGAGGCCGGGGCGGACTCCGGGTTCAGGACGGTGTCGGCGCCCTCCGCCGCCAGCCCCGTCGCGCCGTCCCGGTGCCCCTCGTCCTTCGCGCTCCCGGCCAGCAGCAGCGGTATGGCGATCAGGGCGGCGCCGACGAAGGCCGCCCCCGCCAGGACCGGCTTGCGCGGGCGTCCGCTGCCGGTGCCGGTCCTGGAGCCCGGCGGCGCCGTCCCGACGGCCGCCGCCACGGCGACGCCCTCCTCGGACGCCCCGGCGGTCCCGGCGGGGACGGTGGCGGCGGTGGCGGCCGGGGGCGGGGGCGAGGCCGGGGCGGTGGTGGTCTCCCCGGTCGCGGTCGCGGTGGTGGTCGCGGTGGTGCCGGACCCGGCGGCGGGGACTGCCGCGGGGCTCGGCGCCTTCCCCTCCGGTGCGGAGGGCGTGGCCGCAGAGCCCGCGCTCTCCTCCGCGGCGGGGGACGCGGGTGACGAGCCGGCGCTCTCCTCCGGTGCCGAGGGCGTGGGCGGGGAGCCGGCCTCTTCCGCGCGGGCGGCGGCCGCCTCCGCGTTCGCACGGGGGGCGGGGGGCTGGGGGGACATGCGGTACTCCTCCTCGGTGGCCGAGCAGTCGGTGGGGGAGCTGTCAGTGACGGAACCCGGGCGACCCGTTCAGCGGCCGTACCGGACGAACGCCCGGCGCGGGGGCGGGCGTCGGGCCGGTACCGGGTCCGGGCGGGCCGCATCGGCACGGTCCCGGTCGCCGGATCCGCGTGACCCGCGGCGGTCGGGGCCGCGAGTCGATCCGACGCCTTTCCCGAGCCGCGAGGTCCTCCCGTACGGCCCTGGCCCGGACGTCCGGCCGGAAGGCCGCACGTCGACGGGTCCGACGGCGTAACCAACTTAGCCCGTCGCTTCGGATACGGCCGCTTCCCCGTCGGGAACGCCCCGTCGCTTTGTCCCCCCACGCCTCACTGCTCCCGGAAAGTTCCCCACTCGGGCGGCGAACGGGCACGCCGAGGCCCGATACGGACCTTCCCCGGTCACCCGTCAACAGGGCAGCTGTGGCATCCTGTTGACTCCCGATCTGATCAGCGCCGTCGTGCGCGCAGGTCGTTCGGCACCCAGGAAAGTCGTACGGACCCAAGAGTTCAGGTGGAGATGCGGCCCGGAGAACGGCAGGAGGGCGGGCACGACGCCTCGTCCGCGGTGCCCGAGGGCTCCGGGCCGACCACAGCCCCCGAAGCACCCGTCACGACGGTCCCCGAACCCGGCGACGTCCCCGGGATACCCGAGGCCGTGCGGGCCGCCGCCCGCCGCGCGCCGGGGCACTGGATCGGGATGGTCGATCCGGAGTGGACCGAGGAGCGGACGCCGCCGGAGTGGGCGGTGCTGGGGGAGTGGCGGTCGGACGACAGCGGGGGCGTGGGGGACTACCGCGCCAACCCGGCGTACCGGCCCTCGGCGCGGGTGCTCGGCTGGCCGGAGCCCACCGACCCCGTGGACGCGGCGGCACAGCGGGCCGCCACCGGCTACGGTTCGGTGGACGACGCGCTCGCGGCGCTCGCGGAGGCGGACGTCACGGTGGTGCGCGGACCGGACGGCGGGCCGCTCACGGCCGTCGGGCGGGACGGGGCGCCCGTGGTCCTGTTGTTCACCTCGCCGGCACACGAGTTCATGTCCGCGGCACTCAGCCATGACACGCTTCCGGCAGCGGAGCTGGCCCGTTCACTGAGCGGTTCCGGCACCCAGCTGATGGTCAACGCCGGGGCCGTGGCCCCCCTGTTCGTTCCCGCGGACAGTCTCCTCGCACCGGCACCCGTACCAGGACCGGGCGACGAGGGGGCGCCCGCGACGGACGCCGTGGTGGAGGGGGACTCCGGCGCCCTCTCCGGCACGACGGACCGTACCGGCCCCCCGGCCCCGGACCCGGCCACCTCCGCGGACCTGGCCGACAACTCCCCTGAACCCCGGCCCCACATCACAGGGAGGACCCCGTGACGCGTTCGGCCCAGCAACCCTCCAGCCCCCCCGGGGCGGAGTCCGGCTCCGACGGCGAGGAGACGGCCGCCACCGCCGTGGCGGCCACCGTCTCCCGGCCCACGGCGGCGAGGACCGAGCCCGATTCGGCAGAGACGACGCCGGAGACCGAGCCAGAGGCAACGGCAGCGGCAAAGGCAGGGACCGAGCCAGCGGCAGCGGCAGAGACGAAGGCGGCGGCGGGGACCGGGGCAGAGACCGGCGCCGACGCCGGCTCCCGCCCCGGCCCCGCTGGGGCAGGAGCCGCGCAGGCCGCCGAGGCCGGGAAGGCGCCCGCCCGGGGCGCCGGTCCGGAGACCGCCGAAGCCGTCGGCGGCGAGACCGCGAGCGCGGCGACCTCCGGCAGCCGGTCCGAGGCCGAGACCGCCCCCGAGACCGCCCCCGAGACCGCCCCCGAGACCGCCCCCGAGTCCGCCTCCGGTGCTGCCGCGGGCCGGTCCGAGACCGAGGCCGACCCGGGTGCCGCCGCGGCGGCCAAGAGCCGGCTGCCCGCGCTCGTACGGACCATGACCGCCACCGCGATCGACCGGCCGCGGCAGACCGGCCCGGTCGGACGGCCGGGCAAGGCGGTGCTGGCCGGGGCCGCGGTCGGAGGGGCGCTGCTCGTGTCCGTGCCGTTCCTGGTGCTCGGCGGGCACGACGACAAGACCCGGACGGCACCGACGGCGGCGGAGACCGTCCTCGGCGGGAACGCGGGGGAGGCGCCCGGCGAGTTCGCGGTGACCCAGCCCGTCACCGGTTCCTCGGGCGAGAGCCCCAAATCCTCGGCGAAGCCCGGCAAGCCGGTGCGGGAAGCCGCCGCGTCGGCCCCGGCCAAGGGGGCGGGCAAGGACGAGCCGAAGCGGGAGGCCTCCCAGCAGGCCAAGCCCACGAAGCAGGGCAGCACGCAGAAGTCCGGCAGCGGCAACGACTCCGGCGGCAGCAAGCCGGCCGCCGGCGGCGCGGCGTCGGGCACCGGCAAGAACCAGGCGGCGAACGCCGGTTCGGCCGTGACCTTCAGCGGCTACGTCTCCCTGCGCAGTCACCTCTCGGGACGCTGCGTCGACGTACCGGACGGCGACTTCAGCGACGGCAAGGCACTGTGGGCGTGGGACTGCAACGGCAGCCCCGCGCAGAAGTGGCAGTTCGCCTCCGACGGCACCATCCGCATCCAGGGCAAGTGCCTCGACGTGGCCGGCGCGAACTACAACGACGGCACGACCATCCAGATCGCCTGGTGCAACGGCAACGCCGCCCAGCAGTTCGTGCTCAACTCCGCGCACGACCTGGTCAACACCGTCGTCGGCAAATGCGTCGACATCAGGGACAACAACCGGGGCAACGGCGCCCCGCTGCAACTGTGGACCTGCAACGGCCGCGACAACCAGAAGTGGAGCGTCTGACCGCAGGCCCCGGGCGGAGAGCACCCCTCCCGCCGACCGCCCGCCCCCAGGACGAGGCATGATGGCACCGTCGGTTCGCCGACACGGGTCCCCGACGAACGGGGCACCCGCTGGAAAACGCCCCCGCGGCAAGGAGGTTGGTGCGTGTCGCGCCAGGTACTGACGGTCGGTCCCGGGGACCGGGACCGCTACCGGACGATCGGTGAGGCACTCGCGGCGGCCCGAACCGGCGCACTCATCAGCGTCCGGCCCGGGACGTACGCCGAGAACCTGGTGATCCAGACCAGGGTCACCCTCACCGCCGCCGAGGGGCGGGGCACCGTGGAGATCCGGCCGCGTTCGGGCAGTGTGCTCGCGCTGCGCGCCGACGCCGTGATGCTGTCCGAACTGACCCTGCGCGGCGGCGACGCCGAACTGCCGGCCGTGGACGTGCGGCGCGGGCAGGCCGCGTTCGACGGCTGCGAGGTCGTCGGCGCCGCCTGGACGGCGATGCTGGCAGGGGGCACCGGTTCCCTCGCGCTGCGGGACTGCCGGGTGAGCAACCCGCAGGGCGCGGGCATCGTGGTCACCTCCACCACGCCCACCACCGTGGAGTCCTGCACCCTGGAGAACCTGGGCACCAGCGGCCTGGTCCTCGCCGAGCAGGGCGAGGCCCGCGTCCGCGGCTGCACGGTGCGCGACGCCCGCGGCAACGGCCTGCTCGCCAACGGCGAGGCCCGCGGCACGGTCGAGGACTGCGACATCTCCTCCACCGACAAGCCGTCCCTCGCCCTCGAACAGAACTGCTCCCTGACGGTGGTCCGCACCGTGGTGCACGACACCAGCACCGGCGTGCACCTGAGCAGCACGGGCCGTACGACCCTGGAGGACGTCCGCGTCACCGGAGCGTCGGGGAACGGGATCGCGCTGGCCTCGGGCACCGACCCGGTGCTGCGCCGCTGCCGGGTCTCGCGCACCCGCGGGCACGGCATCCTGGTCACCGACCGGGCGCGCGGCACCTTCGAGGACTGCTGGGTGGACGGCGCGCAGGGCGCGGCGCTGCGGGTCGCCGGGGCCGCCTCCCCGGCACTGACCGGCCTGACGGTCCGCGACTGCGAGCACACCGGGCTGCTCCTGGAGGAGGACTCGGCGCCGGAACTGGACCGCCTGGAGGTGATCGGCTGCTCGCCCGCCGTCGCGGTGCGCGGCGGCGCCAACCCGCTGCTGCGCCGGGCCCGGCTGGTGGAGCCCTCCGGCGACGGCATCTCCGCGACCGCGAACGCCCGCGGCCGCGCCGAGGACTGCGAGATCGTCCGGCCCGGGGGCACGGGAGTGCACGTGGCCTCCGGCAGCACCCTCTACCTGGCCGGGGGCGGGGTCTCCGACGCCGCCGTCAGCGGTCTGGTGGTGGAGGACGGCGGCAACGTCACCGTCCGCGACTTCCGCGTCGAGATCTCCGGCGAGGAGGGCGTGGTGGTCGCCGGGGGCGGCGAACTGACCGCCAGCCGCACCGTGGCGCACGCCGCCAAGGGCCACGGCTTCCTGCTGCGCGAGGGCGCTCTCGCCTCCCTCAGCGGCTGCGAGGCCAACGGCGGCGCCCAGGACGGCTTCCGGGTGGAGTCCACCGCGCCGGTCTCGCTCGTGAACTGCCTCGCCCGGGAGAACGAGGGCGGCGGCCTGGTGCAGACCACGCCCGGCGAACGGCTCGCCGTGGAGGGCCTGAAGAGCACCGGCAACGGCAAGCGGGACGCCTGGGGCACCGGCAGCGCCGAGAACACCGACCCCGCCGGTTCGGGCGCCGCCGACGGGCCCGCGCCGGACCGCGAGGACGGCCCGCTCGGCGCCCTCAACGCGCTGATCGGCCTGGAGAACGTCAAGCAGCAGGTGCGCACCCTGGTCAACCTGACCCAGCTCGCCCAACGCCGCGAACAGCTCGGCATGCCCGCCCCGCCGATGAGCCGGCACCTGATCTTCGCGGGCCCGCCCGGCACCGGCAAGACCACCGTCGCCCGCCTCTACGGGGCGATCCTCGCCGAACTGGGCTCGCTGCGCAGCGGGCACCTGGTGGAGGTCTCCCGGGCCGACCTGGTCGCCCAGGTCGTCGGCGGCACCGCGATCAAGACCAGCGAGACCTTCCAACGGGCGCTCGGCGGCGTGCTGTTCATCGACGAGGCGTACACGCTCACCGCCGACAGCGGCAACGGCGGCGCCGACTTCGGCCGTGAGGCGGTGGACACCCTGCTGAAACTGATGGAGGACCACCGCGACGACGTGGTGGTGGTCGCGGCCGGCTACTCCCGCGAGATGGAGTCCTTCCTCGGCTCCAACCCGGGTCTGGCCTCCCGCTTCTCCCGGACCGTCGAGTTCGAGAACTACTCGGTTCCCGAGCTGGTCGCGATCATGGAGAACATGTGCGCCCAGCACCAGTACGAGCTGGGCGAGGGCACCGCGGCGGCGCTGGCCGCGCACTTCGGGGCGATGCCGCGGGACGCCGGCTTCGGCAACGGACGTGCCGCGCGCGGGGTGTTCGAGGAGATGGTGGACCGGCAGGCGGTCCGGCTCGCCGCCCTGCCGCAGGTCGGCGAGCGCGACCTGCGGCTGCTGCTGCCGGAGGACGTCTCGCCCACCGCCGCCGCCGCGGCGGCCGAGACCGCCGCCCCGGCCGACGACCCGCTCACCCGCCTCGGCGACATGATCGGCCTGGCCGAGGCCAAGCGCGACGTCGCGGACCTGGTCAACCTCATCACCACCGCCCGCCACCGGGCCGCCGCCGGGCTGCCGGTGCCCTCGCTCAGCCACCACCTGGTCTTCACCGGCCCGCCCGGCACCGGCAAGACCACCGTCGCCCGCCTCTACGGGCAGATCCTGACCCAGCTCGGCATCCTCGAACGGGGCCAGCTGGTCGAGGCGGCCCGCGCCGACCTGGTCGGCCGCTACATCGGCCACACCGCCCAGCTCACCCGCGAGGTCTTCGAACGGGCCCGCGGCGGCGTGCTGTTCATCGACGAGGCGTACACCCTCACCCCGCGCGGCGGCGGCGCCGACTTCGGCCAGGAGGCGGTGGACACCCTGCTGAAACTGATGGAGGACCACCGCGACGAGGTGGTCGTCATCGTCGCCGGCTACACCGACGAGATGGAACGCTTCCTCGGCTCCAACCCTGGCCTGTCCTCCCGCTTCCCGCGCCGGATCACCTTCGCCGACTACTCCTCCGAGGAACTGGTCACCATCGTGCGCTCCCAGGCCACGAGCATGGGCTACGAGTGCGGACCCGGCACCGGCCCCCTGCTCAAGGAGTACTTCGACGCCCTGCCCCGGGACCGCTCCTTCGGCAACGCCCGCCTGGCCCGCCAGGTGGTCGAGTCGATGGTCACCCGGCAGGCGGGACGGCTCAGCTCGCTGGCCGCGCCCACCCTGGACGACCTGCGCATCCTCCTGCCCGAGGACGTGGCCGTCACCGCACCGGGAACGGCTCCCCGGTGAGGCGGCCCGTCCGCGGGGCCGCCCGCCTGGTGTCCGGCGCCGGCCTCGCCGCCGCCCTGCTGCTGCCCACGGCCGTCCCGGCGCACGCGGCGCCCCCGTCCGGCATGCCGGCGGCCGACGGGAAGGGCCAGCAACTGCCCGCCATGCCGTCCGCGTTCGACGCCGAGGCCGACGACGTGACCTGCACCCCCGCCTCCAAGGAGAAGGCGGAGAAGCAGGACTGGTCGCGCCAGCGCCTCGACCTGGACCGGCTGCACGGGCACGGCACCGGGGCCGGCGTGACCGTCGCGCTGATCGACACCGGGGTCGCCACCGGTGCCGCCGGACTCGACGGCCGGGTCTCCGCCCAGGGCGCGGCCGCAGACGACTGCGTGGGACACGGCACCTTCCTGGCCGGGCTGATCGCAGGGACCGGCGGGGCCAGCCCCCGCCTGGCCGGGGTCGCGCCGGGCGCGAAGATCCTCGCCCTGCGCGGCACCGACGAGCGCGGCACGGCGAGCGCCGACCTGGTCGTGCGGGCGCTGCGCGACGCGACCGAGGCACGGGCGGGAGTGATCGCGGTCGCGGTGGCCCTGCCCCGCCGTGACGCGGCGCTGACCCGTGCGGTCGCCGAGGCCCGCCGCGCGGGCGCGGTGGTGGTCGCCGCGGCCACCCCGGACCCGCCGTCCCGGGGCGGCACCGACGACATCCCGTCCCGCACCTACTGGCCGGCCGGCGAACCCGGGGTCCTGTCGGTCGCCGACATGCTGCCCGGCGGCACCCGCCCCAAGGGCGCCCTGCCCACCGACGGCATCGACCTGGCCGCCCCCGGCGCCGGGGTGGTCTCCGGCGGCCCGCGCGGCAAGGGCCACTACCTGGGCGGCGGCGCCTCGGTGGCCACCGCCTACACCGCCGGGGCCGCCGCGGTGGTCCGCGCCGCCCACCCCGACGACTCGGCCGACGCCGTCACCCGCCGCCTCACCGCCACCGCCTACCCGGCGGACATCCCCCAGCTGGATCCCTACGCCGCCGTCACCACGGTCCTCGGCGACGCCGCCGCGTCCACCGCCGCCGACGAGCGGGCCGCGGACCCCGTGACGGTCCGCGACACCGCCTCCGCCGACCGTGCCACCGGCCGCGCCGGGCTGCTGGTCCTCCTCGGCTCCGCCGCCGTCCTCGCCGTCCTGTGGGCCGGCTTCGCCTTCTCCCGGGCCCGCGCCCGCGGCTGGCGCCCGGCGGAGGCGGGACCGACGGCGCGGGAATGAGCTGAACCCGCGCGCACTCGACCGCCGGCGGTTCACGACGCCCGATGACCGACGCCCGACGCCCGACGCCCGGCGGCGGGGGCCACCCTCAGGTGACCCCCGCCGTATCCGTGTTCTCGGCGTTCCCGCCGTTCCAGCCGTTCCCCCTCCGACGCCCCGACGCCCCGGCGTCTGGGGGGCCGGGGCGGCGGGGCGGTCCCTCTACGGCGTGCTCTCCTCCACCAGCGCCGTCTGCATCAGCCGCGCCCGGCGGCGCGCGATGTGCAGGGCACGGCCGGGCGGGAGGTTGAGCGGTTTCGTGTTGCCGAAGAGACGGCCCTCCGTGGGCGGGCAGGAGAGCAGGACGGCGGGGTTGTTCGCCTCGTCGAGCCGGCGGACGAGGGCGTCGCTGAGGCCGCGGCCCGCGCCCATGGCGCTGCGGGCGACGACCAGGTGCAGGCCCATCTCGAAGCCGAGGGTCAGGTTCTCGAAGAGCGGCTCGAAGGGGCTCTGGAAGGTGTTGGCGCCGGACACCATGTCGTAGTCGTCGACCAGGATGAACAGCCGCGGGCCGGTCCACCAGTCGCACTGGCGCATGCGGGCGGGCGCGATGTCCGCGCCGGGGACGCGGGTCTTCATCGCGCGGGCCGCCCCCTCGATGGTCTCCTTGAGGTTGTCCAGGGAGATCACGTGCCCGATGCGGTACTCCTCGGGGACGGCGTCCACCAGCGTGCGGCGGTAGTCCACGGCGATGATCTTCGCCTCGTGGGGGGCGTAGTGGGCGGTGATGCCCTGGGTGACGCACCGCAGCAGGTTGGTCTTGCCGCTCTCGGTGTCGCCGACCACGATCAGGTGCGGGGTGCGGCTGAAGTCGTGCCAGACCGGTTCCAGCATGTCCTGATCGATGCCGAGCGGCAGCCGCATGCCGCCCCCCTCGGTGCCTTCGGGCGCGGGGAGTTCGGAGAGCGGGAGCCGGTGCGGCAGCATCCGGATCTGCGGGGCCGGCGCTCCGGTCCAGTGCCGCGCCACCTCGGAGACCAGGTGGGCGACGCCCTCGCCGAGGTCGTCGAGGGAGCCGCTGCCGTCCAGGCGGGGCAGGCCGGCGAGGAAGTGCATCTTGCTGTCGGAGGTGATGCCCCGGCCGCCGGTGCGCGGCACCGAGCGGGCCTTGCGGGTGTCGATCTCGGAGTCCATCGGGTCGCCCATCCGCAGTTCCAGGCGGGTGGCCGACTGGTCCCGGACCTGGGCGGACAGCTCCACCCAGCGGGTGGTGGTGATGATCAGGTGGATGCCGTAGTTCAGGCCGCGGGCGGCGAGTTCGTTGAACTTGGGGACCAGGTCGTCGTAGTCCTGGCGGACCGTGGACCAGCCGTCGACCACCAGGAAGACGTCGCCGAAGGGCTCGTCGGGGAACTCCCCGGCGGCCCGGCGGCGGCGGTAGGACTGCATGGAGTCCAGGGTGTGGTCGACGAAGAACTGCTCGCGGCGGGCCAGCAGCGTCATCACTTCGGCGACCGCCCGGTGTACCCGCTCCGGGTTGAGGCGCGGCGCGACACCGCCGACGTGGGGGAGCGCGGCGAGCTGGGAGAGACCGCCGCCACCGAAGTCGAGACAGTAGAACTGGACCTCGGCGGGGGTGTGGGTGAGGGCGAGGGCGGCGATCAGCGTGCGGGCGAGGGTGGACTTGCCGCTCTGCGAGCCGCCCGCGACGGCGACGTGGCCGCCCGCTCCCGACAGGTCCACGACCAGCGGGTCGCGGCGCTGCTCGAAGGGCTTGTCCACCAGGCCGACCGGGACCCGCAGCCTGCCGGTCCCGGGCCAGCCGGCGGCGCTGAGGCCGCGCTCGGGGTCGGGGGCGATGCCGGGCAGCAGGGCGTCCAGCGGGGAGGGCTCGTCCAGCGGCGGCAGCCACACCTCGTGGGCGGCGGGCCCGGAGCCGCGCAGCCGGTCGAGGGCCACGTCGAGGAGCGTCTCCTCGTCGTCGGTCTCCTCCGTCTCCGGCTCCGGCTCGGGCGCCGCCTCCAGCGTGCGGGGCACCACCCAGCCGCTGGTCCACGGCACCACCTGGCTGGCCACCCGGGCCTGCACCACCGCGCCGGTGCGGCGCCGGTAGACGCCCGAGGAGTAGGCGGCCCGGAACCGGGTCAGGGACTCCACCCCGGACTTCAGGTAGCCGCTGCCCGGCTGGGCCGGCAGCTCGTAGGCGTCCGGCACGCCGAGTACGCCGCGGCTCTCCATGGCGGAGAAGGTGCGCAGGCCGACCCGGTACGACAGGTGGCTCTCCAACTGGTGCATACGGCCCTCGTCCAGGCGCTGCGAGGCGAGCAGCAGGTGCACTCCCAGGGAGCGGCCGAGACGGCCGATCATCACGAACAGGTCCATGAACTCCCGGTGGGCGGAAAGGAGTTCGCTGAACTCGTCGACCACCACGAACAGGCTGGGCAGCGGGGTGAGGGCCGCCCCGGCGGCGCGCGCCCGCTCGTACTCCAGGGCGGAGGTGTAGTTGCCGGCGGCGCGCAGCAGTTCCTGGCGGCGGATGAGTTCGCCGTGCAGCGCGTCCTGCATGCGTTCCACCAGGGCGACTTCGTCGGCGAGGTTGGTGATGACGGCGGACGTGTGCGGCAGTTCCTCCAGGCCGAGGAAGGTGGCGCCGCCCTTGAAGTCGACCAGGACGAAGTTGAGGGTCTCGGAGGAGTTGGTCAGGGCGAGGCCGAGGACGAGGGTCCGCAACAGTTCGCTCTTGCCGGAGCCGGTGGCGCCGATGAGCATGCCGTGCGGGCCCATGCCGCCCTGCGCGGACTCCTTGATGTCGAGTTCCACCGGGCGCCCGTCCACGCCGACCGCGATCGGCACCCGCAGCCGCGCCGAGCCGGTGTGCCGGTCGAAGAGGGCGCGCGGTTCGTGCCGGTGCAGGTCGGAAATGCCGAGCAGGGTGGTCAGTTCGACGTCGGTGTCCAGCGGCTGCGCGACGTCGGTGCCCAGACTCATCCGGCGGGGGGCGAGCAGCCTGGCCAGCGACTCCGCGCCGAGCGGGCCGAGCCGGTCCGGCCGGCCGAGCGGCACGGAACGCTCCTTGCGGCTGCGGTCGGTGCGCACCAGGTTCACCCGGTCCGGCCCGACGGTCAGCCGCAGCGTGTTGCGGCCGGGCCGCCAGCGCAGCGCCCCGGAGACGTCGAGGACCACGGCGTTGCGGTAGCCGTGCCCCTCCCAGCGGTGGCCCTCGGGGACGGTGACGCCGTCCAGGACGACGACGGTGTAGGGCTCGTCGCGGCCGGGGCGGGCGTCCGGGTCGAAACCGGGGCGCTCGGCGAACTCGGCACCGAGCAGGTCGTCCAGCTCGGTGAGGTCGGCGGTGATCCGGCGGACCTTGCCGGCGCCGTCCTCCTCGTACGGGTGCAGCGCGTGCGGCAGCCACTTGGCCCACTCCCAGTCGGGCCGCCGGTCGTCGCCGACGCAGAGGGCGAGCCACAGCTCCTCGGGCGCGTGGAACACCGCGAGCTGCGCGAGCACGGCGCGCACCAGGGCGCGTACGGCTTCGGCACCGGGACCGCCCTCGGCGTCGCCGCCCGCCCCGGGCACCGGGGCGGCGGACTCCCCCGCGGACGTTTCCTCGGGACGCAGCAGGATCCGGGCCGAGGAGCGCAGGTAGAGGCCGAGCGGCTGCTCGGGGATGGTGGAGTAGGCGCGGACGAAGCGGCGCAGGGCGTGCGCGCAGAGCGGTTCGAGGTCTTCCACCGGGCGGGTGGAGACCGGGTTCAGGGTGAGCGCGAGCTGCTGTTCGCCGACCGCGAGCCGGATCTCGCCGAAGTCCTCGTCGGACGGGCGGCGTTCCCACAGCCGCGAGGTGCGGGCCAGCGAGCGCAGCGAGGCGGGCTCCGGGTGGCGCCAGGCGAGCGCCCGCTGCTGCTCCGCGATGGTGGCCCGGACCCGCTTGCGGGTCTGCGCCAGGTAGCGGAGGTAGTCGCGGCGTTCGCCCTTCAGGCGCTGCTTGCGCTCGCTGGAGCGGCGCATCAGCTGCCCCAGCAGCATGGCACCGGCGGAGAGCGCCATGACGCCCATCGCCAGGTACATGAAGACGCCGTTCCCGCCGCCGGGGCGCAGGAACATCAGCATCATGGACACCGACATCAGCGCCATCGGCAGATAGGTCCATATCGCCGAGGTGTCCGGGACCGTCTCGGCCAGTACGGGCGGCTCCTGAAGGGTCAATTGCCCTTCGGGCATCTCGGGTCCGCGTCGGCGGGCCGGCCGGCGAAACAGCACCACACTCAAGGAACGAAACCTCCGGTTTCACTGGCTTTCCGGCCCGCACCGAAATACCGGAGCACCCGGCGGCGGGTAACGCCGCACCGAGCTGATTCTCCGGAGTCCGCCTGACGCGGTGAACGCCGACTGCATGTTTCGGACGGATAGCGGGGGACGGTCAACTCCCGTGATGGACAACTCCATACCGGGCAGGGAGTCCGGTCCGCAGCACGATCCGGCGGGTGTAGGCAGTAGTCTGCATTCACGGAACGCGCCCTGTCCACGCGGGGCAGGTCTCCACCGGGTGTGCGGACCCCATTTCTCTGCCCGGACCCTCCGTTCCCGGCCCCGCCGGCCTTCCGTACTCTTCGCACATCCCCTCTCCCGAGGGAAGCCCCCAGCCAACGCCTTTACGGAAGTCGAGAGTTCAGCTGATGACCGACAGCACGGTGGCCGAACTGTGCCGCCTGACCGTACGTGCGCCGAGCGTCCGCGTCGATCTGGCCGTACCCGCCGACGTGCCGGTCGCCGACCTCCTGCCCACACTGCTGCGTTACGTCGGGGAGGAGGCCGAGGAGGCCGGACTCGACCACGCCGGCTGGGTGCTCCAGCGGCTCGGCGACCCCCCGCTCGACGAGGAGACCACCCTCGCCCGCGCCGGCCTCGCCGACGGTGACGTACTCCACCTGCGCCCGCACACCGAGGCGCTGCCCGAGGCCCGCCTGGACGACCTGGTGGACGGGATAGCCGACACCGCGGGCCGACGGCTGCACAACTGGAGCCCCGAGGCGGCCCGCGGGCTGCTGGTGGGCACCGCGGCGGCGACGGTGGTGGCCGCCCTCGTGCTGGTGCTCCGGCCCGGGGTGACCGGCTCCGGCTCCGCCCGGGCCGCCTGCGCGGCCCTGGTCGGGCTGCTGCTGCTCGCGGGCGCGGGCTCGGCCAGCCGCGCGGTGGGCGAACGCCTCTCCGCGACCGCGCTCGGCCTGCTGGTCGCGCCCTGCCTGGCCCTGGCCGGCTGGTTGCTGCCCGGCGGCGACCTGAGCGGCCCGGACGCGGCGCAGGTCGCGGGCGCGCGGCTGCTCGCCGCGGGCGCGGCCGGCGCGGGCGGCGCCGTCCTCGCGCTCGCCGCCACGGCGGTCGGCGCCCCGGCCCTCCTGGCCACGGCGGTGGTCTCGCTGGCCGGTGCGACCGCCGGGGCCCTGATGGGGTACACCGACCTCGACGCGCCGGCCGCGACGGCGCTGGTGGCGACGGTCGTCGCACTCGGCGCCGGGGCGGTGGCGCCGTTCGCCTTCAAGCTCGCCGGGATGCGGATGCCGGCGCTGCCGTCCTCCGCCGGCCAGCTCCAGGAGGGCATCGAGCCCTACGCGGGCAGCGACGTCGCCGAACGCACCGAGCTGGCCGGACGCTGGGTCACCGCGCTCTTCGCCGCCACCGGCGTCGTCGCCGCGGCCGCCCTGGCCGTCCTCGCCGAACGCCCCGACCTGCCCGAGGTGCTGACCTCCCTGACGCTGAGCCTGCTGCTGCTCCTGCACTGCCGCGGCCTGGTGCACATCGGCCAGCGGCTGACCCTGGCCGTGCCCGGCGTCTGCGGACTGCTGCTGCTGGCCCGCGCCTGGGCGGTGGACCAGCACGGCGACGGGCGGCTGGTCGTCTTCGCGGTGCTGCTCGCCGCGGCGGCCGCCCTCGTGATCGCCTCCTGGACGGTGCCCGGCCGCCGGGTGCTGCCCTACTGGGGCCGTGCCGCGGAACTCGCGCACACCGGCCTCGCGGTGGCGCTGCTGCCGCTCACCCTCTGGGTGGCGGGGCTGTTCGGCTGGCTGCGCGGCCTGTTCGGCTGAGCGCACCGCACCCGCACCCCGCACCCAGCACACCGCACCCCGCACACCCGCACGGCGGGCACGGAGAACGAGTTCGAGGAGAGGCCGTGCAGTCCAAACGCGACCAGGTACACGCCCACACGTTCATGATGGGCAGGCTCAGCTCGGGCCTGCTGACGGCCGACCCGGACGCCCCGGAGAGCCCGCTCGGGCGCACCACCCGCGGTCTGGTCTTCGGCGTACTGGTCACCGTCCTGATCGGCGCGGGCACCACCGTGTACGGCCTGCTGCGTCCCGGCGGGAACGACGGCTGGCGCGACGGTGAGCACCTGGTGGTCAACCGCGACACCGGCGCCCGGTACCTGTGGACCGGCACCGACGGCGTCCTGCACCCGGTGCGCAACTACGCGTCGGCGCGGCTGATCGGCGGCTCCGACCTGCCGACCGCGGACGTCCGCACCCCCTCCCTGCGGGACGTCCCGGTGGGCGCCCCGGTCGGCATCTCCGGAGCCCCGGACTCCCTGCCCGACTCCGGCGGCCTCGACGACGGCGCCTGGCACCTGTGCGTCACCGGGCCGGACGGGGCACTGCCCGACACCTCCGGCGTCGTGGCGGACACCGGGGTGGACAAGCCGGGAACCACCACCGTGGTGGCCGGCGCGCCCCTGGACTCCCGCGGCATCGGCGGCGACCGCGGCGTGCTGGTCAGCGGGCCGGACGGCACCGAGTACCTGGTGTGGCGGGGCAGCAGACTGCCGCTGGACCGCGCCTCCGACGCCCGCAACGCCCTCGGCTACGGCTCCCAGCGGCCGATGCCGGTCTCGGCGGCCTTCCTCGACGCGCTGGCACCCGGCCCCGCCCTGAGCCCGCCCGCGGTGCCGGGGCGCGGCGAGGAGGGCCCGGTGCTCGGCGGCGAGGCCAGCCGGATCGGCCAGCTGTTCAAGGTCAGCGTGCCCGGCGGCGACAGCACCTACCACCTGCTCCGCAAGGACGGGCTGGTGCCGCTGACCCGGCTCGGCGCCGCCCTCGTACTGGGCGACCCGGCCACCCAGAAGGACGCCTACCAGGGGCGGTCGCCCGAGGTGCGCACGGTCGGCGCGGACGCGCTGCGCGAGCACCGGGCGAAGGACTCCGCGACCGCCGGATCCGCGGAACTGCCGGACGCGCCGCCCCTGCCGCAGTCCGCGCCGCGCGGCAGCGCGCTCTGCGCGCAGGTGGACGGCGACGACGGCGGCGCCCGGATCAGTTCGGTGTTCGTGCCGCTCACCCGGCTCGCCCCGGTCGCGGTGTCGCAGGGCACCGACCAGCCGCTGAAGGCGGCCTGCGTCCCGACGGACGCCACGGTCGTGCGGCCCGGCCACGGCGCCCTGGTCCGCGCCCTGAACGCGAGCGGCGCCGCACACGCCGGAACCACCTACCTGGTCGCCGACAACGGCGTGAAGTACCGGGTCCCCGGCAAGAACGCGCTGAAAGCCCTCGGCTACGAGGCCGCGGACATCGACTCGGTCCCGGCACCGCTGCTCGCCGCCCTCCCGACCGGCGCGGACCTCGACCCCAGTGCCGCCTCGGGCGTCGTGGAGCCCAGGGTCACGGCTCCGGAGTGCGGCGCCGGCGGCCGGCCGGAGCGGCGTGCGACGGCCGGCGAGACGGCCGGGGGCGAAACGGCGGACGCCGGGGACACCCCCGGCAACACGGACACGGCGGACACGGTGCGCACAGCCGACACCGCGCGCTGATCGAGGCAAGCGCCGCATACGGCGCCAAAGAAAAGGAAAAAGGCCGGACGGGAAAGACACGGGCCGAACTCGGCTCCGCGGGCGGGAAGTCGGCGATGCCGACGATGCCGGCGCGGACCGAACGCGATGGCGAACCTCAGAAAAAGCTCAAATATTCCGGCCGGGTGCCGACGGAAAACCCGGCCGGGCGGGTTCTTCGTGCCGGAAACGGTCCGCCCGGATGCCCGTCGCCCTCCTCGGCGTGACCGTTCTCCGCCCGTATCGCCGTGTCTCGCGGACGGTTCGCGCAGGGTTCGTGGATGGTGTGCGTCACATCGGCCGGGGCGGCGGGCCCGGCTGTGTTCATTTCGCCGAAACCTCGTAACAACTTGCCGACACCGCAAGCATTCTGACCGATGCTCAAATTTTCCCAACCTGCGTTGCGCGGAACGCCGGGTTCTCTTTAGCCTCAGCGGACAACGGTGCGACGAGACGTGCTCGAACGAAGGGAACGCGACATGGCGGACAGCGCCGCAAGGAAAGCGGACTATGCCAAGGGCTTGGGCGGTGTCTCCTCCCTGGAGTCGGCCCGCTCCCAGGTCGAGAAGATCCAGAACAACGTCGCCGAGATCGCCGCGCGTTCGGGCGTCGGCGGCGACGAGGGCCAGGCCCTGCTGAAGCTGTTCCGCAGCTGGAACGCCGAGGCGCAGAAGGTGGTCATCCAGATCAGCAAGATGGTCGACGCCCTCCAGGAGAACGTGACCTCCGCCAACCGCCTGGCGAAGGAGAACCAGGACCTGACCGAGGTCCTCAACAGCAAGACCAGCCAGGGCGTCTTCGAGGCACTGCGCTGACCCACCCCCAGCGCGACACCGGCCTCCTGCGGCGAGACCGGACCACGCGAGCTTCCCGGGCCCGAGGCCCGGCCACCCAAGAGGAGACGTCATGGCCGACGGCATCATCGACCTGCAGTACGCCACGGTCCGGAACGCCATCGAGGAGTTGATGGATCAGACCCAGCAGATCATCACCACCCTCAACAACCTGGAGGACGAGCTGAAGCCGCTCGTCACCTCCTGGGAGGGCGCGGACCAGGAGATGTACCGCGGTGTCCAGGCGGAGTGGGACCAGGCCACCAAGAACATGGCCATGCTGCTCGGCGACAACGGCCAGCTGATCCAGATGATCCACGACAACCACTCCCGCGACGAGCGCACCAGCGCCGACAACTGGGGCAACGTGCGGGCCCGCTAAGGTAGTTCGTCCGGATCGGGCCGGCCCGGCCCGATCCGGACGAAAGACCCCGGGCGTTCCTTTCGGACCGGCCCGGCCCGGGGCCGCGGCGGGAGCCACGCCGCGGCCCCGGGCCGATCCGGACGGGAACGCCCAGGGCCGTCCGGGGCTCTCCCCCCGTCCGCGTCGGAGGGAGAACCCCGGGGCCCGGGTGCGTGACCGGCGGGCAGGTGCCGCACCCACCCCCACCCCGTCCGGCACCAAGCGGCAGGAGAGCGTCCCATGGCCGAGAAGGCCGACGTCAGTCATTTCGACCTCAAGCAGATGGAGAACTTCCGGGACTTCGAGGTGGAGCCGGTGTACAAGGCCGCGAAGAAGCACCGTGAGGTCGGCGACGACAGCGCCGGCATCCGGCCGCTCGGCCATCTCGTCGACGGCCACACCACCCCGGGCAACCTCGACCAGAGCAAGCAGCTGCTGCGCATCGGCAGGATGGTCACCGAACCCCTCGTCTCGGGACCGAGCCTGATCGCGGACATCCGCACCGCGGCCGAGGCCATCGACAAGCTGCTCGGTGACCAGATGGACCTCTTCAAGGAGTTGAAGGAGGCGCTCACCGAGACCATCGAGAAGGCCAACAAGACCAAGAACAAGAACCTGGACGCGATCGACGCGCAGACGCTGCTCCAGACCTTCGACGAGGTCGACGAACTCACCGCCGGCGGAACCGGCGAGACGGACCAAGAGGACTGAGCCCGCGCCGCGCGGGCCGGCAGGTGCCACGGCCGCCCGGCGCGCCCGCACGCACACCATCCGGCCGCGCCTCCACGTGAGGAGGCGGTGGACCGGCACGGCCGACAAACGACCAGAAAGGGCGTCAGGTGCCCGATCGCTACGATCCCAACTCCGCCGCCAACCTCGACAAGTTCGACAACGCGAGCGACCCGTCGAGCGACACCTGGGCCACTCTGGTCACCCACATCACCGGCTATCCGGTGCCGGACCGCAGCACGATCTTCGACACGCTGCGCTCCGACCACGGCGGCAAGCTCTTCCGGATGGACATCAAGGAGCGCAGTCTCAGCCTGCTCGTCAAGGACTCCGGCTTCCTGACGAACAAGGGCGAGGACTACGACATCTGGTTCTTCGACAGCGGCAAGAAGCGGTCGATCATGCAGGCCAGGATCGTCTTCGAAGGCCGGGTGAAGGCCGGCGACGAGATCATCTTCGACAGCCCCGGCTCCGACGACGTCCGCAGCGCCCAGGTCCGTGAGGGCAACGAGTTCACGGACTACAACAAGGACAAGATGAGCACCATCCCGCTCGCCCGGTACATGAACGGGCCGCGGGCGGCGCTCATCGCGCTGCTGGACGGAGGCACGCAGAACGCCCGGTTCAGCAACCTGGGCGTGCCCGACGCCGACGTGGTGGACCTGAAGTCCTTCAACACCACCGGGGAGTCCTTCGACTTCGCCGCGAAGTTCTTCAAGGACCACGCGGTGGTGCTGAAGGACTGGGAGGACCGTTTCGGCCGGGACGACGCGAGCTGGAAGGGCGAGGCCGCGGAGGTCTTCCGCAGCCTGCTGACGAAGATCCGCGAGAACTACGACAGCTACGTCGAGACGTTCAACTCCTCACCCACCGCGGCCGACGACACCACGACGACGACCGGCAGCACGGTGTACTCGCGGGCCCTCTCGCTGGGCCGCACGTACCTGGAGAACGCCGCCAGGGATCTGCTGAACGCGTGGCTGACCTGGGCCAAGTCCCCCTACTACGACCCGCACCGGGTGCTGCGCTACGTCCTGGACGACCTCGCCCAGTGGGTGGACACCAACAACGTCGCCAACACGAAACTCACGTCCCACACCAGCCGCTACTCCTCGTCCGTCACCCACAGCCCGAAGGAGGGCTTCTCCCAGGTCCACCCGGAGTACGGCGACCTCACCGACATCGCGAACTGGGCGAAGGTCGGCGACAAGGCGGTCAAGATCTGGAGCCAGGGCGTCGCCGAGTACCTGGGCAAGCCCGCCGCCACGGTGCAGTCCACCCTGAACAACCACTTCCTCGACCTCGGCGACGACTTCTCGGAGAACGTGCCCGAGCCGAAGTCGACCACCACGGCCTCGCAGGACTACGAGAAGCGGAAACTGGACGAGGAGAAGGAGGAGATCAACCGGCAGAACGAGGAGAACCGCAAGTACCAGGACGAGCTGCGCGCGGAGCAGGAGCGGCAGCGCGAGGAGGACCGCAAGTACCAGGACGAACTGCGCGCGGAGCAGAACCGGCAGCGCGAGGAGGACCGCAAGTACCAGGACGAGCTGCGCGAGGAGCAGAAGCGCGAGCAGGAGGAGGCCAAGCGTCTCCAGGAGGATCTCCGCAACGAGCAGAACCAGCAGCGCGAGGAGGACCGCAAGTACCAGGACGAGCTGCGCGAGGAGCAGAAGCGCGAGCAGGAGGAGGCCAAGCGCGAGGCGGAGGAGCAGCGCAAGGCCGTGGAGGAGAGCCTCGGCGGCCTCAACGACCCGAACGCGCTCAACCAGCAGAACCTCGACAGCCTCGACGACCTGCTGAACGGGAACAACCTGCCCACCGAGAGCGGGGGCGACCTCGGGACCGGCAACGGAACGGGCGGGGCGAACAACGCCATCGACGACGTGATCGACCAGAACCTCGGCGGACTCGGCAACCTGAACGGCGGACTCGGCGGCTCCGTCAAGACCCCGACCGGCGGCCGGACCCAGTTCGACGACGGCAAGCTCACCACCGACTTCCCGGACGGCAGCAGCACCAGCTTCGATCCCGACAGCGGGGTGCTCACGACGACGCATCCGGACGGTTCGACGACGACGACCGATCTGGGTGACGGCCTCAAGGTGACCAACCCGGACGGCTCGGTGACGTCCCTGGGCGACGACGGCAAGCTGACGACCACGTTCCCCGACGGCACCGTGCAGACCGTCGACCCGGCGACCGGCCAGACCATCACCACCAACCCCGACGGCACCACGACCACGACGGACCTGGGCAGCCTGGACGGCCTCAACAGCGGCGCCAGGGACGGTGTGCTCGACACGCCGACCGGCGGCAGCACCCAGCTGACCAGCGGGGGTGACGTGCTCACCGACCTCCCGGACGGCAGCAAGACCAGTTTCGACCCCGACACCGGGACGCTCACGACGACCAACCCGGACGGTTCGACGACCACGACCGACCTGGGTGACGGCCTCAAGGTGACCAACCCGGACGGCTCGGTGACGTCCCTGGGCGACGACGGCAAGCTGACGACCACGTTCCCCGACGGCACCGTGCAGACCGTCGACCCGGCGACCGGCCAGACCATCACCACCAACCCCGACGGCACCACGACCACGACGGACCTGGGCAGCCTGGACGGCCTCAACAGCGGCGCCAGGGACGGTGTGCTCGACACGCCGACCGGCGGCAGCACCCAGCTGACCAGCGGGGGTGACGTGATCACCGACCTCCCGGACGGCAGCAAGACCAGTTTCGACCCCGACACCGGGACGCTCACGACGACCAACCCGGACGGTTCGACGACCACGACCGACCTGGGTGACGGCCTCAAGGTGACCAACCCGGACGGCTCGGTGACGTCCCTGGGCGACGACGGCAAGCTGACGACCACGTTCCCCGACGGCACCGTCCAGACCGTCGACCCGGCGACCGGCCAGACCATCACCAAGGACCCCGACGGCACCACCACCACCGAGAACCTCGGCAGTCTGGGCAACCTCAACGGGCAGAACAGTCTCGGGAATCTGGGCGACCTCAACGACATCAACTCCGACCTGCCCACCGAGTCGACCGGCGACCTGGGCAACCTCGGAGACCTCAACAGCGGCGACCAGTCCGGCCTGGAGACCCCGACCGGCGGCCACACCGCGCTCGACGACGGCGACTTCACCACCACCTTCGCGGACGGCGGCAAGGCCACCTTCGACCCCGACACCGGGCTGCTCACCAGCACCCGCCCGGACGGCACCACCACGGTCACCGACCTCACCCACGGGGCGAAGGTGACCAACCCGGACGGCTCCACCACCGTCCTCGACAACGGCCGTCTGAACACGACCTTCCCGGACGGCAGCAAGCAGAGCCTCGACCCGGAGACCGGCGTCGTCACCGTCACCGACCCGCAGGGCCGAACCGAGACGGTGGACCTGCACGACCTCGACCCGATCGGGGACCTCGACACCTCGGACGTACTCGACGGGCTCGACGGGCTGAACGGGACGGGCGGCGACGGCACCACCACCCGGGACCTCTCCCTGTCCGAACTGGGTCTCGGCGGCGGCGCCGGCTCCGCGGCCTCCGGCGGCGGCTTCTCCGGGGCGGGCTCGCTCTCCGGGACGGGTTCCCTCTCCGGGGACGGCCTCGGCGCAACCGGAAGCGTCGCGCCCCTCTCCGACGGTCTCGCCGACAGCGCGGCCACCCCGCTCGCCGCGGCCGCCGGCCCCGGCGCCCCCGGCGCTCCCGGTACGCCGGGCACGCCGGGCATGCCGATGGGCGGCATGGGCGCGGGCGGTATGGGCGCCGGCGGCGACAAGGGCAACGGGGAGCGGGTGCGCGCCGTACTGGTCGACGCGGCGGAGGAGAGCGAGCGCCGCAACCGCCGGCGGCGCAACGCGTGGCACCGCCAGGAGGACAACGACACCTTCCTGTCGCCGGCCGCCCGGGTGGCGACCACCGGCGGCGACGCCCCCGAGGAGGAGGCGGAGCCGGGCCGCAGGTCCACCAGTTCCGCCGACTACCTGGAGGAGGACGCGGACGTGTGGGGCACCGAGGAGGGCGGCACCCCGGCCGTCATCGGGCGATGACCACGGCCGCCGATCCGTGCGGCCGCCCGGGAGAGACGAATCCCACCGGGCCCCGGCTTCCCTGCCGGGGCCACCACCAGGCAAGATCAGCTGAGCAGTTGATGAACCCGACCGCGGTGCCGGACGTCTTGACGGCGGGTCAGGACGTTCGGAAGAACGACGAGCAAGGGGTGGAACGGGCGTGACGGAACCGCTGGAGAAGCGCCTGGAGAAGGCGATGGCCGAACTCCAGGCCGCCCAGGAGGCGGTCGCGCGCACCGAGCGCGAACTGCGGCAGGCCTCGTTCGCCGTGCTCTCCTCCGACCGCGCGGTCCGCGCCACCGTCGGCCCCCAGGGCGAGTTGACCGGGATCGAGTTCCTGGAGAACAAGTACCGCGACATGTCCCCCCAGGAACTGGCCGCCAGTGTCCTGGAGGCCGCGAGCGCGGCGCGCCTGAAGATGAACCGGCACGTCATGAAGGCCATGGCGCCCTTCACCGAGCCCAGCGCCGAGGTGCCGGAACTGAAGGGCTTCGAGCTGGACTGGGAGCGCATCTTCGGCCCGGCCGTGCTGGAGGACGACGACGAGGACACGGCACGCGACGACCGGGCCACCCCCGCCTGGCGGGACGCCCTCGGCGACGACGGGGAGGACTGACCATGGGTGAGCGGTACTACGTCGACCCCCAGCGCATCGAGGCCCTCGCGAGGCAGCTCGAGGAGATCGGCACCCTCGCCAAGAGCGTGACCGAGGAGTTCCTCGACGAGCTGGCCCCCACGGTCCGGTGGCCGGGAACCTCGGGCGAGTTCGCCGAGAAGGCCAAGCCGCAGGAGCAGAAGGAGCGGCAGACCACCAAGGAGACCATGATGGCCATCCGTGACGCGCTGGTGGGGATCACCGACGCCACGGTGAGCCAGGTCCGGATGATGAAGGACACCCGCGACCGCCACCTCGAGGACATCGAGCGGAGCAACAACCGCATCAACACCAACGGGCTCGACGGCGACGGCGGTTCGTCCGGGCATGGCCGCCGCTGACCCGCGCTCCGCAGGCCGCTCCCGCACCACGCCGGGAGCGGCCGTTCCGGCCTGTCCGCACGACCTCCGGGACGGCCCCCGGTGAGCATCCAGCCGTCGCCCGAGGTCAACGCGATGATCTTCATCCTCACCGGGGAGAGGCTCATCGACGCCGACGAGGACCTCGCCTACGAGAGCCGCCGGCCCTACTCCGGGCTGGGCCGCAAGGTCGACCGGCTCTCCTCGCTGATCGACAAGTCGGTCCACGACATCGCCCAGTCGATGCCGGACGACCTCTCCAAGTCGTACGCCAGGGCGATGGGCATGCTCATCGACGACGGCGGCAAGAACTACCTGCGCGAGTTCGCCGGGCAGCTCGACAAGATCGCCGAGGGCCGGCGCAAGACCTCCATGGACATCATGGAGTCCAAGTGGCAGGTCATCGCCGAGGTCATCCGGCTGCTCATCGAGATCGCCATCTACCTGGCGATGTCCTTCTTCACCGGCGGCGCCACGGCCAGCCAGATCATGATGGCCAAGCTGCGCAGCCGCTTCATGATCCTCACCACCCTCAGCCACCTGCTCCAGCGGCTGCACATCGCGCCGTCGCTGACCGAGGCGTTCGCCGAGGCGTTCACGACCTTCGCGGTGCGGCTGGCGATGATGAACTTCGCCCCCAAGGGCCGCCGCCCCGACCACTTCGACTGGAACGACATCCTCAAGTCCGCCGCGTTCGGCGCCGCGGCGGGATTCTTCACCAGCGTCTTCGACGACTTCGCGAAGAAGATCGTCAAGGGCTACGACAACAACTTCCTGAAGGACGGCTCGGACCTCGGCTTCAAGAACAACCCGAACCTCCACCACACCCCGAAGCCCGAGTTCAAGAACAACGGCCCCGGCCCCAGGCCGAACCCCGAACCCACCCCGAACCCCAACGGCCCCGGCAACCGGCCCGACCCCGACCCGTACGGCGGCGGCCCCCGCCCCGGGAACAACACACCGGTCACCTTCCGGAACAACCCTCTGTCGTTCCGCAACAACCCCACCCTGTGGCGGAACAACCAGATCCTGCGCCACAACGCCGACCGGCCGGGCGCGCTCACCGGACACTACGGCCTCAAGGGCACGGCCGACTTCATCGCCGCCGGCGCCGGCGAGAGCGTCGGCGAAATCCTCATCAAGGGCGCCTTCGACGGCGACTGGTCCACCAACTGGACCACGTTCGTCGGCGCGGGCCTCAGCAGCCAGGTCGAGGCCACGCTCAGCGGCACCGCCCTGAACACCGGCGCCGAACTGCGCCACGCCATCGACAAGCTGCGCAACCAGCCGCCGCCCACCGCCTCCGGCGGCGGCGGCGACGCCGACCGCACGCGGGACACCGGTGACCCCTCGCACGCCGGCGGCGCCGACGGCCCCGCCCGCCCGGACACCACGGGCGGCGGCACCGCACCCGCCCCGAGCACCGGGCAGGACGACGTCACCGGCAGCCAGTCGCCGCCGCCGTACACCGCGGGGAACCCGCCGCCGTACACGACGTCGGACCCGCCGCCGTACTCACCGGGCCCGCTGCCCGTGACCGCCGCCGAGAACCAGCTGTGGCAGCAGGTCCACAACGGCCCCGCGGAGGTGCGCGAGCAGGCCCTGCGCGACCTCGCCGCCCTGCGCGGCTCCCAGGCGCCCGGCGGCACCGAGATCGGCGTCCGCGACGGCCTGCACGGCAACCTGTCCCAACGGCCCGAGGTCCGGGTGGTCGCGGCCGGGAACGGCCCCACCGCCGAGATCGACACCGACGCGGTCCGCCGCGCCCTCGACGGCTTCGGCACCCCGGTCACGGTGGAGACCCCGCTCACCCAGCCGACCGGCGGGCCCGCCGCCTCCGACGGCCCGGGTCCCGCCGCCTCCCACGGCCCGGGACCCTCGGCCGGGGCCGGCATCGGCGCGGGTACGGGCAGTGGCACCGGCAGCGGTGTCACCACCGGGACGGGCACCGGCACCGGCTCCAGTACCGGGGTCGGCATGGGCACCGGCAGTGGCGTGGGCACCGGCACCGGTGCCGCCACCGGGACGGGTGCCGCCACCGGGACGGGTGCCGCCACCGGGACGGGTGCCGCCACCGGGACGGGTACCGCCACCGGGACGGGTACCGCCACCGGGACGGGTACCGCCACCGGGACGGGTACCGCCACCGGGACGGGTACCGCCACCGGGACGGGCACCGGTACCGGCACCAACTCCGGATCGGGTCCCGGCTCCGGTGGCCGGGCGGGCGGCGTCCCCGCCACGGGAGGCAACCCGGCCACCTCCGGCCCGCAGGCCCAGGGCACTCGTGCCCCGGACGGCACGGCCTCGACGGAGGGCCCGCAGAGCCCGGCGGACGGAGCCGATCCGCAGACCACCGCCCCTCCGCAGGCCACGTCCTCGTCGGAGGGCACGTCCTCGCCGGAGGTGACGTCCCCCACGGGGTCCACGTCCTCTCCCGGGGCCGGCGCATCGTCGACGACCGCCGGATCGCCGGAGGCCGACCCGTCGTCCGGGACCGGCTCCCTGCCCGGGACCGCCGACCTCACCACCGCTCCGCCGCGGGTCGGCACCAGCGGCTCGTACGCGGGCACGGAGACGGGGGCCGGCACGGAGACGGGCACCGGCACGGATACGGACGCGGAGACCGGCACCCGCACCGGCACGGACGCCGACACCGACCTCGGCCAGGTATCCGACGTCCCCGGCGTGAGCGGTGACGTGAAGGGCGGTCCCGCCCCGGCCGGGGATGCCGCACCCACGAAGGCGTCTCCGCTGACGATCGTGGTCTCGCAGACGCCGCCGCCGGGGGAGGGGTCGCCGGAGGCGGCCGAGCTGCTGGACGGAGCCGGGACGGACCGGGCCGTGGTGCTGGGGCCGGCGGTCACGCCGGACGGGGCGGGACGCCCGGTGCGCGCCGCCGTGGAGCTGACCCGCGAGGGGCCGGGCGCCCCGGTCCGGGTCCGCCCGCTCGCCGGCCCCCCGTCCACCACGACGGACGGCACCGCGACCACCCCGGACGCCGCGACCACCCCGGATGCCACGACCGCCCAGGACGGCACCGATACCCCGGCCACCACGGACTCCGCCGACTTCGCGTTCCCCGGCGCCGACGTCCTGCTGCCGCTCGCCGACGCGCTCGGCGTGGCCGCCGACCCGGCACCCCGTCCCGTCACCGAGAGCACCGCGGCGTCCGACACCGACGCTCCGGTCACGCCCCCGAAGCTCCTCTCGGGTACGACACCCGCCGTCGACGTCACCGGAGTCGCCCCGGAGCCCGCGGTCACCACCGCGCCGCCCGCGTCGAAGCTCGCCACCCAGTCCCGCCCCTGGACCGAAACCGCCACGGACCTGTACCTGGAATCCGGCAGTGGGAGCGTCGGTGACAACAACAGCGTCGGTGACAACAACAGCGTCGGCGGCGACAACAGCGGCGGCGGCGACAACAGCGGCGACGGCTCCGCCGACGGCGACATCACGACCGACCAGGACGCCGAGGGTGAGCCGAGCGGCAAGGACACGGGAACCGGCGGAGACGTTCCCGGTTCCGGTAACGGGCGCGGATCCGGGACCGGCGCACCCCCGCCGACCTCCATCACGCCGGACGACGCCACGCCGGACCCCCCCGTACCGTCCCCGTCGTCGGGGCGGATCGTCGTGCGGTCCGAGACCCGGAGCGACACCGACGACGACACGTCTTCCGGGCGGCCCGCCGGAGAGCCGTTCGTCACCACCCTCGACGGTCACACGGTGCCCGTCGCGCAGCTGCGCCGCTGGGTGCCGGACACGGCAGTGAAGCCCGAACCGGGCCGTGCCGTGCGGACGTTGACCATCTCGCAGAGTCAGGCCGAGGACGGCACGGCGCACAGCGCGGCGCGCCGCGCGCTGCTCGGCCAGGACACCTTCCGGGGCGTGCGCACCACGTCCACCGCCCCGGCCGTCACCTCCACCACCCCGGCCGCCACGTCCACGACTCCGGCCACCACGTCCGCGGATCCGGCAGCCACCTCTCCGGCACCGCCCACCTCCCCGGCGTCCGCCACCGCCCCGGACCCGGCTAGCACGAGCACCGAGGCCCCGCCCGTCCGCCGTGCCGTCTTCACCGGCCCGCCGGCCCCGCTCCCCGGCTCGGGTACCGAGCGCGGTGCCGACTACTTCGCGGCGCACGCCACTTCCCGCACCGTCACCCTCGGTACCGAGGACGCGGCGCACCCCACCGTCAAGGTCAGCGGCGTCCAGCTCGGTGAGGTGCTCAAGTCCTGGGCGCAGGACGGCGATCAGGAGCGGCCGCTGGTCCTGTTCTCCTGCGAGACCGGGCGGCAGCCCGAGGTGGCGGGCCTGCCGGTGGCCCAGCACGTGGCGAACCGCACCGGCCGGCCGGTGTACGCGCCGACCACCGAGGTGGGCACGGCCCGGGACGCGCAGGGAGACGTCCGGGCGGTGCTCACCGAGGGGAAGGACGGACCGGGGCGGTGGCGGCTGTTCACCCCGGAGCCCAGCGGTGCCGACCTGGACGCGCTGGCGCGCGTGGCACGCCTGCACGACGGTCCGGAGCCGGCCGACGGCTTCGCGCGGGCCCGGACCCTCCAGCAGATCCGTACCCTGCGCGACGTCCTCGGCCCGGACGCCGAACAGCGGCCGGAGAACCACGACCTGCTCGCCGGGCTCGCCTTCGTGGACGGCCTGCGCTGGCGCAACCCGGACACCGCGGCCCGCTACGGCGACGGCCGGATGACCCCCGACCTGCTGCGCCGGATGGTCGCCGACCGGCGCGCCGCGACGACCGAAGCCGGCGCAGCCCCGGCGGCGGCCGATCCCACGGCCGGGCAGGACACCGACCCCACGGTCGACCAGTACACCGAATTCCTGCGCGCGGCGGCCGAGTTGCGTGCCACGGCGAACCCCCGCACCACGCTCGACGTCCTGCTGCCCCCGCCGCCGCCCGAGCTCCCGCCGACCACGCTGGTCTCGCCGCAGGACGTGCGCGGGCTCTCCTACGCGCCCTCCGCGCAGGTCACCTGGTCGCTGTCCACCGCCCCGCTGCCGCTGTCCGAGCTGGCCCTCAGCCCCGAGGACACCGCCGAACTCACCCGCCGCAGGCCCGACCTGGCGCCCGTGCCGAGCCGTCCGGCGACGCTCGCCGAGGACATGACCCTGCTCAGCAAGGAGCGTGCGGGGTCCGGTCCGTCGGACATCGTGCACGCGGACGGCACGGCCTTCCGGCAGCTGGTCACCCCGGGCGGCGGGAACTGCCTCTTCCGGTCCCTCCTCGACAGCGCGCGCAGCCGGGACATACCGCCCGCGTGGGCCGCGCTGAACGTCGCCGGGCTGCGTGGACTCCTGCGCAACCGCATCGCCGGGACCGAACTGGGCACCGTCGTGGACGGATTCTTCGACGATCCGGTGTTCACCGTGGTGGACGACCTGCGGATGCGCGCCCTGGCCGGGGTGCGAAGTCCGGGCCTGCGGTCCCGGATCACCGACGAGTGGAACGGCATCGCGCAGGCGGTCATCACCGACGGCGACGCGGACCAGTGGCGGCGGATCCTGCGGGACAGCGGCTATCCCCAGCTCGCCGAGGTGGCACCGAGCCCGGCCGAGGCACGACGGCTGGGCGGGCGCGGGCTGCTCGCCGCGACCGCCGAGCGTCCCGGGCTGTGGTCCTCCCCGTTCAGCGATCTGCTCCCGAACGCATTGGCGCACGCCCTCGACCTCGACCTGCGGCTCGTCCAGCCCCATCCGACGGTGCGGGGCGACGTCCTCGTCATCGAGCTGCACCCGGGCGGCGCCGACGGCACCCTGCATCTGGCCTACAACGGCACCGACCACTACGACGCCATGATCCCGGCCACGGCGCCGTTCACCCCCGAACCGGCCCCGGCCACCGCCCCGGACCCGACGTCCACGACCGCCCCCGCTCCGACGTCCACGACGGCCCCTGCCACCACCGCGGACACGGACGGCTCCGGCCCCCTCGGGGAATGGCTGCGCGGCATGGCCGGGATCACGGACCTCGACGGCCCCGGCACCGGGACGCCCGACAAGGGCGACCAGGTGCCGCTGGAGACCCAGCTCGACCGGTACCGCCCGGCCCGCCTGCTGACCGGAGAGGACGCCGCGCCCCCGGGGCCGGCCCCGCGCACCGTCACCTTCGAGGACGGCAGCCGACTGCCCGCCGTACTGATCAGCCCCGACGCCGACCCCGGCGACGGCGGCCCCGGCGGCCGTACGGACGGCAGCCCTCGGACGCCGCGGAGCGGGCTCTTCACCGGCCCCGGCGTCCTCACCCTGCGCTCGCCCGAGGAAGTGGCCCGGCAGATCCTCGGACAGTTGCCGAAGAAGCTGCGCGACCAGTTCGACGAGGCGGAGCTGCTGCGCCTGCTGACCGACCAGCCCGGCGCCTTCACCGCCCCGCGCGGCGCGCGCCTGGTGGGCCGGGAGAAGTCCGGGGTCGGCCACGAGATGACCGTCGAGGCCGTCCCGTACCACCGCTGGGAGCGCTTCTCCGACGTGAACGGCGCGACCGTGAAGCTGGACACCATGCGCCGCGGCCAGGCCGGTACGGGCGGCGGCCGCAGTGTCGGCTTCGGGCGCCGGATCGCCGCCGCGGTCAGCATGGGCCCGCCGCTCAGCTGGCTGGTGAAGATCGGCGTCTCGCTGGGCTGGACCCGCAGGACCGACTACACCCAGGGCACGCAGGCGTACAACCAGAACGAGTACCGGGCCGTGGACGGTTCGCACCTCCACCTCGACGACGTCCACTACCGGGTGCGCGTGGAGCGGGTCACCGAGGCGCCGCCGACCGACGGCCGGGCCGCCCCGTCCGGTTCGCCCGCGTCCGGCCCCCGCTGGCAGCGCAGCCAGGTGCACACCGCGCGGTTCGCCGTGCGGGACGGGCTGAGCTGGCGGCTGCCCGACGACCTCACCGTCTCCTTCAAGGGACCGCGCCGCGCGCCGCGGACGCTGACCTTCCCCGACGGGCTCGAGCCGCGCGCCACCACCATCGCCGGACTGCACCTCGTCGACCCTCCGGAGGACCTGGCGCTCGCCGTCTCCGAGGCACGGCCCGGAAGTTCGGCACACCGCACGCTCGTCTCGTACGTCAGGCCGACACGGCTCCTCGCGCTGTTCGGGCGGCTCACCGGACCGGTCAGCGGACCCGAGCTGACCCAGGGCAGCGGCCGGCACCCGCTGGGGCACCTGATCGTCGAGCGGTCGATCCCGCACCGGGCCACCCTGGTGACCGAGTCGGTCAAGGCGGAGATCCGGGACCTGACCCAGACCACGTACCAGAACCAGCGCGGCCACGTCCGCGACACCCGTTTCGGCATCCAGGTCACCGCCGGCCCGAACCACATCTTCGTCGGTCCGGAGACGGACGTACGCCTCCAGGGCGGCCCGATGGTCCGCGCCGACTTCAGCGCCGGGCGGGGCCACTACCTCGGCACGGACGCGGCCCGCAAGACCACCGGCCGCATCCGCAACCACCCGGTCGCGCTCTACCGGGTGGAGCGCACCCTGATGGTGCGCAAGGCCGGCGAGCCGGCGTCCGCGGCCCGCCCGGTCCGTGTCGTCAGCCTGGACTGGATGTCCACCCTGGACGCGCGCCGGCTCGCGGGCTGGGACAGCCGGACCCCCGGGCAGACGGGTCCCAACCCGGACGCCGAGCCTCCGGTGCCGTGGTACCTCACCCGTGAGGACCCGGTCCACCTGAGCGGCCAGGTCCGTGCCGAGGGCTTCCTGCCCGACCGGCCGCAGCCGCTCGCACCCACCACCCAGGACCAGACCCCGGTGGCGGGCCCCGACTTGACCCCGGTGGCGGAGCAGGGCCGGTCACCGGAATCGAGCCGGAGCCAGGACCCGGCAACGGACCAGAGCCAGGGCGAGCCCCCGGCAACGGACCAGGTCCAGAACCAGGTCCAGGTCCAGGGCCAGGGCGATGCCGGTCAGCAGGACCAGCAGCCCTCCACGCCGCAGAGCCGGCAGGACGAGCAGAGCGAACAGGGCCGGCAGGGCCGACAGGGGCAGCCCACCACCCCGCAGGACCCCCTGCGCGTCTTCGCGGACGCCGTCATCGACACCCTGCACCGCTCGTACCCGTCCCTGTTCGTCCCGCCGCTCATGCTGCGGCACCCGCGCCTGGCCAAGTTCTGGTACGGCGACGGGCGGATGCGGACCGCGTTGCACAACGACCGCCAGGTCCGCGAGGCGCTGAACCGTCCCACCCTGGCCCAGAGCCTGGACGACCTGACCACCACCGGCGTACCGGTCGCCCTCACCGAGGACGGCAAGCTCCGCCGCGGTCACCACACCCTGATCCTGCGGGCCCGGCTCACCGACCGGCGGTTCGAGACCACCCTGACCGAGCGCTCACTGCGCAACGCGGTGATCGGCACCGAGGTCTCCGGCCAGGGCCAGCAGGCCTCCAGCACCGTGTCCGGCGGCGCCGAACTGGGCGTCATGCTGCGCGACCACGACAAGGTGCCCAAGGTCGACGTGCCCCGCCAGGCCGGCAACGTGGCCGTCGGGGCCCGGTACGCCCACACGGAGCAGAAGGCGACCCGGGCCGCGGTCGCGGTCACCCACGACCAGCTGACCTACCACGACGGCGCCGACCTCTACAGCTACCGGGTGGAGCTGAGCGCCTCCTTCGAGGGCCACCTCCGTCCGCGCGGCTGGGCCCGGCTCCTGACGGTCGGCGCGCTCGGCGCGGGCTACTTCGTCAGCAAGAGGCAGGAACGCCCGCTGTTCGACCGGGGCACGGAGACCGTGGGCCGGGTGGAGCTGGCGGTGCCCGCCGCGCACGCCTCCGAGCGCCACCCTCCGGCGGACCCCGCGCCCGGGGAGACGGCACCGGTGCCCGCGGCCGCCACGTCGACGCCCGGACCGCGGCCCTCCGCCACCGAGGCCGACCGGCTCCTCGACGGCACGAGCCCGCTGCCCGCGCGGGACTCGGCCGACCAGCGCCTCACCGAGAGGCTGCTGAGCGCCCCGCACGTCGTCCTCAGCGTCGAGGGCGGACAGCGGCGCCAGCAGCTCGTACAGGCCACCGCCGACGAGGCCGCGGGCGAGACCTGGCACGTCAGCGCACCCGGTGCCCCGGTGCGCACCGCCCTGCGCCGGGCGGTGGCGAACCTCGGCGTGGCCGGGCAACTCGGCCAGTACCTCGGCCCGTTCGGTTCCCGCATCACCGGGCTCAACGGGGCCGGACCGTTCCGCACCCACTACCTGAAGGCCGCGATCCGCGGCGAACTGCACAACCTGCGCGTCAAGAGCGACCCGAAGCCGTCCAGCTTCGAGGCCACCGTCGGCAACGAGCACCGCATCGCCGGCGCGGAGAGCACCGTCTCGCGCACCACCGTCGGCCTCCAGGGCACCGACATGCCGCTCCAGCGGGCCGACGGCACCAACGCGATGATCGGCTCGTACGCCGCCGGCCTCCAGTACTCCTGGGGCGTGGGACGCAGCGCCGCGAAGACCCTCACCCCCGGACGCAACACCACCCTCACGTTCGCCGGGCGGGCGTACCTGGTGGTCGCCGACGCCGTCGAGACCGTCGCGGTCCGCGACCGCTGGACGGCCGTGATGGGCATGGCGGGCACCCGTGCGGCGGCCCGGATCAGCTCCGCGGCCGGCCGGCTCTCCGACCGCCTGGCCGCCGGGCTCGCCCCGCGCCGGGCCGCCGCCGCGGTCCAGCGCATCCGTGACGCGGTGATGTTCCACCTGCCGATGCAGGACGCCATCGAGGCCGGGCTCGCCCCGGACGGCATCGACACCACCACCCCGGACAACCTCGGCGGCGGCTACCGGGTGCCCGCCTTCCTGCGCGGCCGCCGCTTCCCCGGCCACCCCAGCGGCCGGCTCGACGCCGGCCGGGCGGTGCCGCCGCTGATGCGGCAGCTCGAGGAGATCGGGGTGTCCTCGCACGACCGTGAGCAGGTCCTCCAGCGGCTCTCCCCGGACTTCCTCCGTGCCAACCTGCACGAGCTCACGACCGACGGGATGACCCTGCCGGTCCGCTACCGCACCTGGACCAGCCCGACCCACCTGCCGGTCGGCGGCAGTCCCGCACAGGTCCGGTTCAAGCTGACCCCGGTCACCACCACCGTGGAGCGGCTGCGCACCGGCTTCGAGCTGGAGGAGTACCGCACCATCGCCCGCGACGACGCCGACTCCGCCTCCCAGGACCGCGGCGTCGACGCGACGGCGGCCGTCGGCCAGCGCACGACGGAGAGCGGCGTCCTCATGGCCAACCCCTCCTTGCAGGGCACCGCGGCCAAGCAGGAGTCGAGCACCCGGACCGAGACCGTCGGCCGCACCGCGATGCCGAACATGATCACCGCCCAGACGCACGTCGAGATCGTCACCTCGTACACCCTGACCGTGACCATGACGGACGCGGTCGGCGACCCGCTCGCACCCCGCGCCCGGGCCGACGTCGGCAGCCTCAGGGAGATCGTCCCGACCAACCTGCTGACCCCGGACGGTGACGGCGCCGACGGCGCCCTCACCGAGGGCGACGTGACCGAACCGGAGCGCGCGGTAAGGCTGCTGACGGCCGATCAGGCCCGTCCGGAGCGCATCGCCGACTGGCGTGCCTCCGCCGCCTCCGGCCCCTCCGGCCCCTCCGGCCGCGCCGACGCCTCGGACGTCCTGCCCTTCGACGACCTGATCGGCTCCGGCATCCTCGCCGTGGACATCCGCGGCACCGCCAACGTGCACGACGCCCTGACCCTCGCCACCGCCCGCGCCGACGGCGTCGGCGACAAGGACCTCGGCACCCGGCACGCCGGTGACCGGCTCGCCGAGGCCGTGCGCAAGGCCCGCCACACCCCGCTCACCGGTCTGGGCACCGTCCCCGCCCAGGCCCAGCAGGAGGCCACCACCCAGACCGGTCTGGCCGCGGCCTTCCGCGACGCGCTGAGCGCGAACGGCTCACCGCTGCCCCTCCAGGCCTCCGCCCGCCTCTTCGGCCAGTTCCACACCGCCGACTCCCGCCTCTACGCGAAGATGCACCGCCGCGGCGCCCGGCTGCTCGCCGTGGAGAACAAGCCGCGCATGGAGGCCATGCAGCGGACGAAGACCTCCGACGCGCTGGAGTCCGGCACCACCGACACCGTCGAGGGCGCCGTGGGCACCGCCCCACTGGCGAGCACCAGCAAAGCGGGCGTGGTCAACCCCGGGGCCACAATCCCGATCGGCGGCGCGGCCGACGGCACCGTGACCAAGGCCGCCGCGGACACCACCCTCGGCACCCACCTCAAGGTCGGCACCGACCGCAGCATGCTGTTCGCGCTGCCGGTGAGCTGGCTGTCGGTAGCAGAGGTGGACCACCGCCTCACCGACAGCCGCCCCCTGTACGCGCTCGGCAAGGCCAAGCGCGGTCCGCGCGCCGCCGAGGCCGAGACCACCGCCCTGGTCTGGCTGCGCGAGGACATCGCCCGTGACTACGGCCTCCTCGACGACACCACCTTCCCCGACGAGGTCGGCAAGGCCTGGGACGCCCAGGCCAAGGCGGTCGGCGACCTCACCACCGCCGAACAGCGCTACTACGACGCCCGGGCGCGGGCCCGGGAGGCCTGGCTCGACCTGAGCACCGAGCAGCAGGCGGCGCTCGGCGACGGCCACTCCGACCTGCCGACCGTCCTGCCGCGGGAAATGGCCGAGTCGCCCGCCGTCGCCGCCTGGCAGGCCGCCCGCGAGGAGGTCCGCCGATGGCGGCAGCGCACCGACGCCGCCGCCGCGGACCACCACCGGCTGCACCTCGCCGCCTCCCGCCTCACCGCCCACCACCAGGGTTCCCTCTCCGTCCCGGTACCGGACCGGCCGCAGGAGTACACCCAGCCGGGATGGCGTTCCGAGGCGCCGGAGCCGTACAAGATCACCGACGGCACCGACGGCACCGACGGCACCGACCCCGCCCCGCGCACCCTCACCTCCCCGGACGGTGCCACGGTGCGCGAGGTGCACGACATGCCGCACGACGGCGCCTCGTTCTTCCACGCGCTGATCGCCGTCGCCGAGGCCCGGGGCCGGCTGTCCCACCTGCTCGGCACCGACCTCGCCGAACGGTTCACCCGGGCCCCCGGCGATCCGGCGGTCACCGCCGACGCCATCGACGCCGCCCGCGTCCGCCTCGCCTCGGCGCTGGGCGAGGACGGCAACGAGGACCTGCTCGACGCCCTCGCCCTGGACGTCGCCGACACCTTCACCCAGGCCGAACTCGACGCCGCCAAGGTGACGTTCACCCCGGCGCAGCAGGCCGAGTTCGACGCCTTCGGCCGTCTCCCGCTGACCTTCTGGCCGACCCCCGCCCAGCGGATCGCGCTGGCCACCACCGCCCTGTCCCGCCCGTTCGCGGCCGAGCCGCGCCAGGACGGCACACAGGATCTCCCGGACGCCGAACCGGCCCCGCCCGTGCGCCGGGCCGGCGACCACGGCGGCGCCGACCTGCTGCCCGCCCTCGCCTCCCGGGTCCTGGGCACCCCGCTCACCGTGGTGACCGGCGAAGGCCGCGAGCAGGTCTTCCTCCCGCACGGCACCGACCCGGCCGCCGTCGACCCGGTCGGCGATCCCGTCCTGTTCGCCGCCGACGGCTTCTTCCACGCCGCCCTCCCGCCCGGCACCCCGGCCCCGGTCGCCACCGCACTGCCGACGCCGGCCACCGAGGCCGACCCCGGCACATCGACGACGCCGGCCACCGACGGCACGCCCGCGACGCAGCAGCCGCCGGCACACCGCAGCCACACCACCCCGCCCTGGATGCCGCCCGCCGACAGCAGCGGCCCGCGCTACCGCCTGGCCCGCGACGGCGTCCTCACCGCGCCCGACGGCGCCACCTACACCCAGGGCACGCCCACCGGCCGTGGCAACGGCTTCTTCGGCGCGCTCGCCACGGCCCTGCGCGACGCCGCCGAGCGGCCCGGACCGCAGGGCCCCGAGGTGGCGCGGCTGCGCAACCTCGCCGCCGCGCCGCCCGACCGACTGATGACCCTGAACGGCCTCCCCGGCAGCCCGGCCGAGCGGGCCTCCCTGTTCCGGCCCCCGCCCATGAACGTCGCCCCCGGCACACCCGAGCCCAGCACGGACGCCCGCGACGGCCACCTGCGCGGCCACCTCGCCGAGGCCACCTGGGGCCCCGAGGCCGACCGCGCGGTGGCCGAGTGGGCCGCCGCCACGACCGGTACCACCGTCACCCTGATCGAGGAGAACGGCACCGCCCACACCTACCCCGGCCCGGCCGGCGACAACGGCCCGCACCTCCGCCTCCGCCGCCGCGGCGGCGACGTCGTCCCCCTGACCCTCCGTACCCCGGCCCCCGAACCGAGCCGACCGCAAACGCAGGGGACGCCGGCGACACAGGGGACACCGGACACGCAAGAGACGTCTCCCGCCGGTACGCCGGAGGTCGATGCGCCCACTGTGGAGGTGGCGCCGGAGGTCGAGACGCCCGTGGTGGAGGCGGCACCGGAGTCCGAGACGCCCGTGGTTCCGGCGTCTGTCGAGGTGGCGGCCGTTGCTCCGCCGCCCGTCGACACGGCGACGGGCGACACCGACCTGTCAGCCCCGCCCGTCGAGCCACAGCCGTCGCTGCCCTCCCACGAGGATGCGGCCGCAGTGCCGCTGCCGCCATCGCCCAGGTCCCAGACCGCCGATGACGCACCGGAGTTGTCGGGCGAGGAGGAAGCTCATGAACTGAGCACACTTTCCGGCGCCGGCGAGGGCTCGGACATCCCCACGAACCCGGACGCGGTGCCGACGGTGTCCGAGCCGGTGCTGCGGTCGTTCCGGATGGGGAACTACGAGTTCACGAACCTCAACCAGACGGATCGGTACGTCGACAAGGCGATGCGGATCGTCGAGCTGCTGGACGAGCACGGCACGATCAGGGATTACGTCGGTGGTCGTCCGGTGCGTGTCACGCTGCGTCTGCGGACGACGGAGGCTCCTGCCGATGTGATCGACCGTGGCGAGGACGGCGTCGACATCAACCTGGCCAGCTACTACTTCGAGAAGTACGACACCGGTTACGTCATGGGCATGTTGGCGCATGAGATCGGTCTGCATCCTCTGGCTTCGCGGAACGCTCTGATTCCGCAGGAGGAGGATTCGTATGCGGAGATGCCTCTTCCGGTGCCGGGCCTGGAGTCCTTGAGGACGCCGCGTTTCATGAACACGGAGAGCGCGGGTCAGGCGGATCACGTCATGGCGGCGTTCCCGCACACCATCCGGCATGCCATCTACCGGGACGTGGTCGTGGAGATGGCGGGTGTGCTGGAGCAGCGCGCGCGGGTCGGCGTGGAGGGTGCCAAGTCCCAGGACGTCACCGACCTGTTCGACACATACCTGATGGATCTGGCGTCGATCGCGGTGACGAACGACCATCGTGGGCGGGCGGTCACGGATCCGGGTTACACGGCGAGGTCGTACAACGCGTACAAGGCACAACTGGACGCGCATCTGCCGCAGGACAGTCGTCTTCGTGCCCTGCTGCCGGCCGACAAGGGCCGGTTCGGTGTGCTGGGTGACTTCGCCCAGCTCGCCGCGAGTGTGGGGACCAACAACCGGGGCGACAGCATCCAGCGGCCCGCCCCGGCCGGCGAGGCCAGGCCCCGCCTCCCGCAGGAGGGCTCCGGCGACCAGAGCGAGCGTGTTCTCCCGCCCGCAGGGCCGCTGCCGAACGGCTCGCGCGACAGTCGTCCCCGGTTCGTGGTGCGGTCGGGCTTCGACGCGCGCCGGTTCACGCACCAGGGCGATCCGGTCACCGACCTCACCGTGCGCGTGGCGATGCGGGGCGCGGACGGGCAGAGCGCGCACGTCTTCGGTCAGTTGAGTGCGGGTGTCGAGGAGTTCCTGAACGACCGCGGGTACCGTCTGCCGAACGGTGACCGTCTGCACGTGACGGTGGAGCCGGTGGACGTCGGCGACGCGCCGCACCTGACGGTGGATCTGGCGGGCCGGGACCGGGCGATGGACCAGAACACCTGGTGGGCGGATGCCGCCCCGGTGCAGTTGGTGCACGAGCTGACCCATCAGCTGGGTCTGCGCGACGAGTACCGGGACGCCGACGCCCCGCACCGCCCGCACGTCCCCGGCAGCCTGCTCGGTGACCTGAATGCGGACCCGGAGGGCTCCTCCCTCGCCGCGGCCGGTCTGCGGGACCGCCACCTGGCCCTGCTGGGTGCACTGATCGGGGACGTGACCCCGGCGCCGCAGACGAACGACGGGGAGAGCGACCGGACCTTCGAGGAAGCCCGCAGCGCGGCCGTTCCGGACCCCCGCGAAGCGGTGTGGGTGGACCCGGTCTCCCTGCCCAGCACCTCCGAAGGCTCGACGGTCACCGAGGTCCCGGCCCACATGCCGCAGGACGCCGATGCGGCGCCGACGCCACCCGAGCCGGTCCTGCGTCCGTTCAAGATGGGGAATTTCGAGTTCACGAACCTCAACCAGACGGAGAGGTACCTGGACAAGGCGATCCGGATCATCGGGTTGCTCGACGAGCACACCACCATCAAGAACTACGTCGGCGGCCGGCCCGTCCGCATCACCCTGCACCTGCGCACGACCGAAACCCCGGCCGACGTGCGCGACCTGGGCGCCGACGGCGTGCAGATCAACCTGGCCAGCTACTACTTCGAGAAGTACGACACCGGCTACATCATGGGCATGCTGGCCCACGAGATCGGCCTGCACCCGCTCGCCTCCCGCAACACGGACATCCCGGAGCAGGAAGAGGCCTACAGGGGCATGCCACTGCCGGTGCCGGGGCTGACCGACCTGAAGACACCGCGCACGATGAACACCGAGAGCGCGGGCCAGGCAGACCACATCATGGCGGCCTACCCCGCCACCATCCGGCACGGTATCTACCGCGACATCGTCGTGGAGATGGCCAAGGTGCTCGCGCAGCACGCCCGGGTCGGTGTGGCGGGAGCCAAGGCCAAGGACGTCACCGACCTGTTCGACACCTACCTCATGGACCTCGCGTCCATCGCGGTCACCAGCGACTACCGGATGAACGCGGTCAAGGAGCCCAACTACACGGCGAGGGTCTACAACGCCTACAAGGAGATGCTCCGCGCCCGACTGGCGGACAACCCTTCGCTCCAGGCACTCCTGCCCTCCGACAAGGGTCTGTTCGGCGTCGCACGGGATTTCACGCAACTCGCCACCAGCATCGCGACCAACAACCGCGGCGACAGCATCCAACAGCCCCAGCCCCAGCCCCAGTCCCAGCCCCCTGCTCCGGAACAGTCCAGCGGCAACACGGGCGAGGCGCGCCCCAGACTTCCCCGCACCGACAGCGACAGCGACACCGGCACCGGCAGCAGCACCGGTACCGGCACGGTGCCGCAGACACCGCCACCCGCCACATCCGCGCCCCGCGGCGCGCGGGACAGTCGTCCCCGGTTTGTGGTGCGGTCGGGCTTCGACGCCCGCCGGTTCACGCACCAGGGCGATCCGGTCACCGACCTCACCGTGCGCGTCGCCCTGCGCGGTACGCACGAGCAGGTCACCCGCGTGTTCGACCAGCTCGAAACGGGAGTGGACGAGTTCCTCAACGATCCCGCCCACCGCCTCCCCAACGGCGATCGCCTGCACGTGACGGTGGAGCAGGTCGATCCGGCGGACGCGCCGCACCTGACGGTGGACCTGGTGGGCCGCGACGAGGCGATGGACCAGGTGTCGTGGTGGGCGGATGCCGCTCCGGTGCAGCTGGTGCACGAGCTGACCCACCAGCTCGGTCTGCGCGACGAGTACCGGGACGCCGATTCCCCGCACCGCCCGCACGTTCTGGGCAGTCTGCTGGGTGACCTGGACGCGGACCCGGAGGACTCCTCGCTCGCCGCCGCAGGCCTTCGGGACCGCCACCTCGCTCTGCTGGGTGCGCTGATCGGGGACGTGTCCCCGGCGCCGGAGGAGGCCGGCCGGAGCTTCGAGGAGGCCCGCAGCGCGGCTGTTGCGGACACGCGTGAGGCGGTGTGGGTGGACCCGGTGTCCCTGCCCGGGTCGCCCGGGTCGGTCGACGGCTCCGACGGGACGGCCGATACCGGAGTGTCCGCCCGGATGTTGCAGGGGGAGGGTCTGCTGCCGTTCGGGTCGGGCAATTTCGTGTTCACCAACTTGAACTATGAGCGGGATGCGTATCGGAACAAGGCGGTTCGTGTCATTCAGACGCTGCGCAGTCATGAGGCGATCGATAAGTATGTCGGTGGTCGTCCGGTGCGGATCACGTTGCATGT
>NZ_JBIRNP010000035.1:0-43482 GCF_044331705.1 Streptomyces sp. NPDC017202 | reverse complement strand
CCGGCGAGCCGTGTGATGAACACGAACGGGGCGGGCCAGGCGGACCACGTCATGGCGGCCTCGCCGGAGCGTATGCGGCACCGGATCTACCGCGACGTCGTCGTGGAGATGGCCCGGGTCCTGGCGCAGCAGGCCGCCAACGGCGACGAGGGCGCGGTCCCGAAGGACGTCACCCACCTGTTCGACACCTACCTCATGGACGTGGCCACGATCGCGGTCACCAACGACCACCGCGGTCGGGCCCTCCTGGAGCCCGTCAACACCGCCAAGGTCTACAACGCCTACAAGCAACTGCTGCGCGACCAGCTGGCGGACACCCCCGCGCTTCAGGCACTCCTGCCCCCCGACAAGGGATGGCGCGGCGTCGCGGGGAACTTCACGCGACTCGCCACCAGCATCGCGGCCAACAACGCCGGCGACAGCATCCAGCGGCCCGCCCCGACCGGCGAAGCCCGCCCCCGCCTCCCGCAGAGCACTGCTCAGCAGTCCGAGGACGCCCAGAAGGAGGTTCCGCTCTCCGCCCGGCCGCTGCCGCAGGGCGCCCGGGACACCCGCCCGCGGTTCGTGGTGCGCTCCGGCTTCGACGCCCGCCGCTTCACGCACGCCGGTGATCCCGTCACCGACCTCACGGTGCGGGTCGCGCTACGCGGCACGGATGAACAGCAGGCGTACGTACGCGAACAACTGGACCTGGGCGTCGAGGAGTTGCTTAACGATCCGGCCTACCGTCTGCCGAACGGTGACCGTCTGCACGTGACGGTGGAGCACGTCGACCCGGCCGATTCGCCGCACCTGACGGTGGACTTGGCGGGCCGGGACCGGGCGATGGATCAGAACACGTGGTGGGCGGACGCCGCCCCGGTGCAGCTGGTGCACGAGCTGACCCACCAGCTCGGCCTGCGCGACGAGTACCGCGACGCCGACGCCCCGCACCGCCCCCACATCCTCGGCAGCCTGCTCGGCGACCTGGACGCGGACCCGGAGGACTCCTCCCTCGCCGCGGCCGGTCTGCGTGACCGCCACCTCGCCCTACTGGGTGCGCTCATCGGGGACGTGACCCCGGCGCCGGAAGAGGTCGGTCTCAACTTCGCGGAGGCCCGCAGCGCAGCCGTCCCGGACACGCGTGAAGCGGTGTGGGTGGACCCGATGTCCCTGCCCCGGCCGGCGGACGACACGGCAGGCGCCGAGGTCCCGGCGCACATGCCGCAGGCCACGGATACGCCGGCGGAGCCGGTGCTGCGGTCGTTCCGGATGGGGAACTACGAGTTCACGAACCTCAACCAGACGGACCGGTACGTCGACAAGGCGATGCGGATCGTCGAGCTGCTGGACGAGCACGGCACGATCAGGGATTACGTCGGTGGTCGTCCGGTGCGTATCACGCTGCGTCTGCGGACGACGGAGGCTCCTGCTGATGTGATCGACCGTGGCGAGGACGGCGTCGACATCAACCTGGCCAGCTACTACTTCGAGAAGTACGACACCGGTTACGTCATGGGCATGCTCGCCCACGAGATCGGTCTGCATCCTCTGGCTTCGCGGAACGGTCGTATCGCGGAGGAAGAGGATCTGTTCGCGGGGATGCCGTTGATGGTTCCGGGGCTGGAGTCGTTGAGCGAGCCGCGTTTCATGAACACGATCGGTTCGGGGCAGGCCGACCACATCATGGCGGCGTTCCCGCAGTCGATCCGCCATGCCCTGTATCGGGACGTGGTCGTGGAGATGGCAGGCGTGCTGGAGCAGCGCGCGCGGGTCGGTGTGGAGGGTGCCAAGGCCAAGGACGTCACGGACCTGTTCGACACCTACCTCATGGACCTGGCATCGATCGCGGTCACGAACGACCACCGAGCCCGAGCGATCACGGACCCGGGCTACACGGCGAGGTCCTACAACGCGTACAAGGAGCAGTTGGCGGCGCATCTGCCTGCGGACAGTCGTCTTCGTGCCCTGCTGCCGGCCGACAAGGGCCGGTGGGGCGTACTGGGTGACTTCGCCCAGCTCGCCACCAGTGTGGGGACCAACAACCGCGGCGACAGTATCCAGCGACCCGCCCCGACCGGCGAGGCCCGCCCCCGGCTCCCGCAGGAGACCACCGGTGACCAGCAAGCCGAAGGGAACGTGAACCAGCAGGCCCTGCCGCTGCCGAACGGCGCGCGGGACACCCGCCCGCGGTTCGTGGTGCGCTCCGGCTTCGACGCCCGCCGCTTCACGTATGCCGGTGATCCCGTCACCGATCTCACGGTGCGGGTCGCGCTGCGCGGCACGGCGGAGCAGGGCGCGCGGGTGCGCGAGCGGCTCGACGCGGGCGTGGTCCAGTTCCTGAACGATCCCGGTTACCGTCTGCCCAGCGGGGATCGCCTGCACGTGACGGTGGAATACGTCGACCCGTCCGATTCACCGCACCTGACGGTGGACTTGGCGGGCCGGGACCGGGCGATGGACCAGACCACGTGGTGGACCGATGCCGCCCCGGTGCAGCTGGTGCACGAGCTGACCCACCAGCTCGGTCTGCGCGACGAGTACCGCGACGCCGACGCCCCGCACCGCCCGCACGTCCCCGGCAGCCTGCTGGGCGACCTGGACGCCGACCCCGAGGACTCCTCCCTCGCTGCCGCCGGTCTGCGCGACCGCCACCTCGCCCTGCTCGGCGCACTGGTCGGCGATCTCGATGCGCAGGGAAGCGCGCAGGACGGCGACCAAGGCTGGGAGAGCGTGCGGTCCGCCGCGACACCGATCACCCGGGAATCGCTCTGGGTGGACCCGGTGTCCCTGCCCGGGTCGGCCGACGACTCCGACGGTACGGCCGACACAGGAGTCCCCGCTCGGATGGTGCAGGGGCAGGGTCTGCTCCCGTTCGGGTCGGGCAATTTCACGTTCACCAACCTGAACTTTGACAATGAGGCGTACCTGAGCAAGGCGGTTCGTGTCATTCAGGCGTTGGACAGTCATGCGGTGATCAGGGACTACGTCCGTGGTCGTCCGGTGCGGATCACGTTGCATGTGCGGACGACGGAGACGCCGGCGGATGTGATCGATCTGGACGTGGCGCGTCAGGATGCCGCGATGCGTGCTCTGGAGGCCGCGGCCGACTCGGGCGATGCTCAGGCGGCTCAGGCGGCTCAGGCAGAGCTGGTGGATGCTCTGGCGGACCGGCCTGCGGCAGAGATGCGCGGGGTCGAGATCAACCTGGCGAGCTACTACTTTGAGAAGTACGACGTCGGTTACGTGATGGGCATGCTGGCGCACGAGATCGGTCTGCATCCGCTGGCGTCGGCGCAGGACGGTCTGGGCAGGGACGAGGCCGACAGTGCGGGGAGGCCGCAGCCGGTGCCGGGGCTGCCGGAGAACCGTGTGATGAACACGAACGGGGCGGGCCAGGCGGACCACATCATGGCGGCCTCGCCGGATCGTGTGCGGCACCGGATCTACCGCGACGTGGTGGTGGAGATGGCGCGGGTCCTGGCGCAGCAGGCTGCCAACCGCCAGGAGGGCGCGGCCCCGAAGGACGTCACAGACCTGTTCGACACGTATTTGATGGACGTGGCGACGATCGCGGTGACCAATGACCACCGCGGTCGGGCCGTCCTGGAGCCCGTCAACACGGCCAGGGTCTACAACGCCTACAAGCAGCTGCTCCGCGACCAGCTGGCGGACACTCCCGCGCTTCAGGCCCTCCTGCCCCCCGACAAGGGATGGCGCGGCGTCGCGGGGAACTTCACGCGACTCGCCACCAGCATCGCGGCCAACAACGCCGGCGACAGCATCCAGCGGCCCGCCCCGACCGGCGAAGCCCGCCCCCGCCTCCCGCAGGCCGCCTCGGACCCCGCTTCCCACGGCGCGTTGGTGGATACGTCGGCGGAGCCGGTGCTGCGGTCGTTCCGGATGGGGAACTACGAGTTCACGAATCTCAACCAGACGGACCGGTACGTCGAGAAGGCGATGCGGATCGTCGAGCTGCTGGACGAGCACGCGACGATCAGGGATTACGTCGGTGGTCGTCCGGTGCGTATCACGCTGCGTCTGCGGACGACGGAGGCTCCTGCTGATGTGATCGACCGTGGCGAGGACGGCGTCGACATCAATCTCGCGAGTTATTACTTCGAGAAGTACGACACCGGTTACGTCATGGGCATGCTCGCCCACGAGATCGGTCTGCATCCTCTGGCTTCGCGGAACGGTCGTATCGCGGAGGAGGAGGATCTGTTCGCGGGGATGCCGTTGATGGTTCCGGGGCTGGAGTCGTTGAGCGAGCCGCGTTTCATGAACACGATCGGTTCGGGTCAGGCGGACCACATCATGGCGGCGTTCCCGCAGTCGATCCGCCATGCCTTGTACCGGGACGTGGTCGTGGAGATGGCGGGCGTGCTGGAGCAGCGCGCGCGGGTCGGTGTGGAGGGTGCCAAGGCCAAGGACGTCACGGACCTGTTCGACACCTACCTCATGGACCTCGCGTCGATCGCGGTCACGAACGACCACCGGGCGCGGGCGGTCACGGATCCGGGTTACACGGCGAGGTCGTACAACGCCTACAAGGCACAACTGGACGCGCATCTGCCGCAGGACAGCCGCCTGCGTGCCCTGCTGCCGGCCGACAAGGGCCGGTGGGGTGTGCTGGGTGACTTCGCGCAGCTCGCCGCGAGTGTGGGGACGAACAACCGCGGCGACAGCATTCAGCGGCCCGCCTCGACCGGCGAGGCCCACCCCCGGCTCCCGCAGGAGAACACCGGTGACCAGCAGGCCGAAGGGAACGTGAACCAGCAGGCCCTGCCGCTGCCGAACGGCGCGCGGGACACCCGCCCCCGGTTCGTGGTGCGCTCCGGCTTCGACGCCCGCCGGTTCACGCACGCCGGTGATCCCGTCACCGACCTCACGGTGCGCGTCGCGCTGCGCGGCACGGAGGAACAGCAGGCGTACGTACGCGAACAACTGGTGCTGGGAGTCGAGGAGTTCCTCAACGATCCGGCCTACCGTCTGCCGAACGGTGACCGTCTGCACGTGACGGTGGAGCACGTCGACCCGTCCGATTCACCGCATCTGACGGTTGATCTGGCGGGCCGGGACCGGGCGATGGACCAGAACACGTGGTGGACCGATGCCGCCCCGGTGCAGCTGGTGCACGAGCTGACCCATCAGCTCGGCCTGCGCGACGAGTACCGGGACGCCGATTCCCCGCACCGCCCCCACATCCTCGGCAGCCTGCTGGGTGACCTGGACGCGGACCCGGAGGACTCCTCCCTCGCCGCCGCCGGTCTGCGCGACCGGCACCTGGCCCTGCTCGGCGCACTCGTCGGGGACGTGACCCCAGCGCCCGAGCAGGACGCTCAGGCCGGCCGGAGCTTCGAGGAAGCCCGGAGCGAGGCCGTCCCCGACACGCGTGAGGCGGTGTGGGTGGACCCGGTCTCCCTGCCCCGGACCGTCGACGACGACACCACCGGTGTCGATGTTCCCGCCCGGATGCGACAGGAGGGGACCCTGCTGCCGTTCGGGTCGGGCAACTTCGTGTTCACCAACCTGAACCACCAGGACAGAACGTTCGAGAACAAGGCGATCCGCATCATCGAACTGCTTCAGGCCCACCCGATGATCCGGGCGTACGTGAACGACCGTCCGTGCCGTATCACCCTGAAGTGGCGCGTGAAGGACGCGCCGGCCGACGTGATCGACCGCGGTGCGGACGGCGTCGACATCAACCTGGCCAGCTATTACTTCGAGGGGTACGGAATCGGTCACATCATGGGGATGCTGGCCCATGAGATCGGTCTTCATCCGCTCGCTGAAGAGGACGGAGGGATCGAGGACCAGGAGCGGAACATGCGGACATCGCGGTTCCTGGTACCGGGGACGGAAACGACCGCGGCTCCGATCTACATGACACCCGAGACGGCGGGGCAGAGAGATCACGTCTTTGCCGCCTCCCCCGGCACCCACCGGTACGACATCTACCGGGAAGTCGTCGCGACGATGGCCGACCGGTTGGCCGTGGCCGCGGCTGACGCGGGGGACGAAACCACGGACCAGGACGTCACGGACCTGATCGACTGCTATCTCATGGACCTGGCGTCCATCGCGGTCACGAACGACCACCGGGCGAGAGCCATCAGGCAACCCGGCAACACCGCTGTGGCCTACAACGGCTACAAGCAATCGTTCGCCGAGTACATGGTCGACCGCCCCGCCCATGCCCACGTGCTGCGAGCCGTGAAGGACACCGACGGTGTCAAGCGGGACTTCGCCACCCTCGCCAATCGCCTGGTGTTCTCCAACCGTGGCCGCAGCATCCAGCGGCCCGCCCCGGCCGGCGAGGCCCGTCCCCGGCTCCCGCAGGAGACCACCGGCGACCAGAGCGAGCGTGTTCTCCCGCCCGCCACATCCGCGCCCCGCGGCGCGCGGGACAGTCGTCCCCGGTTTGTGGTGCGGTCGGGCTTCGACGTCCGTCGGTTCACGCACAACGGTGACCCGGTCACCGACCTGACCGTGCGCGTGGCGATGCGGGGCGCGGACGGTCAGAGCGCGCACGTCTTCGGGCAGTTGAGCGCGGGTGTCGAGGAGTTCCTGAACGACCGCGGGTACCGCCTGCCGAACGGTGACCGTCTGCACGTGACGGTGGAGCACGTCAACCCCGCGGACTCCCCGCACCTGACGGTTGATCTGGCGGGCCGGGACCGGGCGATGGACCAGAACACCTGGTGGACCGATGCCGCCCCGGTGCAGCTGGTGCACGAGCTGACCCACCAGCTCGGCCTGCGCGACGAGTACCGCGATGCCGACGCCCCGCACCGCCCCCACATCCTCGGCAGCCTGCTCGGTGACCTGGACGCGGACCCGGAGGACTCCTCCCTCGCCGCCGCCGGCCTCCGGGACCGCCACCTCGCCCTGCTCGGCGCACTCGTCGGGGACGTGACCCCGGCGCCCGAGCAGGACGCTGAGGCGGACCGGAGCTTCGAGGAGGCCCGCAGTGCGGCCGTTGCGGACACGCGTGAGGCCGTGTGGGTGGACCCGGTGTCCCTGCCCGCCCCGGCCGAGGGGCAGCGCGACCCAGGCCCTGTTCCCGCCTCCGCCCCCGCCACGGGCGTCGACCCGGATGCCGGGGGTGCCGTGGCCGGCGAGGTGTCGCCCCGGATGCTCGTACCGTTCAAGTCGGGGAACTTCGAGTTCACCAACCTGAAGCACACGCAGGAGGTGTACCGCGACAGGGCGGTCCGCATCATCGAGCTGCTGCGTCAGCACGACACCATCCGCGAGTACATAGGCGACCGGCCGTGCCGCATCACCCTGCACGTGCGCACCACGGAGACGCCCGCCGACGTGATCGACCGCGGCGAGGACGGCGTCGACATCAACCTGGCCAGCTACTACTTCGAGAAGTACGACATCGGTTACGTGATGGGCATGCTCGCCCACGAGATCGGCCTGCACCCGCTGGCCTCCCGGAACACGGGCCTTCCGGACGAGGAGGCGATGTTCGAGGACTTCCCCCTGCCGGTGCCGGGACTGGAAGGCGTGAACCCGCCCCGCACCATGAGCACGGCGGGCGCCGGCCAGGCCGACCACATCATGGCCGCCTACCAGAGCAGCACCAGGCACCGGATCTACCGCGAGATCGTCCTGGAGATGGCCGGGACGCTCGCGCGGCACGCCCGGGACGGCGAGGAGAACGCGAAGCCCAAGGACGTCACCGACCTCTTCGACTGCTATCTGATGGACCTCGCCTCCATCGCCGTCACCAACGACCACCGGCTGGGCGCGGCCATGGAGCCCGGTTACACGGCGAAGGTCTACAACGCCTACAAGAAGACGCTCCACGACCTGCTCGCGGCGGACCCCGCTCTTCAGGCCCTGCTGCCGTCGGACAAGGGCATGCTGGGCGTGATGAACGACTTCCGGCGCATCGGCACTTCCATCTCCGTGAACAACCGCGGCGACAGCATCCAGCGGGACGGGACGGCGACCTGACGCGCGGAGCCCCGGGGTTCCGCGCGTCCCCCGGCCGGCTCGGCACCACGGCGACCACAGCCGGGCCCGGCACCGGCTGGATCTCCCCTCCGGCACCGGGCCGTGCCGTCACCAGGCTTGTCCGCTCCGGGCGTTCGCCTCGGCGACGAGGGCGCTCAGCAGTTCGTCCTGGGTGAGTGCCCGCAGCCGCCCGGGATCAGCGTCCCACTCGCGACCACCGCCGAGCGGGCGGACCTGGACGTACGGGCCCTCGTGCCCCGTCACGCGCCCGACGCGGTCGCGGACGGTGTCACGGACGGCCTCGCCGACGGCCGGGAGCCCCTCGGGAACCTCCGTCACCTGCCGACGCCCCTCATGATCACGTCCGCGAGCATCAGGGCGACGGGGGCCGAGCACACCCCGAGGTGGACGAGCGCGTACTGTGCCTCGGCCCTGCGGTCGTCCACCCACGGCGTACGGATGTCCATCGCGGGGAGCTGGATGCCGGCCTGCGAGAGGGCGTCGGCGAGCGCGTCCCGGGCTTCGAGGGCCTCGGAGGTCCTGGGGGCGGGGGAGTGGTGGGGAGACGGGCGGGTCTGGTCCATGGGTGTCCTCGTGGGTGTGGGTGTGGGTGTCCGTACGGGGGTGGTTCCGCTGATTCGGCGACCCGACCGTGCCGACTGGATTACTCTGCGTGGTCCGGCCGTTACGAGAATGCGGCCGGGTGGGGGCGGCCGAGGTGTGGACGGGGTGGCTCTTCTCCGCCACACGGAGCTGGTTCCACAGGTTCCACATCGGTCGCACGAACGTCCCGGAGGGAGCGGTATGTCGCAGCGACGCGTCGTCACCGGCCGCAGCCAGGAACCCCGTCAGCGGTTCGCCGAGGAACTGCGGACGCTACGGGCGGGGAGCGGGACGAGTCTGCGCGCGCTCGGTGAACGGCTCGGCTGGGACTGGTCGTTGTTCGGCAAGATGGAGAAGGGCGAGACGCTCGGCAGCCCGGAGGTCGTCCAGGCCCTCGACACGCACTACGGCACGCCGGGACTGCTGCTCGCACTCTGGGAGTTGGCGGCCGGGGACCACACGCAGTTCCGCGAGCGGTACCGGCGCTACATGGCGCTGGAGGCGAAGGCGGTGAGCCTGTGGCACTTCGCGGTGAGCGTGCTGCCGGGCCTGCTCCAGACGCCGGGGTACGCGCGGGAGGTGCTGGCGGCGGGCGGTCTCAAGGGCAAGGAACTGGAGCAGCAGGTCGAGGCGAGGATGGGGCGGCGGGAGGTGCTGGAGGGGGAGGACGCGCCCCGGTTCCGGACGATCCTCTCCGAGGCGGTCCTGCGGACGGCGTTGCTGGACACCTCCGAGTGGCAGGGGCAGTTGGAGCACCTTGCCGAGGTGGCGGAGCGCCGCAACATCGCCGTTCAGGTGCTGCCCTTCAGTGCCGGCCCCTACGGACTCGACAGCACCGACGTGTGGTTCCTGCGCCTGCCGCAGCAACGCACGGTGGCCTACACGGAGAACGCGCACCGGGGTGACCTGATCGAGGACGATGCGGCGGTCGAGAAGCTGCAAGCCGCTTACGATGCAGTCCGTGACCTGGCACTGACCCGGGCCGAGTCGCTGAATTTCATCCGGCGCCTGTTGGAGGAAGTACCGTGCGATCCATCGACCTTGGCAACGTGACGTGGCGCAAGAGTTCCTACAGCAACTCGGACGGCGGAGCATGCCTCGAGGTCTCCCCCGACTTCGCCACCGCCGCCGTCCCGATACGGGACAGCAAGGTCCCGCACGGCCCGGTGCTGGTGTTCCCGGCCGCCGGCTGGGCCTCCTTCGTCTCGGCCGTCAAGGACGGGCGGCTGAGCGGGTGAACGCGTCATGACCTCACCCACGCTGGCCGTGGTGAGCGGGGGCCCCGGCACGGGGAAGACCACGCTGGCCCACGCCCTCGCACGGGAGCTGGGCTGTCCCGCGATCGTCCGGGACGAGATCAAGCAGGGGCTGGTCATGTCCACCCCCGGCTACCGGGGCGGCGGTGACGACCCGCTCAACCGCCCCGCGTTGGAGGCGTTCTTCGGCGTGCTGGAGGTGATGCTCCGGGCCGGGGTGACGACCGTGGCCGAGGCCGCCTACCAGGACCGGCTGTGGCGGCCGCACCTGGAACCCCTCATGGACCTCGCCCGGATCCGCGTCGTCCGCTGCGTCACGCCCGCCGCGATCGCGCACGAGCGCATCGTCCGGCGCGTCGAGGAGGACGCCCACCGGGCCGCCCACGGCGACCGCGACCTGCTCGACAGGATCGCGGCGGGCGAGCACCCGCTGGAGTCCTTCGTGCCGATCTCCCTCGACGTCCCCACCCTGACGGTGGACACCTCCGCCGGTTGCGTCCCGAGTGTCCCGGACATCGCCGCGTTCGTACGGGCGGCCGTACCGGACGGAACCGACGGCCCCGACTGAGCCGTGTGCGGACACGTCCTCGGCCGTCCGCGGCGGACGCCCTTGAGTCTCCCGCCACGGGAGACACCAGGATGAGGCGCATGAACGACGCGACGCTCTTCCCGATCGGGGAGGTGGCCCGGCGGACAGGTCTGTCGGTGAAGACGATCCGCTTCTACTCCGACTCGGGGGTGGTGCCGCTCGCCGGCCGCAGCCCCGCCGGCTACCGGCTCTACGACCTCGACGCACTGCTCCGTCTGGACCTCGTACGCACGCTGCGGGAGCTGGGCTTGGGCCTCGCGGCCATCCGGCGGGTGCTGGACCGCAAGGTCTCGGTGGCGGAAGTCGCGGCGGTCCACGCCGATGCCGTGGACCTCCAGATCCAGACGTTGCGCCTGCGTCGCAGCGTCCTGCGAGCCGTGGCCGACCACGGTTCCGGTCCCGAGGAGGCCGCTCTCATGCACAAGCTCACCCGGCTGACCACAGCCGAACGCCGACGTCTGATCGACGAGTTCATCGTCACCACTTTCGGTGCGGAGCACGCCCGGCACGGTCTGGCGGCCATGGTGCGCGTGGCCGCTCCCCACCTCCCCGACGACCCCTCGCCCGCGCAGGTCCGCGCGTGGGCGGAGCTCCACGAACTCATCGGTGACGAGGACTTCCGCGACCGCATGCGCAGGGCGGCCGAGCGCCAGGCAGACCCGGCCGGATCCGGTATCGACGACGGGTTGCCGGAGCCCGTGCGCGAGCGGATCACCGTGGCGAAGCAAGCGGGCATCGACCCGGCAGGCCCTGAAGCCGGACCGGTCGTCGAGAGCGCCGTCCGGCTGTTCGCGCAGGCGTACCCGCACGTCCCGGACGCGGAGGTGACGGCCCGGTTGACCGAACGACTCGAGGCGGCCGGCGATCCGCTCGTGGAGCGGTACTGGCGACTGGTGTGGGTCGTCAACGGCTGGCAGGTCGTACCCGGCCTGCTCCCGGACGCCTCCTGGCTGCTCCAGGCGTTGCGCGAGAACCACACTCCATGACCGGGCACAGCTACGAGGTCACGGGCTCCCGTAGTCCTCCATGAGGTCGCCGATGAGGGAGAGCAGGGCGTCGGTCCGGTGCCGGTCCTCGCGTTGGTCGTGCAGGGCTCGGTGGACCTTTCGGAGCCGGGTCAGGGCGGCCGCGTTCCGGTCCTTCACCTCGTAGAGCAGGGGAGCGGTGACGAGGTCCAGGCATGCGGTGAACAGCAGCCGGGTGGCGGGGGTCGGTGGGGTGGGGTCGGGGGCGGCGAAGCCGGTGGTGAGGTGGCGGGCGGGGTCGGTGAGGCTCCAGCCGACGACGGTGTCGTGCTGGACGAGGAGTGCGACGTCGGGGGCGATGCCGATGCGGGCGTCCAGTGGTTCGTCGAGGACGTCGAGGTCGCGCAGGCAGGTGAGCACGGTGTCTCCGGGGGCGCGGCAGAGCTCCGTGGTCACCTCGAGGTGGAAGTCCCGGGCCTCGTCCGCGCGAAGGCCGCCGGGGCGGACGGCGGGCGTGAGCGGAACACGGGCCGAGTCCTCGGCATCGGCGCCCTCATAGGCGATCTGGAACTCGGCTCCGACCAGTTCCCGGCTCGCCCGGTCGAACCCGAGCTCGTCGGGTGTGTCCCACAGCCACGGCTGACTGCCGAAGGTGTCCAGAAGGAACCGCCCGCGTTCCTCGACGTTCGCGTACGGCGCGACGCGCACAAGGAAGTCCCGGAAGTCGAGACGCGGGCTGATGTCCAGCGGACCGCTTGTCACCTCCGCGGTCCAGTCGCCGTCGACGATGATCCTCATGGTGACTTCTCCCGCGGCCGGGACGAGGCGGAGCCGCCGTCCGTGTCCAGCATCGTTCTCGACTCCCGCGATTCTCGGTGTTCCGGTTCGGTGACCACGGGGACTCATGGTGCTTTCTACGAGAACAGGAGGCGGTCGTGTACGGACAGGCGGGGCGTCACCCGGATCTCCACCGTCCCCGTGCACTCACCCATGTCGAAGTCGATGGAAACGTGTCGGCTCGATCGCCCTGAGGTGAAGGAAAGACGCGTCGCGCTCTCGCGGAAGACGTCCAGCACCTCGATTCCCCGATCGTCCACCCAGCGAATCCTCACCGACCTCGCCGGCCCGTCGTAGGAGAGCACGAGACACTGACCGGAATCATCCCGCAGGGTGAGAACCCGCGCACCGCTCTCGTCGGAGGAGGGCCACTCGCCGATGGCCTCGTGGACCTCTTCGTCGTCGGGGGTGACGAACTCTCGGTACATGTCAGCCTCTCCCCGCTCGGCAACCGGTGGCCAGGACTGCTGTGAGTTCCGTCGATCGCCCGGCCAAGGCTCCTCGCCGCGGCGGTCGGCTCGGGCACACCCTACTTTTCCCGGCGGACGTCGAACGCGTACACCACCACCCAGTAGTCGTATTCCTCGACCGAAGCGGCACACAGGTGGCGGCCGTCGACCGAAACCGCGACGAACTCCGGTGAGCCTGCCGCTGCGGAAACGCGGGAAGGGAGGTTCTCGCCGGCCGGGTCCCTGACACGGATCCAGCCGACCTCGCTCCCTCCCGGCATGGGCGGGAGGACGAGGAACTCGCCGTTCTGCGTGTGCAGTGAAGCTCGTGCGGCGTGGTGATGCCACGCCTGGTCCAGTTCGTCGGCGGCGTGCGGGGCGGTGGCGGGGATCGCGGCGACCGGCTCGACCTCGAATCCGTTGACCGCGTGGAGGGCGGCGATCGCGGGTGGGCCACCTTGCGCCGCCCCTCCCGTCACCTCGAGGCCGCAGCGCTCGAGCAGCCGTACGGCGGCTTCTCGGTCGGTCGTCACCACTTCCCGTAGTCCTCGACGTAGGTGGCGATCAGTTCGAGCAGGGCGTCGGCCCGGTGCCGGTCCTCGCGCTGCTCGCGCAGGGCCTTGTCGGCGGCCTGGAGGCGGGCCAGTGCCGCCGGTTCGCCGTCCACCAGGTCGTCGACCACCGGCGTGGTGATCAGGTCCAGGCATTCGGTGAACAGGCGGTGGGTGGTGGGGGAGGGCGGGTCGGGGTCGGGGTCGGCGTACGTCGTGGTCAGATGGCGGGCGGGGTCGGTGAGGCTCCAGCCGACGACGGCGCCGCGCTGGACGAGGAGTGCGACGTCGGGGGCGATGCCGATGCGGGCGTCCAGCGGTTCGTCGAGGACGCCGAGGTCACGCAGACAGGTCAGCACGGTGTCCCCGGGGGCGCGGCACAGCACCGTGCACCTCTCGTGGCGGAAGTCCCGGACCTCATCGGCGCGGAGCCCGCCCGCGCGCACCGCGGGCGTGAGGGGAAGGCGGGCGACCTCCTCGGCGGAGGCTGATTCCTCCGGCCAGTGGAATTCCGCCCCGACCAGTTCGCGGCCCGTCTTGTCGAACCGGAGCACGTCAGGTGCGTCCCACAGCCACTCCTGGCTGCCGAAGGTGTCCGCGAGGAACCGCACACGCTCCGCCGCATCCACGTAGCGCGCAACGTCCACGGAGGCGCTGCCGGTGAAGCGGGGGGAGATGTGCAGCGGGCTGTCCGTCACCGTTGCGCGCCAGTCGCCGTCAAAGGCCAGTCGCACGGTCGTCGCCGTCCCCCGCCCGGTCGAGGCTCCGCTCACGCTCACCCCTCCAGTAGATCACTGACGGAGTCCTGCAACTGAGGAGGAAGGCCGGTGAGGGTGATCTCGCGCAGTGGAGAAAGAGCGTCGAGGCCGACGTGCCCGGTGGAGGCGAGCTCGACGAGGGCGTGCAACTCGGCTTCCAGGGCGGCACTCGCCTCTTCGGAGACGGCAGTCGCCGCCAGCAGTGTCGCCAGGGCCGATGCCTGGGCGGGTGTGTAAGCGCCCAGGTGGTCGGTCACTTCGTCGGCTGCGCGCTCGCGTACGTGCGGATCGCCTTCCAGGAGCATGCGGGCGATTTCGATGAATTCACGGGACTTCAATGCGGAACGCCCGTCGTCATGGGCACGGAAGCCGAAATCGGGCCGGCCATCGGTGAAGGTCAGTCGCACCGTCATGGCCGGCTCGTCCGATCAGCGCCGACGTGCACTCGGGCCGAGACGCTTTCACCGTCCGGTCCGGTCGGCTTCTCGGCGACGAAACGCCGCCCAGACCGCGGTTACGGCTGTCTGGAGTCCGGCGTCGTCGAGATCGCCGGGTTCTGCGAGGTCGGGGTCGACCGAGTAGTCCTCGAGGATCATGAACACCTGGTCGAGGAGATCACCGAGGGCCCCCTGGATCCTTTCCCCGTTCGCCTGGGAAGCACGCCGGGCCTTCCACCAGCCGTGCGCGAAGTCCGGTGCGTCGCACGTCCCGTCGGTGAATGCGTCCAGCAACGCCAGTTGCCGTGCTGCCGCACTCGCCGAGGCGACGTCATCAAAGCGTGACCAGGCCTTGATGCGATGCGGGTGAGCGGCGGTCACGGACGCCGTCGCCGCATCGATCTGTGCGTCCCCGGGTGCTGGGGCCGACGATTTCTCATTCACCACAGAAACCCTTAGTGCTGTCTACTGGAACAGGAGGCGGTCGTGTACCGAGAAGTGGGGAGCCACCTGAATCACCATCGTCCCCGCGCACTCGCCCGTGTGGAAATCAATCGAAATATGCTTGGTCGATTGCTCCGACGTGACAGAAAGGCGTGTAGCGCCTTCACGGAAAGAATCCAACATCTCGATTCCCTGATCGTTCACCCAGCGGATCCTCACCGACCTCGCCAGAGCATCGTAGGAGAAAGCAATGGATTGGCCGTAAGTATCCTCCAGGGTGAGAACCCGCGTGCCGTTCTCGTCCGAATCCGGCCATTCGCCGATGGCCTCGTAAACCTCTTCGTCGTCCGGGGTGAGGAACTCTCGGTACACGTTCACCTTCATTTTCCGGTGTACGGCGGCCAGTGGTCCAGGCTGCCGTGAATGCTGACATTGGGGCCGCTGCCGCGGAAGATGACTGTGGAAAGTCTATGCCCGCCGTCCGGCAGAATCTGCCATGTGCTCTCCACGCCAAGGGCTCCGTGGGGGCCGTGGAGGACGGATTCGGTCACACCGAATTCTCCGCTTCCGCCAGGCCACTCCTTGGTGAATGTGCGCCCGAACGGCTGTTGGGACGCCTGTGACAGATGATCGGTGACGTACCGTCGCATCTCCGGAGTGTCCGGTATGCCGATCCGGTGGAGTTGCAGTTCGTTCTGGAGCGCCCTCGGCGAGTTGTGCGAGTCCGGTTTGATGTCCTTGTTGAACAGGTAGTCGAGCTTCCGGGAATCGATCTCCGCGTTTCCTCCCTTGTCCTGATAGGGAGAAAGGCCCAAAGGGTCCGCCCAGGTGTGCGGATTATGGACGTATGCGGCCGGGTTGGGTGCGGGAGCGAGGCCGAGCGGATCCGGGGTGAGATAACGAGCTGTGGCGGGGTCGTAGTGCCGGAAGAGGTTGTAGTGGAGGCCGGTCTCCGGGTCGTAGTACTGGCCGGGAAAACGGAGAGGCGTGTAGGTGGTGCTGCTTCGGTTCCAGGCGGTGTTGCCCCAGAGGGTGGACCGGGCGCGCCAGGCGACGTTCCCGTCCTCGGCGACCAGTTCGGTCGGGGTGCCGACGAGGTCCGTGACGATGGCGAAGAAGCGGCGGTCGATCTCCCGCTGCCCCGCCTCGCCGGCGATGATGCGTTCGGTCTGGGCGGCAGGAGCCGAGCCGCGGTGGTCCCAGGTGAGTGCGACGATGTTCGGCAGGTCGTGGGAGGCAGTCGTCTGTTCGCACAGGACCATGCCGTCCCAGGTGAACCGGGTTTCCTCCAGGACGGTCTCACCGTCGTCCGAGAGGCGCTGCTTGGCGATGCGGCGGCCCAGCGGGTCGTAACGGTACTTCCAGAGGGTGCCGTCCGGAGTGACGACCGAGGTGAGGCGGCTCTCGCCGTCCCATGCGTAGCGCCAGGTCTGCGGTTTGCGGGACAGCCGGGTCCGCTGCTTGAGGATCACACGCCCCAGGCGGTCATGTTCGAAGCGGCTGTCGCCGGCACGGGTGATCGTGGTGCCGGTGTACGTGCGAGGGCCGGTTGTCCCGTGACTCGGATGCGTGGAGGGCCAGGAGGCTTCGGTCTGGTTGCCGGCCAGGTCGTAGGCGTAGCGCTCCGTCCATCCGTGGGCGTTGACGGTGGTGACACGGCCGGCATCGTCGAGCTCGAACGACCGGGTGCCGGAAAGCTGATCGGTCACAGAGGTGAGGTGACCGTCGGCACGGTAGGTGTACGTACGGCTGCTCAGGGCCTGTTCACCGGCTGTGAGGTACTGGGCGGTGAGCTTGCCGACTTCGTCCCGGACGGATGACAGGGTCATCGTGTCGCCGTAGGAGCGCGACACTTCACGGTCTGCGGCGTCATGGGTGAAGCCGATCTGACGGCCGCTCGCGGTCATCAGATCGAGCCGGCCGGCGTCGTCGTAGGTATACGTCGTGACATGGCCGGTCGGAGTCACGCGTCGAGTCCGGCGACCGAGTGCATCGTGCACGTAGGTGATGGCGCGGCCGTCGACGAGTTCGGTCTTGAGCAGGCCACGTCGGTCGTACTGGCGGATCAGGTCGCCGTCCGGGCCGGATGCCTGCAAGAGACGTCCCGACGCGTCATAGGCGTAGGTAGTGGTCCTGCCTCCGGCTTCCTTCCTGATCATTCGGCCGAGTTGGTCGTGTTCCAGCTTGAGAACGCCGCCGAGAGCGTCGGTCCGGGACGTCAGTTGCCCTGCGGCGTCGAGGTGGTAACTGAGGGTTCGGCCGTCGAAGTCGGTTTCCGACACGAGGCGGTTCGCCGCGTCGTACGCGTATGTCCAGCAGAGTCCCTGGGGGTTGATGACCCGAGTGAGACGCAGGTTGGCGTCGTGCTTGAACTCGTACCGTGAGCCGTCCGGCTGGACGCGGGTGGAGAGGAGGTCGAAGTGGGTGTACTCGAAGCGGGAGACGCCACCGGACGCGTCGGTGTGGGTGAGGCAGTTGCCCTCGCCGTCGTAGGTCCACGACTCCGTGGCGCCGTCGGGGCCGGTGCGCCGGGCGAGCTGCCCGTCCGCGTGCCACTCCAGGAGGGTGACGCCGCCCGTCGGATCGGTGACCCGGACCGGCCTGCCGAGGCCGTCCCGCTCCGTGCGGGTGACGGCGCCGCCGGGAGCGGTCACCTCCACGGGCAGCCCGGCCGCGTCGCACACCACACGTGTCGTGGCCCCGAGGGCGTCGGTGACGGAGGTGAGCCGGCCGGCGTCGTCGTAGGTGTAGCGGGTGGTGGAGCCGGCCTGGTCGGTGACCGAGGTGCGGTTGCCGCGTTCGTCGTACGCGTGGACCATGCGGGTGCCGTCCGGCGCGACGACCTCCACCGGCAGGCCGAACGGGCCTCGCACGGTGCGCAGTTCGCTTCCGTCGGGGCGGGTGGCGGAGACGACCCGGCCGGCGTCGTCGTAGGCGAGGACGGTGGTGTGGCCCAGCGGGTCCGTGCGGCTCAGGACGTTGCCGCGGGCGTCGTGGCGGAACCGGGTCGTGTGGCCGAGGGGGTCCGTGGTGGCGATCACCCGGGAGTGCCGGTCGACGAGGTGGCGGGTCGCGTGGCCGTCGGCCGTGGTGAGGGTGGTGGTGCGGTGGCCGGTTTCGGGGTCGGGTTCGGTGTAGGCCAGGGTGATCTGGACGTGGCCGGCCTCGCCGCCCTCGGCCACGACGCGGTCGTGGTCGTCGTAGAGGTAGTCGTAGCGGCTGCCGCCTGAGTCGATCCAGGCGATGACGCGGTGGCGGTCGTCGTAGAGGAAGGTGGTCGTCGCGCCCGACGGCTTGGTGACGGTGGTGAGGTCGCCGTCCTGGTAGCCGTACGACATCAGGGGCAGGTCCGTGCCGTCCTCGCCCGCGCCCGCCAGGGACAGGGCGGTGACCAGGCCGTCGGCGGTGGTCAGGTCCACCCGGTGGCCCGCCGAGTGGACCAGGGCCAGCGGCAGGCCGTCCTCGCCGCGGTCGACGGCGACCGTGTGGCCGTTGCGTTCGGTGACGGTCGACAGCCAGGCGGTGCCGTCGTCGCCCGGTTCGGTGCCGGGCGGGGCGGTGAAGCGGAAGACCAGGCCGCTGTCGGGGTCGGTGAGCGTGTAGTCGCCGTCGGGCTCGCGGGCCAGCAGGGTGCGCGTCCTGCCCGACTCCGGTGTGGTGGGGACGCCGGGGACCGGGTGCGGGTACGGGATCAGGAGCCCGTCGGCGGTGACGTGCAGGACGCCGACGGCGTCGACCTGGAGGCGCTCGTCGACGGTGGACGTCCAGGCGGGTCCCAGGAAGCGGCCGGCCGTGCAGCCGGACTCGGTGCGGCGGGTGAACACCAGCGGCAGGATGCCGGGGATCTCCAGGTCGGTCTGCGGCAGGAACATCCGGCCCGAGGCGAGGTCGACGGGGTCGGTGCCGTCCGTGGTGCGCTCGCCGTCGGGCCGGTTGTGGGTGCCGTCCGGGGCGTCGTCGACCAGCCTGCGCACCCGCGCGGCGTCGGCGGCGTCCTCGGCGATGCGGATGCCCTTCACCGCGGCGCCGCCGCCACCGGTGGCCGCGGTCAGCGCCAGGTCCGGGATGAGCCGGCCGAAGCCCTCGGCCGGGTCCTTCATGAAGTCGCCGATCATCTGCTTGCCGGTGCCGACGGGGTCGTTGGCGGCGACCACCAGACCCGCGGCCAGACTGTTCAGGGACGTGGCGTACTCGGCCGGGTGCGTGATGTTGTACGGGTCCGTCGGGTTCACGCTGCGCACGAAGTTGAGCAGCCCGGCCGTGCCCTTGATGATGCCGCCGCCGACGTGGTCGCCCATGATCTGCAGTTCCTGCAGCCCGTCGCCCAACTGCTCGGCGTACGACGGCTTCTTCGGGGCCATGTCGCGGGCGGCGCGCACCGCCGCGCGGGCGGTCTCCGCCGCCGAGTTCCGCTGCGTGCGGGCCTCGGCGAGGATGTCCTGGGCCTCCTTCATCAGCTTCTTGCCGGGGTCGTCGAACGTCGACGCGGGCTTGGGCGGCAGCGAGGCCGGGTCGCGCTTGTCCGCCGGCTGGGCGTTGAGGCGGTCGACGGCGCTGTTGTAGTCGTCGACCTTCTTGCGGTGGGCGTCGGCGGCGTCCTTCGAGGCCTTGACGCCCTCCTTCCACTTGTCGATCGCCGTCTGCGCCTGCCCCTGCGCCCAGGTGACGGTGTCGGCGAACGCCTCCAGCGCGCCGGCCGCCTTCTCGACGGCGTCGGCGGCGTCGTACCACTTGGGCGGCTGGGTGCTCACCGCGGTGCGCAGCGCGTCGGCCGTCTCACCCTTGAGCCGGGCCGGGTCCATGCCCTTGAGGCCGTCGCCGGTGCCGTCGAAGGCCTTCTGGAAGGCGCGGAGTTTCGTGGCGGTGGCGGTGATCTTGCCGGGGCTGCCGTAGACCAGCTTGGTCTTGTCCTCGGTCTGCCCGAGGTCCATCTCGTCGACCTCGGCGCCCAGCCGGTTGGCCACCGATCGGGACTGCTCGCGCACCCAGTCCGCGCCGGACTCCCAGCCGACGTCGTCCAGCCGGTCGGCGGTCCAGTTGCCCGCGTCCTCGACCCGGTTGCCCACCCACTCGACGCCGTCCTCGACCACGTCCTCGACCGAGTCGGGCGTGATGTCGCTGATGAAGTCGCCGATACCCATGGTCAGTTCCCCCCGGCCTCACCCTGCTGCTGTTCCTGCCGGGCGCGTTCCTCCGGCGACGGGCCGAAGGTGTCGTCCAGCGCCTGGTTCCACTGGTCGTCGGAGATGCCGAGCGCGTCGTTGAGCATCTCCGACTGCTGACCGCCCCGGCCCTCGGTGAGGACGGTGCGGCCGGTGTCCTTCCAGGTCTGCCCCATCTCGTCGCCGGCCTTGTCCCACGACTCGGCACTCCAGTCCGGGTCCAGGTAGTCCGGCGTAAAGATGTCGCCCCAGTCCTGCTGGGCGATCTCCTCCTCACTGGCGTGCGGGTTGCCGCCGAACAGGGAGTTGGCGCCCACCTTGAGCGTGCCCGCCACGTACTGGTCGTGCTCCCACAGGGTGCCCGCCGCCAGCCCGAGACGGTTCGCGAGCTCGCCGGCGTCGTGCACCAGCGCGCGCACCCCCCACTCCCAGCGCTCGCAGAAGTCCTCGAAGTCGACCGAGAGGCCGTGGTGTCCGGCCTCCATCCCGGTCATCGCCAGCTCCGAGAAGCCCTTGCCCATGATCGACCCGGTGGGGCCGCCGAGGTCGCCGAGCTGGTCGATCGTCGCGCCCACGCCCTGCGTGAACTTGGCGACGGACGCCTTGTCGAGATTCAGGTCCGTACCGTCACCGCTCACGACCGCGGCCCCCGTTCCGTCTCGGGCCCCGTCGCACGCCCCGTCGCACGTCCCGCCGCACCGGCGTCGACGGCGACCGCGTCCGGGACGATGCCGACGACCGGCGGGAAGAACATCGACCCGTCCTCGGTGGCGATGTCGACGGCGAGACCGGCGGGCTCGTCCAGGGCGGGCACGATCTCGTCGACGATGCGCGCGCCCAGCAGCGCCGCGTACTCCATGGGCCGGTCACCCGGCCCGTGCCGCAGCGCGAACCGGGCCAGCGCCGTCTCGTCGGTGAACCCGCAGATCCACCGCACCCCGCCCGAACGCACCGACCACAGACCGCCGTCGGCCACCGGCACCAGGAGCACCGAGCGCCGCATCTCGCCGACCAGGGCACGGGGGTCGTCACCCCCTCTTCTCCGCTCGGCGATCCGCTCGGCAAGTGCCGCCCCGGTCTGCTGCACGGTTCCTCCCTGGTCGTGGGTGACTGATGGCACCGTAGAACAGGACGCGCGGTATGACGGGGTCGGTTCTTGTGAAGGTGTCGAAGCCGCGGACACGCCCTAGCTCAGGCGGGCTCCCGCCGTGTTGAGCCGGGCGTACCAGGCGCGCATCCTGCCCGCGGCTCCCGCGTTCAGCAACTGGTCCACGGCGCCGGTGGAGTTCGTGGAGCCGGTGGAGCCGGCGGGCGCGGATGCCGGGGACCGCCGCAGGGCGGCGAGGTCCCGCTCCTGTTCGGCGCTCGGCGCGGGGGACAGGTCGGCGCCGCGTCCGACCAGGTCGTACCGCCGGCCCGCCACGTTCAGGCGGAGGGTCCCGAAGCGGGTGAGGCGTCCGCTCACCTCCGCGGGAGCGGTCCGGAAGACGATCCCCGACGCCCGGTCGTGCGCACGCAGTTCGGTGGGGGTCAGGACGAGCAGGACCGGCTCGCACAGTGCCCCCCGCCACAGACTGCGGCGCCAGTGGACGATCTCGGCGTGCTGTCGCTGCTCACTCACGCGGCACATCATGGCACGTACGTGATGCGGCGGACCGCCGGGCCGTGACGGTGCGCTTCACCGGTGCCCGCCTGCGCACCTGTCCGCCCGTCCGGCCACCTGTCCAGCCGTCCGTCCGCCCGTCGGCCCGTCCGGCCGCCGCCGGGGACCGGCCGGGACACCGGGCGGCACGCGGCCCCGCCGTCCGCTGTCGGGTCCGGACGGCCGGGCCGCGTGCCCGGGCGGGGCCGCAGTGGGGGCGGCCGCCTCCGCGGCCGCGCCGGCGACGTCGTCATGGGCCGGTGCCATTCTGATCAGCGCGCCGGACACGGTCGCCGAGATCGGTACCGGGCCGGTTCGAGGTCGGCCGCTCCGACCTGCGTGGCCCCGAGGGGCACAGGGCGGCGCCGGGTGGCCGGGTGGCGCCGAGCGGCACCGAGTGCGCCCGGCGCGGCACGGGCCCTGCCTGCCCTGCCTGCCCTGCCTGCTCGACGGGCCAGGCGTGGCTGGCGGGCCAGGCGTGCCAGGCGTGCCCGGCGTGCCAGGTGTGCCAGGCGTGCCCGGCGTGCCCGGCTTGCTCGACGGGCCAGGCGTGGCCGGCCCGCCGGGCCCACCGGGTTCCCCTCGCGTCGGCGGAGCGGGGCGGGGCCGGACGGTGTGCCGGCGGGGCCGGGGCCGCTGGCGGACGCGGACGGCCGGGCCGCCCCGAGGGGAGCGGCCCGGCCGGTGCGCGAGAAGGTCAGACCAGGTCGAAGCGGTCCAGGTCGGAGACCTTGACCCAGGCGTCGACGAAGTCCTTGACGAACTTCTCCTTCGCGTCGTCGCTCGCGTAGACCTCCGCCAGCGCGCGCAGCTCGGAGTTCGAGCCGAAGACGAGGTCGGCACGGGTGCCGGCCCACTTGACCTCGCCGGTGGCGGCGTCGCGGCCCTCGAAGGTGCTCTGGTCCTCGGAGGTCGACGTCCACGTCGTGCCCAGGTCGAGCAGGTTGACGAAGAAGTCGTTGGTCAGGGCGCCGGGCGTGGCGGTGAGGACGCCGAGCTGCGACTGCTGGTGGTTCGCGCCCAGCACGCGCAGGCCGCCGACGAGGACGGTCATCTCGGGGGCACTCAGGGTCAGCAGGTTGGCCTTGTCGAGCAGCAGGTACTCGGCCGGCAGGCGGTTGCCCTTGCCGACGTAGTTGCGGAACCCGTCGGCGGCCGGCTCCAGCGCGGCGAAGGACTCCGCGTCGGTGTGCTCCTCGGTCGCGTCCACCCGGCCCGGCGTGAACGGCACCTCGACCTCGACGCCGCCCTCCTTGGCGGCCCGCTCCACCGCGGCGGCGCCGCCCAGCACGATCAGGTCGGCCAGCGAGACCTGCTTGCCGTCGGTGCGGCCGGAGTTGAAGGACTCCTGGACACCCTCCAGGGTGCGCAGCACGAGCGCGAGCTGGTCGGGGTCGTTGGCCTCCCAGCCGCGCTGCGGCTCCAGGCGGATGCGCGCGCCGTTGGCGCCGCCGCGCTTGTCGCTGCCGCGGAACGTCGAGGCCGACGCCCAGGCGGTGGAGACCAGCTGCGAGACCGTCAGGCCCGAGGCGAGGATCTGCTCCTTCAGACCGGCGATGTCGGCGGCGTCGATCAGCTCGTACGTCCGCTCCGGCAGCGGGTCCTGCCACAGCAGGGTCTCCTCCGGGACCTCCGGGCCGAGGTACAGCGACTTCGGGCCCATGTCGCGGTGGGTCAGCTTGTACCAGGCGCGGGCGAAGGCGTCCGCGAACTGGTCGGGGTTCTCGTGGAAGCGGCGCGAGATCTGCTCGTAGACCGGGTCGAAGCGCAGCGCCAGGTCGGTGGTGAGCATGGTCGGCAGGTGCTTCTTCGACGCGTCGTGGGCGTCGGGGATGATGGCCTCGGCGTCCTTGGCCACCCACTGCTTGGCGCCGGCCGGGGACTCGGTCAGCTCGTACTCGAACTCGAACAGGTTCTTGAAGAAGCCGTTGCTCCACTGCGTCGGCGTGGCGGTCCAGGTGACCTCGAGGCCGGACGTGATGGTGTCGCCGCCCTTGCCGGTGCCGTAGGTGTTCTTCCAGCCGAGGCCCTGCTCCGCGAGGGAGGCGGCCTCGGGGTCGTCGCCGACGTGGTCGGCGGGGCCCGCGCCGTGGGTCTTGCCGAAGGTGTGGCCGCCGGCGATCAGCGCGACGGTCTCCTCGTCGTTCATGGCCATGCGGCGGAACGTCTCACGGATGTCGCGGGCCGCGGCCAGCGGGTCCGGGTTGCCGTTCGGGCCCTCGGGGTTGACGTAGATGAGGCCCATCTGGACGGCGCCGAGCGGGTTCTCCAGCTCGCGGTCACCGGTGTAGCGCCGGTCGTCGAGCCAGGTGGTCTCGGGACCCCAGTACACGTCCTCCTCGGGCTCCCAGACGTCCTCGCGGCCGCCGCCGAAGCCGAAGGTCTCGAAGCCCATCTGCTCCAGCGCCACGTTGCCGGTGAGGACCATCAGGTCGGCCCAGGAGAGGCTCTGGCCGTACTTCTTCTTGACCGGCCACAGCAGTCGGCGGGCCTTGTCGAGGTTGGCGTTGTCCGGCCAGCTGTTGAGCGGGGCGAAGCGCTGCTGGCCGGCGCCGGCGCCGCCGCGGCCGTCGCTGATGCGGTAGGTGCCGGCGCTGTGCCAGGCCATCCGGATCATCAGCGGGCCGTAGTTGCCGAAGTCGGCCGGCCACCAGTCCTGCGAGGTCGTCAGCACCTCGGCGATGTCCTGCTTCACGGCCGCGAGGTCGAGGTTCTTGAACGCCTCGGCGTAGTCGAACTCCTCACCGAGCGGGTTGGCCACGGCCGGGTTCTTGGCGAGGATCTTGACGTTGAGGCGTTCCGGCCACCACTGGCGGTTTCCGCCGCCCTGGGTCGGGTGCAGGGCGCGCCCGTGCGCGACGGGGCAGCCGCCGGCCTCCTCCGCCTTCGGTTCCGTGACGATCGCGTCGTGGTTCTCGGTCATTGGGGGGTTCCTTCCGAACTGCGTGGATCACGGGGCTTGGCTACCGCGTGGATCAGTGGATCGGGTGGATCGGTACATCGGTGGATCAGGGGGTCGACGGGGCCCTGGAGCAGTCGGGGCACAGGCCCCAGTAGATGACCTCGGCCTCGTCGACGGAGAAGCCGTGGCGGTCGGAGGCGGTCAGGCAGGGGGCGTGGCCGACCGCGCAGTCGACGTCGGCGATGGCACCGCAGGAGCGGCACACGAGGTGGTGGTGGTTGTCCCCGACGCGGCCCTCGAACCGGGCGGGGCTGCCCGGCGGCTCGAGACGGCGCAGGAGACCGGCCGCGGTGAGCGCGTGCAGCGCCTCGTACACGGCTTGCAGCGATATGTGGCCCACGCGGTCGCGGACGCCCGTGGCGATCGCCTCGACCCCGAGGTGGTCGCCCTCGCGCACGGTGTCGAGCAGCGCGACGCGGGCGGCCGTCACCCGCAGGCCGGCGCCGCGCAGCTCCTCCGCCGTGGACGGGACACCGGGTGTGGTCATGGACACCAACCTACCCCCATAAACACGAACGGTTCAAGAAATGGAATCGATCCAATTCTGAGCCGTGTCGTGTAGCGATCATGGTGTGCGTGTCGTGGCGTGCGCAAGGAGTCACGGGTGAACGTGTCGTGCGCGAGGTGGCCGCGGCGGGTTCCGCGGCTGGTGCAGAAGTGAACGGGTGCCTGGAGCGAGCGGCGCGGCGATCGTCGTTCCGGTGGTTCCGGGAAGGATGGACGGGGCCGGCCGACTTCGTCGGGCCGGTGTCACCGGCGTGCTGCTCGTCAAGTACGTGGCAGGGGAAGGCGATCGGGGCCGGCGGGCGGGCGTGTTCGCGGAGGCGAAGGCTGTGCTGCGAGGCGGCCGGGAAGCGGTGCGGGGGCTTCCGTGGCGGTCGCGGCCCGTGTCGCTGTTGGGCTGAACGGGTGACTTGGCGTAAGAATGGCTGGTGCAGGCAGTGAAAGCGAGTCAGTTCGGGGGGTGCCGGTGAACCGTTACGACGTCACCGATGAACAGTGGGAAGGGCTCGCTCAGGTCGTTCCGTTGCGCGGCCGGGACGCCTGGCCGTCGGCGGTGAGCCATCGCGCGCTGCCGGACGCGGAGACGGAGACCCGGCGGCGCTTCGTCGTCCTGCGGGTCAATGTCTTCGCGGACGCGCGCGAGGTCGCCGAGACCCTGATGGCCGGCATTCCGGTGCTGCTCGATCTGAGCAGCGCGGAGACCGACGTCGCCAAGCGGGTGCTGGACTTCTCCACCGGCGTGGTCTTCGGCCTCGCCAGCGGCATGCACCGGGTCGACCGCAACGTGTTCCTGCTGACCCCGCCGGGCACCGAGGTGAGCGGACTCATGGAGGACGCGGGAGTGTGAGCGGGGCGCGGGGCGCGGGAGGGTGAGCCGGGGCGCCGGGCGGGACGGCGGTCCGTCGCTCCTGCCCCGCACGGGACGGCGGTCCGTCGCCCCCCCGCCCCGCACGGGACGTAGCCCGTTCGCAGGGAGCTCACGAAGGCGGAACGGTTCGCCGGCCCGGCGGAGTCCTGCGGCCCGTACACGGCCGTCGGTCCGTACACGGCCGTGCCGCTGACGTCCTCCCCGCCCCCGCTTCCGCCCCCGCCCACCCCCGCTCGTCGTGCTCGCCGACGGCTTCGGCCGGGACCTCGACCCGCGCCGGTGCCGCAGCCTGCTGCGGCCCGCCGTCCGGACGGCGGGCGCGGCCGCGTCCGCTGTGCCGGGGCGGTGGGTGACGCCTCCCGGGCGGCGGGGACCGCCGGAGTGACGGTGGTACACCTGGAGCCGTGACAGAACATCTCGACGTGGCGAAACTGCAGCGCAGGCTGGCCGAGTTCGCGGCGGCCCGGAACTGGCAGCCGTACCACACCCCCAAGAACCTCGTCTCCGCGCTCAGCGTGGAGGCCTCCGAACTGGTGGAGATCTTCCAGTGGTTGACGCCGGAGGAGTCGGCGCGCGTGATGGACGACCCGGACAGCGCGCACCGGGTGACGGACGAGGTCGCCGACGTCCTGGCGTATCTGCTGCAACTGTGCGAGGTGCTCGGCATCGATCCGCTGGCCGCGCTCGACGCGAAGATCGACCGCAACGAGCGGAGATTTCCGGCGCCGTGACCGGCCCCGCGCGGGCGGCGGGACGGGCGTCCGGGGCCGCCGGCCCGCGGAATGACACCCTCCACTATCACTCTCCGTGAGTTTTTCGGAGTGCGACACCGATTTGTTGTCCACAGATTTCGGTCTTCCTCTGGCTTTTCGTCTCATCCGCCTTCACTCTGGGTAGTGATGAGGTGACGTGGACGTGCGCGGAGCACGTCGGGACAGACGGGGGCGCCCCATGGACGCGGTGCGGCTCATTCTGACGAGTAGCCGGGCTCTCGCGGGCAGTGACGGCGGGAGACGGACCCTGACCGAGGCGTGGCAGGCGCAGGCCCTGGCCCAGGCGATCGGCAGTCGCCTCGCGGTCTCGGGCCCGCCCGAACTGCGCGGCGAGGCGCTGAGGTTGACCGAGCTGGCGGGCCGGGGCTGCGGGGTGCTGGACACCCCGGACCTCGACCCCGGTGACCTGCTCGCCGCCCGGCTCACCGAGCTGTACGACGCCCGCGAAACCCTCCTCCGCCTGGGCGACCTGCTCGGCGAGGTCGGCATCGCCCTCGTCGGCGTCGCCAGTTCGGCGGCCGACGAGGGGACGTACTGGCAGTGCATGGAGGCCATCGACGCGGCGGACGAGTCGAGGGACCGGGTCCAGGAGATGCTGCGCAAACTGGCGGCGCGGGAAGGGGTGCTGCGGGAGGGGTGACCCCGCGGGAGGGCCGGGCGCCGCCGGCACACCCGGCGTCCGGCCCCGTACGGCACCCTCCGGCCGGGACGGACGGTGCAGGAGCGGATGCCGAGGTCGACGAGGTTTCTCGTGCAGGATGGAGGCATGGATCTCCGCATCTTCACCGAGCCCCAGCAGGGCGCCACCTACGACACGCTCCTCACGGTGGCGAAGGCCACCGAGGACCTCGGCTTCGACGCCTTCTTCCGCTCCGACCACTACCTGAAGATGGGTGACGTGGACGGCCTGCCCGGCCCCACCGACGCCTGGATCACCCTCGCCGGCCTCGCCCGGGAGACCAGCCGCATCCGGCTCGGCACGCTCATGACCGCCGCCACCTTCCGGCTGCCCGGCGTCCTCGCCATCCAGGTCGCCCAGGTGGACCAGATGTCCGGCGGCCGCGTCGAACTCGGCCTGGGCGCCGGCTGGTTCGCCGAGGAGCACGCCGCGTACGGCATCCCGTTCCCGAAGGAGAAGTTCGCCCGCCTGGAGGAGCAGCTCGAGATCGTCACGGGCCTGTGGGCGACGGACGCCGGCCGGACCTTCGACTTCCAGGGTGAGTACTACCAGCTCAAGGACTCGCCCGCGCTGCCCAAGCCCGCCCAGGCGAAGGTCCCCGTGCTCATCGGCGGTCACGGCGCGACCCGTACGCCCCGGCTGGCCGCCCGTTACGCCGACGAGTTCAACATGCCGTTCAGTTCGGTCGAGGACACCGAGCGGCAGTTCGGCCGGGTCCGGGCCGCCGCCGAGAAGGCGGGGCGCGCACCCGACGCGATCACCTACTCCAACGCCCTCGTGGTGTGCGTCGGCAAGGACGACCGGGAGGTCGCCCGCCGTGCCGCCGCGATCGGCCGCGAGGTCGACGAGCTGAAGGAGAACGGCCTGGCGGGCACCCCGGCCGAGGTCGTCGAGAAGATCGGCCGCTACGCCGGGATCGGCTCCACGCGCCTCTACCTCCAGGTCCTCGACCTGCACGACCTGGACCACCTGGAGCTGATCTCCGCCCAGGTCCAGTCGCAGCTGCCGTAACACCCCCGCGCGCCCCGCGTGTTCCCGGCGCCGGACCCGCACGCCGCGCCGGACCCGCACGCCGTGCCGGACGCACGCGCCGTGCCGGACGCACGCGCCGCCGCCCCGCGCACATGCCGCGTGCCGCACGGCCGCGCGCCCCGCGCCCTGGACCCCGGGTCTCGGACGACGATGTCCGACGCCCGGACCGCGACGGTGCGCAGGCACCCGCACCCCGGCCTTCCGGGCCTTGGACAACGTTGTCCAAGGCCCGGGGCGGCGGCGGACACTGTGACAGCCCTGTGGCCGGAATTGTGGCCTCCGCCACAGTCGCCGGGGTGGCCCCCTGATGAGGTGGCCGGATGCGCAGACCCACCCCCCTCCTCCTCCCGGCCCTCGCCACCGTCCTGCTGCTCTCGGCGTGCGGAACACAGCACGCCGGCCCCGGGAGCACCGGCCTCGGCGTGAGCACCCCCTCACCCGGTGCCCGGGTGACCGACCCGGGCGTCGACGGGGTCCGGATCACCTCGGTGACCGTCCCGTCGCCCTCCGCGCCCTCCCCGTCCCCCCGGCGCAGCCTCTCGGTCACCGCCGACCGGCTGCCCACCGGCCCCCTCACCGGCATCTCCGCCGCCTACGAGGTCACCAACCGGGGCTCCGAGGCGATGACGTACACGATCCTCGTCGACTTCACCGACGACGCCGGTGAGGTCATGGGCAACCAGCGCGAGACCGTGCGCGCGGTCGGCCCCGGAAGGACCGTCCGCGGCACCGTCACCCTGGGGGCGGCGACGCCGGGAGCCTCGTCGGTGACGCGCGCCGAGGTAGCCGACGTCACCAAGGTGCCCGCGGCCGAGGCGCCGGCCGAGGCGGGCGACTGCCCGTCCTCCGGGATCCGGGTCACCGCCGACCAGGGCGACGCGGCGATGGGCCTGCGCGTGGTGGGCCTGCACCTGGAGAACTGCGGACCGCGCGACTACACCGTCCACGGCTACCCGCTGCTGGAGCTGCTGGACGACGACCGCGAGCCGGTCGACGGCGTCGAGATCCTCGAGGGCAGCGGCGAGATCACCACCGGGGCCGGGCCCGACGTGCCGCCCGAGCCCGTCACCCTGAAACCGGGCGAGACGGCGAGGGCGAGCCTGGTGTGGCGCAACACCACCGGCTTCGGCACACCGGTGAACGTCCCCTACGTCCGGGTCCGGGCGAAGGCGGGCGCCGACCCGGTCGTCGTGACGCCCGGACTCGACCTCGGCACCACCGGGAAGCTCGGCGTCAGGCCGTGGGAACGGACGGCGGGGTAGCGCGGGAAAATCCCGGGTGCCCGTGCGCCGATCTCTGTACGTTGGAGAGGCGCGCAGGCGCATCACCAGCGCTTTCGCTCCTTTCGAACCCTTTCGAGGCACCCACCGTGTTCCTGACGATCACCACCACCGGCACCCCCGAACGCCCCGCCACCGACCTGGGTTTCCTGCTGCACAAGCATCCCGACAACGCGCAGGCGTTCTCCACCTCCTACGGCACGGCGCACGTCCTCTACCCCGAGGCGGACGCCGAACGCTGCACGGCGGCGCTGCTGCTGGAGGTGGACGCCGTGGCGCTGGTCCGCCGGGGCAAGGGCAAGGGCCGCGGCGGCGCCCCCGACGCGGCGCTCGCCCAGTACGTCAACGACCGCCCGTACGCGGCCTCCTCGCTGCTGGCCGTCGCGCTGAGCGGCGTCTTCTCCAGCGCCATGCGGGGCGTGTGCGCGGCGAAGCCCGAACTGCCCTCGCAGCCGAGGCCCTTGCGCGTCGAGGTGCCCGCGCTGCCCGCGCGCGGCGGCCCCGGCCTGGTGCAGCGCCTCTTCGAGCCGCTCGGGTGGACGGTGACCGCCGAACCGGTCGCGCTCGACGCGGAGTTCCCCGACTGGGGCGACTCGCGGTACGTGCGCCTCGCGCTGGAGTCCGAGACGCTGACCCTCGCCGAGGCCCTGCGGCACCTGTACGTCCTGCTGCCCGTCCTCGACGACGCCAAGCACTACTGGGTGTCCCCCGACGAGGTCGACAAGCTGCTGCGCGCCGGGGAGGGCTGGCTGCCCGGCCACCCCGAGCAGAAGCTCATCACCAGCCGTTACCTGTCGCGCCGCTGGTCGCTGACCCGGCAGGCGATGGAACGCCTGGAACTGGTGCGGCTCGCCGAGACCGACGACACCGCGGTCGAGGAGATCGACAACGCGGTCGAGGCGGAGGCGGAGGCCGAGGAGAGGCCGACCCCGCTGGCCGTGCGGCGCCGGGACGCGATCGTCGCCGCGCTGGGCGAGTCCGGCGCCGCCCGGGTCCTCGACCTGGGCTGCGGCCAGGGCCAGTTGGTGCAGGCGCTGCTGAAGGACCCGCGGTTCACGGAGATCGTCGGCGTCGACGTGTCGATGCGCGCGCTGACCATCGCCTCCCGGCGGCTGAAGCTGGACCGGATGGGCGAGCGGCAGGCCTCGCGCGTGAAGCTGTTCCAGGGCTCGCTCGCCTACACCGACACCCGGCTCAAGGGCTACGACGCTGCCGTGCTCAGTGAGGTCGTCGAGCACCTCGACCTGCCGCGGCTGCCCGCCCTGGAATACGCGGTGTTCGGCTCGGCCCGCCCCCGCACGGTCCTCGTGACCACCCCGAACGTCGAGCACAACGTCCGCTGGGAGACCCTCCCGGCCGGCCACGTCCGGCACGGCGACCACCGCTTCGAGTGGACCCGCGAGGAGTTCCGCACCTGGGCCGGCGCGGTGGCCGAACGGCACGGCTACGACGTGGAGTTCACGCCCGTAGGACCGGAGGACCCCGAGGTCGGACCGCCGACCCAGATGGCCGTGTTCACCCTGCGGACCACGGACGAGAAGCACCCGCACGAGAAGCGTACGAACGAGAAGCGTACGAACGAGAAGGAGGCGAAGGCAGCATGAGCGACACACGGGAAACCACGGGGCAGGGCCGCGTCCTGCCCGTCACCGACCTCTCCCTCGTCGTGCTGATCGGCGCGTCCGGGTCGGGCAAGTCCACCTTCGCCCGGCGGCACTTCAAGCCCACCGAGGTCCTCTCCTCCGACTTCTGCCGCGGCCTGGTCGCCGACGACGAGAACGACCAGAGCGCCTCGCGGGACGCCTTCGACGTCCTGCACCACATCGCCGGCAAGCGCCTCGCGGCGGGCCGGCGCACGGTCGTCGACGCGACCAGCGTGCAGCAGGAATCCCGGCGTCAGCTGATCGACCTGGCCCGGCAGCACGACGTGCTGCCCATCGCGATCGTGCTGGACGTGCCGGAAGAGGTGTGCGCCGAACGCAACGCGTCCCGCTCCGACCGCGCCGACATGCCCCGCCGGGTCATCCAGCGGCACACCCGCGAACTGCGCCGCTCGCTGCGGCACCTGGAGCGCGAGGGCTTCCGCAAGGTGCACGTCCTGCGGGGCGTGGCGGACGTCGAGAACGCCACCGTCGTCACCGAGAAGCGCTTCAACGACCTGACCCACCTCACCGGACCCTTCGACATCGTCGGCGACATCCACGGCTGCTCCGCCGAACTGGAGTCGCTGCTCGGCAAGCTGGGCTACGTCGACGGCGTGCACCCGCAGGGCCGCCGGGCCGTCTTCGTCGGCGACCTCGTCGACCGCGGCCCCGACAGCCCCGGCGTGCTGCGCCGCGTGATGGCGATGGTCAAGTCGGGCAACGCGCTGTGCGTGCCCGGCAACCACGAGAACAAGTACGGCCGCCACCTGAAGGGCCGCAAGGTCCAGCACACCCACGGGCTCGCCGAGACCGTCGAGCAGATGGAGCGCGAGAGCGAGGAGTTCCGCGCCGAGGTGCGGGAGTTCATCGACGGACTGGTCAGCCACTACGTCCTCGACGGCGGCCGGCTGGTGGTCTGCCACGCCGGTCTGCCCGAGAAGTACCACGGCCGCACCTCGGGCCGGGTCCGCTCGCACGCCCTGTACGGCGACACCACCGGCGAGACCGACGAGTTCGGCCTGCCGGTGCGCTACCCGTGGGCGGAGGACTACCGGGGCCGGGCCGCGGTCGTCTACGGCCACACCCCGGTCCCGGAGGCGAGCTGGCTCAACAACACCATCTGCCTGGACACCGGCGCCGTGTTCGGCGGCAAGCTGACCGCGCTGCGCTGGCCGGAGCGGGAGCTGGTCGACGCACTGGCCGAGCGGGTCTGGTACGAGCCGGTGAAGCCGTTGCGGACCGAGGCGCCGGGCGGGCACGACGGGCGTCCGCTGGACCTGAAGGACGTGTACGGCCGGCGGGTGGTCGAGACCCGGCACGCGGGACGGGTGTCCGTGCGCGAGGAGAACGCGGCGGCGGCCCTGGAGGTCATGAGCCGGTTCGCCGTCGACCCGCGCCTGCTGCCGTACCTGCCGCCCACCATGGCGCCGACGCCGACCAGCCGCGTCGAGGGTTACCTGGAGCACCCGGCGGAGGCGTTCGCGCAGTACGCCGAGGACGGTGTGGCACGGGTCGTGTGCGAGGAGAAGCACATGGGTTCGCGGGCGGTGGTCCTGGTGTGCCGGGACGCGGAGACGGCGCGCAGGCGCTTCGGCGTCGCGGGCGGCCCCACGGGCTCGCTCTACACCCGCACCGGCCGTCCTTTCTTCGACGACGAGTCGGTCACCGAGCAGATCCTCGACCGGGTCCGCACGGCGGTCGGCGAGGCGGGCCTGTGGGACGAACTCGACACGGACTGGCTGCTGCTGGACGCGGAGCTGATGCCGTGGTCGCTGAAGGCGGCCGGGCTGCTGCGCTCGCAGTACGCGGCGGTCGGCGCCGCGTCCGGGGCCGTCTTCCCGGGCGCCCTGGCCGCCCTGGAGGGCGCGGCAGCGCGCGGGGTCGACGTGCGCGACCTGCTGTCCCGGCAGCGTGAACGGGCCGCGGACGCGGCCGCGTTCACGCAGGCCTACCGCCGCTACTGCTGGACCACGGACGGCCTGGACGGGGTCCGTCTGGCGCCGTTCCAGATCCTGGCCGTCCAGGGCCGCAGCCTCGCCGCCCTGCCCCACGACGGACAACTGGCGCTGCTGGACCGGCTGGTGGAGCACGACGGCACCGGTCTGCTCCGGACGACCCGGCGCCTGTACGTCGACACCGCCGACCCCGAGTCGGTGCGGGCCGGCGTCGACTGGTGGCTGGAGATGACGGAGCGCGGCGGCGAGGGCATGGTCGTCAAGCCGCTGGGGGCACTGGTGCGCGGCCAGGCCGGCCGCCTGGTCCAGCCGGGCGTCAAGTGCCGGGGACGCGAGTACCTGCGGATCATCTACGGACCGGAGTACACCCGCCCCGACAACCTGGCCCGGCTGCGGCAGCGCTTCCTGAACCACAAGCGCTCCCTGGCGGTCCGCGAGTACGCCCTCGGCCTGGAGGCCCTGGACCGGCTGGCGGAGGGCGAGCCCCTGTGGCGCGTCCACGAGGCGGTCTTCGGCGTGCTGGCCCTGGAGTCGGAGCCGGTGGACCCCCGGCTGTGAGGCGCGGGGCGGCGGGGTGTCGGGCCACCGGGTCGGGCCGGACGCGGCGAGGGGGAGGGGGAGTCACCGGGACGGGCGGGGCGCGGCGGCGGGGTGCGGTGTCAGCGCACCAGCCGCAGCCGTTCCCCGCACACGCCCACCGTCACCCGCTGCCCCCAGGTCAGTTCCAGCGCGTCGCTCTCGATGCCGTCGCCGAAGGCGATCAGCCGTTCCGACTCGACGGTCAGGGCCAGCCGGGCGCCGGCCGTGAGTTCGCCCGCGACCAGAGCCGTGCCGGTGGCCGGGGACGGCCAGGCCTCCCGGACGAACCACAGCAGCCGCCGTTCGGACGGGCCCGGCAGGCGCGGGCCGTCGCCGCCGCGCTGCTGCCGGACCGAGCGGATCCAGCCGGTGGCTCCCGTGCCGGTGCCGACCAGCACTCCGGAGGAGGCCTGGGCCTCGGCGACACCCCCGTCGCCGTCGAGGCCCAGGCGGTACCGGGCGGTCTGGTGGCCGGCCGCGCCGAGATAGATCTCGTTCAGGGCCACCAGCCGTTGGGTGTCGTCGGCGACGGCCTCGACCATGGTCAGTTCCTCGACGTCCCCGGTGCCGGCCGCCAGCAGCGCCTCGGTGTCGGCGGGCCGGTGGCGGACCAGGACGCCCGGATTGCGGCCGGGGTCCGTGTCGATGCCCACGACCGGCTGGCCCGCCAGGTACTTGGCGACGTTCGCCACCAGCCCGTCCTGGCCGACCACGACCACCACGTCCTCGGGCGCGAACAGGAAACGGTCCAGGTCCCGCCGTTCGACCCGGCTCTGACGCCAGGTCAGGGGGATCGCCGCCGTCACCCGGGCCAGCGCGCGCCGGGTGGCGCGGTGGCGTTCGGCGATCTCCTCGATGTCCCGGCCCCGCGAGGAGAGGAAGAAGGCGGCCTGGCCGTGCGTGCCGTGCCGGGCCACCAGCTCCTCGTACTCCGTGGTGCGGTGGACCAGCACGGCCCGCGGGGCGAGACTCACTGCGGTGCTCCCAGCCTGGCCAGCAGCCCGGTCAGCACGTCGGGCGACACGGTCAGGCTGTCGATGTGCGGCAGGTTCTCCGCGAGCCGGGTGCCGGTGAGGGCGTGCAGGGTGGCGACGTCGACGTCCGCGTGCACCCGGAGCCAGGCCGCCTGGGCCTGCGCCCGCGCCTCGCCCACCTCGCGGGCCGCCTCCGCCTCCGCGCGGGCGAGCCGTACCGAACGGGTCGCCTCCGCGTCGCCGAGGGCCACGGCACGGGCCGCCTCCGCCTCCGCCAGCCGGACCAGGCGGGCCGCCTCCGCCTCGGCGCGCACCTTGTCGGCGGCCGCCTCCTCCTCGGCCTCGCGGCGCGCGTTGGTACCGCGCTGGTCGACCAACTGCTCCTCGCGCCGGGCGAGTTCGATCCGGCTGGCGAGTTCGTTCTCGGCGATCGCGCGCTCCCGCTCGACGGCCACCGCCCGCCGCTCGTACGTCGCCCGGTCGGCCTCCTGCTGGATCTGCTCGCGCGCCGGGGTGCGCAGCGCCCGCTCCACCTCGGGTTCCGGCCGCAGCGCCACCACGCGTACGGCGACGATCTCGATGCCGGTGGCGGGCAGCCGGGGCTCCGCCGCGAGCCCGGCCGCGACCCGCTCGCGCACCGCCGTCACCCCGTCGACCAGCGCCGCCGACAGCGGCGTGCGGGCGAGCACGTCCAGCGCGTGCTGCTGGGCCGTCTCGGTCAGCAGGGTGCCGAGCTGTTCCAGGGGGGCGCCGCGCCAGGCCCCGGTGTCGGGGTCGATCGAGAAGTCGAGACGGGCGGCGGCCAGCGCCGGGTCGCCGACCCGGTAGGTCACGGTCGCCTGGACGGCCACGTCCTGGAAGTCGGCCGTACGGGCGTGGAAGGTCATGGCCAGTTCACGGTCGTCGACCGGGACTTCGGAGAGCGCGGCGGTCAGCGGGCGGAACCAGAAGCTGAGCCCCGGACCGTCGTGCACCAGGGTGCCGGAGCGGTGGTGGCGGATGTGCGCCGTCGGGGCGCCCCGCAGATGGCGCCAGCCCAGGCGCCGGGTGATGTCGGCCACGGGATCCCCCTCGGTCGGACTGTTTTCGTCATCGGGACGATAAGCGGGAGATCCATTTGTCGTCAAGAGGACGAGAACAAGCTGGTGCGGAATCGGGCCGGGGGCGGGTGAAGGTGGGTCCCGGTGGTCAGGATGGAGGCATGGGATTCCACGTCGACTCCGAGGCCGGGCGGCTGCGCCGCGTCATCCTGCACCGGCCCGATCTCGAGCTCAAAAGGCTCACCCCCAGCAACAAGGACGCCCTCCTCTTCGACGACGTGCTCTGGGTGCGGCGGGCGCGCGCCGAGCACGACGGCTTCGCGGACGTGCTGCGCGACCGCGGCGTCGACGTCCACCTCTTCGGCGACCTGCTCACCGAGGCCCTGGAGATCCCGGCGGCCCGAGCGCTCGTCCTGGACCGGGTCTTCGACGAGAAGGAGTACGGGGTGCTCGCCACCGACCACCTCCGCGCGGCCTTCGAGAACCTGCCCGCCCCCGCGCTGGCGGAGGTCCTCGTCGGCGGCATGACCAAGAGGGAGTTCCTCGACGCGCATCCCGAGCCGACCTCCGTGCGCTTCCACGCCATGGAACTCGACGACTTCCTCCTCGGCCCCCTCCCCAACCACCTCTTCACCCGTGACACCTCCGCCTGGATCTACGACGGCGTCTCCATCAACGCCATGCGCTGGCCGGCCCGGCAGCGGGAGACCGTGCACTTCGAGGCGATCTACCGCCACCACCCCCTCTTCCGCCCCGAGGAGTTCCACCTCTGGTCCGAGGGGCAGGCCGACTACCCCTCCACCATCGAGGGCGGGGACGTCCTCGTCATCGGCAACGGCGCCGTCCTCATCGGCATGAGCGAGCGCACCACCCCCCAGGCCGTCGAGATGCTCGCCCACAAGCTGTTCGCGGCGGGCTCGGCGGCCACGATCGTCGCCCTCGACATGCCGAAGCGGCGCGCGTTCATGCACCTCGACACCGTGATGACGATGGTCGACGGTGACACCTTCACCCAGTACGCCGGTCTCGGCATGCTCCGCTCGTACACCATCGAGCCCGGTGTCGGCGAGAAGGAGCTCAAGGTCACCGACCACCCGCCGGAGCACATGCACCGCGCGATCGCCGCCGCCCTCGGACTCAGCGAGATCCGCGTCCTCACCGCCACCCAGGACGTGCACGCGGCCGAACGCGAGCAGTGGGACGACGGCTGCAACGTGCTGGCCGTCGAGCCGGGCGTCGTCGTCGCCTATGAGCGCAACGCCACCACCAACACCCATCTGCGCAAGCAGGGCATCGAGGTCATAGAGATCCCGGGCAGCGAGCTGGGGCGGGGGAGGGGCGGGCCGCGCTGCATGAGCTGCCCGGTGGAGCGGGGTCCGGTGTAGCCGTCGGCGTGCCGGCCGGTGCGGGGGCGGCGGGGCGGCGTTGGTGGGGTGGTGCCGGTGGGCGGCGAGACGGGGATGTATATAAATGCTGAACATCGTATAGACTTCCAAGCCCCTGTCATTGAGACCGTCAATGAACGCGTCAGCGAACCTGCCGCGGAACCTGTTCACCGCACCTCTGGAGCGCCCCCATGGCGACAGTCCCGACCGCCCTCGCCGGCCGCCACCTCCTCAAGGAGCTGGATCTCACCCAGGAGGAGTTCCGCGGGCTGATCGAGCTGGCCGCCGAGCTGAAGGCCGCCAAGAAGGCCGGGACCGAGACGCGGTACCTCGCCGGCAGGAACATCGCCCTGATCTTCGAGAAGACCTCCACGCGCACCCGCTGCGCGTTCGAGGTCGCCGCCGCCGACCAGGGCGCCTCCACCACGTATCTCGACCCGAGCGGCTCGCAGATCGGCCACAAGGAGTCCGTGAAGGACACCGCGCGCGTGCTCGGCCGGATGTACGACGGCATCCAGTACCGCGGCGACAGCCAGGACAAGGTCGAGGAACTGGCCGCGTACGCCGGCGTGCCCGTCTACAACGGCCTCACCGACGACTGGCACCCCACCCAGATGCTCGCCGACGTGCTCACCATGACCGAGCACACCGACCGGCCGCTGCACGAGATCACCCTCGCCTACCTCGGCGACGCCCGCTTCAACATGGGCAACTCCTACCTGGTCACCGGTGCCCTGCTCGGCATGGACGTGCGGATCGTCGCCCCCAAGTCCTCCTGGCCCGCCCAGGAGGTCGTCGACCGCGCCCGCGAGCTGGCCGAGGTCAGCGGCGCGCGCGTCACCCTCACCGAGTCGCTCGCCGAGGGCGTGCGCGGCGCCGACTTCGTCGCCACCGACGTGTGGGTCTCCATGGGGGAGCCCAAGGAGGTCTGGGACGAGCGGATCGAGGCCCTCGCCCCGTACGCCGTGACCATGGACGTCCTGCGCGCCACCGGCAACCCGGACGTCAAGTTCCTGCACTGCCTGCCCGCCTTCCACGACCTCGGCACCGAGGTCGGCCGCGAGATCCACGACCGGCACGGCCTGGACTCGCTGGAGGTGACCGACGAGGTCTTCGAGTCCGCGCACTCCGTCGTCTTCGACGAGGCCGAGAACCGGCTGCACACCATCAAGGCCGTCCTGGTGGCGACGCTGGCCCGGTAGGACCGCGGCGACGCCGGCCCCGCGGGGCCCGGCTCACACCGGACGCGGGCGTCCCTGCGGCGGAACGGCGGCCAGCCGGAACCACACCGCCTTGCCGGTCTCCGTCGGCCGGTGACCGCAGGACGAACTGAGCGCGCGGATCAGCAGCAGCCCGCGCCCGTGCTCCTGCCACGGGTCGGGCTCCCGGCCGGCGGCCGGACGGGTCAGGTCACCGGGCGGCACCGGGTCGGGGTCGTGCACCTCGACCTGGCAGCCGGTCGGCAGCAGCCGCACCACCAGCTCGATCGGGTCGTCCCCGGCGGTGTGCTCCACGGCGTTCGCCACCAGCTCGGCGGTCAGCAGCTCCGCCGTGTCGCTGTCCGCCCCGTGCTCCAGCTCCGTCAGCGCCGTGCGGACCAGGGCGCGCGCGACCGGCACGGCCGCGGCGGAGTGCGGCAGCGCGACGCGCCAGGACGCGGCTGGGGAGGGGCGTTCGTGCAAGGCGAGTCCGTTCATGGCGCAGGTCCCCGTGTGCGGCACCGGGCGGCCCTGCTTTCGATGTGAGGAATGGTACGGCGGCCTCCGCCGGAGGCCCGGACCGGTCCCGTACGGGACCGTCCGCCGTACGGGGCCGTCCGCCCCGTCGCCGGTCGGCCTACCCGTCACAACGGTCCCGGGCGCACCCCTGATCCCGTCGTCACCGCCTTGTCGAGGACCGGTGACGCGGGTGACGCGGACCGGACCCTCCGCGCGGTGACGCGTCCGTCGCGCACCGGCCACTCTTATCGCGCGCTCCTGACGACAGTCACGTACAAGTGATAGCTTCGGGGGTGACCACTCGTCGAGGAGGCCGCCCTCATGAGTCCCTTCACCGGCTCCGCCGCCCGCACCTCCGACTGGCACCACCTGCGCGTCACCCACGCCGACGGCGTCGCCACCGTCACCCTCGCCCGCCCCGAGAAGCTCAACGCGCTCACCTTCGGCGCCTACGCCGACCTGCGCGACCTGCTCGCCGAGCTGTCCAGGGAGCGCTCCGTGCGTGCCCTGGTGCTGGCCGGCGAGGGGCGCGGCTTCTGCTCCGGCGGAGACGTCGAGGAGATCATCGGCGCCACGCTCGCCCTGGACACCGCCCAGCTGCTCGACTTCAACCGGATGACCGGCCAGGTCGTCCGGGCGGTACGGGAGTGCCCGTTCCCGGTGATCGCGGCCGTGCACGGGGTGGCCGCCGGAGCGGGCGCGGTGCTGGCCCTGGCCGCCGACTTCCGCGTCGCCGACCCCAGCGCCCGCTTCGCGTTCCTCTTCACCCGCGTCGGCCTCTCCGGCGGCGACATGGGCGCCGCCTACCTCCTGCCCCGCGTCGTCGGCCTCGGCCACGCGACCCGCCTGCTCATGCTCGGCGAACCGGTCCGCGCCGCCGAGGCGGAGCGGATCGGCCTCGTCAGCGAGCTGGCGCAGGAGGCCCGTGCCGACGAGGCCGCCCACCGCCTCGCCCGCCGCCTGGCCGACGGCCCGGCACTGGCGTACGCCCAGACCAAGGCCCTGCTCACGGCCGAACTCGACATGCCGCTGGCGGCGGCGGTGGAACTGGACGCGGCGACCCAGGCCCTCCTGATGAACGGCGAGGACTACGCGGAGTTCCACGCGGCCTTCACGGAGAAGAGGCCGCCGAAATGGCAGGGGCGTTGAGCGTGCCGGCCCCGGGGGCGCACCCCGCCGCGACGCCGCGGCCCGCGCACGACGGGCCCGCCCGCCCCGCACGCGTCGCGGTCATCGGCGGCGGCCCGGGCGGCCTCTACACTGCCGCCCTGCTGAAACGCCGCGCACCCGACCGCCGGGTCACCCTCTGGGAACGCACCCCCGCCGACCGCACCTTCGGCTTCGGCGTGGTCCTCTCCGACGAGACCCTCGGCGGCATCGAACACGCCGACCCCGACGTCCACGACGCCCTCCGCCGGAACTTCGTCCGCTGGGACGACGTGGACGTCGTCCACAGGAACATCCGCCACACCTGCACGGGCCACGGCTTCGCCGCCCTGAGCCGAAAGCGCCTCCTGGAGATCCTGCACGCCCGCTGCCACGCCCTCGGTGTCGACCTGCGCCACACCCAGGCACCGCCCGTGGCGCGCCTCGCGCAGACCCACGACCTGGTCGTCGCCGCCGACGGAGTGCACAGCGCGACCCGCGAGACCTACGCCCAGGTGTTCCGCCCCCAGGTCACCCCCCACCGCTGCCGCTACCTCTGGCTCGCCGCCGACTTCCCCTTCGACGCCTTCCGGTTCGAGATCGCCGAGACCGAGCACGGCGTCATGCAACTGCACGGCTACCCCTACGCGTCCGGGGCCTCCACCGTCATCGTCGAGATGCGCGAGGAGGTGTGGCGCGCGGCCGGGTTCGACCAGGTCACCCCGCAGGAGTCCGTCGAACGCTGCGCCAAGGTCTTCGCGCACGCGCTCGGCGGCAGACCGCTGCGGTCCAACGACTCGGCGTGGACCACGTTCCGCACGGTCGTCAACGAGCGCTGGTCCCACGGCAACGTGGTGCTGCTGGGCGACGCCGCCCACACCGCCCACTTCTCCGTCGGCTCCGGCACCAAACTCGCCGTCGAGGACGCCCTGGCGCTGACGGCCTGCCTGGAGGAACAGCCCGACCTGCGCTCGGCGCTGACCGCCTACGAGGAGGAGCGCAAGCCGGTCGTCGCCTCCACCCAGCGTGCCGCCCGCGCCAGCCTGGAATGGTTCGAGAACCTCGCCCTGTACGTCGACCAGCCGCCGCGCCGGTTCGCCTTCAACCTGCTCACCCGCAGCCGCCGCGTCACCCACGACAACCTGCGGCTGCGCGACGCCCGCTTCACCGGCGGCGTGGAGCGGGAGTTCGGCTGCCCGCCCGGCACACCCCCGATGTTCACGCCGCTGCGGCTGCGCGGCCTGACCCTGCGCAACCGGGTCGTCGTCTCCCCGATGGACCTGTACTCCGCGGCCGACGGCGTCCCCGGCGACCTCCACCTCGTGCATCTCGGCGCCCGCGCCCTCGGCGGGGCCGCACTGGTCATGACGGAGATGGTGTGCGTGTCGCCCGAGGGGCGCATCACGCCCGGCTGCGCCGGCCTCTACACCGGCCGGCAGGCCGAGGCGTGGCGGCGGATCACCGGCTTCGTGCACGAGCGGGCGCCGGGCACCGCGATCGGCGTGCAGCTCGGCCACTCCGGGCGCAAGGGCTCGACCCGGCTGATGTGGGAGGGCATGGACGAGCCCCTGCCGGACGGCAACTGGCCGGTCGTGGCCGCCTCCCCGCTGCCGTACAAGCCGGGCAGCCAGACGCCCCGGGAACTCGGCCGGGCCCAACTCACCGACCTGCGGCATCAGTTCGCGGCGGCGGCCGGGCGGGCCGCGCGGGCCGGGTTCGACCTCCTCGAACTGCACTGCGCCCACGGCTACCTGCTGTCCGGATTCCTCTCCCCGCTGACCAACCGGCGCACCGACGCCTACGGCGGCTCGTCGGAGCGGCGGCTGCGGTTCCCCCTGGAGGTCTTCGACGCCGTACGGGCCGTGTGGCCGGAGGAACGGCCCATGACCGTACGGATCTCCGCGACCGACTGGGCCGAGGGCGGGACCACGGCCGAGGACGCCGTCGAGATCGCCCGCGCCTTCGCCGCCCACGGAGCCGACGCGATCGACGTCTCCACCGGGCAGGTCGTCGCCGACGAGACGCCGCAGTACGGCCGGTCGTACCAGACGCCGTTCGCGGACCGGATCCGGCACGAGGCGCGGATCCCGGTGATCGCGGTCGGCGCCATCTCCTCCTGGGACGACGTCAACTCGCTGCTGCTGGCCGGGCGCGCGGACCTGTGCGCGCTGGCCCGCCCGCACCTGTACGACCCGCACTGGACCCTGCACGCGGCCGCCGAACAGGGCTACGACGGACCGGGCGCCGTCTGGCCGGCCCCGTACCGGGCGGGCAGCCGGCCGCCGCGGACCGGCCGCACGGACGCCCCCAAACCCCGCCTGAAACTGGAGAGTTGAAGCTGGAGAGTCGAGACCGGGGCGGCTCAGGCGTCGGGGAGCAGGCCCGCGAAGGCGGCGCCCGCGTCCCGCAGCCGCTCGTGCAGCCCCCGGAACACCGCCGCCGAGCGCGTTCCCGGCCAGTCGCCGGGCAGCAGTCCGGCGGGCAGGCCGGGGTCGGCGTAGGGCAGGTGGCGCCAGGCGTCCAGGGCGAGCAGGTAGTCGCGGTACGCCTCCTGCGCCGGGGTGTCCTCGCGCCGCTCCCAGGCCCGCAGCACGTGCGCGTGGCGGTCGAGGAACGCCTCGTGCTCCTTGGCGACGGCCGCCAGGTCCCACCAGCGGCCGACGGCCTCGACCGTCGGCGTGAAACCGAGGTGCTCGCCGCGGAAGAAGTCCACGTAGCCGTCCAGGCGCAGCCGTTCCAGGGTGTGCCGGGTCTCGTCGTACAGCCGGGCCGGGGCGATCCACACGCCGGGGGCGGCCGTGCCGAAGCCGAGACCGGCCAGCCGGGAACGCAGCACGTGCCGCTTCTGCCGCTCCGACTCCGGCACCGAGAACACCGCCAGCACCCAGCCCTCGTCCTCGGGCGGCGCGGTGGCGTAGATGCGCCGGTCGCCGTCCTCCAGCAACTGCCTTGCCTCCGCCGACAGTTCGTACCCGGCGGCGCCCTGCGGGGTGCGGGCGGGCAGCAGCAGGCCGCGTCGTTTCAGCCGGGACACCGAGGAGCGCACGGAGGGCGCGTCGACGCCGACCGCGGCCAGCAGCCGGATCAGCTCGGCGACGGGCACCGGGCCCGGCGCGAAGCGGCCGTACGCGCCGTAGAGCGTGACGATGAGGGACCGGGGGGCGGGCTGGTCGGACACGTTGATCATCTTAGGTCGTCGGCATCAACACCGTTGCGTTAGCGCTGTGAGCGGCTGTTGAGGCCGTGTTCGAAGAATGCGACGGTGGTGTGGACGGTGTAGTTCTGGGCCTTCTGGGGG
>NZ_JBIRNP010000034.1:0-45680 GCF_044331705.1 Streptomyces sp. NPDC017202 | reverse complement strand
GGACGAACTCCCACTCCGCATCGGACAGTTCATGGCGACGTATCACCCGACCATGATCCACCACTCAAGATCATTTGAAGACACCACCTAGGCCGTCGGAGCCTCGATCCGCCCCGCCGGAACCCGGCCCCGGACCGCCGGTCACGCCCCGGCCCACGCCGAGGCGATCCGCCCCGCCAGCCGTACGTTGCCGCGCACCGCGGCCAGGTTGGCGCTCAGGGAGGCGCCGTCGGTGTGGCGGACCAGGTGGTCGAGCAGGAACGGCGTGACGGCCTGGCCCGTGACCCCCTCCGCCGCACACGCCTCCAGCGCCTCCGCGAGCACGCGCGCGTGCAGCGCGGGATCCAGCTGCTCCTCCTCCGGCACCGGGTTCGCGACGATCAGCGCCGACTCCGGCAGACCGAGCGCGACCTGAGCCCGCATCACGTCCGCCACCTGACCGGGACTCTCCAGCGTCCAGTCCACCGGATGCCCCGAGTCGGACAGGTAGAAGCCGGGAAAGCGGTCGGTGCCGTACCCGGCGACGGCGACCCCCAGCGTCTCCAGCCGCTGGAGCGTCGCCGGCACGTCCAGGATCGACTTCACCCCCGCGCACACCACCGTGATCCGGGTACGCGCCAGCAGGCCCAGGTCGGCCGACTCGTCCTGGGTGACCGTCCACTCCCGGTGCACCCCACCGAGTCCGCCCGTCGCGAACACCCGCACCCCGGCCAGCGCCGCGAGCAGCGCGGTCGCCGACACCGTGGTCGCCCCGCTCGCCCCCGAGGCGACCGCGAGAGGCAGGTCGCGGTGGCCCAGCTTGCGGATGCCGTCCTCGTTGGCGACCCGCTCCAACTGCTCCTTGTCGAGTCCGACACGGGGCCGCCCGTCCAGCACGGCGATCGTCGCCGGTACGGCGCCCTCCGCGCGCACCAGCGCCTCCAGCTCCCGCGCCACCTGAAGGTTGCGCGGACGTGGCAGCCCGTGGGCGATGATCGTGGACTCCAGCGCCACCACGGGGCGACGCGCGTCGACCGCCTCCCGCACCTCTTCCGACACCACCAGCACCACGTGCCCGCCTCCTGTCCGTCGGTCCTCCCTCATCTCTGGCGGGCGGCGCGCCCGGCCAAACCCTTGCGGCCTGTGCGGGACGACACCAGGCTGGAAGGCATGACCGACAACTCGCCCCGCCTCGACCACGTCGTCCTGTGGGTGCGCGACCCGCTCGCCGCGGCCGACTTCTACGAGAACGTCGTCGGCCTGGCACCCGTCCGGCTCGCCGAGTTCGCCGCGGGTGAGGAGCCCTTCCCCTCCGTCCGGGTCGACGACGGGAGCCTCCTCGATCTGATGCCGCTGACCATGGTGAAGGGCATGACGATGCTCCCCGGGGCGGCCGACAGTGCCGGACACCCCGTGAACCACATCTGCCTCGCCCTGTCCCGCACCGCCTTCGACGCCCTCCGCACCCGCCTGGCCGAGCACGCCGTCCCGGTCTCGGACGTCTCGCACGGCTCGTTCGGCGCCCGGGGCGCGGCCACGCGCAGCCTCTACTTCCGCGACCCGGACGGCAACGTCGTCGAGATCCGGCACTACGACTGACGCGGGCGCCGGTACACACCCGCACCGCCCCGCCCGCACGCCGTCGCCCGCACCCGTCGCGGACCAGCATCCCAGCCGGTCCGCGCCTGCCCCGACGCCCGCCCGAGCCGCTCAGAACAGCGGCTCGGGCAGAACCCCCTCCAGGGCGAGCAGCCTGCGCTTGGCCTCCAGGCCGCCGCCGAAACCGCCGATCCCGCCGTCGCTCTCCACCACCCGGTGGCAGGGCACCACGACCGGCAGCGGGTTGGCACCCATCGCCGTCCCCACCGCCTGCGCCGCGCCGGGCTGGCCCACACGCTTGGCCAGATCGCCGTAGCCGACGACCGCGCCGTACGGGACGCCGGAGGCCAGCTCACGCAGGACCTGCCGGTTGAAGCCGGAGATCAGCGACCAGTCCAGGGGGAGTGCGAAGTCGCGCCGCTCCCCGGCGAAGTAGGCGTCGACCTGGCGTATCGCCTCGCGCAGCAGAGGAGATCCGGGCGACTCGACCGGCTCCGCACCCAGCCGGTCCGCGAGGCGGCGGAGCGCTTTCTCGCGCACCGGCTCATCGGCGTGGAACACGACATTGACCAGACCCGCGCGAGTCGCGGCCAGCAGCAGCGGACCGATGCCGGTGTCGACGACGGTCCACACGACCTGCTGCTCGTACTGTCCGTGGCTGTCCATGTGCCCACCGTACGACCCGCCGCCGACAACGCCGCGGCCCGACGGCGGGCACGGCGCCGGACCGGTCGCGGGGTCAGTGCCCGTACAGGGCCCGCGCCACCACGTCCGGCTTGTCGGTGATGATGCCGTCGACGCCGTACCCGGCCACGGTCCGGGCCGCCGCCGCGTCGTCCACGGTCCAGACGAAGATCCTCAACGGGCTGCCGTGCGGTCCCTCGACCGCGTGCACGGCGGAGACGTACTCCGCGGAAAGAGACACGTACGAGGGATTGACCAGGTCGGTGAAGGCCGCGCTGCCGGGCAGGTCCCGCACCGGTGGCTTGCCCAGCAGACCGGTCGTCACCGACGGCGCCAGGTCGTGGACGGTCCGCAGACTGCCGGCGCCGAAACTCTGCACGACCAGCCGGTCGAGATGCTCCCGGTCCAGCCACCCCTCGTCGGCGAGCACCTTGAGGGTGTCCTGTTCGATCCCCGGGTACAGCGCGGGGTTCTTCAGCTCCAGCAGCAGTTTCTGGCCGTGACGCTCGACACGGCGGACGTACTCCCGGAGCGTCGGCACGCGCGCGCCCGCGTACGCGGGGCCGAACCAGTTGCCCGCGTCGAGCCGTGAGACCTCGGCCGCGGTGAAGTCCCGCACCTTCCACGGAGCCCGTCCGGGAAAGACCTCCTCGACGTCGGTGGTCCGCTCGAGGCTGTCGTCGTGGATCACCACCAGTTCGCCGTCCTTCGTGCGCTGGACGTCGTTCTCCACCCAGCGGGCGCCCAGGTCGGCGGCCGCGTCGACGGCCGCCAGCGTGTTCTCGGGAGCCTGGGCGGAAGCGCCCCTATGGGCGATCACCACGGGCCGCCCGACGATCCCCGCCCGGGCGTCGTGCACCGGGAGCAGGAGGGCGACGAAACCCACCAGTGCGGTGGTCGCCGCGGCGACTGCGCGCGCGTGCATGCGTACTCCTCGCATCGGCCGATCACGTACGGCACCACTGTGACAGCAGAGAGTCGACGGCGGATGCGTGTGGGAAGGCCGAAGGACGGAGGTTGACGGCCGGGACCGCACACCGGTGCCGCACATTGCGGCAAGGCCGTGTTTCTTTGCCGGAAAATCGTTCGACCATTCCGGTGGCAGTCATACTGCTCTGCGTCAACCCTGATCGCTCGCGCGGTCCTGGGTACACGGCGCGCTCCAGGCATTCCAGCACCAGGGCGGAAGGGCAACCGCGCATGCACGGCACGGCCGACGGATTCAGCTACGGACTCGTGACACCGCTGGTGGCCTACCTCATGGCCTGCCTCGGCGGTGCCCTGGGCCTGCGCTGCACGACCAGAGCCATGCGCGTCGCCCGCTCCTGGCGCCCCGGATGGCTCGCCCTCGGCGCGGCCGCGATCGGCTCCGGCATATGGACCATGCACTTCGTCGCCATGACGGGCTTCACGGTCGCCGGCGCCCCGATCCACTACGACAAGCCGATGACCTACGCCAGCCTCGGCGTCGCCGTCGTCATGGTGGGCGTAGGGATCTTCATCGTCGGCTACCGGGGCGCGGCCGGCACCGCCCTGTTCACCGGAGGCACCATCACGGGCCTCGGGATCGCCTCGATGCACTACCTGGGCATGGCCGGTATGCGGTTCGACGGCAAGTTCGAGTACAACACCCTCACCGTGGGTGTCTCCGTGGCCGTCGCCATGGCCGCCGCCACCACCGCGCTGTGGGCCGCCGGGCAGGTCAGGGGCTTCCTGTGGAGCGTCGGCGCGAGCCTCGTCATGGGCCTCGCCGTGACCGGCATGCACTACACGGGCATGGCCGCCCTCAGTGTCCATCTGCACGCCACGGGATCGCCGTCCGCCGGCGACTCGCCCACCGATCTCCTCGCGCCGATGCTGATCGGCCCGCTCTCCTTCCTCTGCCTCGCCGGCGTGGTGGTGCTGTTCGACCCCCTCATGACGACGGGCAGGCCCGACCGCGGCCCCGCCGAGCACCGGCCCGGCGTCCCGGCCCACCCGCACCCCGTCGCCCGGGCCCGGCTCCGCACCCGCCGCAAGGCGGCCCCCCACGAGCACCGGACCCCGCAGAACCGCTGACCGGACCGCATTGTCAGTGGCGGGTCGTACGGTGGATGGCATGCGGCCCGTTTCCAGCATCGAACGCACGGTGGCGCCTTTCGAGGTCGTCAGCCCCTACCAGCCCAGCGGTGACCAGCCGGCGGCCATCGCCGAACTGGCCAAGCGCATCGAGGCCGGTGAGAAGGACGTCGTCCTCCTGGGCGCGACCGGCACCGGCAAGTCCGCGACCACCGCGTGGATGATCGAGAAGCTCCAGCGCCCCACGCTCGTGATGGCGCCGAACAAGACGCTGGCCGCCCAGTTGGCCAACGAGTTCCGCGAGCTGCTGCCGAACAACGCGGTGGAGTACTTCGTCTCGTACTACGACTACTACCAGCCCGAGGCGTACGTCCCGCAGTCGGACACCTACATCGAGAAGGACTCCTCGATCAACGAGGAGGTCGAGCGGCTGCGCCACTCCGCGACCAACTCGCTGCTCACCCGCCGGGACGTCGTCGTGGTCGCTTCGGTCTCCTGCATCTACGGCCTCGGCACCCCCCAGGAGTACGTGGACCGCATGGTCCCGCTGAAGGTCGGCGCCGAGATCGACCGCGACCAGCTGCTGCGCCGTTTCGTCGACATCCAGTACACGCGCAACGACACGGCCTTCACCCGCGGCACCTTCCGGGTCCGCGGCGACACCATCGAGATCTTCCCGGTCTACGAGGAACTGGCCGTCCGCATCGAGATGTTCGGCGACGAGATCGAGGCCCTGTCGACCCTCCACCCGCTCACCGGCGAGATCATCAGCGACGACGAGCAGCTGTACGTCTTCCCCGCCACCCACTACGTGGCCGGTCCGGAGCGCCTGGAGCGCGCCGTCAACGACATCGAGAAGGAGCTGGGCGAGCGCCTCGCCGAACTCGAGAAGCAGGGCAAGCTCCTCGAGGCCCAGCGCCTGCGCATGCGCACCACGTACGACATCGAGATGCTCCGCCAGATCGGCAGCTGCTCGGGCGTGGAGAACTACTCGATGCACTTCGACGGGCGCCTGCCCGGCTCCCCGCCGAACACCCTGCTCGACTACTTCCCCGACGACTTCCTCCTCGTCATCGACGAGTCCCACGTCACCGTCCCGCAGATCGGTGCCATGTACGAGGGCGACGCCTCCCGCAAGCGCACCCTCGTCGACCACGGCTTCCGGCTTCCCTCCGCCCTCGACAACCGCCCCCTGAAGTGGGAGGAGTTCCAGGAGCGCATCGGGCAGACCGTCTATCTGTCGGCGACGCCCGGCAAGTACGAACTCTCGCGCGGGGACGGCGTCGTCGAGCAGATCATCCGCCCCACCGGCCTCATCGACCCCGAGATCGTCGTCAAGCCCACCGAGGGCCAGATCGACGACCTGGTGCACGAGATCCGCACGCGCGTCGAGAAGGACGAGCGGATCCTGGTCACCACCCTCACCAAGAAGATGTCCGAGGACCTCACCGACTACTTCCTGGAACTCGGCATCCAGGTCCGCTACCTGCACAGCGACGTCGACACTCTGCGCCGCATCGAGCTGCTGCGCGAACTGCGGTCCGGTGAGTTCGACGTGCTGGTCGGCATCAACCTCCTGCGGGAGGGCCTCGACCTGCCCGAGGTGTCCCTGGTGGCCATCCTCGACGCCGACAAGGAGGGCTTCCTGCGCTCCGGCACCTCGCTGATCCAGACCATCGGCCGCGCCGCGCGCAACGTCTCCGGCCAGGTCCACATGTACGCCGACAAGGTCACCCCGGGCATGGAGCGGGCCATCGAGGAGACCAACCGCCGCCGCGAGAAGCAGATCGCCTACAACACGGCGCGCGGAATCGACCCGCAGCCGCTGCGCAAGAAGATCAACGACATCGTCGCGCAGATCGCGCGCGAGGAGGTCGACACCGAGCAGCTGCTGGGCTCCGGCTACCGCGCGAAGAAGGACGGCGGCGGCACCAAGGCGCCGGTGCCCTCCCTCGGCGGCAAGGCGGCCAAGGGCGCGAAGTCCACCAGCGCCGCGAAGGGCAAGGCCAAGGAGACGGTCCCGACCGACCGCCCCGCCGCCGAACTCGCCGGCCAGATCGAGGAGATGACGGCGCGGATGCGGGCGGCCGCCGCGGATCTCCAGTTCGAGGTCGCGGCCCGGCTGCGCGACGAGGTCTCCGAGATGAAGAAGGAACTGCGCCAGATGAAGGAGGCGGGTATCGCCTGACGTACCACGCGGGGCCCGGCCGTCGTACGCGCTGTGTTGCAAGAACGACACAAAGTGCGGTCCTGGGTACGGCACTGTCAGTGCCCTTGCGTAGGGTTTTCGTCAACCGCGGGGACCGCGGCAACAGGGGACAGTCCGAGAGGGGAATCAGCGCGTGACCGTCAACATGACCAAGGGTCAGGCCATCAGTCTGCAGAAGACCGACGGAGGCAGCCTGACCGCGGTGCGCATGGGTCTCGGCTGGCAGGCTGCCCCCCGGCGCGGCCTGTTCGGCTCCCGCACCCGGGAGATCGACCTCGACGCCTCCGCGGTCCTCTTCGCGGACAAGCAGCCGGTCGACGTCGTCTTCTTCCGTCACCTGGTGAGCGACGACGGCTCGGTCCGGCACACCGGCGACAACCTCGTCGGCGGCGTCGGCCAGGGCGGCGACGACGAGGCGATCCTCGTCGACCTCTCCCGCGTGCCGGTCCACATCGACCAGATCGTCTTCACGGTGAACTCCTTCACCGGCCAGACCTTCCAGGAGGTGCAGAACGCGTTCTGCCGCCTGGTCGACGAGACCAACGGCCAGGAACTGGCGCGCTACACGCTCGCGGGCGGCGGTGCCTACACCGCCCAGATCATGGCCAAGGTGCACCGGGTGGGCGCGGGCTGGAACATGACCGCCCTCGGCACCCCGGCCAACGGCCGCACCTTCCAGGACCTGATGCCTGCCATCCTGCCCGCGCTGTAACCGGGCCGGGCGGCACACGACGACACGACACGCGACGCAGGGGGACCACAGGCGATGACGGCCGAGCTGGTGCGGGGCCAGAACCACCCGCTCTTGGAAGTCCGCCTGGAGATCCGGGTCTCGGCCGGCGCCCCGGTCGTGGCGGCGGCCACGCTCTGCGACGAGAGCGGCAGGATCCACGGCGTGGAGTGGGTCGCCCACCCGGGCGCACCCACTCTCCCCGGTCTCGAGGTCTCCCGGCAGGCGGCCACCGACCACCGCCTCGCGGTGGACCTGGACGCCGTCGCGGAGAGCGTGCACCGCGTCAGCGTTCTGCTCGCCCTGCCCACCGGGGTGGGCGGACCGGTCGTCTTCGGCTCCCTCGCCGCCCCCTTCGTCGCCGTCACCGGCCTCGACGGTTCCGAAGTGGCCCGCTTCACCCTCACCGGTCTCGGCCCCGAGTCGGCCGTCGTCGCCCTGGAGCTGTACCGGCGTCAGGGCGCCTGGAAGGTCCGGGCGGTCGGCCAGGGGTACGCGGGCGGCCTCGCCGCCCTCCTCGCGGACCAAGGCCTGGCGCAGGCCCAGCAGCTCGCGTCCGGTATCAACGAGGCCGTGGCCCAGGGCATGGCCCGCTCGGTGCCGGCCCCACCGCCGCGCACGGCCGACGCCGACCGCTCCCGACAGGCGGCCGCCTCCGCCCTCGGCCCCGACCAGGGCGGATCCCCGTACGGCGGGCAGAGCGCCCCGGGCCCCGTCGGCCCGTACCCCGGTCCCCAGCCGTCGCAGGGGGCGGCGGATGCCGTGGCGGGGCACCCGACAGGGCCCGCGGACCCCGCGGCCACCACCCAGCCGGGCACCCCCGCGGCGTCCGGCACCGGCGGCCCCGTCGACTACAGCCACCCGCGGCGGCGGAACACCGCCCCGCCACCCCCGCCCGCCGCACCCCCGGCCGAGCCCGGCAGGCCCGCGCGGCCGGTCGCCGGCGACGCCACCGGCTGGTCCATGGAGGAGCGGCTGTACAACCAGGTCTGGGGCATGTTCGAGGACCTGGCCCGCACCACGGCCGCGTACCGCAGCGCCGTCGACTTCGCCGACACGCGCAGGGAAAGGGAACTCGACGAGGCCCTCTCCGACCCGCGCAGCCGGATCGGCGGCCAGGGCGACGCCGCCCGCGAGACCGCTCACGCCAAACACACCCAGCTCGTCGACCAGGCCCGGCAGGTGCTGGACCGTGATCTCGCCCAGCTCGTGGCCGAGGCCGACGTCGTCGAGCCGGCGCTGCCACCGGCCTTCGCGCGTTGGGACAACCCCGTCTGGCACGCCTATCGCGTCCCGATGGAAATGCCCATGGCGCTGCGCCTGGGCGACCTCCGCCTTCCCGAGAGCGACCGGCTGCGCATCCCCATGCTCATCCGCCTCCCGCTGGAGCGCGGTCTGTGGATCGACAGCGGGCGGACGGGCTCGCCCGACGGCTCGTTCCTCGACTCCCACGAGCTGCGCCGTCTCGCACTGGACTCGGCCGTGGCGCACACGGCCCGGCTGCTGGCGGTCCACCCGGCCGGCGAGTTCACGGTGCACGTCGTCGACCCGGACGGTTCGGGCGCGTCGGCGCTCGCCCCGCTGGTGCGGAGCGGAGTGCTGGCGGCACCGCCCGCGGTGGGCTCGGCCGGCGTGACGGACGTGCTCACCCGGCTCACGCAGCACGTCGACCTGGTGCAGATGGCGGTGCGCGGCGGTGCGGCCGACTCGCTCCCGCCCGGTTTCGACACCGCCCAGCAGCTCCTGGTCGTCAACGACTTCCCGCACGGCTTCGACGATCGTGCCGTGACCCAGCTCCGCTACCTCGCGGACGAGGGCCCGTCCGTCGGCGTCCACCTGATGATGGTCGCCGACCGCGAGGACGCCGCCGGTTACGGTCCGTTGCTGGATCCGCTGTGGCGCGGGCTGATGCGGCTGACCCCGGTGCCCGACGACCACCTCGCCGATCCCTGGGTCGGCCACGCCTGGACGTACGAGCCGGCCCTCGTGCCGCCCGGCAGCCAGGTTCTCCAGCAGGTCCTGACGCAGGTCGCCGCGGCCCGCCGGGCGTGGCGGGGCTGATCGCTTCCACCGCTTCGCCAAGCGACCGTAAAGCCGCCCTGACCAGGTTCTTTGATCTTTCCTTTGCCAAACTCTTTACCTTTCCTTGGCGATTGGGTACTGTTTTTCGTGCGGAGGGGAGTACTCCCTGTCAACTGCGGCGTACCCGTCAATACGGATCAGAGCTGATCCCGGGGCGTCGGCCCGTGCGGCCCCGTGCGCATGCCCTGCGCCGGGACCCGGGGTGGAAGAGACCTCCGGCAGCGCGACGACGCTGATCACCTGCCGTTACGTACTGCCGGAGGCGCAGTGGATGTTTCCCTGACCCTGTGGGTCCTGACCGTCGTGGGCCTGAGTGCCCTCATCGCGATCGACTTCTTCATCGGCCGCAAGCCGCATGACGTGTCGATCAAGGAAGCCGGTATCTGGACCGTCGTCTGGATCGCCCTGGCCAGCCTGTTCGGGCTCGGCCTGCTCGTCTTCGGCGGGGGACAGCCCGCCGGAGAGTTCTTCGCGGGCTTCATCACCGAGAAGTCGCTCAGCGTCGACAACCTCTTCGTCTTCGTCCTGATCATGGCGAAGTTCGCCGTCCCCTCGCAGTACCAGCAACGGGTCCTGCTCGTCGGCGTGCTCATCGCCCTGGTCCTGCGGGCGATCTTCATCGCCGCGGGCGCCGCGATCCTCGCCAGCTTCTCCTGGGTGTTCTACCTCTTCGGCGCCTTCCTGATCTGGACCGCCTGGAAGCTCATCCAGGAGGCCCGGGCGGACGAGGAGGACGAGGAGTTCGAGGAGAACAAGCTGCTCAAGGCCGCCGAGCGCAGGTTCGGTGTCGCCGACCGCTACCACGGCACCAAGCTGTGGATCGAGCAGAACGGCAAGCGGGTCATGACCCCGATGCTGGTCGTGATGCTCGCGATCGGCACCACCGACGTGCTGTTCGCCCTCGACTCGATCCCCGCGATCTTCGGCCTGACGCAGGACCCGTACATCGTGTTCACGGCCAACGCGTTCGCGCTCATGGGGCTGAGGCAGCTGTACTTCCTCATCGGCGGCCTGCTGCGCAAGCTCGTCCACCTCAGCTACGGCCTGTCGATCATCCTCGGCTTCATCGGCGTCAAGCTGGTACTGCACGCGCTGCACGAGTCCGGGGTCCACGTCCCCGAGATCAGCATCCCGGTCTCGCTCGGCGTCATCTGCTCCGTCCTGATCGTCACCACGATCACCAGCCTGCGGGCCTCCAAGAAGCAGGCGGCGGCCGAGAAGACGCAGCCCGGGAGCGAGGACGCTCCGAAGGACAGCGTCGACGTCTGACCGCGGACGACGCGGGAACCACCTCCGGGAGCGGTGCACGGCGATTCGCCGGGCGCCGCTCCCGGCGCTCTCCGGGCGCTTCTCGGACGGAATGCGGAGCCCCTGCCGCTCTGCGACGATCACTGCATGACCGCTCGGCTCAGGTCGCTCACGACCCGCTGGACATCCCTCGTGCCGGCGCTCGCCGTCGTCCTGCTGGCCCTGACCTGGGGCCGTGACCTCGCCCCCGCGGTCGTCGCCCTGATCACGGTCGTCCTCGCCGGAGCGGTCCTGGCGGCAGTGCACCACGCCGAGGTCGTCGCGCACCGCGTCGGTGAACCGTTCGGCTCCCTGGTACTCGCGGTCGCCGTGACGATCATCGAGGTCGCGCTCATCGTCACGCTGATGGCGGACGGCGGCGACAAGAGCTCCACCCTCGCGCGGGACACGGTCTTCGCGGCCGTGATGATCACCTGCAACGGCATCGTCGGCCTGTGCCTCCTCGTCGCCTCCCTGCGCCACGGCACGGCGATCTTCAACCCCGAGGGCACCGGCGCGGCCCTGGCGACCGTCGCCACCCTGGCCACCCTCAGCCTGGTCCTGCCGACCTTCACCACCAGCAAACCGGGCCCGGAGTTCTCCAGCGTCCAGCTCACCTTCGCCGCCCTGTCCTCACTGGTCCTGTACGGCCTGTTCGTGGCGACCCAGACCGTCCGGCACCGTGACTACTTCCTTCCGGTCACCCGGCAGGGCGACGTGATCACCGGGGACGACCACGCCGCCGCGCCCTCGTCGCGGACCGCGCTGATCAGCCTGAGCCTGCTCGGCCTGGCCCTCATCGGCGTGGTCGGACTGGCCAAAGGGGTCTCGCCCACGATCGAGGACGGCGTGGAGGCCGCCGGGCTTCATCACGCCGTCGTCGGTGTGATCATCGCGCTGCTCGTCCTGCTCCCCGAGACCATCGCCGCACTGCGCTCCGCCCGCCGCGACCGGGTGCAGACCAGCCTCAACCTCGCGCTCGGCTCCGCGATGGCCAGCATCGGCCTGACGATCCCGGCGGTCGCCCTGGCCTCGGTCTGGCTCTCCGGTCCGCTCGTCCTCGGCCTCGGCCCCACCCACATGGTGCTGCTCGCGCTGACCGTCGTCGTCAGCTCCCTGACGGTCGTTCCGGGCAGGGCCACGCCGCTGCAGGGGGGCGTGCATCTGGTGCTGTTCGCGGCGTATCTGGAGCTGGCGGTCAATCCCTGAGGTCTTTCGGCCGGGCCGGCGCCGGTCGGGTCTCCGGCAGCAGGGCGAAGCAGCCGAGGCTGAGCAGGGGGACACCCCTCAGATACGCGCCCCCCAGGGGACCCGCTCCGAGCGCTCCGCGAGTGCCGTGGCCGCGAGGGGCGTGAGTGCGCCGCCGAGGTGGTGGCCGACCGCCGCGCCCGTCCAGCGGATCCGTGGCTCGTGCAGCTCCGGCAGACAGGCGGCGACGACAGCGAACATGGTGACGAACGCGAGCATGGCGCCGAGGAAGCCCAGGAACATCGCAAGCGGCTCGCCCGTGCCCAGCAGCGCCATCAGAGGGAACATCCACAGCGCGGCGGCGGCACAGCCGACGAGGCACAGCGGCCGCGCCACGAAACCCGCGCCGAACGTCGCGAAGGCGGCCGGCGTTCCCGTCGGTGAGGAGAACGTGGGAACGGAGAGCGGCCCCAGGACGAGCGCCGCGGCGGTCCCGTAGACGAACCCGTAGACGAAGAAGTCGTAGAACTCGACGGCCGTCCCGGCGAGCGAGGAGGCCGCGAGCCGCGGCAGGGAAGACGCCCTCGCGGTGCTCGCGGTGCTCGCGGTGTTCACCGTGCGTACGTCGTGCACGCCGCGTCAACCACCCACCGTGACCGACGGGTACGGGGCGCGCGGTGGCGCGACCGCGTCGCGCGGGGCTCAGTAGGTGACGGTGATGCGTCGTCCGGGGCCGTCGACGCGGATCGTCCCTCCGTAGGGGAGGACGAGCTGCGGGTCCGTGTGGCCGAAGTCCACGTCGAAGACGGCGAGGGTGTCGGGCGCGTAGGCCTCCAGCGCGCTCAGTACCGCTTCGCGCTGCTCCGCGGCGTAACGGGCGGCTGCCTCGGGGCCGTTGGGGCGTTCGAAGGACCAGGTCTTGGCGCGGGCCATCAGGAACGCGGGGAACCGCTGGAGGAGGCCGCGCTCGCCCATGTTGCGCAGGATCCGGAAGACCTCCGTGGCGCTGGGGAGTTCCTCGGAGGTCTCCAGGAACAGCACGCCGCCGTCGTAGACCGACAGGTCGTGCGAGATCTCGCGGTCGGCCATCAGGAGCCAGGAGAGGATCTCCAGATTGCCGCCCCAGCCGCGGCCCTCGACCACGCGCTCGGCGTTGCGCCATGTCCAGCCGGTGCCCGGCCGGGTCTCCGGCCGCGACGCGAAGGTCACGGGGTCGGCCCAGTCGCGGTCGACGTCGTTCCAGCGTTCGGCGGGCCGCAGTTCGTAGGCGCCCGAGGTGAACAGGGCCGCCCGGAGGGAGTCCGCGGTCAGTGCGTCCATGGCCACCGGCCGCCCGAGCTGCACCATCACGCTCGCGCCGTGGTAGCCGACGATCCCGGTGTTGTACAGGAAGGCGAGCAGGTTGGTGTTGTCGCTCGTGCCGAAGAACGGCTTCGGGTTGGCCCGGATCAACTCGCGGTCCAGCAGCGGCAGGACGGTGATCTGGTCGTCACCCCCGATCGACGCGATGACCGCCTTGATGCCGGGATCGGCGAAAGCGGCGTGGATGTCGTCGGCCCGCGCCTGCGGCGTGGCGCCCATCGTCCGGGTCGTCGGGTACTCGACCGGTTCGAGGCCGAACTCCTCGCGCAGCCGTTCCAGGCCCAGTTCGAAGGGGACCGGGAACAGGCCCGGCAGACCTTCGGCCGGGGAGAGGACGGCCACACGGTCACCGGGGGAGGGCTTCGGAGGATACGACGGTGTGGTCATGCGGGTGAGACTAGGGCTTCCCGCCCCGCTGTTTCACCGTGATAAACCGGGTCCGAGCAGCGGTCCGACGGACCGCCCCACGCCGAACGGACCGGAGGAACCGTGCCCCGCACCCTGGCCAGCGCCCCCATCATGATTCTCAACGGCCCCAACCTCAACCTCCTGGGGCAGCGCCAGCCCGAGATCTACGGCTCCGACACGCTCGCCGACGTCGAGGCGCTCTGCGCCAAGGCCGCGGCGGCGCACGGCGGCACGGTGGACTTCCGGCAGTCCAACCACGAGGGGGAGCTGGTGGACTGGATCCACGAGGCGCGGCGGGACCACTGCGGCGTCGTGATCAACCCCGGCGCCTACTCGCACACGTCGATCGCGATCCTCGACGCGCTCAACACCTGCGACGGACTGCCGGTGCTGGAGGTCCACATCTCCAACATCCACCGGCGGGAGTCCTTCCGGCACCACTCGTACGTCTCGCTGCGCGCCGACGGCGTCATCGCGGGCTGCGGAGTGCAGGGCTACGTGTTCGCCGTGGAACGCGTCGCCGCACTGGCGGGGGCGGGGCAGGCGAGCACGTGAGCCCAGGCCGCGCATGAGCACCGGCTTCCTGGCAGGCGCCCCTTACCGGCGTCCGGCTTCCACGGAGGCAAGGCGCCGTACGACTTGACCGCGTCCGTCTTCCTGCGCCGACGGAGGGCAAGTTGCGTGACCCGTATGGGGTATTAGTGTGGAAATGAGTCCCCCGCAATCTATGTACGCAAGGGGTAATCATGACCGCTAGGCATTGGAAGCGTTCCGTCGTCGCCTGCTCGGTCCTCGTCCTCGGCTTCGCACCGGTGGGCATACAGCAGGCTTCAGCGGTCACACCGACCGAGACCCACGCCAGCGCACCTGCAGCCGTCAACAGTCCGCGCGACTACCGGCAGGGCTTCAGGGCCGGTTTCCGGGACGGCTACCAGGATGCCAGGGACGACTGCCGGCTGGACGCTGTCGGAGACGGCTTCAGCAACCGCGACTACGCCCGTGGCTACGCCGACGGCTACAGCGCCGGTTTCGCCCGGGCCGAGCGGCGGTACTGCTGAGTCGCACCGGCTCGGCCGTCGATCTGTCGTGAAGTCAGGGAGGCCGCCTCCCGGGGCACTTCGGAGCCCCCGGGAGGCGGCCTCCCCTCTTGATTCCCCTCGGGCGGCGGCGTGAGGCGGGCCCGTTGCCGGTTGCCCCGCGCGGATCGACCGATCACCAGCCCCGGGATCTCCACTCCGCCAGGTGCAGCCTCTCGAACCCGAGCGTCGTGTCGTTCCCATGGCCCGGATAGATCCACGTCTCGTCGGGCAGCAGGCCGAAGATCTTCTCCTCCAAGCCGTCCATCAGACTCGTGAAGTCCACCGGACTCGTCGTCCTGCCGGGGCCACCCGGAAAGAGGCAGTCGCCCGTGAACACGTGCGGATGCCCGTGCGGGTCGTCGTACACGAGGGCGATCGAGCCCGGCGTGTGTCCGACGAGATGGCGCGCGGTCAGGCGCACGTCGCCCACCCGGACGACGTCGCCGTCGTCGAGCAGGACGTCGGTCGGCACCGGGATGCCCTCGGCGTCCTCCCGGCCGGCGTACGTACGCGCGCGCGTGGCCGCGACGACCTCGGCGAGAGCCTGCCAGTGGTCTCCGTGACGGTGTGTGGTGACGACCGAGGCGATGCCGTCGTCACCGATCGTGCCGAGCAGCGTCCGGGCGTCGTCGGCCGCGTCGATCAGCAGCTGCTCGTCCGTGGCCCGGCAACGCAGCAGGTAGGCGTTGTTGTTCATCGGGCCGACCGCGATCTTGGTGATCATCAGGTCCTTCAGCTCGTGCACGTCCGCCGAGCCGCCGACCCGCACCTCTCCGCTGTACGTCATGACCGCCAGCCTATAGCGGGGGGAGGGCCGGGAGCGGGCCGCCGTCGACCGTGAGCGCGGAGCCGTCGCGGCGTCCCGAGAGCCAGCCGAGCAGGTCCGCGGCCGGGCCCCTGACGTCGACGGGCCCACCGGGTGCGCCGCCGCCCGTGGTCCAGGTCCCGCCGTCGTCGCCGCTGAGGCGCGTCGACGGGACGTCCCCGTGGCCGCGGAAGCGTTCCACCAGGAAGTCGATCTCCCGCGCGACGAATTCCTCCGGCAGGTCCTCCAGCTCGTAGCCGATCCCGAGGTCCACGTGGTGCAGCTCCACCTCCGCCCAGCGCCGGAAGGGCACCCGCGCCGCCGAGTCGGTGACGCCGTTGCGCAGCTCGACCGTGCGCGACCAGTCCGCGGGGACGGCGGCGGCCTCCTGGAGGCGGGCGGCGCTCTCCCGGACGTCCGCGAGCTGGACGTCCAGGGGGCGAGGGGCGTCCCGCTCGATGTCGGCGTCCCGCACGGCGGCGTCGACGTACATGGGGCGGCCCTGGAAGACGTTCACCAGGGCGTCGGCGTTGCGGGCCAGGTGGGCGAGGACGTGGCCGCGGCTCCAGCCGGGAAGGCGTGACGACTGCGTCACGGACGCGTTGTCCAGCTTGGCGGCTGCGGTGAGCAGCCGGTCCGTCGCGTCACGTACAGACGCCAGGTCATGAGCGTGATCAATCATGGTGCTGACCTTAGCTCCGCCACTCCTTCGGGTGAAGGCGATCGGCGGCCGCCCGTAAATCGAATGTGCGTGCCATAAGGTCGTGGGTGGCGTCGGGCATGCTGGATGGCGGGGGATTGTTGTCAACCCGTGAATCCGACCGGCGTTGTCAGTGGCTCCCCCTAGTCTGAGAAGGACGGGGCCCTGCCCCTGTCACTTCCCTCAAGAAAGGTGCGGACCGGCGTGGCCGACCGTCTCATCGTCCGTGGCGCGCGCGAGCACAACCTCAAGAATGTCTCGCTCGACCTGCCGCGCGACTCGCTCATCGTCTTCACGGGCCTGTCGGGGTCGGGCAAGTCCTCGCTGGCCTTCGACACGATCTTCGCCGAGGGACAGCGGCGCTACGTCGAGTCCCTCTCCTCCTACGCCCGGCAGTTCCTCGGCCAGATGGACAAGCCGGACGTCGACTTCATCGAGGGCCTCTCCCCGGCCGTCTCGATCGACCAGAAGTCGACCTCGCGCAACCCGCGCTCCACGGTCGGCACCATCACCGAGGTCTACGACTACCTGCGTCTGCTCTTCGCGCGCATCGGCAAGCCGCACTGTCCCGAGTGCGGCCGCCCCATCTCGCGCCAGTCGCCGCAGGCCATCGTCGACAAGGTGCTGGAGCTGCCCGAGGGCAGCCGCTTCCAGGTGCTGTCGCCGCTGGTCCGCGAGCGCAAGGGCGAGTTCGTCGACCTGTTCGCCGACCTCCAGACCAAGGGGTACAGCCGCGCGCGGGTGGACGGCGAGACCGTCCAGCTCTCCAACCCGCCCACGCTGAAGAAGCAGGAGAAGCACACCATCGAGGTGGTCATCGACCGCCTCACGGTGAAGGAGTCCGCCAAGCGCCGCCTCACCGACTCCGTGGAGACCGCCCTCGGTCTGTCCGGCGGCATGGTCGTGCTCGACTTCGTCGACCTGCCCGAGGACGACCCCGAGCGCGAGCGCATGTACTCCGAGCACCTGTACTGCGCGTACGACGACCTGTCCTTCGAGGAGCTGGAGCCCCGCTCCTTCTCCTTCAACTCGCCCTTCGGCGCCTGCCCCGACTGCTCCGGCATCGGCACGCGCATGGAGGTCGACCCCGAGCTGATCGTCCCCGACGAGGACAAGTCCCTCGACGAGGGCGCCATCCACCCCTGGTCCCACGGGCACACCAAGGAATACTTCGGCCGCCTGATCGGCGCCCTCGCGGACGCGCTGGGATTCCGGACCGACATCCCCTTCGCCGGCCTGCCGCAGCGCGCCAGGAAGGCCCTCCTGCACGGCCACAAGACGCAGATCGAGGTCCGTTACCGCAACCGGTACGGCCGCGAGCGCGTGTACACGACGCCGTTCGAAGGCGCCGTTCCGTTCGTGAAGCGCCGGCACAGCGAGGCCGAGAGCGACGCCAGCCGCGAGCGCTTCGAGGGCTACATGCGCGAGGTGCCCTGCCCCACCTGCGAGGGCACCCGCCTCAAGCCGATCGTCCTCGCGGTCACGGTCATGGGGAAGTCCATCGCCGAGGTCTCCGCCATGTCGATCAGCGACTGCGCGGACTTCCTGGGCGAGCTGAAGCTCGACGCGCGCGACAAGAAGATCGCCGAGCGCGTCCTGAAGGAGGTCAACGAGCGCCTGCGGTTCCTGGTCGACGTCGGCCTGGACTACCTCTCGCTCAACCGCGCCGCCGGCACGCTCTCCGGCGGCGAGGCCCAGCGCATCCGCCTGGCCACCCAGATCGGCTCCGGTCTCGTCGGCGTGCTGTACGTCCTCGACGAGCCGTCCATCGGCCTGCACCAGCGCGACAACCACCGGCTGATCGAGACCCTCGTCCGGCTGCGCGACATGGGCAACACGCTCATCGTCGTCGAGCACGACGAGGACACCATCAAGGTCGCCGACTGGATCGTCGACATCGGTCCCGGCGCCGGCGAGCACGGCGGCAAGGTCGTGCACAGCGGCTCCCTGAAGGAACTGCTCGCCAACGACGAGTCGCAGACCGGGCAGTACCTGTCCGGCAAGAAGGCCATCCCGCTGCCCGACCTCCGGCGCCCGCGCGACCCGTCCCGGCAGCTCACGGTGCGCGGGGCCCGCGAGAACAACCTGCGGGACATCGACGTCTCCTTCCCGCTGGGCGTCTTCACCGCGGTCACGGGCGTCTCCGGCTCCGGCAAGTCGACCCTGGTCAACGACATCCTGTACACGCACCTGGCCCGCGAACTGAACGGCGCGAGGAACGTGCCGGGGCGCCACACGCGCGTGGACGGCGACGACCTCGTCGACAAGGTCGTCCACGTCGACCAGTCGCCCATCGGCCGCACCCCGCGGTCCAACCCGGCGACCTACACCGGCGTCTTCGACCACGTCCGCAAGCTGTTCGCCGAGACCACCGAGGCCAAGGTCCGCGGCTACCTGCCCGGCCGCTTCTCCTTCAACGTCAAGGGCGGCCGCTGCGAGAACTGCGCGGGCGACGGCACGATCAAGATCGAGATGAACTTCCTCCCGGACGTCTACGTCCCGTGCGAGGTCTGCCACGGCGCCCGCTACAACCGGGAGACCCTGGAGGTCCACTACAAGGGCAAGTCCATCGCCGACGTCCTGAACATGCCGATCGAGGAGGCGGCCGAGTTCTTCGAGGCCGTCCCCGCGATCGCCCGCCACCTCAACACCCTCAAGGACGTCGGTCTCGGCTACGTCCGGCTCGGTCAGTCCGCGACCACCCTGTCCGGCGGTGAGGCACAGCGCGTCAAGCTCGCCAGCGAGCTCCAGCGCCGCTCCACCGGCCGCACGGTCTACGTCCTGGACGAACCGACCACGGGTCTGCACTTCGAGGACATCAGCAAGCTCCTGAAGGTCCTCTCCGGCCTGGTGGAGAAGGGCAACACGGTCATCGTCATCGAGCACAACCTCGATGTCATCAAGACCGCCGACTGGGTCGTCGACATGGGCCCCGAAGGCGGCGCGGGCGGCGGCGTCGTCGTCGCCGAGGGCACGCCGGAGGAGGTGGCCGGGGTCCCGGCCAGCCACACCGGCAAGTTCCTGCGCGAGGTCCTCGGCGACCGCGTCAGCGACGCGCAGCCGGTCAGGGCCCCGCGCGGGGCGGCGGCGAAGAAGACGGTCGCGGCCAAGGCGGCGCCGAGGAAGACGGCGACCGCCAAGGCCACCGTCGACAGCACGGCGGCCAAGAAGGCCACCACCAAGAAGACGGCCGCGAAGAAGGCGACGAAGAAGTAGGAGAAGTGGCGGCGGTGTCCCGCGGGGAACTCCCCGCGGGACACCGCCGTTTCACAGCTCGCCGAGCTCGGAGGCGTACGGCGGTTCCGCGCCTGCCCGCGAGCAGGTGATCGCCGCCGCGCGGGCCGCGAAGCGCAGCAGCCGTTCCCAGCCGTCACGGCCCAGGCCCGCGAGGGCCGTCGGGGAGAGAGCGTCCTGGACCGAGAGGGCGTGCAGCAGAGCCGCGTTCACGGTGTCGCCGGCGCCGATGGTGTCCACGACGTCGACCTTCTCGCCGGGCACCGGATACACGGAGCCGTCCCGGGTGTAGGCGGTCAGCCCGTCGCCGCCGTGTGTGATCACGACGGCGGAGGGCCCGGCGGCCAGCCAGTCGCGCGGGGTGCCGCCCAGCCAGAGGGCGTCCTCCTCGGAGAGCTTGAGCAGGGACACCGAGGGCAGCCAGCTCCTGAAGCGCGCCCGGTAGGCGTCGGCGTCGGGGATCAGACCGGGCCGGACGTTCGGGTCCAGGGCGGTGAAGAGGCCTTGGGCCGCCGCCGTCCGCATCAGCTCCTCGTACGCGCTCGCGCCCGGCTCCAGCACCAGCGAGCAGGTGCCGAAGGACACCGCCCGGCTGCCGGCGGGCAGGCCGACGGGGGCGGTGAACAGCCGGTCCGCGGTGCCCTCGACGTAGAAGGAGTAGGCGGCCGAGCCGTTCCCGTCGAGCGTGGCGACCGCGAGGGTGGTCGGCTCCGCGCCGCGCTGCACCGCGGACACGTCCACCCCCGAGTCGCGCAGCCCGCCGAGGAGCGCCTCGCCGAAGGCGTCGTAGGAGACGCGGGAGCAGAACGCGGTCGCGGAGCCGAGGCGGCCCAGGGCCACGGCCGTGTTGTACGGGCCGCCGCCGCGGGCCGGCTGCAGAGCCGCGAGGGCGCCAGTGCCCTGCGGTACCAGGTCGATCAGGGCCTCACCGGCGACGACGATCACGGGGCGGTTCCTCTCCGGTGGCTCGCTGAGCACACCGCTCGGGCTGTCGGTGGCCAGGGTCGCACGAAGCCCGGGGGTTCGGGCGTGTTCCCCCGCCGGACGGCGGACGGCGGACGTACACGCTGACGCAAGCGTTGCCGTCCGCACAACCCCGCGCGGCCGCGAGCTCCTTCGCGACCTCCGCCGCACCCCCGTGCGCTCCGCGGTGGCCCCTTCGGCGCAACCCGTGGCATTCCGTGGCAACCCGCCGCCGTCCGGTGCGGTCCCGGCCGGTATCGTGCGCGGGGCAGCGGCCCGCCGGCCGCGTGCCGTACGGCCGTCCCGCACCGCCGGGCCCGCCTCCGCCCCGGACCCTGGAGATGCGCATGTCCGCCCGCCCGTCAGCGACCCGCCGTACCGTCCTGCGGGGAGCGGCCCTCGCACCGGCCGCGGGCCTCGGTCTGGCCGCCTGCTCGCCGACCGGCGGGACCACCTCGCCCGCCACACCGACCGCGCCCGTCGAACTGGGCGCGGACGGCGAGGTCGCGAAGGGGGGCGCCAAGCTCTACCGGGACCACAACGTGGTGGTCAGCCGGTCCGCGGGCGGTGAGCTGAAGGCGTACAGCTCGATCTGCACGCACGCGGGGTGCCCCATCAACAAGCTCGAAGGGACGACCCTGATCTGTCCCTGCCACGGCAGTGAGTTCGACGCCGCGACCGGCGAGGTGCTGCGGGCACCGGCGACCGTGCCGTTGAACGAGCTTCCGGTCAGGACCGAGAACGGCAAGATCGTTTCGGGGCCGGCCGTCTGACCCGTCGGGGGCAGGCTGTCCGACCCGTCAGGGACCGGCCGTCTGCGTCCGACCCGTCAGGGACCGGCCGTCTGCGTCCGACCCGTCGGGGGCAGGCCGCTCACTCCCAGTCCCACCCGATGCCCACCGTGCCCGACCGCACCCGCGGCTCGACGAGGTGCACCGAACGGTGGCGTCGGCTGAGGGGGAGTTCCTGACGGCTGCCGCGCGGGGCCGCCGGGGAGTGCCGTGTGAAGCGGTGGCAGCGCACCGGCACGGCGCTCTCGTCGAACCGGACCTGGAGGGCGTACTGGCCGCCGGGGGCGCCGAAACCGCGGACGTACTCGCGGGCGGCCCCGGCGGTGCCGTCCTCGACGCCGTAGCCGAAGAGGAAGGTGTCGCCGGCGCGCAGGCGGGTGTCGAAGAGGAACTCGGCCACCAGGACGCCGGTGCCGTGGTGCCGGCGGACGCGGCCGGTCCGGCAGTTCTCCAGGGCGTGCACGGACATCCGTTCCGGGGTGCAGCCGGGGTCCCCGTGGTGGACGGCGACGAAACGGTCGACGCCGTCGCGGTGGGCGCGGACGATGTGCTGCGACTCGCGTTCCAGCAGTTCGCGGCAGGCCCCGATGCGGACCCGTTCGTGGTGGCCCAGGGTGCGCAGTCCGCCGTCCAGGGGGCACTCCAGCTCGACGAGGAGTTCCTCCAGGACGTCCGAGGCCTCCAGGAGCGACCGGTACGTGCGGCCGGCCGGCTGTCCGGCGGGCACCTTCTCGTCGGGCTCCGCGAGCAGCCGGATCAGGGACTCGTCCGGCAGTTCGAGGATCTCCTCCAGGGCGCGCACGGCCCGCAGCGACTCCGGGCGCTGCGGGCGCCGGGCCCCCTGCTGCCAGTAGCTCAGGCTCGTGACCCCGACCTTGACCCCGTGTCGCGACAGGTGGTGCTGGACGCGCTGGAGGGGCAGCCCCCGGGCGGCGATCGCGGCGCGCAGGGCGACGTGGAAGGGGCCGCCGTTCAGCGCCCCGTCCAGTTCGGCGACGACGCCGGGCCCGTGCCGGGGGTCGGCCTTCACGCCGGTCTCCGGGCCGGTCTTCGCGGAGGTCTCCGTGGCGGTGTGCGCGTCGGCGTCCGCGTGCTGTGGAGCGTGCGGCATGCAGGGGCCTCTCTGTGAATGCTCGCGACGGCTGGTCGGACCGTTCGCGTGAGTGTCCGGGCCGCCCCGGCGACGCGGGCGCGCCTTCACATCCGTAGTGCGGGGTTCACCGCCCGGAGTCCCCCGCATTGAAGCGTGTCGACATGGTCCCGACAACAGGTGGCGCCGGAACGCGGCGCGGCCGTGGCCGAGTCGGCGCCCTTGCCCCGCACGCCCCGCGCCGTTGTCCACAGCCCCGTCGGACTGTCACCGCGCGCCAGTAGGGTGTGAGACATGGCCGACCCCTCCAGCTACCGCCCCAAGCCGGGACAGATCCCCGACTCTCCCGGGGTGTACCGGTTCCGCGACGAGCACCGCCGGGTGATCTACGTCGGAAAGGCGAAAAGCCTGCGCCAGCGCCTGGCGAACTACTTCCAGGACCTGGCGGGTCTCCACCCGCGCACCCGCACGATGGTCACGACGGCCGCGTCCGTGGAGTGGACCGTGGTGTCCACGGAGGTCGAGGCGCTCCAGCTGGAGTACTCGTGGATCAAGGAGTACGACCCCCGCTTCAACGTCAAGTACCGCGACGACAAGAGCTACCCGTACCTCGCGGTGACGGTGAACGAGGAGTTCCCGCGCGCGCAGGTGATGCGCGGCCACAAGAAGAAGGGCGTCCGGTACTTCGGGCCGTACGCGCACGCGTGGGCGATCCGGGACACCGTCGACCTCCTCCTGCGGGTCTTCCCCGTCCGCACCTGCTCGGCCGGCGTCTTCAAGAACGCCGCCCGCACCGGCCGTCCCTGCCTGCTCGGCTACATCGGCAAGTGCTCCGCGCCCTGCGTCGGCCGGATCTCGCCCGACGACCACTGGGAGCTGGCGGACGAGTTCTGCGACTTCATGACCGGCCGCACCGGCACCTACCTGCGCCGTCTGGAGAAGCAGATGACGGAGGCGGCCGAGGAGATGGAGTACGAGCGGGCCGCCCGCCTGCGCGACGACATAGGGGCCCTGAAGAAGGCCATGGAGAAGAACGCGGTCGTGCTCGCCGACGCGACCGACGCCGACCTGATCGCGGTCGCCGAGGACGAGCTGGAGGCGGCTGTCCAGATCTTCCACGTCCGCGGCGGACGCGTCCGCGGCCAGCGCGGCTGGGTCACCGACAAGGTCGAGGAGATCACCACCGCCGCCCTCGTCGAACACGCCCTCCAGCAGCTCTACGGCGAGGAGACCGGCGACGCGGTGCCCAAGGAGGTCCTGGTCCCCGCCCTGCCCGAGCCGCTGGAACCGGTCCAGGAGTGGCTCACCGCCCGCCGCGGGTCCAACGTCTCGCTGCGCATCCCCCGGCGCGGGGACAAGCGGGCCCTGATGGAGACCGTGGAGCGCAACGCCCAGCAGGGCCTCGCCCTGCACAAGACCAAGCGTGCCTCCGACCTCACCACGCGCTCGCGCGCGCTGGAGGAGATCGCCGACGCCCTGATGCTGGACAGTGCCCCGTTGCGGATCGAGTGCTACGACATCTCGCACCTCCAGGGCGACGACGTCGTGGCCTCCATGGTCGTCTTCGAGGACGGCCTGGCCCGCAAGAGCGAGTACCGCCGCTTCCAGATCAAGGGCTTCGAGGGCCAGGACGACGTCCGCTCGATGCACGAGGTGATCACCCGCCGCTTCCGCCGCTACCTCGCCGACAAGGAGCGGACGGGGGAGTGGGGCGACGGCGACACGGACGCCGTCGCCGGCTCCGCCGAGCTCCCCGCGGAGGCCGCCGACGGCCCGGTCGCCGGCAACCTCACCGAGGACGACGGCCGGCCCAAGCGGTTCGCCTACCCGCCCCAGCTCGTCGTCGTGGACGGCGGACAGCCCCAGGTGGCGGCGGCCGAGCGGGCGCTGGACGAGCTGGGCATCGACGACATCGCCGTCTGCGGCCTCGCCAAGCGCCTGGAGGAGGTCTGGCTGCCGCACGACGACGATCCCGTGATCCTGCCCCGCAGCAGCGAGGGCCTCTACCTGCTCCAGCGGGTCCGTGACGAGGCACACCGCTTCGCGATCACCTACCAGCGGACCAAGCGGGCCAAACGGTTCCGCGCCGGCCCGCTGGACGACGTGCCGGGCCTCGGTGAAACACGCAAACAGGCGCTCATCAAGCACTTCGGTTCGGTGAAGAGGCTGCGTTCGGCGACGATCGACCAGATCTGCGAGGTGCCCGGCATCGGCCGCAAGACGGCCGAGACGATCGCCGCGGCCTTCGCCCGGACGGCACCGCCCGCACCCGCCGTGAACACCGCGACCGGAGAGATCATGGACGAGGAGGAGCCCGACACGACGGCGGGCTCCCCCGGGGAGCCCGTCGCAGCGGGCGCCCCGGAGGACCGACGGGGGCAGGAGACATGACCGAGCACGACGCACGACCCGCACCGGAGCGAGAACCCACGCCCACGGCCGCGCCCACGGCCACGCCCGCGGTCCGGCGCACGCCCGCGGCGACCGCCGGGGCCGCCCCTCAGCAGGGACACAGCCGGACCGGCGAGAATCACCCCCAGCACCACCCCCCGCACGACGCGGGCCCCGCCGGGGCCGAACACCCCGTGGACGCCCCCGCCGCCGCGCACATCGCAGGTCACGAAGACGGAGCACAGGTGAGTACCGACGTCACGCCGCCCGGAATCCCCGAGGCGGCCATCCCCGAGCTGGTGATCATCTCCGGCATGTCCGGGGCCGGCCGCTCGACGGCCGCCAAGTGTCTGGAGGACCTCGGCTGGTTCGTCGTCGACAACCTCCCGCCCGCGCTGATCCCCACCATGGTGGAGCTGGGTGCCCGCTCCCAGGGCAACGTGGCGCGGATCGCGGTCGTCGTCGACGTGCGGGGCCGCCGCTTCTTCGACAACCTCCGCGAGTCCCTCGCCGACCTCGAGGCCAAGGGCGTCACCCGGCGGATCGTGTTCCTGGAGTCCTCCGACGACGCCCTGGTCCGCCGCTTCGAGTCCGTGCGCCGCCCGCACCCCCTCCAGGGCGACGGCCGGATCGTCGACGGCATCGCCGCCGAGCGCGAACTGCTGCGCGAACTGCGCGGCGACGCCGACCTGGTGATCGACACCTCCAGCCTCAACGTGCACGAGCTGCGCGCCAAGATGGACGCCCAGTTCGCCGGCGACGAGGAGCCCGAGCTGCGGGCCACCGTGATGTCCTTCGGCTTCAAGTACGGCCTCCCGGTGGACGCCGACCTGGTCGTGGACATGCGCTTCCTGCCCAACCCGCACTGGGTCCCGGAGCTGCGCCCCTTCACCGGCCTGAACGAGGAGGTCTCCGGCTACGTCCTCAACCAGCCCGGCGCGAAGGAGTTCCTCGACCGGTACACCGAACTCCTCCAGCTGGTCGCCGCGGGCTACCGCCGCGAGGGCAAGCGTTACGTGACCATCGCGGTCGGCTGTACGGGCGGCAAGCACCGCTCGGTCGCGATGTCGGAGAGGCTCGCCGCGCGCCTCGCGGCCGAGGGCGTGGAGACGGTGGTCGTGCACCGGGACATGGGACGGGAATGACGGGACGCACTCCGCGGCTGGGCAGGCTGCGCAGAACGGCGCCGGAAGGGCGCACGAGCCGGCCGGTCGAGGCCCGCGGCGGCAGACCGCGCCGTCGCGGCACCCAGCCCAAGGTCGTCGCCCTCGGCGGCGGCATGGGCCTGTCCGCCTCGCTCACCGCACTGCGCCGCATCACCGGCGACCTCACGGGTGTCGTCACGGTGGCCGACGACGGCGGTTCCAGCGGGCGCCTGCGCGACGAGCTGGGCGTGCTGCCGCCCGGCGACCTGCGCAAGGCCCTGGCCGCCCTGTGCGGCGACGACGACTGGGGCCAGACCTGGGCCCGGGTCATCCAGCACCGCTTCCAGTCGCAGGGCGAGATCAACGGCCACGCCGTCGGCAACCTGCTGATCGTCGCCCTGTGGGAGCAGCTCGGCGACCACGTCCAGGCCCTGGACCTGGTCGGCAAGCTCCTGGGCGCACAGGGACGCGTGCTGCCCATGTCCGCCGTACCGCTGGAACTCCAGGCGCTGGTCAAGGGGCACGATCCGGCCCGCCCCGAGGACGTCGACACCGTGCGCGGGCAGGCGACCGTGGCGCTCACCACCGGTGAGGTGCAGTCCGTGCACCTCGTGCCGTCCGACCCGCCGGCCGTCCCCGAGGCGGTGGCGGCCGTCCTCGACGCGGACTGGGTGGTGCTCGGCCCCGGTTCCTGGTTCTCGTCGGTCATCCCGCACCTGCTGGTGCCCGAACTGCTGGACGCGCTCACCGAGACGAAGGCACGCCGGGTACTCTCGCTCAATCTCGCGCCGCAGCCGGGAGAAACCGAGGGCTTCTCCCCGCAGCGTCATTTGGAGGTTTTGGGACGACACGCCCCTAAACTCGCCCTGGACGTGGTGCTGGCCGACGAGGCCGCCGTGCCCGACCGCGACTCCCTGACCGATGCCGCCAAGCGGTTCGGGGCCGCGGTCGAGCTGGCGCCGGTGGCCCGGCCCGACGGCACCCCGAGGCACGACCCGGAGCTGTTGGCCGCCGCGTACGACCGTATTTTTCGGATGCATGGAAGGATCGGCCCATGGCGATGACGGCAGCGGTGAAGGACGAGATCTCCCGGCTCCCCGTCACCCGGACCTGCTGCAGAAAGGCGGAGGTCTCCGCCATCCTGCGGTTCGCCGGCGGCCTCCACCTGGTGAGCGGGCGCATTGTGATCGAGGCGGAGCTGGACACGGCGATGGCGGCCCGCCGGCTCAAGCGGGACATCCTGGAGATCTTCGGCCACAGCTCGGAGCTGATCGTGATGGCACCCGGCGGTCTGCGCCGCGGCTCGCGTTACGTCGTACGGGTGGTCGCCGGCGGTGACCAGCTGGCCCGCCAGACCGGTCTGGTGGACGGCCGCGGGCGCCCCATCCGCGGGCTGCCCCCGCAGGTGGTCTCCGGTGCCACCTGTGACGCGGAGGCGGCCTGGCGCGGGGCCTTCCTGGCACACGGTTCGCTCACCGAGCCCGGCCGGTCCTCCTCCCTGGAGGTCACCTGCCCGGGTCCCGAGGCCGCGCTCGCGCTGGTCGGTGCCGCCCGGCGGCTGTCGATCGCCGCGAAGGCCCGCGAGGTGCGCGGAGTCGACCGGGTCGTGGTCCGCGACGGGGACGCGATCGGCGCACTGCTCACCCGCCTCGGCGCCCACGAGTCGGTGCTGGCCTGGGAGGAGCGCCGGATGCGTCGTGAGGTGCGCGCCACGGCGAACCGTCTCGCCAACTTCGACGACGCCAACCTGCGCCGCTCCGCCCGGGCCGCCGTCGCCGCCGGTGCCCGCGTCCAGCGTGCCCTGGAGATCCTCGCCGACGAGGTGCCCGAGCACCTGGCGGCGGCCGGCCGGCTGCGCATGGAGCACAAGCAGGCCTCCCTGGAGGAGCTGGGCGCGCTCGCCGACCCGCCGCTCACCAAGGACGCGGTCGCGGGCCGGATCCGCCGACTGCTGGCGATGGCCGACAAGCGGGCGTCGGACCTCGGCATCCCGGGCACGGACGCCAACCTCAGCGAGGACCTCGCCGACAACCTGGTGGGCTGACCGCCCGGCCGAACCCGCCTGGCCGGACCCACCCGTCCGACGCCCCGCCCGACGTCCTGACCGGGCCGAACCCGGCCCGGACGGCCGGTACGCGTAACCGGCCCGCCGGTGCCGACCCGCCGGTGCCGACCCCCTCCCCGGAGGGCGGTCGGCACCGGCGTCGTCACTCCCGCAACACCGTCATGGCCACTCCCGCAACACCGGCGTCGTAGCCCCCGCAACACCGGCCTTCTCCCCTTGAGCGCACGCGTACCGACGACAACTTCCGTCCGTCTGCACCTTCTTGACGCACCCTTGACTCGATCATGAACAGTCATGAGCCTGACTCTGTCCGCCGCCGTGGCGGACTCACGCAAGGGGGGTTCATGAGACGTAGAGCGAGATCGATCCTCGCTGTCGGCGCGCTCCTGATCGGCGGAGCGAGCATCGCACCCGTCGCGCAGGCGCAGCCCGGAAGTTCCTCCGACACCTCCGACACGTCCGATGCCGGAGAGGTCAAGGTCTTCCGCGCCGAGGTCACCAAGAAGCAGGTACCCCTGCTGCTGGCGGCCGGCCAGGACGGCCACGAACTCAGTGAGCAGGCGCCCGAACAGGGCACCGCCACCGTCGAGGTGTACCTCACCGACGACCAGGCGCGGAAGCTGGAGAAGCAGGGCGTCCCCCTCACCGAGCACACCCTCTCGGCCAGGGCGGAGAACCGCGTGGCGGCCGCGGCCGACGGCGTGTTCCGGCCGTACAGCGGCAGCGGCGGCCTCAAGGAGGAGATCCTCCGCACCGCCCGGCAGAACCCCGGCCTCACCAAGGTCGTCTCCATCGGGAAGACGGTCCGCGGCCAGGACATCCTCGCGCTCAAGCTCACCAGGAACGCGAAGAGGTCCGAGGACGGCTCCAAGCCCTCGGTGCTGTACATGTCCAACCAGCACGCGCGCGAGTGGATCACCCCGGAGATGACCCGGCGGCTGATGCACCACTACCTCGACCACTACCGGACCGATCAGCGCGTCAAGAAGCTCGTCGACTCGACCGAGCTGTGGTTCGTCCTGTCGGCCAATCCCGACGGCTACGACTACACCTTCCAGGACCCCGCCAACCGTCTGTGGCGCAAGAACCTGCGGGACGTCAACGCCGACGGCGAGATCCGCACCGGCGACGGCGTCGACCTCAACCGCAACTTCGCCTACAAGTGGGGCTACGACGACGAGGGTTCGTCCCCCAACGCCACCAGCCAGACCTACCGCGGCGCGGCCCCGAACTCCGAGCCCGAGACCAAGGCGCTCGACGCCTTCGAGAAGCGCGTCGGCTTCGCCTACGGCATCAACTACCACTCCGCGGCCGAACTCCTCCTCTACGGCGTCGGCTGGCAGGTCGCCACCGGCACCCCGGACGACGTCGCCTACCGGGCGCTGGCCGGCACCCCGGAGAACTCCGCGATCCCCGGCTACCGCCCGCAGGTCTCCTCGGAGCTCTACACCACCAACGGCGAGGCCGACGGCCACGCCTCCAACGTCAACGGCACCGCGATGTTCACCCCCGAGATGTCGACCTGCCAGACGGCCTCGAACCTCTCCCCGGACGACCAGTGGAACGCCGCCGACTGCCGATCGGTGTTCAACTTCCCGGACGACGAGAAGCTGATCCAGCAGGAGTTCGAGAAGAACGTCCCCTTCGCGCTCTCCGTCGCCGAGAGCGCCGCCCGCCCCGACCGGCCGAAGTCCTCCGTGGGCCTGGAAGCCGCCGACTTCACCCCGGCCGGCTTCACCACGTCGTACTCGCGCGGCGCCGACCAGGAGGTCTCCGTCGTCGTACGCAAGGCGATCCGCGACAAGGAACTCAAGTACCGCGTCAACGGCGGCCGTACGTACGACCAGGCGCTCAGGCCCTGGAAGGGCGGTGAGACCTACGGCGGCGAGGACAACCTGTTCCACGACGAGTACCGGGCGAAGGTCCAGGACGGCGAACCCGGCGACGAGGTCGAGGTGTGGTTCACCGGCGAGACCGCCGGCGGCAAGAAGGTCTCCAGCTCGCACTTCACCTACACGATCGCCGAGCGGCCGCGGGCCGACACCCTCGTCGTCGCCGAGGAGGGCGCGACCGCCACGCAGGCGCGGACCTACGTGGACGCGCTCCGGGCCAACGGCCGCAGGGCGGTCGTCTGGGACGTCGCCACGCAGGGCGCGCCCGACGCGCTCGGCGTGCTGAGCCACTTCGGCACGGTCGTCCACTACACGGGCGCGAGCACCCCCGGCAATCCGACCCAGCTGGAGCTGCGCGCCTTCCTCAACGAGGGCGGCAAGCTCATCGAGGCCGGCGAGCTGGCCGGCGGCGACGTCGACCTCGGCGACGGCACCCCGTCCGACGACTTCAGCCAGTACTACCTGGGCGCCTACTCGCGCACCTCCACCCCCGGCGCCACCGGGTTCACCGGCGCCGGAGCGCTCTCCGGGTACACCGGACCGCTCGCCGGCGCCCCCGGCAACCCGCTGGACCGGGCCGGCACCTACGGCGTCACCTCCGACGAGCTGCCCGCCGCCACCCACCCGCAGTTCGCGAGCGCGGGAGCGGGACAGTTCGCCGGGACCGTCACCCCGTACGGGCCGTACGCGGGCACGGCCATGGCGGCCGCCGTCCACACCGACGACGCCTACAAGCGCCTCACCCGCGCCATCGACCTCACCGGCGTCACCGCCGCCGACCGGCCCGCCCTGCGCGCCCAGCTGCTGTGGGACACCGAACCGGGCTACGACAACGCGCTGGTCGAGATCCACACGGTCGGGGCCGACGACTGGACGACCCTGCCCGAGGCCGGCGGCGCCACCGGCACCGCCGTACCCGCCGACTGCGGGGCCGGGTACTACCTCGGGGAGCATCCGCAGCTGCGGCACTATCTGACCCTGACGGGGGACGAGTGCGCCGCGACCGGCACCACCGGCTCGTGGAACGCCCTCACCGGCGCCTCCAGCGGCTGGCAGCAGGTGACCTTCGACCTGAGCGCCCACGCCGGGAAGACCGTGGAGGTCTCGCTCAGCTACGTCACCGACCCGGGCAGCGGCGGCCACGGCGTCCTCGCCGACGAGGTCTCGCTCGTCGTGGGCGGCACCGCCACCCGGACCGAGGGCTTCGAGACCTCCCTCGGCGCCTGGCAGGTCGCCGGACCGCCCCCGGGCAGCCCGGCCGTCCTGAAGGACTGGGCGCGCACCGGCACGCTGTTCCGGACCTACGGGGCGGTCACCACCGACGACACCGTGCTGCTGGGCTTCGGCCTGGAACACGTCGCCGCGGCGGCCGACCGCACCGCGCTCATCGGGAAGGCCCTCGACTCACTTGACGGCTGACACGCAGAGGTCGGCCGAGGACGACACGGAGTGACCGAATCGGGTGACCGGCCTTTCGGGGCGGGGCGGTCCGTACCCCTACTGGTGGGTACGGACCGCCCTGCCGGGTATGGGCGAAGTCGATGTCACCCCGGCCGCCTCGGAGAGGTAGGGTCGGGGGTGGTCGGGGACATCCCAAATACAGCTCGCCGGCACCTCGTGGCCGGCGTACCAACGAGGAGATCGGTTCGTGACGATCCGCGTAGGCATCAACGGCTTTGGCCGCATCGGTCGTAACTACTTCCGCGCGCTGCTGGAGCAGGGTGCTGACATCGAGATCGTGGCTGTCAACGACCTGGGTGACACCGCGACAACCGCTCACCTGCTCAAGTACGACACCATCCTGGGCCGCCTGAAGGCCGAGGTGTCGCACACCGCCGACACGATCACCGTCGACGGCCACACCATCAAGGTCCTGTCCGAGCGCGACCCCGCCGACATCCCGTGGGGCGACCTCGGCGTCGACATCGTCATCGAGTCGACGGGCATCTTCACGAAGAAGGCCGACGCCGAGAAGCACATCACCGGCGGCGCCAAGAAGGTCCTCATCTCGGCTCCGGCCAAGGACGAGGACATCACCATCGTGATGGGCGTCAACCAGGACAAGTACGACCCGGCGAACCACCACGTCATCTCCAACGCCTCCTGCACCACCAACTGTGTGGCGCCGATGGCCAAGGTCCTCGACGAGAACTTCGGCATCGTCAAGGGTCTGATGACGACGGTCCACGCGTACACCAACGACCAGCGCATCCTGGACTTCCCGCACAAGGACCTGCGCCGCGCCCGCGCCGCCGCCGAGAACATCATCCCGACCACGACGGGCGCCGCCAAGGCCACCGCCCTGGTCCTGCCGCAGCTCAAGGGCAAGCTCGACGGCATCGCCATGCGCGTCCCGGTCCCGACCGGCTCGGCCACCGACCTGGTCGTGACGCTCCAGCGCGAGGTCACCAAGGACGAGGTCAACGCCGCGTTCAAGAAGGCCGCCGAGGACGGCGACCTCAAGGGCTTCCTGACCTACACCGAGGACCCGATCGTCTCCTCGGACATCGTCAGCGACCCGTCCTCCTGCACCTTCGACTCCTCCCTGACCATGGTCCAGGAGGGCAACACGGTGAAGATCCTCGGCTGGTACGACAACGAGTGGGGTTACTCCAACCGCCTCGTCGACCTGACGGTCTTCGTCGGCAACCAGCTCTGATCGACGGATCAGGCACCTCGATGTGAGGGCAGGGCCCGGACGGCGCGGGGACGCGTCGCCGGGCCCTGACTCACGTGCAGACCGCCCTCTCTACGATCACGGAGAACACGAGCCCTCCCGGGAGCCCCTTACATGAAGACGATCGACGAACTCCTCTCCGAAGGCGTGGCCGGCAAGCGGGTCTTCGTCCGCGCCGACCTCAACGTGCCGCTGGACGGCGCCACCATCACCGACGACGGCCGTATCCGCGCCGTGCTCCCGACCGTCAAGGCCCTCGCGGACGCGGGCGCCAAGGTGGTCGTCGCCTCGCACCTGGGCCGCCCCAAGGGCGCCCCGGACCCGGCCTTCTCACTCGCCCCGGCCGCCACGCGCCTCGGTGAACTCCTCGGCACCGACGTGGCGTTCGCGACCGACACGGTCGGCGACTCCGCCCGCTCGACCGTCGCCGGCCTGACCGACGGCAAGGTCGCCGTCATCGAGAACCTGCGCTTCAACGCGGGCGAGACGGCCAAGGACGACGCCGAGCGCGGCGCCTTCGCCGACCAGCTGGCCGAACTCGCCGACGTGTACGTGGGCGACGGCTTCGGCGCCGTCCACCGCAAGCACGCGTCGGTCTTCGACCTCCCGGCCCGGCTGCCGCACGCCGCCGGCTACCTCATCGCCACCGAGGTCGGCGTCCTGAAGAAGCTCACCGAGGACGTCCAGCGGCCCTACGTCGTCGCCCTCGGCGGATCCAAGGTCTCCGACAAGCTCGCCGTCATCGACCAGCTGCTCGGCAAGGCGGACCGCCTCCTCATCGGCGGCGGCATGGTGTTCACCTTCCTCAAGGCGAAGGGCTACGAGGTCGGTGCCTCGCTGCTCCAGGAGGACCAGATCCCGGTCGTCCAGGAGTACATCGAGCGGGCGCAGAAGAGCGGCGTGGAGCTGGTCCTCCCCGTCGACGTGGTGACCGCCACCACCTTCCCGGACCTGAAGACCAAGGCGCCGTCGCACCCGAACACCGTCGCCGCGGACGCCATCCCCGCAGGTCAGCTCGGCCTGGACATCGGTCCGGAGACCCGCAAGCTGTACGCCTCGAAGCTCGCCGACGCCGCCACCGTCTTCTGGAACGGACCGATGGGCGTCTTCGAGCACCCCGATTACGCCGAGGGCACCAAGGCGGTCGCCCAGGCCCTCCTCGACTCCCCGGCCTTCACGGTCGTCGGCGGTGGCGACTCCGCCGCGGCCGTCCGTCTGCTGGGCTTCGACGAGGACGCATTCGGCCACATCTCGACCGGTGGCGGCGCCTCCCTCGAATACCTCGAGGGCAAGACGCTCCCCGGCCTCGCCGCACTGGAGGACTGACCCCGCATGAGCACCCGTACGCCGCTGATGGCGGGCAACTGGAAGATGAACCTCAACCACCTCGAGGCCATCGCCCACACCCAGAAGCTCGCCTTCGCCCTGGCGGACAAGGACTACGAGGCCGTCGAGGTCGCCGTCCTGCCGCCCTTCACCGACCTGCGCTCCGTGCAGACGCTGGTCGAGCACGACAAGCTGAAGATCAAATACGGCGCCCAGGACATCTCCGCCCACGACGGCGGCGCCTACACCGGCGAGATCTCCGGCCCGATGCTCGCCAAGCTGCGGTGCACCTACGTCGCGGTCGGCCACTCCGAGCGCCGGCAGTACCACGGCGAGACCGACGAGCGGGTGAACGCCAAGGTCAAGGCCGCCTACAAGCACGGTCTCACCCCGATCCTGTGCGTCGGCGAGGAACTGGACGTCCGCGAGGCGGGCAACCACGTGTCGCACACCCTCGCCCAGGTCGAGGGCGGTCTGCGGGGCGTCCCGGCCGAGCAGGCCGAGACCGTCGTGATCGCCTACGAGCCGGTGTGGGCCATCGGCACCGGCAAGGTCTGCGGCGCCGAGGACGCCCAGGAGGTCTGCGCGGCCGTCCGCGGCAAGCTCGCCGAGCTGTACTCCCAGGACGTGGCCGACAAGATCCGCATCCAGTACGGCGGCTCGGTGAAGTCGGGCAACGTCGCCGAGATCATGGCGCAGGCCGACATCGACGGCGCACTGGTCGGCGGCGCCTCGCTGGACCACGAGGAGTTCGTCAAGATCGTGCGCTTCCGCGACCAGTGACCGGGCTGTGAGTATGCGGTAGCGGCGATCCGTCGTACCCTTGCGGGGGCACAGCGCGGTAGCTGTGCCCCCGTCGTCATCCGAATCCGAGGAAGTTGGTCCAGCCGTGGTTTTGGGGTTCTCGATCGCCCTGATCGTCTTCAGCCTGCTGCTGATGCTGCTGGTGCTGATGCACAAGGGGAAGGGCGGCGGCCTCTCCGACATGTTCGGCGGCGGCATGCAGTCCTCCGTCGGCGGCTCCTCGGTCGCCGAGCGCAACCTCGACCGCATCACCGTGGTGATCGGTCTGCTCTGGTTCGCGAGCATCATCGTCCTCGGCATCCTGATGAAGACGAACAGCTGATCAGCCTCTCGCAGGCACACATTCCGTACGTAAGGCCCCATGTCCGGTACGCGCAGCTGAGCGCGGCCTATCATGGGGCTTGCGTCTACGTGTGGGGGGTTGTAGCTCCAATCACTGGACGCGCGTTGGGCCTTACGTAGACTGAGGCGCTCGCAGCGAAGCGAAACGCCGACTCGCTTCGCGGCACCATCACGCAGGGAGTTACGACCGTGGCAAGTGGCAACGCGATCCGAGGAAGCCGGGTCGGGGCGGGGCCGATGGGCGAGGCCGAGCGCGGCGAGTCCGCGCCGCGTCTGCGCATCTCCTTCTGGTGCTCCAACGGACACGAGACGGTGCCCAGCTTCGCCAGCGACGCGCAGGTTCCCGAGACCTGGGACTGCCCGCGCTGCGGCTTCCCTGCCGGGCAGGACCGGGACAACCCCCCGGCCCCGCCGCGCACCGAGCCCTACAAGACGCACCTCGCCTATGTGCGCGAGCGGCGCAGCGACGCGGACGGCGAGGCGATCCTCGCCGAGGCGCTTGCCAAACTGCGGGGCGAGATCTAGGAGTTGCGGACCGGCCAGGTGCCCACGGCACTTGGCCGCAGCTGTTCCGCGCACCGGTGGCCGACCGCCGGGTGGGCAGCTCGTGCTGCCCTGCTGCTCTGCCGCTCTCACTTTCCTTTTCATCCCGTCGGCCGCCGCGCTGACACCTGCGGGCCGCGCGCACGTACCTCTTGTCGCACCGCGAGACGGTCCCACGACAGCTCACGTGACGCGCTGATCAATTAGGTTGGGACCGCAGCGGGACAAGATGCGCGGCACGGACAGGTGAGAGAAGAGGGCTGGGTCCGACATGAACGCAGACGGCCGTACGAGGCTCGATCAGACGCCCGAGTGGACCGCTCTGGCCAAGCACCGCGAGGAACTCGGCGAGGCGCGGCTGCGCGAGCTGTTCGCCGCCGATCCCGGGCGCGCCGAGCGGTACACCCTGCGGGTCGGTGACCTGCACATCGATTATTCCAAGCATCTGGTCACCGACGAGACGCTGGCGTTGTTGCGGGAGCTGGCCGCGGCGACCGGTGTGTTCGGTCTGCGGGATGCGATGTTCGGCGGTGAGCGGATCAACGTCACCGAGGACCGGGCGGTGCTGCACACCGCGTTGCGTGCTCCGCGGGACGCGGTGGTCGAGGTGGACGGCGAGGACGTGGTGCCGGCGGTGCACGCCGTGCTGGAGAAGATGGCCGGTTTCGCCGGGCGGGTGCGCTCGGGTGAGTGGACCGGTCACACCGGGCGGCGGATCCGCAACGTCGTGAACATCGGTATCGGCGGTTCCGATCTGGGGCCGGCGATGGCGTACGAGGCGTTGCGGGTGTTCACCGACCGTTCGCTGACGGTGCGGTTCGTCTCCAATGTAGACGGGGCGGACCTGCACGAGGCGGTGCGGGATCTGGACCCGGCCGAGACGCTGTTCGTCGTGGCGTCGAAGACGTTCACCACGATCGAGACGATCAGCAACGCCACCTCGGCCCGCACCTGGCTCCTGGAGGGCCTGGGTGGCGAGGAGGAGGCGGTCGCCCGGCACTTCGTCGCGCTGTCGACGAACGCGGAGAAGGTGACCGCCTTCGGTATCGACCCGGCGAACATGTTCGCGTTCTGGGACTGGGTGGGCGGCCGGTACTCCTTCGACTCGGCGATCGGCCTGTCGTTGATGATCGCCATCGGTGCGGACCGCTTCCGCGAGCTGCTGGACGGCTTCCGCCTGGTCGACGAGCACTTCCGTACCGCGCCGGCCGAGGCCAACGCGCCGCTGCTGCTGGGCCTGCTGGGCATCTGGTACGGCAACTTCCACGATGCGCAGGCGCACGCGGTGCTGCCCTACAGCCACTACCTGTCGAAGTTCACCGCCTATCTGCAGCAGCTCGACATGGAGTCCAACGGCAAGTCCGTCACCCGTGACGGCCGGCCGGTCGGGTGGCAGACCGGTCCGGTGGTGTGGGGCACGCCGGGCACCAACGGGCAGCACGCCTACTACCAGTTGATCCACCAGGGCACGAAGCTGATCCCGGCGGACTTCATCGGCTTCGCCCGCCCGGCCGGCGAGCTGAGCGCGGAACTCGCCGCCCAGCACGATCTGCTGATGGCGAACTTCTTCGCGCAGACGCAGGCGCTGGCGTTCGGCAAGACCCCGGACGAGGTGCGTGCCGAGGGGGTGCCCGAGCACCTGGTGGCCCACAAGACGTTCCCGGGCGACCACCCCACCACCACCATCCTGGCCGCCGAGCTGACCCCGTCGGTGCTCGGCCAGCTCATCGCGCTGTACGAGCACAAGGTGTTCGTCCAGGGCGCGGTCTGGGACATCGACTCCTTCGACCAGTGGGGCGTCGAACTCGGCAAGGTCCTCGCCCGACGCGTCGAACCCGCCCTCACCCAAGGCACCGACGTCCCCGGCCTCGACCCCTCCACGAAGGCCCTCGTCGCGACGTACCGGGAACTGCGCGGCCGCTGACGGCCCGCCGCTCGGTGGAGTGACGCCGACGACGAGCGGGGGCGGCGGGCTTCGCAGGGAAGCCCGCCGCCCCCGCTCGTCTCAGGGCGAAGCCGGCGGATACAGCGAGCGCGGCAGTCCCGACGCCGCCGCCGCGTCCAGCAGCCACAGGGTGCGGGCACGGCCCCGCGCACCGGCCGCCGGGGCCTGGATCTCGCCCGCGCCCGACAGGGCGATGGCCGCCGCCTGCGCCTTGTCCTCGCCGGCCGCCAGCAGCCACACCTCACGCGCCGACCGGATCGCCGGAAGGGTGAGGGTGGTGCGGGTCGGCGGCGGCTTGGGCGCGCCGCGCACGCCGACCACCGTGCGCTCGGTCTCCCGCACGGCCGGCAGCTCGGGGAAGAGCGAGGCCACGTGGGTGTCCGGGCCGACGCCCAGCATCAGGACGTCGAAGGTGGGCACGCGGCCGTGGTTCTCCGGACCGGCCGCGCGGGCCAGCTCCTCCGCGTAGCCGGCCGCGGCCTCCTCCACGTCGGTGCCGTGCGGGCCGTCCGACGCGGGCATGGCGTGCACGCGTTTCGGTTCCAGGGGCACCGAGTCCAGCAGGGCCTCGCGGGCCTGCGTGACATTGCGGTCCGGGTGGCCCTCGGGCAGGAACCGCTCGTCGCCCCACCACAGGTCGAGCCGGCCCCAGTCCACGGCGTCGCGGGCGGGGGCCGCCGCCAGCGCGGCCAGCAGGCCGTTGCCGTTGCGGCCGCCGGTGAGGACCACGGACGCGTGGCCCCGGGACGCCTGCGCGTCCACGATCTTCGTGATGAGCCGGGCCGCGGCGGCCTGGGCCATCAGATCCTTGTCGTGATGCACGACGAGCTGGGGTGTGCTCACTTCGCGGCCGCCTTCTTCACCGGGGCCGGTGCCGTCGCTTCCTCCGCGGGTGCTTCCGCAGCCGCTTCGACGGGAGCGGGGACCGCGACCGGTTCTCCTTTGGCGGCTCCCCCTTCGGCTCCTCCTTCTGCTTCTCCTTTGGCGACGGCTTCCGGAGCGTCGGCCGTCGGTTCCGCCGCGACGGAACCCCCGGTACGCCGGTCACCCCCGCCGGCCGAGGTGTGCAACCGCTCCACCCCGAACCGCAGCGCCGACGCGTAGGTGTCGTCCGGGTCGAGGCGCCGCAGCTCCTCGGCGATCAGCTCCGCCGTGTCCCGGCGCTTGAGCGCCACCGCACGGTCGGGCTGCCCGTCGATGGACAAGGTGGCCAGCGAGCCGTCGGCCCGGTCCAGCACGATCGGGCCGCAGGACGTCGACAGCCGTACGGCCGTGAGGCCCGGCCCGCCGGACAGCGAGCGCTGGACGGGCACGCCCAGCCGGTCGCCGAGCCACATCGCCAGCAGCTCGCAGCTCGGGTTGAACTCCTCGCCCTCCACCTCGACCGACTCGACCTCGCAGGTGACCTGGTCGAGAGCCGCGGCCAGCATCGAACGCCAGGGCGTGATGCGGGTCCACGACAGGTCGGTGTCGCCGGGGGCGTAGGTCTCGGAACGGGCCGTCAGGTCCCGCACCGGCTGCTCGGCGGCGTAGGTGTCGGTGACGCGGCGCTGGGCCAGCGCGCCGAGCGGGTCGGCGGCCGGGTCGAGCGGCGCGTTCACCGGCCACCAGGCGACGACGGGCGCGTCCGGCAGCAGCAGCGGCAGCACGACCGACTGCGCGTGGTCGGCCACCTCGCCGTACAGGCGCAGGATGACCGTCTCGCCGGTGCCCGCGTCCGCGCCCACCCGCACCTCGGCGTCCAGGCGGGACTGGGTGCGGTCGCGCGGGGAGCGGGAGACGCGCTTGATCACCACGAGCGTGCGCGAGGGGTGCTCGCGGGAGGCGTCGCCCGCGGCCTTGAGCGCGTCGTACGCGTTCTCCTCGTCCGTGACGATGACCAGCGTGAGCACCATGCCCACGGCCGGCGTGCCGATGGCCCGACGGCCCTGCACCAGCGCCTTGTTGATCTTGCTGGCCGTGGTGTCCGTGAGGTCTATCTTCATGGCCGGCGCCAGCTCCGTCCGTCTCGTTCGAGCATCTCGTCCGCCTCGACGGGTCCCCAGGTACCGGACTGGTACTGGGCCGGCGTGCCGTGCGCGTCCCAGTACTGCTCGATCGGGTCGAGGATCTTCCAGGACAGCTCGACCTCCTCGGTGCGCGGGAAGAGGTTCGAGTCGCCGAGCAGCACGTCCAGGATGAGGCGCTCGTACGCCTCCGGGCTGGACTCCGTGAAGGACTCGCCGTAGGCGAAGTCCATCGACACGTCCCGGATCTCCATGGAGGTGCCGGGGACCTTGGAGCCGAAGCGGACGGTGACGCCCTCGTCGGGCTGGACGCGGATGACGATCGCGTTCTTGCCCAGCTCCTCCGTCGCCGTGTGGTCGAAGGGCGAGTGCGGGGCGCGCTGGAAGACGACCGCGATCTCGGTGACGCGGCGGCCCAGGCGCTTGCCGGTGCGCAGGTAGAAGGGGACGCCCGCCCAGCGGCGGTTGTCCACCTCCAGCTTGACGGCCGCGTAGGTGTCGGTCTTCGACTTGGGGTCGATGCCCTCCTCCTGGAGGTAACCGACCGCCTTCTCGCCGCCCTGCCAGCCGGCCGCGTACTGACCGCGCACCGTGTCGCGGCCCAGGTCCTTCGGCAGCCGGACGGCACCGAGGACCTTGGTCTTCTCCGCGGCGAGCGCGTCCGCGTCGAAGGAGGCGGGCTCCTCCATCGCGGTCAGCGCCATCAGCTGCAGGAGGTGGTTCTGGATGACGTCCCGGGCGGCGCCGATGCCGTCGTAGTAGCCGGCCCGGCCGCCGATGCCGATGTCCTCGGCCATCGTGATCTGCACGTGGTCCACGAAGGACCGGTTCCAGATCGGCTCGAACATCGTGTTGGCGAAGCGCAGCGCCAGGATGTTCTGGACGGTCTCCTTGCCCAGGTAGTGGTCGATGCGGAAGACCTGGTCCGGGGCGAAGACCTCGTGGACGATCGCGTTGAGTTCCTCGGCCGACCTCAGGTCGTGGCCGAACGGCTTCTCGATGACCGCGCGCCGCCAGGAACCCTTCGACTGGTCGGCCAGCTGGTGCTTCTTCAGCTGCTGGATGACCACGGGGAAGGCCCCCGGGGGCACCGACAGGTAGAAGGCGAAGTTGCCGCCCGTGCCCTGCGCCTTGTCGAGTTCGTCGATCGTCGAGCGCAGCCGCTCGAAGGCGTCGTCGTCGTCGAAGGTGCCCTGCACGAAGCGCATGCCCTGGATGAGCTGCTGCCAGACCTCCTCGCGGAAGGGGGTGCGGGCGTGCTCCTTCACCGCGTCGTGGACCTCCTGGGCGAAGTCCTCGTGGGCCCATTCGCGGCGGGCGAACCCGACCAGCGAGAAGCCCGGCGGCAGCAGACCCCGGTTGGCGAGGTCGTACACCGCGGGCATCAGCTTCTTCCGTGACAAATCGCCCGTGACACCGAAGATGACCAGACCCGACGGCCCCGCGATACGCGGGAGCCGTCGGTCTGCGGGGTCACGCAGCGGATTGCTGCTCGACAAATTCTCAGCCCTCCGAAGGGGCGAGGCGCTGGAGCTCCGCCTCGGTCGACTTGAGCAGGTCGTTCCAGGACGCCTCGAACTTCTCGACGCCCTCGTCTTCCAGGAGCTGCACCACGTCGTCGTACGAGATCCCGAGCTTCTCGACCGCGTCGAGGTCGGCACGGGCCTGCTCGTAGGTGCCGGTCACGGTGTCGCCGGTGACCTCACCGTGGTCCTCGGTGGCGAACAGGGTCGCCTCGGGCATGGTGTTCACCGTGTTCGGCGCGACCAGGTCGACGACGTACATCGTGTCGCGGTACGCCGGGTCCTTCACACCGGTGGACGCCCACAGGGCGCGCTGCTTGTTCGCGCCCGCCTTCTCCAGGGCGCTCCAGCGCTCGCCCGCGAAGACCTCCTCGTACGCCTGGTAGGCGAGCCGGGCGTTGGCGACGCCGGCCTTGCCGCGGGCGGCCTTGGCCTCGTCGGTGCCGAGCGCGTCGAGCCGCTTGTCGATCTCGGTGTCCACGCGGGACACGAAGAAGGACGCCACCGAGTGGATCAGCGACAGGTCCAGGCCGCGCTCCCTGGCCTTCTCCAGGCCGGCCAGGTACGCGTCCATGACCTGGCGGTAGCGCTCCAGGGAGAAGATCAGCGTGACGTTGACGCTGATGCCCAGGCCGACGACCTCGGTGATGGCCGGCAGGCCGCCCATCGTGGCCGGGATCTTGATCAGCGTGTTGGGGCGGTCGACCAGCCAGGCCAGCTGCTTGGCCTCGGCGACCGTCGCCTCGGTGTGGTGGGCGAGGCGCGGGTCGACCTCGATCGACACCCGGCCGTCCTGGCCGCCGGTGGCGTCGAAGACCGGGCGCAGGATGTCGGCGGCGTCACGGACGTCCGCCGTCGTGATCATGCGGATGGCCTCTTCGACGGTGACCTTGCGGGCGGCGAGGTCGGAGAGCTGCTGGTCGTAACCGTCGCCCTGCGAGATCGCCTTCTGGAAGATCGACGGGTTGGTGGTGACGCCCACGACGTGCTGCTGGTCGATCAGCTCGGCGAGGTTGCCGGACGTGATCCGCTTGCGCGACAGGTCGTCCAGCCAGATCGCGACGCCCTCCTCGGAGAGGCGCTTGAGTGCGTCTGTCATGGAATTACATCTCCTACGGGTCGTGTACGGGCGTCAGCGCTGGGCGGCCGCGAGGGATTCCCGGGCCTTGTCGGCCACGTTCTCGGCAGTGAAGCCGAACTCGCGGAAGAGGACCTTGCCGTCGGCCGAAGCACCGAAGTGCTCCAGGGAAACGATGCGGCCGGCGTCTCCGACGTACTGGTGCCAGGTGAGGCCGATACCCGCCTCGACGGCGACCCGGGCCTTCACGGAAGGGGGCAGCACGCTGTCCCGGTACCCCTGCTCCTGCTCCTCGAACCACTCCACGGACGGCATGGACACCACCCGCGTCGGCACGCCGTCGGCCTCCAGCAGCTCGCGCGCCTCGACGGCCACGTGCACCTCGGAGCCGGTCGCGATCAGGATCAGCTCGGGCGTCCCGGTGGAGGCCTCCACCAGGACGTAGCCGCCCTTGGCCGCGTCCTCGTTCGGCTCGTACGTCGGCACGCCCTGGCGGGTGAGGACCAGACCGTGCGGGGCGCCCTTGCCGAAGACCTTGGTGTAGCGCTTGAGGATCTCGCGCCAGGCGATCGCGGTCTCGTTGGCGTCCGCGGGGCGGACGACGTTCAGGCCGGGGATCGCGCGCAGCGACGCCAGGTGCTCGACCGGCTGGTGCGTCGGACCGTCCTCGCCCAGACCGACGGAGTCGTGCGTCCACACGTACGTCACCGGCAGGTGCATCAGGGCCGACAGCCGGACCGCGTTGCGCATGTAGTCGGAGAACACGAGGAACGTGCCGCCGTAGATGCGGGTGTTGCCGTGCAGGGCGATGCCGTTCATCTCCGCGGCCATCGAGTGCTCGCGGATGCCGAAGTGCACCGTGCGGCCGTACGGGCTCGCCTCCGGCAGCGGGTTGTCCGCCGGGAGGAACGACGACGTCTTGTCGATCGTCGTGTTGTTCGAGCCGGCCAGGTCGGCCGAGCCGCCCCACAGCTCCGGGACGACCGCGCCGAGCGCCTGGAGCACCTTGCCGGACGCGGCACGGGTGGCGACGCCCTTGCCCGGCTCGAAGACCGGGATCTGCTTCTCCCAGCCGGCCGGCAGCTCGGCCGCCGCGACGCGGTCGTACTCGGCCGCGCGCTCCGGGTTGTTGTCCCGCCACAGCTGGTAGGACTTCTCCCACTCCGCCTTCGCCTGGGCGCCGCGCTCCAGGGCCTGCCGGGTGTGGGTGATGACCTCGTCGGAGACCTCGAAGGACTGCTCCGGGTCGAAGCCCAGGACGCGCTTGGTGGCCGCGACCTCGTCGTCGCCGAGCGCCGAGCCGTGCGCGGCCTCGGTGTTCTGCGCGTTCGGGGCGGGCCAGGCGATGATCGAGCGCATCGCGATGAAGGAGGGCCGGTCCGTGACCTGCTTCGCCGCCTCGATCGCGTCGTGGAGGGCGTGCGGGTCGAGGTCGCCGTCCGGCTTCGGGGCGACCCGCTGCACGTGCCAGCCGTACGCCTCGTAGCGCTTGACGGTGTCCTCGGAGACGGCCGTCTCGGTGTCGCCCTCGATCGAGATGTGGTTGTCGTCCCACAGCAGCACGAGGTTGCCGAGCTTCTGGTGACCGGCCAGCGAGGACGCCTCGGCGGAGATGCCCTCCTGGAGGCAGCCGTCACCGGCGATGCAGTAGACGAAGTGGTCGAAGGGGGACTCGCCCTGCGGCGCCTCCGGGTCGAACAGACCGCGCTCGTAGCGGGCGGCCATGGCCATGCCCACCGCGTTGGCGACGCCCTGGCCCAGCGGACCGGTGGTGGTCTCGACGCCCGTGGTGTGCCCGTACTCCGGGTGACCGGGGGTCTTCGAGCCCCACGTCCTGAAGGCCTTCAGGTCGTCCAGCTCCAGGCCGAAGCCGGCCAGGTACAGCTGGGTGTAGAGCGTCAGGGACGAGTGGCCCGCGGACAGCACGAAGCGGTCGCGGCCGACCCAGTCGGCATCGGCGGGGTCGTGCCGCATCACCTTCTGGAAGAGGGTGTACGCGGCAGGCGCCAGGCTCATCGCCGTACCGGGATGGCCGTTGCCGACCTTCTGTACGGCGTCGGCGGCCAGGACGCGGGCGGTGTCCACGGCCCGCTGGTCCAACTCGGTCCACTCGAGGTCTGTGGTGGTCGGCTTGGTGCTCACCCTGGGTCAGGGCTCCTCTCCACATGTCGAATACCGGTTGCTTCGGGCGGGCGCCCACCGGCTGCCGGTGACTGGATAACCACCGGCCGTTGTCGAGCCTACCCCCGTGAGGACGTGCGTTTTTTCGAGTCGTTCCAGACTGCCGGGCCATCCGGGGATCCGCCTCCCGACCGGCCGGAGCCGCCTTCTGCACATGAATACGGGGCCGCTCATCTGACTGCTCAAAAGAGCCTCCGCGCGATCGGTGAGCGCACCTGTGTACGAGAGCCGGAACGGCTGCTGGGCGGGGCCCCCAACACGACCCCACCCCCGCGAAGCCCGGGGTATGGGCAACGTCTACAGTGGCGTGGTACGCGCGAGCCTCTACCCGTACTTCACACGGGGAGGCTCGCTGGGATGTCTCTGTCAGGGGTGTGCGTGACGGCCGTTGAATCCCGTCCAGCAGGGGTTATCGGGACGAGCCCGAGCCGGCGGCCGGTGGGGGCCCGCGTCATGGCGTTCGTGGCGCTGACCAAGCCGCGGATCATCGAGCTGCTGCTGATCACCACCGTTCCGGTGATGTTCTTGGCCCAGCAGGGGGTGCCGGACCTCGGTCTGGTGCTGCTCACCTGCCTGGGCGGCTATCTCTCCGCGGGCGGCGCCAACGCGCTGAACATGTACATCGACCGCGACATCGACGCCCTGATGGACCGCACCTCGCAGCGTCCACTGGTCACCGGCATGGTCAGCCCCCGCGAGTGCCTCGCCTTCGGCATCACCCTCGCGGTCGTGTCGACCCTCCTGTTCGGCCTGACCGTCAACTGGCTGTCCGCCTGGCTGGCCCTCGGCGCGCTCCTCTTCTACGTCGTCGTCTACACGATGGTCCTCAAGCGCCGTACCTCGCAGAACATCGTCTGGGGCGGCATCGCCGGCTGCATGCCGGTCCTCATCGGCTGGTCCGCCGTCACCGACTCCCTCTCGTGGGCGCCGGTCGTCCTCTTCCTCGTCATGTTCTTCTGGACCCCGCCGCACTACTGGCCGCTGTCCATGAAGGTGCGCGAGGACTACGCGCGCGTGGGCGTGCCGATGCTGCCGGTCATCGCCTCCAACAAGGTGGTCGCCAAGCAGATCGTCATCTACAGCTGGGTGATGGTCGCCGTCTCGCTGCTGCTGACCCCGCTCGGCTACACCGGCTGGTTCTACACCGCGGTCGCGCTCGCGGCCGGCGGCTGGTGGCTGTGGGAGGCGCACTCCCTCCAGAACCGCGCGAAGGCGGAGACCACGGGCGGCAAGCTCAAGGAGATGCGGCTGTTCCACTGGTCCATCACCTACGTCTCGCTGCTGTTCGTGGCGGTCGCGGTGGACCCCTTCCTGCGCTGAGGTCCCCCTCCTGCGCCGAGGACCCCTTCCTGTACGACCCCTTCCCGGGAGCCCCTGAACGGCCCGGCGGCCGGGGGGGGGGGGGGAGGGCCCCCCCCCCCCCCCCCGCCGGGGGGGGCGGGCCCCCGGGGGCCCGGCGGCTCACCAACACGGTTTTCTGTCACCCGCAGCCAAACGGGGCCCCCGCGCGGCGC
>NZ_JBIRNP010000033.1:0-46057 GCF_044331705.1 Streptomyces sp. NPDC017202 | reverse complement strand
CGACTTTCTCGCCGATCGTTGATCTACAGGAGTCCCGTTGTCTCGTACAGCCTCTCTTGCCTCGCAGGTCACAGCGCTAACGCAACGGTGTTGACTTTGCGGCTGGTGTCCGAGCCAGGACTCCAGGGCCGGACACGACCGCGAAGTCCGCGCCGTGCCAGGCCGCCTGGTGCAGCGGGGCGAAGCCGCTCCGGTTGCCGGGCCGCGGGAGATCGACCCGCTCCGGACGACTCCCCAACTCCTCGAAGAGGCCGTTCCGGTCGGCGTCCCGGGCCGTGTCCGCGAAGCGGTCCCGTCCCCGCGGGTACCGGTCGCCGGAACGTTCGCGGCCGGTGAGGCCGTCCCACTCCATCCTGATCACGCGGACACTCTGGTGCCGGGGCCGGTTCCGGCGCGGAACCCAGCGGCCCCGTCCCGGACCGCGGCAGCCGGGGAACAGGTCCGCCCCGCTGACGACGAGGCGGTCCCCGAGACCGTCGCCGACGGGCGGCGAAAGCCTCCACCACACCCTTGCCACATACCCCCTGGGGGTATACAGTCGACGACTGTGGGGCCCAGGAGGACGGGCCGCACTCGACGGGAACGAGGATGACGGTCATGGACCACACCGCTCACCACACGACGACCGGGCACCACCCCGCGCCGCACGAGGACCACGGCCACCACGGCGACGCGGGGCCGGGAGCGTCCTGGGGCACGGCGGTCAGGGCGACCTTGCACTGCCTCACCGGCTGCGCCGTCGGCGAGATCCTCGGCATGGTCATCGGCACCGCCCTGATGTGGGGCAACGTGGCCACCATGGTCCTGGCGATCGCGCTGGCGTTCCTCTTCGGCTACTCGTTCACCCTTTTCGCCGTCGTCCGGGCCGGACTCGACCTCAGGAGCGCGGTCAAGGTGGCGCTCGCCGCCGACACCGTCTCCATCGCCGTGATGGAGCTCGTCGACAACGGCATCATCGCCCTCGTCCCCGGCGCGATGGAGGCCCACCTCTCCGAGGGGCTGTTCTGGTCGTCCCTGCTCGGCGGCTTCGCGGTCGCCTTCCTGATCACCACGCCGGTCAACAAGTGGATGATCGGCCGCGGCAAGGGCCACGCCGTCGCCCACGCCCACCACTGACGATCGGCCGGCGAGGACGTCGGCGCCGACGGTTCCAGCCGTCCGCGCCGACGTCCTCGCCGGCGGGCGCACCCGTCCGCGGGTTCCGGCGGCCGCTCCGGCCGGTGAGACGCGGCGCGGACAGCGGCGGGACGTCCACGCGCCGGGACGACGACAACGGCGCGTCGAGCCCCCGCAGCACCGCGGCCCGCGCCACGGTCTGTTCCGCCCCGGCCGGCACCGGTCCCGCGTCCGGCGGCAGCCCGTCCGGCCGGGCGGTGACCCGGCCGCGGGCGTCCGCCACGGATTCCCGCCACGGATTCCCCGCCGCGGGGAGCGGCTTCGGGATCGGTCGTCCGGGCCGCCGGCCCGGCACCGTCACCGTCACCTGCCGCCACCTCGTCGAGCGTCCGGCCCCGCCGGTCGCCCCGGTCCAGGTCCCGCAGCGCCGGTTCGACGACGGCGTCCCGGGCCAGGGCCCGTGCCGGCCGCCGGCATCGCCGCCAGGGCGCCGTACACCGGGCGGCCGCAGCAGGTGCCTCCGGCTCCCGCACGGGGCCCGCTGCTGCATCCGGGTGGTCCCGGCGGCGTACCGCAACCGGGACCCCGGGCCGAGGAGTCACTCCCGGCAACCTCCGCAACCCGTGCACGAGAGGAAACCGCCATGACCCACCTCACCACGACGCACAGCCGGCCCTCCTGGGCGAGCGAGGACTTCCTCCTCGCGCCACCGGAGCCCGCCCGGCGTTTCGAGCTGCCGCTCGACCCCCGCGACGTGCGCCGCCTGGAACTCCACGCGGTCCTCACCACCGCCGGGATCGCCCCGATGCCCGGTGACCGTGAGGCCATCGAGCAGCTCAGCGCCCTGCCCCACGGCGTGCAGTCGACGCTGCACCGCTGGCTCACCCACGCCCTGGCGTGAGCACCGCGCCCCGAGGCCGGCGGCCCTTCCCGACGCACGGCCCGAGGAGGGCCGCCGGCCTCAGTCCGCCACCCGTACGACGGGTTCCTCACCGCCGCGCGCGCACGCGTGAACCGGCTGGTGGGGCAGGAGCGGTTTGCGGATCAGGATCAGCGCCGCGTCGTCGTGCAGGTGGCCGCCCACATGGGCGAGCAGATCGTCGTGGAGCGCGGTGAGGGTGCGTACCGGCTCGTCGGTCAGCGTCCGCGCCAGCCCGTCGTGGAGGGGATAGAACTCGCGGTCGCCGTCGCGGGCCTCGGTGACGCCGTCGGTGTAGAGCAGCAACTGGTCGCCGTCGGTGAACGGCAGGACATCGAGGTCGGGGGTCTGGTCCGTGAGGGCGCGCAGGCCGAGCGGCGGGGCCGGACGGGGCGGATCCACCGGGACGACACCGCCGGACGCGCGGACCAGCAGCGGGGGCGCGTGTCCGCAGTTGACCACCTCCAGCTGTCCGGGACGCGGGTGTCCGGCGACCACGGCGGTCACGAAGTCGTCGGGGCCGAGGTTGCGCGCCAGGCTGCGTTCGATCCGGTCGACGACCGCGAGGAGGTCGGGTTCGTCGTGCGCGGCCTCCCGGAAGACACCGAGCACCAGCGCGGCCGTGCCCACGGCCGGCAGCCCCTTGCCCCGCACGTCGCCCACGATCAGGCGGACGCCGTACGGGGTGGACACCAGGGCGTAGAGATCGCCGCCGATCCGGGCCTCGGCCGCGGCGGCGCTGTAGCGGACGGCGACCTGGAACGGGCCGACCGTGGGCGGCACCGGCACGAGCAGCGCGTGCTGGGCGGTCTCCGCGACCGAACGCACGGCGGCGAGGACCCGTTCCCGGCGCCCGCGCAACACGCTGGCCAGGCCGCTCGCCAGGGTGACGGCGACCAGGACGGAGAGCACGGCGGCCAGGTCACCTCCCGGTACGCCGTGCCGCAGGCCGTGGACGACGCCGAACGCCGCGGCGAGCAGGCCGACGCACAGGACACCGCGCGGACCGTTGGTGGTGGCGGCCAGCGCGGGCCCGGCCGCGAGCAGCGGCAGCCAGATCACCCCGGCTCCGCCGGCGAGGTCCACGGCCAGCACCACGACGGTCACGAGCAGCACCGGCAGTACGGCCGTCGCCGCGGCCGGCCACACGACGGCCCGCCGGACCGCCGATGCCCCGGGGACGCGCGCGCGTCGGTGGAAGGGCCGCACGGTCCGGTGGCCGTCACGACGGTCTCGGGCCTGGCTCATGGGGTGTCCGCAGTCCTCGTCTGTGCAGGGGGGTCTGTGCAGGGGGGTCTGTGCAGGGGGGTCTGTGCAGGGGGAGCTTGCATGGAGATCCGTGCGTGGAGGATCGCCCCCGGAACTCCTGTTTCCTCCAGGAATACGGGTTCGACCCGCGCGTCACAAGGAGAGGGTTTTCAGATAGTGAGCGACAGGCCCCTGGTCACCCGGCTCGCGGTCGGGATGAGCCGCTCCCTGATCTCCCGCAGCCGGGGCAGCCGGTCCGCCGGCAGGGACACCCCGAGCGAGCCGAGGGTGTCCCCGCTGTAGACGGGGACGGCGACGCAGACCGTGCCGAGGATGTACTCCTCCAGGTCCGTGACGGCCGGGGCCATCGGCGCGGCGTCCAGGCGGCGCAGCAGCTCGGCCGGGCTGGTGATCGTGCGCGGGGTGAGGTCGCGGAGGTGGTGGCGGGAGAGGTACTCGCGGCGGGCCTCGTCGTCGAGCTCGCGCAGGACGGACTTGCCGAGCGCGGTGGCGTGCCCGGCGTCCTCGAAGCCCACCCAGAGGTCGACGCGGGGTGTCCGGGGGCCGTCGACGATCTCGGCGACCCGGATCTCGCCGTCCTCGTAGAAGGTGAGGTAGGCGGCGGTCGCCAGCTCGTCCCGCAGCGCGGCGAGCGCGGGACGGACCCGGTTGAGCAGCTCCTGCCCGCGGCCCGTCGAGTGCAGCGTCCGGAGCCTGTCGCCCAGGACGAAGCCGCCGTCCTCCAGCTTGCGCACGTAGCCGTCGTGGACCAGCGTCCGCAGCAGGTGGTAGGCGGTCGCCAGGGGCAGGCCGGTCTCGCGGGCGAGTTGCTTCGCCGGGGCGCCGTTCTCGTGCGCGCCGACCGCCTCCAGCAGGCGGAAGGCCCGCTGGACGGACGTGATCAGCGTCGGCCCGCCCTGCGCACCCATGCGTCCAGCGTGCGTCAGGGGCGGGGAACGGGCAAGGCGGCCGGGGGAAGCGTCGCTTGCGGGGCACCCGGCCCGCACGAACCACGTGAAGGACGCGAGCGGCGCGGACGACGCGGACCGTGAGGGCTCGCGGCGGGTCTCCCCGTCCGAGGAGCGCGACACCGTGGAGCGGCTGGTTCCGGCCCGGCCGGCGGAGACCGAGCGGCACGACCCGGCGGCGGCCCGCCGGGCCCGGACGGAGTGGGAGCGGGGTTCCCTGTCGGCCCGCACGGCGGAGGACCTCGCCACCCGGGTCACCGCCAGCGTCACCGGCACCGTTCTCCACGAGGACGAGGGCCCGCGCGTCGACGGGCCGGCCCGCATCACCCCGGCCGGCAAGAACGCCGTGCACCGCCGGCTCGCGGGGCGGGGGCACGGCGTCCGACGCCCGGTCCGGCGGACACCCGTGTCGACGGCGTCACGCCGGGTACCCGAAGATCTCGACGTCACGGTCCTCCCCGGACCCGGCCCGCCGGACGCGCCGGGTGACGGACCGTCCAGGAGAAGGGGGCAGCGATGACGCAGCACGCGGACGACGACGCTCTGGACCGGCCCGCGGGCGTCGCGGAACTGCGGCTGGCGACGGGAGAACCGGATCCCGCCCCGCCGGACGGCGTGCCCGCGCAGGAGCTGCCGCTCGACCGCAACCAGGCGATCCTCCAGGCCGCCAAACAGGTCGGTTCCCTTTTGAAGCGCACAGGGCACCCGTTCGCCCTGGCGGGCAGCGTCGCCGTGTACGCCCACGGCGGCACCCAGAACCTCCAGCACGACGTCGACTTCGCCATCCGCCCCGAGGACGCGGAAGCCGTCGCGGAGACGCTGCGGGAGGCGGGGCTGACGGTGTACGAGCCGCCGGAGGACTGGCTGCTGAAGGCCGGCTGCCTCGGCCAGCAGGTCGACCTCATCTTCGAACTGGCCCACCGGCCCGTCGACACGGAGCTGCTGGAGCGGGCCGAGCGGCTCTCCGTCGACTCGGTCCTCATGCCGGTCCTGTCGCCGACCGACCTGGTGCACAGCCGGGTGGCCGCCTTCTCCGAGCACCACTGCGACTTCGGGGCGGTCCTGCCGATTGCCCGCGTGCTCCGGGAGAAGGTCGACTGGGACCGGGTGCGCCGGGACTGCGGCGACGAGCCGATGTCCGACGCGTTCTTCTACTTCCTGGAACGGCTGGACGTCATTCCGCCGAGGCCGGGAACGAGGCCGGAACCGAAACCGGAGGAGGACCGGTGATGAAGCCTTTCGCCGAGCCCGCGGGCGGCGGTGCCGACAGCGCCGGCCCGCCCGCCGGGGACGCCGGGGACGCCGGGAACATCGAGTACCGCGTCGCCCATCTGCACGACCGGCTCGCCGCCGAGGAACTCGCCGAACTGGGCGTGCGCGCCGAGGTGCGCGCCGGGTCGGTGGTGGTGACCGGCACCGTGCCCTCCGTGCAGTGCCGCGAGGCGCTGCTGCGGACCGTCCACGAGGAACTGGCCGGACTCGCCGTGCACACCGACGTGGTGGTGGCCGGGACCGCCTCGCCCGACCATGTGGAGGACCTGCCATGATCCGCGTCGCGGCCGTCGGCGACATCCACATGGGTTCCGACAGCCAGGGCCTGCTGCGGCCCGCCTTCGAAACCCTGGACCAGTGCGCCGACCTGCTGCTGCTGGCGGGCGATCTGACCCGGCACGGCACCCCCGAGGAGGCACGGGTGGTGGCCCGGGAGGTGCGGGGGCTGCCGGTGCCGGTGGTGGCCGTGCTCGGCAACCACGACCATCACGACGAGCAGCCCGAGAAGGTCACCGGCATCCTCCAGGAGGCGGGCGTGACGGTCCTGGAGGGCGAGGGGACCGTCGTGGAGTGCGCCGGCGCGCGGGTCGGCGTCGCCGGGACCAAGGGCTTCGGCGGCGGGTTCGTGGGCCGCAGCGCCGGAGAGTTCGGCGAGCCGCTGATGAAGGAGTTCGTCCGCTGCACCCGGCACAGCGCGGACGCGCTGCACGGCGCGCTGACGGAGCTGGGCCGGGACGGCTGCGACGTCCGGGTCGCGCTCACCCACTTCTCCCCCGTCGCCGACACCCTCGCCGGCGAGCCGCCGGAGATCTACCCGTTCCTCGGCAGCTACCTGCTGGCCGAGGCCATCGACACGGCCGGCGCCGACCTCTCCGTCCACGGCCACGCCCACCTGGGCACCGAGCACGGGATGACCGCGGGCGGGGTCCGGGTGCGCAACGTGGCCCAGCCGGTGATCCGGCGGGCGTTCAACGTGTACCAGCTGCACGCCGCCTGACCGTGGGTCCCGTACCGGCCGTCCGGAGCCGGCCCGCGTGTCCGGACACTCTCACACCTGCGCCGGGCTCCCCTTCGCACGAGAAGCACGAGGAGCACGAGGAGCACGAGGAGCACGAGGAAGGGGAGCCACTTGCGCGCCCGGTGTCAGCCCGTGGCGCGGACCGCGGTGCGGATCAGGTCCGCGACCTCCTTCGGCCGGGACACGGCGACGGCGTGCGAGGCACCGTCGAGTTCCACGACCGTCGCACCGGCGCGCTCGGCGCCGAACCGCTCGACCTCGGGGTTGATGGCGTTGTCCGCGCCGGCGATCAGCGCCCAGGAGGGCTTGTCCTTCCAGGCGGCCGCGGCGGCCCTCTCCTCGAACGCGGCGGCCGCCAGCGGGCGCTGGGCGGCGGCGAGGACCTCGGTGACCTCGGCCGGCACGTCGGCGGCGAACACGGACGGGAAGGCGTCCTCGGCGATGGTGACCTCGGCGGCGGGCTCACCGCCCGGCACCGGGTACGTCCACTGCCTGAGGTTGTCGACCAGCGGGGACAGCGGGAAGCGGCCCTGGAGCTCGCCGAGGCTCTCGCCCTCCTCCAGGACGTAGGCGGCGACGTACACGAGGCCGACGACGTTCTCCGTGACGCCGGCGACGGTGATGAGGGCGCCGCCGTAGGAGTGGCCGACGAGGATCACGGGGCCGTCGATCTGGGCGGCGACGGAGGCGACGTACGCCGCGTCGGACGCCAGGCCGCGCAGCGGGTTCGGCGGGGCGATCACGGGGATGCCGTCGCGCTGGAGTTCGGTGATGACACCGGACCAGCTGGTGGCGTCCGCGAACGCGCCGTGGACGAGGAGGACGGTGGGGGTGGTGCTCATGTCGGGTGTCTCCTCGGGTCAGGCGGTGTGCAGGGCGGTGCGGAGGGTGGTGACGGCCTGGGTGATCGCGGCCTCGGCGGCGTGGGTCTCCCGCAGCGCGTTGAGCATGACGAAGTCGTGGACGATGCCCTGGTAGCGGACGGCGGTGACGGGGACGCCGGCCTGGCGCAGCTTGTTGGCGTAGGCCTCGCCCTCGTCGCGCAGGACGTCGGCCTCGCCGGTGACGACCAGGGCCGGGGGCAGGCCGGTGAGCTGTTCGACGGTGGCGCGCAGCGGGGAGGCGGTGATCTCGGCCCGCTGTGCGGGGTCGGTGGTGTACTGGTCCCAGAACCACTGCATGCCGTCGCGGCGCAGGAAGTAGCCTTCTGCGAACTGGTGGTACGAGCCGGTGTCGAAGCTCGCGTCGGTCACCGGGTAGAAGAGGACCTGGTGCACCAGCGGTACGTCGCCGCGTTCCTTGGCCATGAGGGTGAGGGCGGCGGTCATGTTGCCGCCGACGGAGTCGCCGGCGGCGGCGATGCGGGTGGCGTCCAGGCCCTTGGTGGCGCCCTGTTCGACGATCCAGCGGGCGACCGCGTAGTTCTGCTCGATGGCGACGGGGTAGCGGGCCTCGGGCGAGAGGTCGTACTCGGGGAAGACGACGGCCGCGCCCGCGCCGACGGCGAGTTCGCGCACCAGGCGGTCGTGGGTGTGGGCGTTGCCGAAGACCCAGCCGGCGCCGTGGATGTAGAGGATGACGGGCAGGGTGCCCCGGCTGCCGGCCGGCTTGACGATCCGGGCGCGGACGCTGCCCGTGGGGCCGCCGGAGACGGTGATCCACTCCTCGTCCACGGCGGGCTTGTCGATCTCGCCGGACTGCACCTCGTCGACGGCCTTGCGTCCCTCCGCCGGCGCCAGGTCGAACAGGTACGGCGGGTTCGCGGTCGCCTCCACGAACGCCTGGGCGGCGGGTTCCAGCACCGGCGCGGCCGGCTCGACGACGTCGGACATGAGATTCTCCTGCTGTCGGGGGTGTGCGTCTGTCCTGCGCATTCACGCTAGGGGCGTTCCACGGACGGGAGTTGTCCGCAGGTGCAACGGCAGTGTGCTCAGAGCGCACAGCGCGTGCCGTCCGGCCGACCTCGCCGACGGCGGAGCCGGCGACGGTGCCGGTGCCGGTGCCGGTGCCGGTGACGAAGCCGGTGACGAAGCCGGTGCCGGTGCCGTCACCGCCCCGGAACGTCGTCAGCCCCGGCCCGCGCGGTCCCGCCACTCACGGGGGGACATGCCGTAGGCGGTGCGGAAGACGCGACTGAAGTGCGTGGCGCTCGTGAAGCCCCAGCGGCCTGCCACGGCGGCGATGGTGCGGCTTCCGCGGCCGTGGCGCGTCAGGTCGCGGCGGCACTCCTCCAGGCGGCGGCGCAGGATCCAGCGGCCGACCGTGGTGCCCTCGTCCTGGAACAGCTTGTGCAGGTAGCGCACGGAGATGTGGTGGGCTCGGGCGAGGGTCTCCGGCGACAGTTCCGGTTCCGTCAGGTGCAGTTCGACGTACTCCATGATGCGGGCCGTCATGGGCGGCGCCTGGGAGCCCGGTGCCGGGGTGACGGCGCCGAGCTGTTCGGCGGCGAGGGTCGCCAGGAGGTTCACGGCGTTCCCGGCGAGCATCTCGCCCACCGGCGGCCGGGCCTCGGCCGCGGTGCGGGCCAGGCCGGACAGCAGCGGCGAGAGCAGCGCGCCGAGCCGGGAGGTCCGGGCGACCGGGGTGCGGGTGATCCGTCCCGCGTCGGCGGGGGTGAGTCCCAGCAGGTCGGTCGGCACGAGGAAGACGGTGGCGCGGAACCGTTCGGGGAAGTCCAGGGCGGGCGGGCGGCGGGCGTCGTAGAAGCAGATGTCGCCGGGGGCGAGACGCACGCCCACCGGGTCGGGGGCCGGCAGGCGGGCGGCGGCCCGGAGTCCCACGAAGAGGTACTCGCCGGCGTCCCGTGCGTGCGGCCGGTGCTCCGGCCGGGGTGTCCGCTCGCCCGGCAGCCGGCCGGGGCCGGTCTCGGCGGTCATGATCTCGACGCCCAGGGGCGTCCGGCAGACGGGTGTGTCGATCGTGCTGGTGGTGGACATCTTCCGGCGGTGCCTCCTGAGCGAACGGCTGTCTGACGCGTCGTCCGGACGGTAGGCCGGGGGATGTGCAAAAAGAGTGACAACGCAGTGACGGCGCCGCGCGCTCGGCTCGTCAGGTCTGTCCGGCGCCTTCGCCGGGCTCGGCGCCTTCGCCGGGTTCGGCGCGCTCGCCGGGTTCGGCGCGCTCGCCGGGTTCGGCGCGCTCGCCGGGTTCGGCGCGCTCGCCGGGTTCGGCGCGCTCGCCGGGTTCGGCGCGCTCGGCGGGTTCGGCGCGCTCGGCGGGTTCGGCGCGCTCGGCGGCGAAGGCGCGCAGCAGGTCGTGCAGGGTGTGGTGGCCGGGAGCGGGTTCGGTGATCAGGTGGGCTTCGGCGAGTTCGCCGAGGAGCCGGCGGGTCCCGCGGACCGGCAGCCCGGTGAGCGTCGCCGCCGACGCCGGGGTGATGTCGGTCCCGAGGTGGCGGGGCAGGAGCCGGAACAGCCGGGCGGCCTCGGGGCTCAGCAGTCGGTAGGAGCCCAGGAAGGCGGCCCGGACGTCGGCCGTTCCACCGGGGTCGGCGAAGGCCTCCAGGGTGCCCCGCGTCGCCCGCAGGTGGGCGGCGAGGTCGGTGAGGGACATCCGGCGGTCGGCCGCTCGTTCGGCGACGGCGGCCAGCGCGAGGGGCAGCCGGCCGCTCCGGGCGACGATCTCGTCGGCGGCCAGGGGCTCGGCGGCCGTCCGGCCGTCGCCGATCAGCCCGGCCAGCATCGCGCGGGCGTCCTCGGCCGGGAGCGGCTCCACACGCAGCGGGCGGGCGCCCGAGGCGACGAGGCCGGGCAGGGCGTGGCGGCTGGTGACCAGCGCCAGGCAGCCCGGTGCGGCGGGCAGCAGCGGACGCAGTTGTTCCGTGCCGGCCGCGTCGTCGAGGACCACGAGGACGCGCCGGCCGGCCAGCAGGGTGCGGTACAGGCCGGTCAGGGCGGCCGGCCCGGCCGGCATCCGGGCCGCGGGGACGCCGAGGGCCGTGAGCACCGTCCGCAGCGCCTCCTCGGGCTGTACCGCGCGCCCCGCCGGGTCGCTGCCGCGCAGCGCGACGTAGAGGTGACCGCCGGGGAAGCGGCCGCCGGCCCGGTGGGCCCAGTGCACGGCGAGGGCGGTCTTGCCGACGCCCGCCATGCCCCCGACGAGCACGGCCGCCGGGGTCCCCACGGTGCTCTCGGCCGCGTCCCACGCCGCCGTCAGCCACTCCAGCTCGGCCGCGCGCCCGGTGAAGCGGGCGGGATCCGGGGGGAGCCGGGCGTGCCCCGCGGACGCCGTCCGGTCCGGTACGGCGGGGGCGGCGCCCGACGTGCCGTCGGCGTCCCGCGGGTCCGGGCCCACCCGTACTGCCGGGGCCTGCCGGCCGAGGCGCACGCGCGGCCCCGCCGTCAGCCGGCCCACGTCCTGGCGCAGCACGCGCGTGTGGGCCGCCGCCAGTTCGGCACCGGGAGTGGTGCCGAGATCGGCGGCGAGCCGGCGGCGGACCTCCTCGTACGCCGCGAGGGCCTCCGCCTGGAGGCCACAGGCGGCGAGGGACAGGACCAGCCGGGCGTGCAGCGGTTCGTCGAGCGGATCGAGTGCGGTGGCCCGGCGCAGGGCGGGCAGGACCTGTGCGGCCCGGCCGCAGAGCAGGGCGGCGTCGGCCGCCAGCCGGGCCGTCTCCAGGAGTTCGCGGCCGAGGGCGGTGAACTGGACGTGCTCGCGCGCGGCGGCGGGGATGCCCATCGCCACCGGTCCGCGCCACTCCCCCAGTGCCCCGACGAGGCGCAGGGCCGCCGTCTCGGCCCGGCCGGTGGCGGCCGCCCGCTTGCCCTGCCGGGTGAGTTCGCGGAAGCGCAGCAGGTCGACCTCGTCCGGGGCGGCGTCCAGCAGGTAGCCGCCGGGACGGCGCAGCAGGCGTCGGCCGGGGGCGCGGGGCGGCAGTTCCGGCTCCAGCAGGCGCCGTAGCGCGCCGAGGTAACGGCGCACCACGTTCGGCGCGCTGGCGGGCGGTCGCCCCGGCCACAGCAGGGCGAGCAGCTCACCGGTGGGCACCGGCCGGCCCGCGCAGGCCAGGAGCAGGGCGAGCAGGGCGCGTTGCTGGGGAAACCCGAGGTCGAGTTCGGCGTCCCGGCGCCACACCCGCACCGGTCCCAGCACCTCGAACCGCGTCACGACGGGGTCAGCAGGCACCGGCCTGCCCGTCCCGTCCTTCCAGCCGGGCCAGGACCCGCTCGGCGTCGGGGTGGTCCAGGGTTCTCAGGAGCGCGAGGGCCTCGGTCCAGGCGGCGCGGGCGCTGTCCTCGTCGCCCATGGCGTGGTGGGTGTCGCCGGCCCGGGCGAGGATGTCGGCCTCGGCGTAGGGCGCGCCGAGGTCCCCGAGGAGGGCGAGGGCGTTGCGGTAGGCGAGGAGGGCGTGCGGGTGGCGGCCGAGGTGCTGGTGGGCGTAGCCGATGCTGTCCCAGGTGGCCGCCTGGCCGTAGCGGTCGCCGAGGTCCTGGAGGGTGGTCAGGGCCTCGAAGCAGTGCGTCAGCGCCTGCCGGTGCTCGCCCAGCAGCGCGTGGTACCAGCCGACCGAGTTGAGGGCGCTGGCCTGCGCGGCCCGGTCGCCGAGGGCCCGGAACAGGGCGAGGGCGAGCTGGTTGTGGCGCAGGGCGCCGGGCAGGTCACCGCGCTGCTCGCTCTCCCAGCCGAGGCTGCGGTGGGTGTGGGCACGGCCGGTGTCGTCGCCCAGGGCGGTGAACAGGTCGAGGGCCTCTTCGAGGCGGGGCCGGCAGCGGTCGTACAGGCCGAGCCGGCCCTCGATGCGGGCGAGGCCGCGCAGCCCGCGGGCCTCCATGGCGGGTTCGGCGAGCCGTCGGGCGGCGTCGAGGGCGGTGCGCTGGACGGTGAGCGCGTCGTGCCAGTGGCCCCGGCGGTCGAAGAACGGTTCCAGGGACCAGGCCAGATGGCAGGCGAGACGTTCCTGCCCGGTGGTGGCGGCGTGGTCGACGACGGCGAGGAGCACCGCGTGTTCGGCGGTGAGCCAGACGAGGGCCCGGTCGTCGTCGGCGAGCGGTTCGGGGTGGACGCCCTCGGGTGCGGGCGGTGGGGTGGGCGGGTCGGCGTTGGGGGCGAGCAACCGGTCGGCGGCGTGGGCGGTGTGCAGGTAGTGGTGGTGCAGCCGGTGCAGGGCCGCCCGCCGTTCGGCGGGGGTGTGCCGCTCCTCGACGAGTTCGCCGGCGTGGGCGCGCAGCAGGTCGTGGAAGGCGTGCCGGCCGGGGCTGTGCTCGGTGACGAGGTGCAGGCCGGTCAGTTCGGCCAGCAGCGGCCGGGTGCGGCGGACCGGCAGTCCGGCCAGGGCGGCGGCGGCCGGCAGGGTGAAGTCGGGGCCGGGGTGCAGGGCGAGCAGCCGGAACAGCCGGGCCGCCGCGTCGGAGATCCGGCGGGAGGACCAGGAGAAGACGGTGCCGACGTCCACGGAGGCGTCGGAGCGGGCGAACGCGTCGAGGCTGCCGTGCGCCTCGCGCAGTTCGGCGGCCACGGCCGACAGCGGGAAGTGCGGGTGTGCGGCGGCGCGCGCGGCGACGCAGGCGAGGGCCAGGGGCAGTCCCGCGCACAGTTCGGTGATCTCGTCGGCGGCGCGCGGTTCGGCCTCGACCCGTTCGGCGCCCAGGCGGCGGACGAGGAGGGCCCGTGCCTGCCCGGTGTCGAAGGGCCGCAGGGTCAGGGAGTGGGCGCCGTGCGCGGCGACCAGCCCGGAGAGGGAGTCGCGGCTGGTGACGACGGTGAGGCAGCCGGGCGAGCCGGGCAGCAGGGGCCGTACGTGGTCGCTGTCGCGGGCGTTGTCCAGGACGACGAGGACCCGCCGCCCGGCCAGCACGCTGCGGTAGAGGGCGGCCTGTGCGTCCACGCCGTGCGGTATCCGGTCGGGCGGTACGCCGAGGGCGTCCAGGAAGCCGCGGACGGCCTCGCCGGCCTCCATGACCGCGCCGGAGGGGTCGTAGCCGCGCAGGTTGACGTAGAGCCGGCCGTCGGGGAAGCGGTGGGCGACGCGGTGCGCCCAGTGCACGGCGAGGGTGGTCTTGCCGACGCCGGCCATGCCGCCGATGGCACTGATCACCACGGTGTCGGGTGCGGTCGCGTCGCGGGGCGTGAGGGCGAGGATCTCGTCGAGTTCGCCGCTGCGGCCGGTGAACGCCGGAATGTCGTGCGGGAGCTGGGCGGGGACCGGGAGGGCGGAGAGAGCGGCGGTGGTCTCCCCGGGGGCCGGGACGGGGGGTCCGCCCGGTCCCGCGGGGGGAGCGCCGGACGCGTCCGCGCCCGGCCGCGCGTCGGCCGGTCCGGACCCCGCGGCCCCGCCCACGCCGGGCCCCGGCCGCAGCACGGTCTCGCGGGCCCGGCGCAGTTCCGCACCGGGATCGATCCCCAGTTCGTCGGCGAGCCGGGTCCGTACGGCGTCGTACACGGCGAGCGCCTCGGACCGGCGGCCCGCCGCCGCCAGGGTGAGGATCAGCGCGGCCCGCACGGGTTCGTCCAGGGGATGGGCGGCGGCGGCCCGGTGCAGGTGGGGCAGGACGGCCGCGGGACGTCCGGCGCGCAGGGCGGCGTCGGCCGCCTCGCGCACGGCGGCCAGGCGTTCGCGGTCCACCGCGTCGAAGGCCGGATGGGCGCGGGCCGCCGCGGGCAGGCCGGCGGCGACCGGTCCCCGCCACAGGGCGAGCGCCTCGGTGAGCGTGTCGAGGGCCCGCTCGGGCGACTCCCGTGCCGTCCGCTCCGCGGCCCGGCGCAGGGCGCGGAAGCGGGCCAGGTCCAGTGAGTCGGCGTCGGTCGCGAGCCGGTAGCCGCCGGCGTCCCGCAGCAGCCAGCGGCCCTCCGCGCGGGCGGCGAGGCCGGGCTCCAGCAGGCGCCGCAGCGACCCCACGTGCCGGCGGACCACGTTGACCGCGCTGCGGGGCGGGGCGGTCCCCCACAGGGTGTCGATGATCTCGTCCATGCCGACCGGCTGGCCCGCTCCGACCAGCAGCAGGGCCAGGAAGGCCCGCTCCTGCCGCCCGGCCGGCTCCAGCTCGGTCTCGCCCCGGTGCACGCGCACGGGCCCCAGGACGGCGAACCGCACGGATTCCAGCGGCACGTCTTCCCCCTCCGGTGTCACTCCCCGGAGGCCGACCCTACGTCACCGTCGGGGTTACCGAGAGTTCGTCCGGAAGTCGGGAAACCGCAGGTCGCGGGTACCGTGCCGGATGTCCGCCCCGGCCGGCCGCACGCGGGCCGACGCGCCTGTCAGCGCCCGGCGGACGCCGACCGCACGCGGGCCAGCACGTCCGTCAGCGCCCGGTGGATCTCGTCGGGGAGCCAGCGGCAGTGGGCGCCCTGCACCACGTACTCGGCCACCTCGCGCAGTTTGGTGTTGGTGCGCTGGGAGACCTCCCGCAGCACCTCCCAGCCCTGCTCGGGCCGCAGCCGTCCCACGGCGACGACCACTCCGATCGCCTGGTCGACCACGGCGTGGGAGGCGACGGCCTGCCGCAGCTGGGCCACCTCCTCCTGCAGGGCGGCGACCCGCGCCTCGACGTCCTCCTCCGGGGCCATGTCGCATTCCACGTGTGTTTCCCCTCGTCAGGAGCCCGCGAAGGCGCGGGCGGCCAGTGCGGCGTCACCGCGCCGTCCCTGTCCAGCCTGCACAGCACGGGCCGGTCCGGCCGCACCGCGGACGAACAACATCACCGGTGGCGATCCGGAAAACGAATGCGCACCGGGATGCGGGGAAAATGTGCGGAGGGGCGGGAGCCGGCCGGCTGCCGCCCCTCCGCACCGTGTGCGGGCCGCTCGACCCGCCGGACGAAGGATTCATGGACACGCTGCTCTTCGACAGTGAGGACCTCGGCCTGACCGAGGACTTCCTCAGCCGGGCCTACGCCAGGATGCGCATCGGCAGCGGCGGGCCGGAGGCCGGCCGGACGAGGGTCAGCCGCGCCGCGATGCCCTCGGTGACCGTCGACGAACTCGACCTCGGCTTCGAGATGAGCTACTCCGTCACCCCGCTGGGCCGGATCTGCCTGTGCCTCGTGCACGAGGGCACCATCCGGGACCACACCTTCGACGGAGTGGAGGACGCCTTCGGGCCGGGCGACGTGGTGTCCTTCGCGCCGCCGGAGCTGCCGTACTCGGGGCGGATCTGCGCGGCCCGCTACAACATCACCATGCTCGACACCGACCTGCTCGCCCAGGTGGCCGCCACCGCCCCGGGCCGCAGGCCGGGGCCGGTCCGGCTGACCGGGCACCGGCCGCACTCCCCGGCCGCGGCCCGGCAGCTGCGGCAGACGATCGGCTACGTGCGCGACCACGTGCTGGCCGCGCCCGGCGTCGCCGACCAGCCGCTGGTCGCCGCGACCGCCGCCCAGCACCTCGCGGCGGGCGTCCTCGCCGCGTTCCCCAACACGGCGCTCACCGAGCCGACCGCGACCGACCGCAACGACGCCCGGCCGGCGACGCTGCGCCGTGCGCTGGCCTACATCGACGACCACGCCGCCGAACCGGTCACGGTCGCCGACATCGCGGCGGCCGCACACGTCACCGTGCGGGCCCTCCAGTACGTCTTCCGGCGGCACCTCGACACCACGCCGCTGGCGTACCTGCGCCGGGTCCGGCTCGCCCACGCGCACGACGACCTGCGGGCCGCGAACCCGCTCGACGGCACCACGGTCACCGACGTGGCGGCCCGCTGGGGCTTCTTCCATCCGGGCCGCTTCGCCGGCCTGTACCGCTCCGCGTACGGCCGCCCGCCGCACCGCACGCTCGCCGGCTGACGGAACCGGCCCGCGGGAGCAGGCGGGGTCCGCTCATGAACACGGCTGCCCGGCCCCGGCTGTCCGGCTCCACGTCAGCGCTCACACGTCAGAGCCCCCGCGGGAGCGCCGCGGCGGCGGCGTTCCCGGGGCGCCTCACGACAGTGCCGCGCGGACGGCCGCGCGGACGGCCGGGCGGGGAGCGCGGTGGGTCAGCGCGGCGGCGGCCAGGCCGATCAGCGCGCCGACGGCGACGTCGGAGGGGTAGTGGGCTCCGGTGTGGACGCGTTCGCCGGCCACCATCACCGCCGGCACCGCGCACAGGGCGCCGGCCGGCGGCCAGACCGCCGCGACGGCGGCGGTGAAGCCCACGGCGGCCGCCGTGTGCCCGGAGGGGAACGAGGAGGAGTCGGGCCGGTCGTGGACCTCCTCGTGCGGGATCCACTCCTTCGGCGGCCGGGGCCGGTACCGGAGCTGCTTGACCACGCCGTTGGACACCAGTTCCGCCACGCCCATGCTGACCACGCCCGCCACGGCGGCCCGGCGTCCCCGCCGGCCCCCGGCCGCGGCCATCACGAAGGCGGCGCCCCACCAGAGTTTGGTGTGCTGCGCCGCCTCCTCCACCGCCGGAAGCAGTTGCCGCGCGGCGGGCGACCGCCACGACGCCACCTTCCGCGTCAGTCGGTGGTCGCCGTCCCTCAGATCCTCCCGAACACCCATGAGCTGCGACTTCCCGCGTCGGGCGGTCCCTAACGGAAGACCGTGGAGCGCCCGTCACTCCATACGGCGCTGGTCCTCCTCGCTCCAGGCACGGGTGTCCCGGGGCGGCACGTACGGCTCCTCGTCCTCGGGCAGTCCGCCGGCGACCGCCCGCTGGCGGGCCATTTCCGCGTCGAACTCGAGGCCGAGCAGGATGGCGATGTTGCTGATCCACAGCCACACCAGGAACACGATGACACCGGCGAGCGTGCCGTAGGTCTTGTTGTACGAGGCGAAGTTGGCCACGTAGAAGGCGAAGCCCGCCGAGGCGACGAGCCAGACCAGCAGGGCCAGCACGCTGCCCGGCGTGATCCACCGGAAGCCGCGGCCCTTGACGTTGGGCGTCGCCCAGTACAGCAGCGCGATCATCATGGTGACCAGGACGACCAGAACCGGCCACTTGGCGATCGACCAGACGGTCAGCGCGGTGTCGCCGATGCCCAGCGCCGTACCGGCCCGTTGGGCGATGCCCCCGGTGAACACCACGATCAGGGCGCTGATCACGGCCAGCACGAGGAGCACCACCGTCACGCCGACCCGGACCGGCAGCACCTTCCACACCGGCCGGCCCTCCGGCATGTCGTACACGGCGTTCGCGCTGCGGATGAAGGCGGCGACGTAACCGGAGGCCGACCACACCGCCAGCACGATGCCGACGAGCGCCATGACGGAGCCGACGCCGCCCCGTCCCTGGAGCTGGGTGACCGCGTCGCTGATGATGTCCCGGGCCGACCCCGGGGCGAGCTTCTGGAGGTTCTCCAGCACCTGGTCGGTCGCCGACTTGCCGGCGACCCCCAGCAGCGACACCAGGACCAGCAGGGCGGGGAACAGCGACAGCACCCCGTAGTAGGTCAGGGCGGCGGCCCGGTCGGTGAGCTCGTCGTCCTTGAACTCCTTCAGCGTGCCCTTCAGCACCGCCGACCAGGACCGCTTGGGCAGTCCGCTCGGATCGTCCGGCGCCCGGCGCTCCACCTGCTCGTCCGGCCCCGGGCGGTCCGCCTGCTCGTCGGGTCGGGTTCTCGATGTCCGTGCCATGAGGGACGGAGTAACCCGCGCGGGCCGGTCCATGCCCTTCCCGTCTCCCCCGAGATCCCGGCCACGGCCCGTACAGGTTCGCGGCGGCTCGGGGTAGCAGTGCTCATATGTGTGCTTTGTGTGCAGGTCCCGGTCGGGGCGCCGCCCCGGATGCCGGCTCCCGGCGCCGGCCGGTGCCGGCGCGGCCACGGTCGCGGCCGCGGTCCGCCGGTCAGGCCGTACGGCTGCCGGAGTCCGGGAGCCCGTCGTGCGCCCGGGCCGCCGCCGCCTCGCAGAACGCGTCGAGCCCCTCCAGCAACGCGCTCCGCTTCCCCGCGGGCATCCCCGCCAGCACCGCCCGCAGCTCCCGCTCCCGGCGCTCCCGCAGGTCGGCCAGGAAGGCCCGCCCCCGGCCACTGAGCCGCAGCCGTAGTTCACGCCGGTCGGAGGGGCTCACCACCCGCTCCACCAGCCCGGCGGCCTGGAGCCGGTCGCACAGGCGGCTCGTCGACGGCGGGGTGGAGGCCAGCGAGTCGGCGAGGGTGCGCAGGTTGATGCCCTCCTGGTGCTCCAGGACGAACAGCACGCGCAGCTGGGACGCGGACGCGGGCGCCGTCGAGGCCCGCCCCCACAGCACTTCCAGCAGCTCGGCGGCCGTCGCGGTCACCCGTGCGACCTCGTCGGGGTCCGGGCGATGGCGGAAGGCAGTCACGGTCACACTCTCGCAGGCACTGGGACGACCGCCAGGGTACTAGGGCCTCTCGCGGGGATCAGGCCGGATCAGGCACCGGGGCCCGCGAGCGCGGCCTGATCCCCACGAGAGGCCCCAGCGGCTCCCCCGCCCCCGGCACCCCTCGAACCCGCCGCGCCGCCCGGCGCGCGGGACACCCCCGGCCGGCGAACCGGCCCCCGAGCGAAGGATCGGTGTTATTCCCGTCGTGGTATCCCCCGTCACGAACAGATTCGTCACCGCCGAGCGTGCCCTGCGGAAGGCGGCACCTCATGAACTGGTCGAGGCCGTCCGCCGTGCGCTGGTCGAGCAGTACGCGGCCCTCTCCGCCGAGTTGCTCATGGCGGACTACGGTCTGACGTCGCTGCAGCCGGTGGCCGGACCCCGGGACCAGGAGCCCGTGCCGGTGCACGGCAGCGCCGCGGGCCGGGCGTTCGGCGCGCAGGAGCCGTACGTCGAACCGGCCGGGAGCGGGCGGGTGCGGACGCACCTGCCGGTCTCGGTGCGCGGCGACCGGCTCGGGGTGCTGTCGGTGACGCTGCCCGAGGACAGCGGGGTGCGGGACGTGCTGGGCGAGCTGGCGGAGGTCGCGCAGGTGCTCGGGCACGAGGTGGTCGTGGCCGAGCGGGCCACCGACCTGTACCTGCGGGCCCGGCGCAGGGGACGGCTCACCCTGGCCGCGGAGATGCAGTGGCAGCTCCTCCCGGCCCGCTCCGGCACCGGCCCCGAATACGCGCTCGGCGCCCAGCTGGAGCCCGCCTACGCCGTCCGCGGCGACAACTTCGACTGGTCCGCGACGGACGACCGCCTCACCCTGTACGTCAACAACGGCATGGGCGACGGCACGGAGGCGTCGCTGCTGACGAACCTGGCGGTCAGCGCGCTGCGCAACGCGCGGCGGGCCGGCCTCCCGATCGCCGACCAGGCGGCGCTGGCCGACCAGGCGGTGCACGCCCACTACCGGGGCCGCCGCCACCTGCCGGTGCTGATGCTGGAGGTCGACGTCGCCACGGGCCGGGCCCAGGTGGTGGACGCCGGCTCACCGCGGCTGCTGCGGCTGCGGGCGGGCACCGTCGAACCCGTCGACCTGGACGCCCAGTTGCCGCTGGGCATGTTCGAGGAGACCGACTACGTGGCGCAGCCGTTCCAGGTGGAGCCCGAGGACCGGCTGGTGTTCGTCAGCGACGGCGTCCACGCCGTGTCCCCGCCCGGTGGAGGGACGTACGGGGACGCCGCCCTGGCCCGCGCGATCACCGCCACCCGGCTGCTGCCGGCGGCCGAGGTCCCGCGTGCCGTGCTGCGCGAACTGGCGGGGCACCGCGGCGGGTCCGTGACGGAGGACGACGCGCTCGTGGTGTGCCTGGACTGGCACGGCCGCTGACCCTCCGGATTCCGGACCGGCACGGCCGCCGACCGACCGGTGTGCCGGAACCGGCACGGCCGCCGACCGGCCGGTGCACCCCGGCCGAAAGGGCCGCCGACCGGTGTCCGCGCGGCCCCGGTGCGGCCCCGGCGGGGCCGGTGTGCGCCGGGCCGGCACCCCGCGTCCGCCGCCCGTGCGCCCCCGTTCCCGCTTGTCACCGCCCCTGTCCTCGCACTACTGTCACCACGCCTTGGTGAACGGGAAATCCGGTGTGATGCCGGTGCGGCCCTCGCCACTGTGATCGGGAAGTCCGGCTCCGGCCCTCGCGGGCAGCCACTGGGTCCTCACGGACCCGGGAAGGCGGAGCACGGGCGGTGGTACCCGTCAGCCAGGAGACCGGCCAAGGCGCGTCAACCATCCACGAGGTGCTGGAGAGGGTCTGCTGAGCCATGCACATAGCCGAGGGTTTTCTGCCTCCGGCGCACGCGGTCGCCTGGAGCGTCGCGTCGGCGCCGTTCGTCGTCCACGGAGCCCGGTCGCTCACCCGTGAAGTCAGGGAGCATCCCGAGAGCACACTGCTGCTCGGTGCCTCCGGCGCCTTCACGTTCGTCCTGTCCGCACTCAAGCTCCCGTCGGTGACCGGGAGTTGCTCGCACCCCACCGGCACCGGCCTGGGCGCCGTCCTGTTCCGGCCGCCGATCATGGCCGTGCTGGGCACGATCACCCTGCTCTTCCAGGCCCTGCTGCTCGCGCACGGTGGCCTGACCACGCTCGGCGCCAACGTGTTCTCGATGGCGATCGTCGGACCGTGGGCCGGATACGGCGTGTACCGCCTGCTGCGGCACTACGGCCTGCCGCTGATGGTCACGGTGTTCGCCGGCGCGTTCGTCGCCGACCTGTCCACCTACTGCGTGACCAGCGTGCAGCTGGCGCTGGCGTTCCCCGACCCGAGCAGCGGGTTCCTGGGCGCGCTCGGCAAGTTCGGGTCCATCTTCGCCGTCACGCAGATCCCGCTGGCCGTGAGCGAGGGGCTCCTCACCGTCCTGGTGATGCGTCTCCTCGTGCAGTCCAGCAAGGGCGAACTGACCCGGCTGGGCGTGCTGGTGACCGGGGGCCGGAACCGGAAGCCGGACACGACCGGGGCGGTGACCCGGTGAAGCGGAACACGAAGATCAACCTCCTGCTGCTGCTCGCCGTGCTCGCGCTCGCGGTGCTGCCGCTGGCCCTGGGTCTCGGTGACCACAAGGAGCAGCCGTTCACCGGCTCCGACGGCGAGGCGGAGACGGCGATCACCGAGCTGGAGCCGGACTACGAGCCGTGGTTCTCGCCCCTGTACGAGCCTCCGTCCGGGGAGATCGAGTCGGCGCTGTTCTCCCTCCAGGCGGCCCTGGGCGCGGGCGTCCTCGCCTACTACTTCGGGGTGCGCCGTGGCCGCCGCCAGGGCGAACTGCGGGCGCTGGCCCGCCTGGAGGAGAAACAGGACGGGGCCGAGGCACGGGACGGGGCCGAGGCACGGGACGGGGCCGAGGCACGGGACGGGGCCGAGGCACGGGACGGGGCCGAGGCACGGGACGACGTGAGCGCGCCCGACGCCGGCAAGTCCCCGCAGGAACGGGTCTGATCGGACGTGCTGCCGATCGACGCGGCGGCGCACAGCAGTCGCTGGCGCCACCGCCATCCCGTGGACAAGGCCGTGCTGGGGCTCGGCCTCACCCTGCTCGCGGTCTCCCTGCCGCCCTGGCCGGGCGCGGCCCTGGTACTGCTGACGGCACTCGCCCTGCTGCTGGGTCCGGCGGGGGTGCCGCCCCGCCGGCTGTGGCGCGCCTACCGGGTCCCGCTGGGCTTCTGCGCTACGGGCGCGCTCACCCTCCTCGTCCAGGTGGGCGGGCCCGACGGGTTCGTGTCCCCGGCCGACGGTGGCCCGGTGCGGGCCGGGGAGCTGATGCTGCGCACCTCGGCCGCCTCACTCGGCGTGCTGCTGTTCGCGTTCACCACGCCCATGTCGGATCTGCTGCCCCGCCTGGTGAGGGCGGGCGTGCCCGCGCCGGTCGTCGACGTCGCCCTGGTGACGTACCGCATGAGCTTCCTGCTGCTGGACTCGATGCGCCGGATCCGGGAGGCGCAGGCGGCCCGGCTCGGGCACACGAGCCGGGCCGCCGAGTGGCGTTCGCTCGCCGGGCTCGGCGCCACCGCGTTCGTGCGGGCCTTCGACCGGGCGGCGCGGCTGCAGGCCGGGCTCGCCGGACGCGGTTACGACGGCACCCTGCGCGTCCTGGTGCCCGAGGCCCGCGTCTCCGCGCGCTTCACGGTGGCCGCGGCCGCCCTCCTGGTGGCTCTGGCCGCCCTCACCCTCGTCCTGGAAAGGCCCCTGTCATGAGCGAGCTGGTCGCCCTGCGGGGTGTCTCCTTCGGGTACGAGGACGGCCCGGCCGTGCTCGAGGATCTCGACTTCACGGTACGCGCGGGGCGCGCCCTCGCCCTGCTGGGCCGCAACGGCAGCGGGAAGACGACCCTGATGCGGCTGCTCAGCGGCGGACTGCGCCCGCGGACCGGCACGTTGACGGTCGAGGGACGGCCGGTGGGGTACGACCGCAAGGGGCTGACCCGGCTGCGGACGACCGTGCAGCTGGTGGTGCAGGACCCCGACGACCAGCTGTTCGCCGCGTCCGTCGCCCAGGACGTGTCGTTCGGGCCGCTGAACCTGGGGCTGCCCGACGCCGAGGTGCGGACCCGGGTGGAGGAGGCGCTCGCCGCGCTGGACATCACCGCCCTGGCCGACCGGCCCACTCACCTGCTGTCCTACGGACAGCGCAAGCGGACCGCGATCGCGGGCGCCGTCGCGATGCGGCCGCGCGTGCTGATCCTCGACGAGCCGACCGCCGGGCTCGACCCGGACGGCCAGGAACGGCTGCTCGCCACGCTGGACGGGCTGCGCGCGTCCGGTACGACGGTGGTGATGGCCACCCACGACGTCGATCTCGCCCTGCGCTGGGCCGACGACGCGGCCCTGCTCACCCCGTCCGGCGCGCACACCGGTCCGGCGGACGTCTCGCTGGCCCGCACGGACCTGCTCCACGAGGCGGGCCTGCGCCTGCCCTGGGGCATCGCGGTCGCCCGACTGCTCGCCGGTCAGGGCCTGTTGTCCGGAGGGAGGGTCGGACCGCGCAGCCCGGAGGACCTGGCGGCGCTGCTGGCCGGGGGCTGAGCCCGCGACCGGGGGCCCGGCCCGGTACCGCCGGGCGGCCGCCCCTCTTCGGTACCGCCGGGTGTCACGGCCCGGGTACCGCCGGGTGTCACGGCCGGGCCGGCCGGCACGCCCGGCGGGCATCCCGGCCCCTGACTCCCGTCACGGACGCGTGCCCGCCCCCGGACGTGCCGCGGCCTCCGTCAGCGAGACGGTGAACGGATGCCGGGGGGCCGTCAGTATCCGCTGTGCCGGGCCCTGTTCGACCAGTTCTCCCGCCTCCAGTACGGCGATGCGGTCGGCGAGGCGCGCGGTGTCCAGGTCGTGCGTGACGAGGACCAGGGCGAGGCCGTCACCGTCGCGCACGAGGCCGGCGAGGAGGTCGAGGATGCCGCGCCGGGTGACCGGGTCGAGGCCGGAGGTGATCTCGTCGCAGACGAGGACGCGGGGCCGGGCGAGCAGGGCGCGGGCGAGGGCGGCCCGCTGGAGTTCGCCCCCGGACAGGGTGCCGGGCGGGCGGTGGGCGAGGTCCGCCGGCAGGCCGAGGCGGGCCAGGGTCGCCGATGCCTCCGCGTCGGCGGTGCGTTCGTCGGTGCCGCGCAGCCGGACCGCCGTGCGGGCGACCTGCGGGAGGACGGGCCGGAACTCGTCGAACGCGGCGCGGGCGTCCTGGAACACGTACTGCACGGCGGCGAGCCGGTCCCGGTCGCGGTGCCGCAGGCTGTGCGGGAGCCGTGTCCCGTCGAGCAGGATCTCGCCGGTGCGGTCGCGGTGCAGCCCGGCCAGGCAGCGGGCGAGCGTGGTCTTGCCGCTGCCCGACCGGCCGACGACGGCCAGGCACTCGCCGGCTCCCAGCGTGAGCCGTGGGACGCGCAGCACCGTGGTGGCGCCGTGGACGGCGGTCAGGCCGCGCACCGTCAGGACGGGCCGGGCGGCCTCGGCGCCGGTGTCCCGTGCTGGTCGCGCCCGGTTCTCGTCGAGGAGCCGGCGGGTCCATTCGTGCCGGGGGGCGAGCCACAGCCGTTCGGCCGGGCCCGACTCCACGACCCGGCCCGCCCGCATCACCAGGACCTCGTCGGCGAGGGCGCGCACCACGTCCAGGTCGTGGCTGAGCAGCACGACCGCGATGCCCCGGGCCGCGACCGCCGCCAGTTGCGCGACGATCCGTTCCTTGGTCGACGCGTCCTGGCCGGTGGTGGGTTCGTCGGCGACGACGACGCGGGCGCCGAGCAGGAGGGCCTGGGCGAGCACGACCCGTTGCTGCTGGCCGCCGGAGAGCTGGTGCGGACGGCGTCGCAGCAGCTCTTCGCCGTCCGGGAGCTGGGCGTCGTCCAGAGCACGCAGGACCAGCTCGCGGGCCGCCGTGCGGCGTTCGGCGCGCGGCAGATGACGGACCCGGGAGCGGGCGATGTCGTGGAGGAGGGCACCGGTGCGACGGGCCGGGTTGAGGACGGCCGCGGGGTGCTGGGGCACGTATCCGACAGGTCCGTCTCCGGGGCGGAGCACCTCGCCCGTGACGCGGGCGCCGGGCGGGTACTCCCCCAGCAGCGCGAGTCCGGTGGTGGTCTTGCCGCTGCCGGAGGCCCCGACCAGCGCGGTCACCCGGCCGGGCGGCACCCGCAGGCTGACGCCGTCGACGACGGCCCGCCCGTCGATCTCGACGCGCAGGTCCCGGATCTCCGCCGCGGCGGCGGTGTCGTGGCTCACGGACGTCGTCCCTTCCGTCGCGGGGTCTTCTCCAGGGCGGCGTCGAAGAGCAGGTTCGTGCCCGTCGTCAGCGCCACGATCAGCAGGGCGGGCACCACGACCGCCCAGGGCTGCACGAACAGTCCGGTGCGGTTGCGGTCGACCATGACCGCCCAGTCGGCGGCGTCCGGTGCGACGCCCACCCCGAGGAAGGCGGCCGTGGACACCAGGTACAGCACACCGGTCAGCCGGATCCCGGCGTCGGTGGCGAGGGTGCGCAGGACGGCCCGGCCGACGTAGCCCACGGCGATGCGCCACCGGGTCTCGCCCTGCATGCGCAGCGCCTCGACCGCGGGACGGGCGGCGGCCTCGCCCGCCGCCGCCCGCACGATCCGGGCCGCGTCGGGCACGTTCACCAGCGCGACGAGCAGCGCGAGCCCGGCCGCGCCCGGCGAGAACACGGACGCCACGAGCAGGATCAGCAGCAGGGACGGTACGGCGAGCAGCACGTCCAGCGGCCGCATCAGCAGTTCCTCCAGGCGCCGCACGTGGGTGAGCGCGGCGGCCAGTCCGACGGGCAGGGCGACCAGGTAGGCCAGGGCGGTCGCGGCGAGCGCGGTCAGGACGACCGTACGGCCGCCGAGCAGGACCTGCCGCCACACGTCGCGGCCGACGAAGTCGGTGCCGAGCGGGTGACCGTCGCCCGGGGCGAAGGACAGGGCGCGGGGGCCCGGTTCGCCGGCGAGGGCGGGGCCCAGGAGGGCGAGGCCGAGCGGGACGGCGACGACGGCGAGGCCGAGGACGAAGCGGCCGCGGGTCACGCCGCCACCTCCCCGCGGGGCGTCAGCCGGTGGGTCACCAGGTCCGCGCCCAGGTTGAGCAGGACGGTCAGCACCCCGAAGACCACGGCCAGGCCCTGCACCACCGGTACGTCCCGTTCGGCGACGGCGTCGAGCAGGACCGTGCCGAGGCCGGGGACGACGAACAGCGCCTCGACGACGACGACCCCGCACAGCAGCCAGTCGGCGGTGCGGGCCAGTTGCTGCACGGCCGGGGCGAGGGCGTTGGGCAGGGCGTGGCCGTAGCGGACCCGGACGCCGGGGACGCCGCAGCGGCGGGCGTGGGCGGCGTACGGCGAGGCGAGGGCGTCGACCATGCCGGCGCGGACCAGGCGGGACAGGGAGCAGACCGGCCGGGCGAGCAGGACGAGCACCGGCAGGACCAGGGCGGCCGGGTGGGCGAGCAGGTCGGTGCCGTAGCCGACGGCGGTCGGTGGCAGCCAGGCCAGTTCCAGCGCGACGACCGTCACCAGCAGGACGCCGAGCGCGAACTCGGGGACCGCGTACACGGCGAGCGTCACGGAGCTGACCAGGCGGTCCACGAACCGGCCCTCGTGGCGGGCCGCGAGCACGCCCAGGCCGAGGCCGAGCGGGACGAGCAGGGCCAGGGTGAGGCAGGCCAGCAGCAGGGTCGGGCCGAAGCCGTCGGCGAGGTAGCCGGACACCGGGCGGCCGGAGGTCAGGGAGGTGCCGAGGTCGCCGTGCGACAGGCCGGCCGCCCAGTCCGCGAGGCGCGCGTACGCCGGCCGGTCCAGGTCCATGGCCTCGCGGATCGCGGCGATGCGCGCGGGGTCGGGCTGGTCGCCGGCGAGGGCGACGGCCGCGTCGCCCGGCAGCGCCTCGGTGAGCGCGAAGACCAGCAGCACGACGGCCACCGTCTGTGCGACGCCGAGGAGCAGCCGCCGGACGACGAACGAGCGCGGGCCGCTCGCCTTCGGGCTTCTCGTCACGCCAGCCAGACCTTGTCGAAGCGGGCCCAGTCGAGCGTGTTGGCGGGCGCCGCGGTCTCGACGCCCTTGACGTTGCGGGCGGTTGCGATGATCCAGTCGGCGAACCCCCAGATGAGGAAACCGCCCTCAGCGTGCAGACGGCGCTGCATGCGCTCGTAGACGGCGGCCCGTTCGGTCTTGTCGCGGGTGGACTGCGCCTGCTGGTACAGGGCGTCGAAGTCCTGGTGCCGCCACTTGGTGGCGTTGGTGGTGGAGCCGGTGAGCAGGCGCTGCGAGATGTGGGCCTCGATGGGCATGGCGCCGGAGCGGTAGCAGCACAGGGTGCCGTTGTCGAGGATGTCGCTCCAGTAGGAGTCCTTGCTGCCCGTCCGCACGTCGACGGTGACTCCGGCCCGGGCGGCCTGGTCGCGGAAGATGCCGGCGGCCTCGGTGAATCCTGCGGCGACGGCCGAGGTGTCCAGGGTGACCCTGAGCTTCTCGGCGCCGGCCTGTTTCAGCAGGGCGCGGGCCCGGTCGAGGTCCTGGGTGCGCTGCGGGAGGCCGTCGGCGTAGTACTCGTAGCCCTTGCCGAACAGGTCGTTGCCGACGACGCCCGCGCCGGACAGGGCGCCGTCGACGAGTTCCCGGCGGTCGGCGATGAGGAAGAACGCCTCGCGCACCCGCCTGTCGTCGAAGGGGGCGCGGTCGGTCTTCATGCAGAAGCCCTGCATGGCGCTGCCCCGCAGCCGCACGATGTCGATCCGCCCCCCGTCCTCGTGGGCGCGGGCGGTGGTGGGGCTGAGTTCGTGGGCGTACTCGACCTGGCCGCCGAGCAGGGCGTTGACGCGGGCCGACTCCTCGTTGGCGACGACGAGTTCCAGCTCGTCGAGGTGCGGGGCGCCGTCCCAGTAGGCGTCGTTGCGGCGGAAGACGGCCGAGCGGCCCGGCGCGAAGGAGACGAACCGGAAGGGCCCGGAGCCGACCGGTTTCGTGTCGAGGCCGCCGGCGTTCGCGGGGACGATGTACGCGCCGAACGCGGCGAGCACGTTGGGGAATTCGGCCGTCGGCCGCTTGAGGACGAACTCGATGCCGCGGGTGCCGGTGGCGCGGCTCGCGTCGAGGTCGACGGGCTCCAGGGACGCCTTCGCCCGGTACGCCTGCTTCGGGTCGGCGATACGGCGGTAGCTGTACAGGACGTCCTCGGCGGTGACCGGCCTGCCGTCGTGGAAGGTGGCCTCGCGCAGGGTGACCTGCCAGCGGGCGAGTGTGCTGTCGGGTTCCCAGGAGGCGGCGAGGCGGGGCCGCGCGGAGAGGTCGGGGCCGTAGTCGGCGAGTTTGTCGTAGAGGGCCTTGGCGCGGGCGACGTCGGCGAACAGGTTGGCCAGGTGCGGGTCGAGGGTCTCGCTCGCGCCGCCGCCGGCGAACGCGGCGCGCAGCCGCCCGCCCTTGCGGGGTTTGCCGTCCCCGCTGTCGGCCCGGTCGTCGCCGGTGCCGTTGCCGCAGCCGACGAGGGCGAGGGCGGCGGCCCCCGTCCCGGCGGCGAGGAAGCCGCGTCGGCGCAGGCCGGGGAGATGTTCGTCATGCATGGCTGTTCCTCGGAGTGGGATCGGGTGGAGACGGGTGGAAGGGGGCGGAGCCGAACGGGGCGCGGGCTGCTCGGGGAGCGCTGCTCAGGCGGGCCACGAGGTGCAGCCGGTCCCCGTCGGCCGTGGTGCGGGGCGGGTCGCCCTCGCGCCACGGGGGTTCGGTGCGCGGGCCCGGACCGTCGTGGAGTTCGAGGACCTCGAAGCCGTGCGCGGCGAGGAGGTGCCGCAGCTCCTGCGGGAACAGGAGCCGCCAGGCGGAGTGCTGTTCGACGGGCGGTGTGCCGTCGCCGGCGTCCCACACCCGCACCCGGCGCAGGAGTTGGGCGTGCCGGTCGACGGACAGGGTCGTGACGGAGCGGTGGGTGACGCCCCGCCAGGTGAAGGTGTCGGCCCTGGGGGTGTCGAGGAGGTCCGTGCGGCCCAGGAGGTACGCGCCGTTGCGCATCTCCGCGACCAGCAGCCCGCCGGGCCCGAGGGCGTGCCGGCAGGAGGCCAGGAAGCCGTCGAGCTGCTCGTTGGTGTGGCAGTACAGCAGGGAGCTGTCCAGGCAGATCACCGCGTCGAAGGCGGCCCGGCCGAGGTCGAAGCCGTGCAGGTCGGCCCGCAGGTAGGCCGGACCCGGGTGGTGGGCGCGGGCATGGCCGAGCATCGCCTCGGAGAGGTCGGCGCCGGTCACGGTGCGGCCGGCCCGGTGCAGGTGGGCGGCGTCGCGACCGGTGCCGCAGCCGATGTCGAGGACCCGCGGACCGGCGTGGTGGCGGCGCAGGCGGTCCTCGGCCCAGCGTCCGGCCAGCCGGTCGGGGTCGGGGAAGCGGGCCTCGTAGAGCGCGGGACGGTCGGTGAGGAGGTTCGTGCCCGGGGGTACCGTCACGCGTTGCTCCTCTCCCCGGCCGGACCCGCCGGGTCCGCGGAAGCCACCGGGGCAGCCGACGGCGCCGGGGAGGCCGGTGCAGCCGTCGGAGCAGCCGACGCCACGGCAACGGCTCCGGGGCTTCCGGGGCTTCCGGGGCTTCCGGGCAGCGCACCGCGCCGGTACAGCCGGGCCACCCCGGCCGCCGACGCCGGGCCGAGGAGGGCGCAGCACACCCACGGCAGCCACCCGGCACCGGTCCGCCCGCCCGTGTCCATGGCCTGGCCGACGAGCGCGTTGCCGAGGGCGGCGGCGACACCCGAGACGACGTAGAAGATCCCGAAGTAGGTGCCGGTCAGCTCGGGGCGGCCGAAGCCGGGTATCAGCTCCATGACGAACGGCGAGGCGATCATGATGCCGAGGTGGAGCAGGAGGGCGCCGAGCAGGACGGGCACGGCGTCGAGCCACCCGTCGGACGACGAGCCGGACACCGCCGCGGGGGGCAGGAACGCCAGGCCCATCAGGGTCAGCCCGACGGCGATCCAACGGCCGCCGTGGCCGCGTGACTTGAGGGCGCGGGTGACGCGCAGCTGGAGGGTGAGGTTGGTGAGCGTGCCGACGAGGAGGACGAGGCCCGCGGCGCCGTCCCAGCCGGTGGCCCGCCGGGCGCCGTCGGGCAGCAGCAGGTAGAGCTGGTTCTCCAGGGTGAACATGCCGACCATGGCGAGGGCGAAGCCGAGGAAGGCCCGGTTGCCGGCCGCCTCGCGCCAGTCCGCGAGGACACCGCCCCCGCTGGGCGGCACCGTCCGCGCGGGCAGCACGAGTGCCTGCGCCAGGGTGAGGACGGCGAAGACGCCGGCGGCGGTCAGCGCGCAGGTGCGGAAGTCGACGAGGAGCAGCGCGCTGCCCAGCAGCGGGCCGATCAGGGCGCCGGTGGTGGCGAACACGTTGAACAGGGCGAACGCCTCCGCCTTGCGCTCCCCCGCCTCCTGTGCGAGGTAGGTGCGCACGGCCGGGTTGAACAGGGCGCCGGCGAGTCCGCTGAGCACCGACGCGGCGAGCAGCACCGGCAGCCCGTCGCCCAGTGCGAACAGCGCGAACCCGACCGTGCGCAGGGCGCACCCGGCGATGATGACGCCCCGCGCGCCGAGCCGGTCGGCCGCGGAGCCGCCGATGAGGAACAGGCCCTGCTGGCTGAGGTTGCGCACGCCCAGGACGATGCCGACGACGGCCGCCGACAGGCCCAGGTTCTCGCCGAGGTGGACGGCCAGGTAGGGGACGAGGAGGTAGAAGCCGGTGTTCACGCCGAGCTGGTTGACCAGCAGGAGCCGGACGGCGAAGGGGAAGCGACGTATCTCACGCCAGGTCCGCACGGGTCACCCCCAGTCCCGGCCGGTCGCTCGCGCGGACGAATCCGTCCGTGCCGCCGATGCCGCTCCACGGGTCGTGGGCGAGCAGCAGGTGTCCGTCGAGGTCGGCCCAGCGGGCCCGGTCGGCGAGGTGGACGGCGGGCGCGAGGCCGAGGCTGCTGGCGGTGAGGCAGCCCAGCATCAGCGCGGTGCCGCTGCCCTCGACGGCCTCGGCGACGCGCAGGGCCGCCCGGACGCCGCCGCACTTGGCGAGCTTGACGTTGACGCCGTGCACGCGTCCGGCGAGGCGGCGGGCGTCCTCCAGGCCGACGGCGTCCTCGTCGGCGATGACGGGCAGGGGTGAGCGTTCGGCGAGGGCGGCCAGCGTCTCGGGGTCGCCGGGGGCGAGGGGCTGTTCGACGGCCTCGACGCCGAGGTCGGCGAAGCGGGGCAGCAGCGCCTCCGCCTGGCCGAGCGTCCAGGCCCCGTTGGGGTCGAGGAGCAGCCGTACGCCGGGCGCCGCGTCCCGGACGACGCGGACGCGTTCGACGTCGTCCTCGGGGTCGGGGGCGCCGGCCTTGACCTTGATGATCCCAAAGCCGCTCGCGGCGAGCCGCCGGGCCTCGGCCGCCGCGTGCGGGAGGGAGGTGATGCCGAGGGTGCGGGCGGTGGCGGCCACGGGGGGCGCGGGTGCCCCGAGGAGCCGGTGGACGGGCGTGTCCGCGCGCTTGCCCACGAGGTCGAGGAGCGCGGCCTCGACGGCGGCGGTCACCGCCGGCGGCGCGTCGGGGACGACGCGGGGCAGGGCTTCCAGGGCGCTCTCCGGGTCGGCGAAGCGGTCCAGGTCGACGGCGGCCAGGAGGCGCAGCAGGGTGGCGGTGTCGAGGCCGTAGTACACGCTGGTGACGGCCTCGCCGTGGCCGCGCAGTCCGTCGTGCTCCACGGTCAGCCACACGGCGTCGCGGGCGGCCATGGTGGAGCGGGAGATCCGCAGCGGCTCGGCGAGCACGAGGCGTACGGTCCGCAGGTCGGTCCTCACCGGCTTCCCTCCTGGGCGGGGAGGGCTCCGAGGGGGTCGGTGACCCGGGTGCAGCGGGCCCAGCCGGTCGCCTCGGCGGTGTGCGGGTGCGGTATCTCCACGGGCCGGGTGGCGGCGGTGGCGGGATCGAGGCCGTGCGCGGTGGTGAAGTCGTCGTCGTAGACGGTGCCGAGGTAGCGGTGCGGTCCGTCGGGGAAGACGGTCGCGACGACCGCGCCGGGGTGCACGCGGGCCGCCCAGGCGGCGACGCGGGCGACCGCGCCGGTGCTCCAGCCGCCGGTGACGAAGCTGCCCCGGGCGAGCCTGCGGCAGCTGTCGACGGCCTCCGCGGGGCCGATCCAGTGGACCTCGTCGAAGGCGTCGTAGGCGACGTTGCGCGGATGGATGCTGCTGCCGAGGCCGCGCATCAGGCGGGGGCGGGCGGGCTGGCCGAAGATGGTGGAGCCGGTGGCGTCGACGCCGATCAGCCGCAGTGCGGGCCAGTGGCGGCGCAGCGGTGCGACGACTCCCGCGCTGTGACCGCCGGTGCCGACGCTGCACACCAGGATGTCCAGATGGTCGAGCTGGGTGGCGAGTTCGGCGGCGAGGGAGGCGTAACCGGCTTTGTTGTCGGGGTTGTTGTACTGGTCCGGCCAGTAGGCGCCGGGCAGTTCGGCGAGGAGTTCGCGCAGCCGGGCCAGGCGGGCGGCCTGCCAGCCGCCCTGCGGGGCGGGCCGGTCGGCGATCTCCAGGCGGACGCCGTGGGCGCGCAGCAACTGCCGCATGGACGGTTCCAGTTCGCGGTCGCCGACCAGGACGACGGGGTGGCCCAGGGCCTGTCCGGCGAAGGCGAGGCCGATGCCGAGCGTGCCGGAGGTGGACTCCACCACCGGTGCTCCGGGGCGCAGTTCACCGCGTTCGCGGGCGCCGAGGAGCATGGACACCGCGGCCCGCGCCTTCATCCCGCCGGCCGAGAGGGCCTCCAGCTTGGCCCAGAAGCCGGGGTGGGCGCCGGGCAGGTCGGCGGTGACGCGCACCACGGGCGTACGGCCGAGCAGCGCCAGGAGTTCCCGGCGCGCGTCGGGCAGGACGGCGGTCGTCGTCATCGCACACCTCCCGGACAGCCGTAGCGGTGGACGGTGCCCGGCCCGCCGTCGAGCCAGAAGAAGGGGTAGGGCTCGGCGCACACCGCGCTCACCCCGTGGCCGAGGAGGCGGGGCAGGACGGCGCTGCCGGTCTGGGCGAACGCCACCAGTTGCTTGCCGTGCGTCAGCGCGTGCCGGCGCAGGGGGTCGAAGGTGCCGTTGCCGAGGGTCATGCCGGAGACGAGGAGGGCGTCGCAGCGGCCGGCCGCGGCGAGCGCGTCGGTGAGGACCGGCTCGTCCCACTCGGTGGTGCCGCCCTTGAGGTCGCTCGGGAGGTACCTGAGTCCGCGGGAACGGAGCGTTTCGAGCAGGGAGTTGACGACGCCGACGACGAGGACCGTCGCCCCGGCGGGCAGGTCGAGCAGGTCGACGACGGCGCGGGCACGGGCGCGGGACTTCACCAGGGAGGATCCGGCGGGCAGCGGGACCGGCCGGGCGCCGTGCTCGGGGGTGTGCGGAGTGACCCGCATGAGGTAGGCGTCGAGGGCGGCGACCCGCACCGGCGGCAGGGGGTGGCGCAGGAGCCGGGCCACGTCGGCGCCGACGCAGTCGTCGAGGACGCTGTCCGGCAGTTCTCCCGGCTCGACGGCGCAGGAGCCGACGGCTTCGCCGAGGCGGAGGCTGAGCACCTCGTTGCGGTAGCCGGTGCCGCGCCCGTCGTGGCGTACCGCCTGCCGGGTGGTGAAGGCGACGGCGATCCGCAGCGTGGCCGGGTCGGGGCCGAGGGCGCCGTCGCGGACGCGGGCGACGAGGTCGTCGTAGGTGTCGTAGGTGGGGAGGGTCGTGGGGGTCATCGGACCACCAGTCCCGTGCGCAGGCCGGTCAGCAGGTCCTCGACGCGGGCGCGGGCGCCGGGGCCGCGGGTGTCGGCGGCCATGACGTGCCCCAGGTACTCGTTGTTGCTGCCCGCGGCCCGCACCGCCCGGCCGGGCTCGGCGAGTTCCACCTCGAGCACGCCGTCCGCGTCCCGGACGCCGGTGCCGTCGAGCGCCTCCAGGGTGCCGGCGCGGTCCGGCACCAGGAAGCCGATGGCGGCGCTGCGCACTCCGGTGTCGGCCGGCCGCAGGTCGGGGGCGCGGCCGAGGGCGACGTCCACGAACGCGGCGGCGAGGTCGACGCCGGTGACGTGGCGGACGAGTTCGGTGATGCGGTTGCCGGCCGGACGGGGGTTGACCTCGACGACGCGGGGTCCGTCGGGGGTCAGCTTGATCTCGGTGTGCGCCACGACCCCGTCGGTCAGGCCGAGGGCCTTGAGCGCGCCCAGGGCGGTCTGTTCGGCGGCCTCGGTGTCGGCGGGCGGCAGGTCGGCGGGGAACATGTGGCCGGTCTCGATGAAGGCGGGTGCCCCGCCGACGCTCTTGTCGGTGACGCCGACCACCTGGACCGCGCCCGCGTGCGACACCGTCTCGACGCTCACCTCGGGTCCGTCCAGCAGTTCCTCCAGCAGGACGGCGGACGACCGCCGCTGCCCGCGGGCGTTCACCGGGAATCCGGCCAGCGCCCGTACGGCGTCGGCGAGTTCGCATTCGTCGTCCACGCGGCGCACGTACATGCCGGCGCACAGGTCGACCGGCTTGACGACCAGCGGGTAGCCGATCTCCCGCGCCGACCGGGCGAGGTCGTCCCACTCCTCGTGCAGGGCGAAGCGCGGGCCGGGCACCGCGGCCTCGGCGAGGACGCGACGGGTGGCGTCCTTGCGGCAGGCGTTGCCGACCGCTTCGGGGCCGGGGCCGGGCAGGCCGAGGCGGTCGGCGATGCGGGCCACGGCCGGCAGGTAGTAGTCGCAGGAGGTGAGGACGCCGTCGAAGCGCAGGGCCGTGTGGAGCCGTTCGGCCTCGGGGAGCAGGGCCTCGACGTCGTTGGTGTCCGCCGTGATGACGTTGCGGGCGCCGAGCAGCGGGTGCGCCGCGCCCTCGGGGGCCGAGCGCAGGTAGTGGTGCAGGTCGCGGGTGAGGAAGGTGAAGGTGTGCCCGCCCTCCCCGATCGCCCGGGGCAGCAGCCTGCTCATCGATCCGACCCAGCTCTCGACCATCAGCAGATGAGCCACAGTTCCCCTTTTCCCACGGCGGGTTCAGACGTCGGGGCAGCCCGGCGAAGCCCCACCGGAGGGTGGGGACGCCGAGCCGCGCACCCCCACACGCTATCGATAACCATTTTCATTTACTAGTCCCGTCGGCGCGCGGTCCCCCGCGCCGGGCCGGGGGTCGCGCGGATGCCCCCATTCCGTTCCAGCGCGCCGGTCCCTCCGGGCAGAGAGGGCGCCGGACATCCCTGTCAGCAGGGCAACGGCACCCGTAGACTGACAAGTCACCGAAGTCCGGGCGCTGTTGATGGGGGAGGACAGCCATGTCCGCAGATCAGTACGGCATGCACGACCACGGTTTCCAGGTGCCGCCCATGCCGTCGGCGCCGCCACCGGCACCGCCCGCGCCACCGGACGGCGCGCGCGCCGTCGCGGTCGCGGTCCTCAACCTCAGCGGCCTGGGACTCGGGTACGCGCTGCTGCGCCGCTGGGTGCTCATGCTGCTGTGCTGGACCGCCACCGCCGTGCTGCTGCTCGTGGCCCTCCCGGCCGACCCGGACGGCGTCCCGGTGGCGGCCCTCCTGCTGTACGCCGTGTTCCTCGCCGGGGTCGCGGCGCACGGCGCGCTCGTCGGCCTGCGCTCCCGCACGGCGATCGTGCGACGGGCACCCCTCGCCCTGCTGCTCGGTCTGGTCCTGCTCGCCGTACCGGCCGGCGGCGTCGTGCTGTACGACGACGCGCGGGAGGAGGCGACGGAGCAGATGCTCCTCGACCGGCTCGACGAGGCCGACAGGCTGGTCACGGCGTCCGGCAAGGAGGACTTCGGCAGCGGCCGGGCCGGCTACCGCAAGGCGCTGAAGGCCTACGAGGACCTCAGGTCCGACCACCCCGACTCGCGCGCCGCCCAGCGGGTGCCCACCCGGATGAAGACCTTCTACACCACGGTCGCCGCCCCGTACGAGGACGCCGACTACTGCACCGCGATAGCGCCCCTGACCTACCTGCGCACGGTCCCCGAGGCCCTGCCCTCCACCGACCTCGGCACCCTGGAGAAGTGGCCCGACGACCGGCTGGCCACCTCCCTGTACGAATGCGCCTCACGGGGCCTGGCCTCCGACCAGTCCACCTGGGCGTCCCAGTTCGGCGAACTGCTGACCACCTTCCCCGACTCCGACCAGGCCGCCAAGGTCCAGCCGGCCGTGGCCGCCGCCGTCACCCGCGAGGTCAAGGGCCTCTCCGGCGCCGAACCCTGCACGGCGGTCGAGCGGCTGCGCGACCTCGGCTCCAGCATCGCGGACCTGCCGGGCGACGAGGCGGGCATCGAGGCCGCCCTCACCAAGGACGCCGGACGCGCCACGAGCAGCGCCGACTCGGGCACGTACACCTGCGGTGTGGACCAGTACCGGGACGGTGACTTCGAAGCCGCGCAGACGACGATGAACGAGTACGTCTCGGCCCACCGGACCGCCAAGAACACGCCCCGGGCGAAGAAGATAGCGATCGCGGCGGAGATCGCCCAGACCCTGCCGGCCGCGGGCAAGACCCTGCCCACGACGCGGTCCGGCGGCAGCATCTCGGTCACGGTGAAGAACGACAGCCCCGACGAGGTCACCGTCCTCTACACCGGCCCGGTGACGGGCAGCCTCACCCTCAAGGCCTGCGGCGGCTGCAAGGCGTACTCCCTGGGCAGTACCCTCACCCCCGGCTTCGAGCCGTGCAGCGGCGGCAAGAACTACCCGCAGCGCACGATCAGCCTGCCCCCCGGCACCACCTACTTCGTGCACAAGTCGGCGTCGAGCGGTTCCTCCACCTCCTCCACGCCCGCCACGGACACCGCGAAGCTGGAGTCCGGCTACATCTACACGGAGTGCGCCTACACGACGAACTCCCTCGGATCGGGCATCTGAGCGACCCGTAGCAGCCTCCGAAGGGCCGTCGTGAACGGCCCGGACGGACCCCGCGAGGGCCGTCGCCGCCGCCGGAACCGTCTCCCCGGCGCGTGCGGCGGCCCTCGCGCGCGCCGGAGCTCCGGCCACCGCGGTCACGCACCGTCAGGCGGGTGAAGCCTGGGCCGCCGTTCGCCGGGCGGGGCATGCATGACAGTCCCGGCCGTCCGGCCGCAAACGGCCGTGTCGGCGGACACGACGTGCTGGAGACACATCATGAAACACAGAACCGACCAACCGGGCGGCCCGATCCACCGGGTCCCCGTCCTGATCGTCGGCGGCTCCCTGGTGGGCCTGTCGACCTCGCTGTTCCTGGGCCGGATGGGGGTGCGCCACACCCTGGTGGAGCGCCATTCCGGCACCTCCCGCCACCCCCGCGGACGCGGCAACAACGTCCGCACGATGGAGCTGTTCCGGGTGGCCGGCGTCGAGCCGGCGATCCACCGGGCCGCGGCCACCCTGGCCGACAACCACGGCATCCTCCAGGCGCGCGACCTGGTCGACGACGCGGGCGAGTGGCTGGTCAAGGACATCGACCCGGGCGGCGGCCTGGCCCGCTTCAGCCCGAGTTCCTGGTGCCTGTGCAGCCAGAACGACCTCGAGCCGGTCCTGCTCGACCACGCCACGACGCTCGGCGGCGACCTGCGGTACTCCACCGAACTGCTGTCGTTCGACACCGACTCCGACGGGGTCACCGCGCTGGTCAAGAACCGGGAGACCGGTGAGCACACCAAGATCCGCGCCGACTACCTGGTCGCCGCCGACGGCCCCCGCAGCCCCGTCCGCGAGCAGCTCGGCATCGGCCAGAGCGGCCCCGGCGAGCTGTTCAGCAACGTCAGCATCACCTTCCGCTCCCGTCTCCTCGCCGACGTGGTGGGCGAGCGCCGGTTCATCGTCTGCTACCTCACCAGCCCGGACGGCGACGGCGCGCTGCTGCCGGTGGACAACCGGGAGAACTGGGTCTTCCACGCCCCCTGGCACCCCGAACGCGGCGAGACGCTGGAGGACTTCACCGACGAGCGCTGCGCCGAGCACATCCGGCGGGCGGTCGGCCGGGCGGACCTCGACATCGAGGTCACCGGGCGGGCGCCCTGGCACGCCGCCCAGCGCGTGGCCCGCGGCTACCGCTCGGGCCGCGTCCTGCTGGCGGGCGACTCGGCCCACGAGATGTCCCCCACCGGGGCCTTCGGCTCCAACACCGGCATCCAGGACGCGCACAACCTGGCCTGGAAGCTGGCGGCGGTGCTCGGCGGCTGGGCGGGGCACCGCCTGCTGGACTCCTACGACCTCGAGCGCCGCCCCGTGGCGGAGGCGACCAGTGCCCGCGCCGCGGTCCGGTCGGCCGAGCACAGCCACCCCGGTTTCGCCCCGCCGGCCGGCGCGGGCGCGGGCGGGCCGCAGCGCGGCATCCTCAACGTGGCCCTCGGCTACCGCTACCCGCAGGGCGCCGTCGTCGGCACCGACCCCACCTCGCCGGTGGTCCCGGAGAAGCTCGCCCTCGACGGCGCCCCCGGCACCCGGGCGCCCCACCTGTGGGTCCGGCACGAGGGCAGGCGGCTGTCCACGCTCGACCTGTACGAGCGGTCCCTGGTCCTGCTGAGCGACGGCGATGCCGGGGCCGACGGGCCGAACGGCTGGCACGAGGCAGCCGTCCGGCTGGCCGAGGCACTGTCCGTCCCCCTCGTGTCGTACCGCGTGGGAGCGGGACCCGACGCCGCGCTGGTGCCCGAGGACGGCGCGGACTGGCGGGAACGGCACGGCACGGCGGTCGGAGGTGCCGTCCTGGTGCGGCCGGACGGGTTCGTCGCCTGGCGCTCGCCCGGCCCGGTCCCGGATCCCGAACCGGTGCTGCGGCGCGTCCTGACCACGGTGCTGGACCTCGCCTGACCGGTCGTCGGATGCCGTGGCGGTGTCCGCGGGGCCTGTGCCGGCTCTCCCCCGGGAGGCCGGCACAGCCCCCTCGTCGTTCCCCCGAGTGCCACCCGCCCTCACCCGGCTGAGCGCTTCGAGTGGTGGAACCCGGCGGAGTGGCTGACGGTGGATCACGTCGGGGCCGGGTTCTCTCAGCTGACGAACTGCCAGCTGCCCGGCCGACGGAAGGACCCTCATATGCGCTCGACACGCATGATCCTGGCCACCGCGGCGGCTTCGGCCGCCCTCGCCATCGCCGCGCCCGGCGTGTACGCGGCGGGCGGTGACTGGGAGCAGGACGACTCCTCCTACAGCAAGGAGCAGGACCACGGCAGCAAGGACGACTCCTCGTACAGCAAGGAAGAGGACCACGGCAGCAAGGACGACTCCTCGTACAGCAAGGAAGAGGACCACGGCAGCAAGGACGACTCCTCGTACAGCAAGGAGGAAGAGCACGGCAGCAAGCACGACGCGCCGCGCGGCGGCATGCACACGGGTGGCGGTGCGCTGACCGCGGTCACGGCCGACGACTGGGGCACCTCGCGCGACCCGAAGCACGACTCGGAGGCGTCCAAGTCGGAGGCGTCCAAGTCGGAGACGTCCGAGAAGGACAGCGAGCACGGCAAGGACTCCTCCTGGAGCAAGGACGACGAGGAGAAGCCGCGCGGCGGCATGCACACCGGCGGCGGCGCGCTGAACACGATCAAGGCCGACGACTGGGGCACCGCACGCGACCCGAAGCACGACCCGGAGACGTACAAGAAGGACAGCGAGCACGGCAAGGACTCCTCCTGGAGCAAGGACGACGAGGAGAAGCCGCGCGGCGGCATGCACACCGGCGGCGGCGCGCTCGACGCGCCCGCCACGACCGCGGGCGGCCTGGCCGTCCTGGCCGTCGCCGCGACCGGCCTGTACGCCGCGCGCCGTAAGAAGTCGGCCGCCGGCCTGGCCTGACCCGTGCCGGGCGACATAGCAGCCGTGGCCGCCACCTGAGCTGGACGTGGCGGCCCGGATCGCTTTCCGCCCCCCGCCCGTCCCGCCGCCGTGAACCAGCTAGTGAGGTCACCTCAGATGGCCGTCCACTCCTCCGCCTCCCCCTCCGACAGGTCGGCACCGGCCCGGCGGCCCCGTCGGGGCCTGACCATGCTGTGCGCCGGGGGCCTGCTGCTGCTGGCGGTGCGCCTGCTCGGCAACGACACCCCGCAGGCGGGCGCGCCCAGTCCGCCGTCCGACCCGCGGGCCGCCGCACCGGCCTCGCCCGGCACCGGGCCGGTGGGAAAACACCTGCCGCGGTCCAGCCCCGTGCGGCTGCTCATCCCGAAGATCTCCGTCGACGCCCCCTTCACCGACCTCGCCATCGGCGCGGGCGGGCAGCTCCAGGCCCCGCCGCCGCACGACACCAACCTGGTCGGGTGGTACGCCAAGGGCGCCTCGCCCGGTGAGACGGGCACCGCGATCATCGCCGGGCACGTCGACACCGCCACCTCCGCCGCCGTCTTCGCCGAACTGAACGCGCTCAAGAAGGGTGACGTCTTCCGGGTGCGGCGGGCCGACGGACGGACGCCCGTCTTCGTGGTCGACAGCGTCGAGAAGTTCGACAAGGACCACTTCCCCAGCCAACGGGTCTACGGGGACACCCCCGACGCCCAGGTGCGGCTCATCACCTGCGCGGGCGACTACGACCGCACGATCAAGGACTACACGGAGAACCTCGTCGTCTTCGCGCACCTCAGGTGACGCAACCTCACACGGACGAGGGGAGCCGGTCACCCACCCAGTCCCTCCCGGTCGCGCACCGGTGCGGACCGCCACAGGATCAAGACACGCTCACGTCGCCTCACCGCGGCCGAGGTTCCGCCTCGCCCCCCGAAGGAGATCCCCACCATGACCACCACGTCCGCCCCCGCTTCCGAACACCTGACGCGCCAGGTGTCGCAGCGCGTCTCCCAGTCCGTCTTCGACGGCTCCCACCTGCGGGTCGTCCTGCTGGTGGACGTCTACGACGGGGCCCAGCAGCAGTTCCTGGAGGCGTACGAGCAGCTCTGCAACCAGATCGCGGCGGTTCCCGGGCACGTCAGCGACCAGCTGTGCCAGTCGATCGAGAACCCCTCCCAGTGGCTCATCACCAGTGAGTGGGAGAGTGCCCCGCCGTTCCTCACCTGGGTCAACAGCGAGGAGCACGTCCGGATGGTGGAGCCGCTGCACAGCTGCGTGCGGGACACCAGGTCGCTGCGGTTCCACGTCGTCCGCGAGACGGGCGGCCCGGCCGCACTGGCCGAGCCCGGCGAGCGCCGGCTCCAGTCCTCGCCCCGGATCGGCGACGGCGTGATCCGTCACGCGCTCACCTTCACGGTGAAGCCGGGCAGCGAGGAGGCCGTCGCGAAGATCCTCAGCGACTACGCCTCGCCGGAACCGCGGGTCGACGACACCACCCGCCTGATCCGCACCTCCCTCTTCATGCACGGCAACCGGGTGGTGCGGGCCATCGAGGTGCGGGGCGACCTGCTCGCCGCGCTGCGGCACGTCGCCCGGCAGCCCGAGGTGCGGGCCGTCGAGGAGGCCATCAACCCCTACCTGGAGCAGGACCGGGACCTCGACGACCCCGAGTCGGCCCGGGTCTTCTTCACCCGTGCGGCGCTGCCGGCCGTCCACCACGTGTCGGCGGGCGAGGAGCGGCAGGACGCCGTACGGCACGCGCTGTACTACCCGGCGCGGGAAGGCGGCGGCCTGCGGCTGGCCGAACTCCTCGCCCAGCAGGACGAGAAGGCCGCGGACGACCCGGGCAGCCCGGTGCTGCGCAGCACGATCTTCCAGCGCGACGACGTCGTGGTGCGCCTGGTCGACGTGCGCGGCGGAGACCCCGACGCCGGTCAGGTGCTCGGCATGACGGACCGCGCCCGCACGGCGGAGCTGACGGCACTGCTGGACGCCTCCGCGGTCGGCGTGGACGCCTCCGCGCTGCGGGACGGGGCCGCCGACCGTCTCCTCACCCTCGCCCGCATGCAGCTCGTCACCGACCGCCGCTCGCCCGACGCCTGAGCCGTCCGGCAGGCGGGGCGCCGGCCGCCCCCGCCGACACAGCACACGAAACGGAGCAACGTCGTGATCACATCCCGTCCCAGAATCGTGGACCTCAGCGAGGTCGAGCCCAATACCCGGCGCGGCGGTGACCTGCGCGCCATGCTCACACCCACCACGTCCGGCGCCACCAGCGGTTTCATGGGCGTGGCCCTCATCCAGCCGGGTGACCGCATCGGCGAGCACTACCACCCGTACTCCGAGGAGTTCGTGTACGTGGTGTGCGGGCAGCTGGAGGTCGACCTCGACGGCGAACCGCACCCGCTCCAGCCCGAGCAGGGGCTGATGATCCCGATGCACATGCGGCACCGGTTCCGCAACGTGGGCAAGGTCGAGGCACGCCTGGTCTTCCACCTGGGCCCGCTGGCGCCGAGCCCGCCGCTCGGTCACGTCGACACGGAGGAGACCGAGCCCGTCGCCGCGGCGGCGGACGGCGCCCACGGCGGTGCGGTCCGCACGGCAGGACGACGGCAGGTCGGTTCATGAACCGGCGGGTGGCCGTCACCGGCATAGGCGTCGTCGCTCCGGGCGGCATCGGGGTGCCGGCGTTCTGGGACCTGCTGTCCCACGGGCGCACCGCGACGCGGGGCATCACCTTCTTCGACCCGGCGGGCCTGCGGTCGCGCATCGCGGCCGAGTGCGACTTCGACCCGGCGGCACACGGGCTGGACGCGGAGCAGGTCGCCCGGTGCGACCGGTACATCCAGTTCGCCCTGGTCGCCGGGGAGGAGGCGGTGCGGGACTCCGGTCTCGACCTGGGCCGGGAGAACCCCTGGCGGGTGGGTGTCTCGCTGGGCACCGCGGTCGGCGGCACCACCCGCCTGGAACACGACTACGTGCTGGTCAGCCATGGTGGACAGCGCTGGGACGTGGACCACAGCCGGGCCCGGCCGCACCTGCACCGCGCGTTCTCGCCCAGCACGCTGGCCTCCACGGTGGCGGAGCGGTTCGAGGCGCGCGGGCCGGTGCAGACGGTGTCGACGGGCTGCACCTCCGGGCTCGACGCGGTCGGGTACGCCTTCCACACGATCGAGGAGGGCCGGGCCGACATCTGCATCGCCGGCGCCTCGGACTCGCCGATCTCCCCGATCACCATGGCCTGCTTCGACGCCATCAAGGCCACGTCGTGCAACAACGACGATCCGGCGCACGCCTCGCGTCCCTTCGACGCCAACCGTGACGGCTTCGTCATGGGCGAGGGCGGTGCGGTGCTCGTCCTGGAGGAACTGGAGCACGCCAGGGCCCGCGGTGCGCACGTCTACTGCGAGCTGGGCGGCTACGCGACCTTCGGCAACGCGTACCACATGACCGGTCTGACCAGCGAGGGCCTGGAGATGGCGCGGGCCGTCGAGGACGCCCTCGACCACGCCCGGGTCGACCCCACCGAGGTCGACTACGTCAACGCGCACGGCTCGGGGACCAAGCAGAACGACCGGCACGAGACCGCCGCCGTGAAGCGGACCCTGGGCGAGCACGCCTACGCCACGCCCATGAGTTCCATCAAGTCGATGGTGGGGCACTCCCTGGGCGCGATCGGCGCGATCGAGGTCGTCGCCTGTGTGCTGGCCCTGGTCCACCAGGTGGTGCCGCCCACCGCGAACTACGAGACCCCGGACCCCGAGTGCGATCTGGACTACGTGCCGCGTGACGCGCGCGAGCGGAAGCTGAACAGCGTGCTCTCCGTGGGCAGCGGGTTCGGCGGTTTCCAGTCGGCGGTGGTCCTCAACCGGCCGAGGGAGAGGGAGAGGGAACGATGACCGAACCCCGTCCGCGGCGTGCCGCCGTCACCGGTATCGGTGTGGTCGCGCCCAACGGAGCCAGCACCGAGTCGTTCTGGAAATCCACCCAGGAGGGCATCAGCGCCCTCGGCCGGGTCACCCGCGAGGGCTGTGAACACCTCCCGCTGCGCGTGGCGGGCGAGGTGCGGGACTTCGAGCCGACGGCCGCGGTCGAGGAGCGCTACCTCGTCCAGACCGACCGGTTCACGCACTTCGCGCTGGCCGCGGCCGACCTCGCGCTGGAGGACGCCCGCCTCGGCCAGGCCGACACCGGTGACGCGCCGTACTCGGTGGGCGTGGTCACCGCGGCCGGTTCCGGCGGCGGTGAGTTCGGCCAGCGCGAGCTCCAGCAGCTGTGGGGCAAGGGCAGCCGCTTCGTCGGGCCGTACCAGTCGATCGCCTGGTTCTACGCCGCCAGCACCGGCCAGGTCTCCATCCGGCGCGGCTTCAAGGGGCCGTGCTCGGTCGTCGCCTCCGACGAGGCCGGCGGGCTGGACGCCCTGGCGCACGCGGCGCGGGCGGTGCGACGCGGCACCGGGGTGATCGTGGCCGGCGCGACCGAGGCGCCGCTCGCCCCGTACTCGGTGGTGTGCCAGCTCGGTTACGAGGAGCTGAGCACCGTCGACGACCCCGAGCGGGCCTACCGTCCGTTCACGGAGGGGGCCTGCGGGTTCGTGCCGGCCGAGGGCGGCGCCATGTTCGTCGTCGAGGAGGAGGCCGCGGCCCGGGAACGCGGGGCGCGGGTGCGGGCCACCCTCGCGGGGCACGCGGCGACGTTCACCGGCGCCTCCCGGTGGGAGCGGTCCCGGGAGGGCCTCGCGGAAGCCGTCCGCGCGGCACTGGCGGACGCCGGGTGCGCGCCGGAGGAGATCGACGTGGTCTTCGCCGACGCGCTCGGCGTGCCGGAGGCGGACCGTGCCGAGGCGCTGGCGATCGCCGACGCCCTCGGCGCGCACGGCAGGCGGGTGCCGGTCACCGCGCCGAAGACCGGGACCGGCCGCGGCTACTGCGCGGCGCCGGTGCTGGACACCGCGGCGGCGGTGCTCGCCATGGAGCACGGCCTGATCCCGCCCACCCCGCACGTCTTCGACGTCTGTCACGACCTCGACCTGGTGACCGGCCGGGCCCGCCCCGCCGAACTGCGCACGGCACTGGTCCTCAGCCGGGGCCTGATGGGGTCGAACTCGGCGCTGGTGCTGCGGCACGGCGCCACCGGCGCCTCGTGACGAGGCGCGTCCAGGAAGCACGGAGCAGCAGCAACACAGCAGAAGGAGAGGAACCGCATGAGTGACCGCATCACGGTCGAGGAACTGGCCGAACTGATGAAGAAGTCCGTCGGCGTCACCGTCGCCCCGGACGACCTCCAGCGGCAGTACGACGTCGGCTTCGACGCCCTCGGCATCGACTCGCTCGGGCTGCTCGGCATCGTGGGCGAGCTGGAGAACCGCTACGGCACGCCGATGCCCCAGGACGCGGAGCGCAGCAAGACGCCCCGGCAGTTCCTCGACCAGGTCAACAGTGCTCTGCCGGCAGGGGCGTGACATGTCCGGACACACCGAGAACGAGATCGTCATCGCCGCGCCGCTGGACCTGGTCTGGGACATGACCAACGACGTGGCGAACTGGCCGCAGCTGTTCAGCGAGTACGCCTCGGCCGAGATCCTGAAGCAGGAGGACGGGAAGACCACCTTCCGGCTCACCATGCACCCCGACGAGAACGGCAAGGTGTGGAGCTGGGTCTCCGAGCGGGAGGCGGACCGCGCCGCGCTCACCGTGCGGGCCCGCCGCGTCGAGACCGGACCGTTCGCCTACATGAACATCCGGTGGCGCTACGAGGAGGTGCCGCAGGGCACCCGGATGGTGTGGACCCAGGACTTCGAGATGAAGCCCGAGGCCCCCGTCGACGACGCCTGGATGACGGACAACATCAACCGCAACTCCAAGGTCCAGATGGCGCTGATCCGGGACCGCATCGAGCAGGCGGCCACGGAGCACCGGCCCGTGCCGAGCCTGGCCGACTGAGCCGGACGGAGGACAGGATGACGCACCAGACCCTGATCGTCGCCCGGATGGCCCCGGGGTCCGCCCCGGACATCGCCAAGCTGTTCGCGGAGTCGGACCGCGGGGAGCTGCCGCACCTCATCGGCGTCTCGCGGCGCAGCCTCTTCCAGTTCGACGACGTGTACATGCATCTCGTCGAGGCCGAGCAGGACCCGACGCCCGCCATCTCCGAGCTGGCCGGGCATCCGGAGTTCCGGGCCATCAGTGAGCGGCTGACCGCGTACGTCAGCGCCTACGACCCCGCGACCTGGCGTTCGCCGAAGGACGCGATGGCGCACTGCTTCTACCGCTGGGAGCGCGACTCCACGGCGTGAGACACAGGTGACCGACGGCGGGGGGGGCGGGGGGCGGGGGGGGGGGGCGGGCCGGGGGGGGGGGGGGGGGGGGGGGGGGGGGGGGGGGGGGGGGGTCGGGGGGGGGGGGGGGGGGGGGGGGCGCCCGGGGGGGGGGCGCGGGGGGCGGGGCGGGGGGGGGTGCCGCGGTGGCGGGAGGGGTCGTCGGCGAGACCGAGGCCGAGGGCGAGGGCGTGGCCGTGGGCTTCGCGGTCCGCGCGTCCCGCCCCCGGTGTCC
>NZ_JBIRNP010000032.1:0-49287 GCF_044331705.1 Streptomyces sp. NPDC017202 | reverse complement strand
GGTCACATTCCGAACCCGGAAGCTAAGCCTTACAGCGCCGATGGTACTGCAGGGGGGACCCTGTGGGAGAGTAGGACGCCGCCGAACAATCATTCAAAGGGTTGGGCTCTGAACTTCGGTTCAGAGCCCAACCCTTTTTTGTTCTCTGTCACTTGACGTTCATGTCCCGCGCCCAGCATCCAGGGCATGGGTACTGCCGCATTGCTCAGGGCCGCAGGTGTCGGAGTCGGTGACGAGGTCGTCGTGCCGGCGTTCGGGAACGTCGAAGTGGCGGAAGCGGTCATCCGGTCCGGCGCGCTTCCCGCCTTCGCCGACGTGGACCCGGTCACCTACTGCCTGGACACCCTCGCCGTCGAAGCGGCCATAACTCCGCGGACGGCGGCCGTCGTTGCCGTACACCGGTTCGGCCGGCCGGCCGACGTCGGGCGGCTGCGCGAGGTGGGACAGCGGTATGGACTGCTGGTGCTGGAACAGGCGGAGCCCGACGCCCCGTACGACGAGGTGGCACAGCGACGGGAGCGGGCCGCGTATCTCGACGCGCGGTTGCGCGGGGTACGGACACCCGACGGCGGGGACGGGCACACCTACCAGCAGTACGTGGTGCGGGTGCCCGGGAACGGGCGACCCGATCGGGACGCGTTCGCACGGGCCCTGCGGGCCAGGGGAGTTGACTGCCGGGTGCCGGTGAGGACTCCGCTGCACCGGCTGTCCGGCCTCCGGCGTCACGTGTCGTTGCCGCAGACCGAGTTGGCTGCCGACGAGACGCTGGCGCTGCCGGTCGACGCCTCGCTGACGAAGCGGGACATGCAGCGGATCGTGTCCGCGTGCAACGCGCTCGGGGGACTGCTTCAACCTGCCTTCTGAGCGAGTTTGGGAACACGGCTCCGTTCGGGGTATGATCTATTCCGTTGCCGCGGGGGAAACCCCGACAAGTGACTGGCCCCCTTAGCTCAGTCGGCAGAGCGTCTCCATGGTAAGGAGAAGGTCAACGGTTCGATTCCGTTAGGGGGCTCCGCAAAAGAAAATCCCCCCGCCCTTCCGGGCGGGGGGATTTTCTCGTTACTGGTCCTTCCTCACGCCACGCGCATCGCGAGGATGGCCATGTCGTCGGACGGGGCGTCCGACGCGAAGCGCTCGACCGCGCGCATGATGCGGGCCGCGACCGCGCCCGCCGTCAGACCCGTGCAGGTGGTGAGAACGTCGGCGAGGCCGTCGTCGCCCAGCATGCGGGTGCCCTCCCGGCGCTCGGTGACGCCGTCGGTGACACAGAGCAGGACGTCGCCGGGATCGAGGGTGATCGTCTCCTCGTACAGCTCCAGGTCCTCCATGACGCCGAGGAGCGGCTGGGGTTCGGCCGCCGGCTCGACGGTGCCGTCCTGGCGCAGGCGGAGGGGGAGGGGATGACCGGCGCAGACCACCTTCAGCTCCGCGCTGCCGTCGGCCTGCGGGCGCATCTCGCCGTAGAGGAGGGTCAGGAAGCGGCTGCGGGCGCCCTCGTCGAGGATCGCGGAGTTGAGGCGCTCCAGGACCGCCGGGCCGCTGAGGCCCTCCCTCGCCAGCAGGCGGAGGGCGTGGCGGGCGAGGCCGGTCACCGCGGCCGCGTGCGGGCCGGTGCCGCAGACGTCGCCGATGGCGAAGCCGTAAGCCCCGTCGCTGATCGGGAAGAGGTCGTAGAAGTCGCCGCCGACCTCGTTGCCCTCGCCGGCCGCGCGGTAGATGACCTCCACCTCGACGCCGTCGATGTCGGGGAGCTCCGGGGGCAGGAGGCTGCGCTGGAGGGACTGGCTGATCGCCGTGCGCTCGGAGTAGAGGCGGGCGTTGTCGAGGGCGAGGGCCGCCCTGCGGCTGAGGTCCTCGGCCAGCTCCAGGATCTCCTGGCGGAAGTGCTCGTCGGTGGGCTTGCCCAGGGTCAGCATGCCGATGACGCGGTTGCGGGCGACCAGGGGGAGGACGACGGTCTCGCCGCCCACCGCGGAGGCCGTGGCCAGGGTGGGGCCGATGCCCGAGGACATCTGGTGGGTCGAACCGCCGGTCAGACCGAGGCTGCGCATCGAACTGCGCAGGGCCGCGTCGTGCGCCGCCTCGCCGGGGGCCGACCAGACGCGGGCGCCCGGGGTGGGGACCGGGTCCGGCGGGGAGATCCTCGAGAGCAGCGACTTGATGCCGTCGATGAGTTCCTCGTCCTCGTGCAGGACGTACGACAGATACGGCTCGGAGGCCTGGTCGGCGATCGTGTAGACCGCGCACCAGGTGGCCAGCGTGGGGACCGTCATCTGCGCCATCAGAGCCAGGGTCTGGTCGCGGTCGAGGGTGCCGGCGAGCAGGTCGGAGGCCTCCACGAGGAAGCTGAGGGAGCCGCGGCGCAGCCGCTCCAGCTCGCCCAGGCGGGCCGACTCGACGGCCAGCGCGATACGGTCCGCGGCGAACTGCAGGCGCAGGGCCTCCTCGTTGGAGTAGCGACGGGGGCCCTCGGCCGCGACGCCCAGGGAGCCGGTGAGGCGGCCCTCGACCTTCAGGGGGACCGTGACGACCGAGCGCATGCCGGTGCCGTTGAGGAGGGGGACCGCGCCGGGGACGGCGAGGAGGTCCTCATGGACGGCCGGCATGCGGGCGGAGCCGTACCGGCCGGGGCCGGCCTCGACGGGGACGCGGGCGAAGCGCTGGCGGGCGGAGGGCAGGCCCGTGGAGGCGCGGACCTCCAGCTCCGTCTCGTCGTCGGTCGCGAGGAGGAGGAAGGCGGAGTCGCCGTCGAGCATGTCGCGGGCGCGTTCCACCGTGCGCTGGAGGAGGCCGTCGAGGTCGTCGAGGGCGGGGGAGCCGATGAACACCTCGAACGGGTCCGCGCCCTGGCCGTCCGCGGGGCCGGTGTCGGTGGCGGGAACGCGCGTCGGTGACTGCAGGACGGCACGTTCGTGATCGCGGACGAGGAGGCAGACCGTGGAGGGGTCGCCGTCGGTGTCGCGGACGCGCAGGTGGGAGGCGTAGACCGGGATCACGCGGCCGTCGGCGCCGCGGATGCCGTAGCTGCCCTCCCAGCGGGAGAGCCGGAGGGCCTCGACGATGCCGGTGCTGGTGCCGGGGGTGTGCGGCCAGGCCGCGAGGTCGGTGAGGGGCTTGCCGACGACCTGGTCGGCGGGGTAGCCGAAGAGTTCCTCGGCGTCCTCGTTCCAGGCCGAGATGGCGCCGGTGCGGTCGATCTGGACGACCGCGACGCGGACCCGGCTGTCGGCGAGCGGCAGCAGGTCCGCGGGCAGGGCCGGGCCCGCCGAGCGGGTCCCCACCGGGCGGTCGGGCAGGTCGAGCTGGAACCAGACGGTCTTGTGGGTGGGCGTGTACTCGACGCCCCAGCGGGCGGCGATGGCCGCGCACAGCTGGAGGCCGCGACCGCCCTCGCGGTCGGGGCTGCCCATGGTGGCCGGGGAGCCCTGGAGCGGAATCTCGCGCTCGGGGTAGCGGTCGGCGACCTCGATGCGCACGGCGTCCTCGTGGCGCAGGCACAGCAGGTCCGCGTGGGTGCCCGCGTGGACGACCGCGTTCGTCACCAGTTCGCTCGTCAGGACGACGGCGTCGTCGATGATGTCGGCGAAGCCCCAGCCCTGGAGGGTGTCGCGGACGAATCCGCGGGCGGTCGCGACGGATCGCCCGACGGGCTCGAAACTGGCAGCCGCGCGCGCGGTGATCACAGAACTCCTCGGCCGGTCGTCGACGTGCTTGGCGTGTTCCCGGCCGTCCTGCTCGCGTCGCTGCTGGGGCGGAAGCGCGCTCGTCGGCCGGGGGTCCGGGGGCTGTCCCCCCGGGATCAGTCCGGTGGTCATGTGTGCGGCCGCCCCTCCGATGCCCGCTCGTGCTCGTGCCACCGCCCAGACCGGACGAACCGGCGTGGCTGGACAGCCGCATGCAAGGTTACTTACCTTCCCCGTCCCCGCGGATGCCGGTCAGTTGTGTTTCCACCTCAAGGTGTGCGGACGGTGTGCGAAAGCTGCCGAACTGTTATGGCCGGGTTGGGCGGGGGTGAAACACTGGGCAGGCTTCTTGTGAAGGTCCGGCAGACTGGGTGTCTTGTGTGTTCGCCGGGCAGCAGCCTCTTGGGCCTGCCTGATTACATCGGCAGTACGACGGTCGACCCCTCCGGGAGGGACAACGTGGAGTCTGGCGCAGCGACGCGAGGCACGAAGGCGCGCGCGAAAGGCGGACAGACCCTGAGCGGGCAGCGATCACCCCGAGGCGGGACCACGACGGTGGACACCGCGGCCCTGAACCGGCTCCTGGCCGCCCTGGTCTCGATGCGGGAGGGGAACTTCCGCAAGCGGCTCACGGTGCCCGGCGACGGCGTGATGTCGGAGATCGCGGCCGTCTTCAACGAGGTGGCCGACCGTAATCTGCACCTCACGGGTGAGCTGTCGCGCGTACGGCGCATGGTCGGGCGTGAGGGGAAGCTCACCGAACGGCTGGAGACGGGGGCCTGTGAGGGCTCCTGGGCGGCCGCCATCGACAACTCGAACGCGCTGGTCGACGACCTGGTGCGCCCGGTCTCCGAGGTCGGGCGGGTGCTGTCGGCGGTCGCCGAGGGTGACCTGTCGCCGCGGATGGAGCTGCGGACGCACACCCCCGAGGGGGCGGGGCATCCGCTGCGCGGGGAGTTCCTGAAGGTCGGGCGGACGGTCAACAACCTGGTCGACCAGTTGTCGACGTTCACCGACGAGGTCACGCGCGTGGCCAGTGAGGTGGGCACCGAGGGCAAGCTGGGCGGGCAGGCCCAGGTGCGCGGCATGTCGGGTTCCTGGAAGGACCTGACGGAGTCCGTCAACACGATGGCCGAGCGGCTGACGGCTCAGGTGCGCGACATCGCGCTGGTGACGACGGCGGTGGCCAAGGGCGACCTGTCGCGGAAGGTCACCGTGCACGTCGAGGGCGAGATGCTGGAGCTGAAGAACACCGTCAACACGATGGTGGACCAGCTCTCGGCGTTCTCGTCCGAGGTGACCCGGGTGGCCCGGGAGGTGGGCACCGAGGGCATCCTGGGCGGTCAGGCGCGGGTGTCCGGCGTCGACGGTGTGTGGAAAGAACTCACCGATTCCGTGAACACCATGGCCGGCAACCTCACGGCCCAGGTGCGCGGGATCGCGGAGGTCACGACGGCGGTCGCCAACGGTGACCTGTCGCGGAAGGTGACGGTGCCGGCGCGCGGTGAGGTCGCGCAGCTCGCCGAGACGATCAACCAGATGACGGAGACGCTGCGGATCTTCGCGGACGAGGTCACGCGCGTCGCCAACGAGGTCGGTGCGGCGGGACAGCTGGGCGGTCAGGCGAACGTGCCGGGGGCGGCCGGGACGTGGAAGGACCTCACCGACTCGGTCAACACCGTGTTCCGCAACCTCACGACGCAGGTGCGGGACATCGCCGCGGTGACGACGGCGGTGGCCAACGGCGACCTGTCGCAGAAGGTCACCGTGGACGTGGCCGGCGAGATGCTGGAGCTGAAGAACACCGTCAACGGGATGGTCGACCAGCTGTCGGCCTTCGGTGCCGAGGTCACGCGTGTGGCGCGCGAGATCGGTGTCGAGGGTGAGCTGGGCGGTCAGGCGCAGGTGTCAGGCGCGGCCGGGACGTGGAAGGATCTGACGGACTCCGTCAACACGGCGTTCCGGAATCTCACCGGACAGGTGAGGAACATCGCCCAGGTGACGACGGCGGTGGCCAACGGCGACCTGTCGCAGAAGGTCACCGTGGACGTGTCCGGTGAGATGGCCCAGCTGAAGAACACCGTGAACACGATGGTGGACCAGCTGTCGTCGTTCGCCGACCAGGTGACGCGGATGGCGCGGGACGTGGGGACGGAGGGCCGGCTCGGCGGGCAGGCCCGCGTGGACGGCGTGTCCGGCACGTGGAAGGAGCTCACCGACTCCGTCAACTCGATGGCGGGGAACCTGACGTCGCAGGTGCGCAACATCGCGCAGGTGACGACGGCCGTGGCCCGGGGCGACCTGTCGCAGAAGATCGACGTCGACGCGCGCGGGGAGATCCTGGAGCTGAAGAACACCATCAACACGATGGTCGACCAGCTCTCGGCGTTCGCCGACCAGGTGACCCGGGTGGCGCGCGAGGTGGGCACCGCCGGGCAGCTCGGCGGGCAGGCGCAGGTGCCGGGCGTCGCCGGTGTGTGGCGGGACCTGACGGACTCGGTGAACGGCATGGCCGGCAACCTCACCGCTCAGGTGCGCAACATCGCGCAGGTCGCCACCGCGGTGGCCCGCGGTGACCTGTCCCAGAAGATCACCGTGGACGCGCGCGGGGAGATCCTGGAGCTGAAGAACACCCTGAACACGATGGTGGACCAGCTGTCGTCGTTCGCCCAGGAGGTCACTCGCGTGGCCCGTGAGGTGGGTACGGAGGGGCAGCTCGGCGGGCAGGCCGAGGTGCAGGGTGTCTCCGGCACCTGGAAGGACCTCACCCAGTCCGTGAACTTCATGGCGAACAACCTGACCATTCAGGTGCGTCAGATCGCCGAGGTCACGACCGCGGTCGCCAAGGGCGACCTGTCGAAGAAGATCACCGTCGACGCCAAGGGCGAGATCCTCGAACTCGTCACCACCGTCAACACGATGGTGGACCAGCTGTCGTCGTTCGCCGAGCAGGTGACCCGGGTGGCCCGCGAGGTGGGCACCGAGGGCATCCTGGGCGGTCAGGCGCACGTGCCGGGCGTCACCGGCATCTGGAAGGACCTCAGCGACAACGTCAACCTGATGGCCAAGAACCTGACCATGCAGGTGCGCAACATCTCCCAGGTCGCGGCGGCCGTCGCCAACGGCGACCTGACGCGGCAGGTGACCATCGAGGCGCGCGGTGAGGTGCAGCAGCTCGCCGACACCTTCAACACCATGGTGAGGACGCTGAGTTCGTTCGCCGAGCAGGTCACCAAGGTGGCCCGTGAGGTGGGTACCGACGGCATTCTGGGCGGTCAGGCGCATGTGCCGGGTGTGGCGGGCACGTGGAAGGACCTCACCGACTCGGTGAACGGCATGGCGTCCAACCTGACGGGTCAGGTGCGCAACATCGCCATGGTCACGACGGCCATCGCCAAGGGTGACCTGACGAAGAAGATCGACATCGACGCGCGCGGGGAGATCCTGGAGCTGAAGACGACCATCAACACGATGGTCGACCAGCTGTCCTCGTTCGCCGAGGAGGTCACCCGGGTCGCCCGCGAGGTGGGCACCGAGGGGCAGCTCGGCGGTCAGGCACGCGTGCGTGACGTGGACGGCACCTGGCGCGACCTCACCGAGTCGGTGAACGAGATGGCCGGGAACCTGACCCGTCAGGTGCGGGCCATCGCGCGGGTGGCGACCGCGGTGACGCGTGGCGACCTGAACCTGAAGATCGACGTGGACGCGTCCGGTGAGATCCAGGAGCTCCAGGACTACATCAACAAGATGATCGCCAACCTGCGCGACACCACGATCGCCAACAAGGAGCAGGACTGGCTCAAGGGCAACCTCGCGCGCGTGTCCGCGTTGATGCAGGGCCGGCGCGACCTGGAGGACGTGGCCTCGCTGATCATGAGCGAGCTGCCGCCGCTGGTGGCCGCGCAGCACGGCGCGTTCTTCCTGGCGATGCCGACGGCCGACGGCGCGGACGACCACTACGAGCTGCGGATGCTGGGCTCGTACGGCTACTCGATGGGGTCGATGCCGACCTCGTTCCGGCCGGGGGAGGCGCTGGTGGGCACGGCGGCCGAGGAGAAGCGGACGATCCTCGTGTCCAACGCGCCGAGCGGCTATCTGAAGATCTCCTCGGGGCTCGGGGAGGCGCCTCCGGCGCAGGTGATCGTGCTGCCGGTGCTGTTCGAGGGCAAGGTACTCGGGGTGATCGAGCTGGCCTCCTTCACGCCGTTCACGCAGATCCAGAAGGACTTCCTCAACCAGCTCGCCGAGATGATCGCGACCAGCGTCAACACCATCTCCGTCAACACCAAGACGGAGCAGCTGCTGAAGCAGTCGCAGGAGCTGACCGAGCAGCTGCGCGAGCGGTCGGCGGAGCTGGAGCAGCGGCAGAAGGCACTCCAGGCGTCCAACGCCGAACTGGAGGAGAAGGCGGAGCTGTTGGCCCGGCAGAACCGGGACATCGAGGTGAAGAACACCGAGATCGAGGAGGCGCGGCAGGTTCTGGAGGAGCGGGCCGAGCAGCTCGCGGTGTCGATGCGCTACAAGAGCGAGTTCCTCGCCAACATGTCGCACGAGCTGCGTACGCCGCTCAACTCGCTGCTGATCCTGGCCAAGCTGCTCGCCGACAACGCCGAGGGGAACCTCTCGCCGAAGCAGGTCGAGTTCGCCGAGACGATCCACGGGGCCGGGTCCGACCTGCTGCAGCTGATCAACGACATCCTCGACCTGTCGAAGGTGGAGGCGGGCAAGATGGACGTCTCCCCGACGCGTATCGCGCTCGTGCAGCTCGTGGACTACGTGGAGGCCACCTTCCGGCCGCTCACCGCGGAGAAGGGCCTGGACCTGTCCGTGCGGGTGTCGCCGGAGCTGCCGGCCACGCTGCACACGGACGAGCAGCGGCTCCTGCAGGTGCTGCGCAACCTGTTGTCCAACGCGGTGAAGTTCACCGACTCCGGCTCGGTGGAGCTGGTCATCCGGCCGGCCGGCACGGACGTGCCGGTGGCGATCCGGGAGCAGTTGCTGGAGGCCGGTTCGCTGGCCGACGCGGACGCGCCGCTGATCGCGTTCTCGGTGACCGACACCGGCATCGGGATCGCGGCCGGCAAGATGCGGGTGATCTTCGAGGCGTTCAAGCAGGCCGACGGCACCACCAGCCGCAAGTACGGCGGCACGGGCCTGGGGCTGTCGATCTCGCGGGAGATCGCGCAGCTGCTCGGCGGTGAGATCTACGCCCAGAGCGAGCCGGGGCGCGGCTCGACGTTCACGTTGTACCTGCCGCTGCACCCGAGCGAGCTGCCGCCGCAGGGCTACCAGCAGGTCGTGCCCCAGCTGGAGGCCGGGGACCTGGTGGCGTCCGAGAGCGGGATGCGGGAGCGGTCGGAGCTGTCCGGGCAGCAGATCCAGACGCCGGCCGAGGTGCGGTCGTACCAGGACGCGCAGAACGGTCCGGCGGCGCTGTTCCGGCGCCGGCGCCGCTCGGCGGCCGGGGGCGAGCCGCAGGTCGGGCGGCCCGAGCAGTGGGCGCCCGTGCGGCAGGAGGCGGCGCCGCAGGAGTCCCGGGGCATCCGGTTCGGCGGCGAGAAGGTGCTGATCGTCGACGACGACATCCGTAACGTGTTCGCGCTGACGAGCGTCCTGGAGCAGCACGGGCTGTCGGTGCTGTACGCGGAGAACGGCCGCGAGGGCATCGAGGTCCTGGAGCAGCACGAGGACGTGGCGGTCGTCCTGATGGACATCATGATGCCGGAGATGGACGGGTACGCGACGACCACGGCGATCCGCCGGATGCCGCAGTTCTCCGGCCTGCCGATCATCGCGCTCACCGCGAAGGCGATGAAGGGCGACCGGGAGAAGGCGATCGAGTCGGGTGCGTCCGACTACGTCACCAAGCCGGTGGACCCCGACCATCTGCTGGCGGTGATGGAGCAGTGGATGCGCGCCGAGTGACGGGAACCGTGCGGGAACGCGGGGAGTTGTTGACTCATGGTGTCCGGAAGTGTGTAGAGGGGCGGGATGCGGGGAACCTTCTGGTCTTCTGCCGCGTTCCTGCTACGTGCACAGTGACATCACGGTGACAGGGTGTGGCGACGGTCGGGGTGCGGCTACCATGACCGGCACAAGGAAGGGCGGCGCAAAGGAGTCGTCCCCAGGGGCGGCGCCCGGTGCACTGCCGGGGCGAGGAGGGCGGGCCATGGTGCAGAAGGCCAAGATCCTCCTGGTCGATGACCGGCCGGAGAATCTGCTGGCGCTGGAGGCGATCCTCTCGGCGCTCGATCAGACGCTGGTGCGGGCATCGTCCGGGGAAGAGGCGCTCAAGGCACTGCTGACGGACGACTTCGCGGTCATTCTGCTGGACGTCCAGATGCCGGGAATGGACGGCTTCGAGACGGCCGCGCACATCAAGCGGCGGGAGCGGACCCGGGACATCCCGATCATCTTCCTCACGGCGATCAACCACGGCCCGCATCACACCTTCCGCGGATACGCGGCGGGGGCGGTGGACTACATCTCCAAGCCGTTCGACCCGTGGGTGCTGCGCGCGAAGGTCTCCGTGTTCGTCGAGCTGTACATGAAGAACTGCCAGCTGCGCGAGCAGGCGGCCCTGTTGCGGCTCCAGTTGGAGGGCGGCGGAGGCAGGGCGGCGGACGGCGGCGTCAAGGAGGCGGCCGGGCTGCTGGCCGAGCTGTCCGCGCGGCTCGCGGCCGTCGAGGAGCAGGCCGAGGCCCTGTCCAAGCAGCTCGACGACGAGTCGGCGGACGCTGCGGCGGTGGCCACGGCGGCGCACCTGGAGCGCAAACTCACCGGTCTGCGTCGGGCGCTGGACGCGCTGGAGCCCGGCACCGGAAGCGGCCCGCCTCCCGTGACGTCGCAGAACTGAACCGCAACGGGCACGGGCGGTGCCCCAGTTGTGCGTGAGCGGCTGTCAGCCGGGCGAGGGCGCGCGTCAGTTCCGCGCCCCTCCGGGAGCGACACGAACGGGTGAAGCAGCGGTCACACGTGTCCCCTGCCGTCTCCCCCGGTAACCTCACACCATGGCCTCACGTCCCTCCGCAGCCAAGAAGCAGCCCGCCAAGAAGGCGGTCGCTCCCGCGAAGGCTCCGGCGAGGAAGGCCGCCGCCAAGAAGGTCCCGGCGAAGAAGGCCCCCGTCCGGAAAGCCGCGGCCAAGAAGCCCGCGCCCAAACCGGCCCCCAGTCCGACCGGGGGCGTCTACCGGCTCGTCCGCGCCGTCTGGCTGGGCCTGGCGCACGCCGTCGGCGCGGTCTTCCGTGGCATAGGGAGCGGAGCCAGGAACCTCGACCCCGCCCACCGCAAGGACGGCGTCGCGCTGCTGCTGCTCGGCATCGCGCTGATCGTCGCCGCGGGCACCTGGGCCGATCTGCGCGGCCCGGTCGGCGACCTCGTCGAGATCCTGGTGACCGGCTCCTTCGGCCGGCTCGACCTGCTCGTGCCGATCCTGCTCGCCGTCATCGCCGTACGGTTCATCCGGCACCCGGAGAAACCCGAGGCCAACGGCCGCATCGTGATCGGTCTGTCGGCGCTGCTCATCGGCGTGCTCGGGCAGGTCCACATCGCCTGCGGCTCGCCCGCCCGCAGCGCCGGCATGCAGGCGATAAGGGACGCCGGCGGTCTCATCGGCTGGTCCGCCGCCACCCCGCTGACGTACGCCATGGGCGAGGTTCTCGCCGTACCGCTGCTCGTGCTGCTCACCGTCTTCGGGCTGCTGGTGGTCACCGCCACGCCCGTCAACGCCATCCCGCAGCGGCTGCGGCAGCTCGGGGTGCGTCTCGGCGTGGTGCACGAGACGGCGGCCGAGGAGTACGACGAGTTCGGCGACGACGAGCGGTACGACGAGCAGTGGCGCGAGGCGCTGCCCGCGCGCCCCCGGCGCCGCTCCGGCGCACCGGAGGCGTACGACCCCGAGGGCGCGGAGCAGGAGGCCCTCGGCCGGCGCCGCGGACGGCCCCGGCGTTCGGCAGTGCCGCAGCCCGCGATGGACCGGCAGAGGGACGCCGTCGACATCGCGGCGGCCGCGGCGGCCGACCTCGACGGGGCCGTTCTGCACGGCATGCCGCCCTCCCGGATCGTCGCCGACCTCACCCAGGGCGTGAGCGTCGGCGACCGCGAGCCCACCCCGTCGACGCCCGTGCCGGCCCCGGCCGTCCGTCCCCGGCAGGAGAAACCCAAGGCCGGTGTCGTCCCCGACCTGACCAAGGCCGCTCCCGAGGCGCCGCGCGAGCTGCCGCCGCGTGCCGAGCAGCTCCAGTTGTCCGGCGACATCACCTACGCGCTGCCCTCGCTCGACCTCCTCACGCGCGGCGGCCCCGGCAAGGTGCGCAGCGCGGCCAACGACGCGGTGGTCGCCTCGCTCACCAACGTCTTCTCGGAGTTCAAGGTCGACGCCGCCGTCACCGGCTTCACCCGCGGCCCGACGGTGACGCGCTACGAGGTCGAACTCGGCCCCGCCGTGAAGGTCGAGCGGATCACCGCCCTGACGAAGAACATCGCCTACGCCGTCGCCAGCCCGGACGTGCGGATCATCTCGCCGATCCCGGGCAAGTCGGCGGTCGGCATCGAGATCCCCAACACCGACCGCGAGATGGTCAACCTGGGCGACGTGCTCCGGCTCGCGGAGTCCGCCGAGGACGACGATCCGATGCTGGTCGCCTTCGGCAAGGACGTCGAGGGCGGCTACGTCATGCACTCGCTGGCGAAGATGCCGCACATACTCGTCGCCGGCGCCACCGGTTCCGGCAAGTCGTCGTGCATCAACTGCCTGATCACCTCGGTCATGATGCGGGCGACCCCCGAGGACGTGCGGATGATCCTGGTCGACCCCAAGCGCGTCGAGCTGACCGCCTACGAGGGCATCCCGCATCTGATCACGCCCATCATCACCAACCCGAAGCGGGCCGCCGAGGCGCTCCAGTGGGTCGTGCGCGAGATGGACCTGCGCTACGACGACCTGGCCGCGTACGGCTACCGGCACATCGACGACTTCAACCGCGCGGTGCGGGAGGGGACCGTCAAGCCGCCCGAGGGCAGCGAGCGCGAGCTCCAGCCGTACCCCTACCTGCTGGTGATCGTCGACGAGCTGGCCGACCTGATGATGGTCGCGCCGCGGGACGTCGAGGACTCGATCGTGCGGATCACCCAGCTCGCGCGTGCGGCCGGCATCCACCTGGTGCTGGCCACCCAGCGGCCGTCGGTGGACGTCGTGACCGGCCTGATCAAGGCGAACGTGCCGTCGCGGCTCGCCTTCGCCACCTCCTCGCTCGCCGACTCGCGGGTCATCCTCGACCAGCCGGGGGCCGAGAAGCTGATCGGCAAGGGTGACGGACTGTTCCTGCCGATGGGCGCGAACAAGCCGACCCGCATGCAGGGCGCGTTCGTCACCGAGGCCGAGGTCGCCTTGATCGTGCAGCACTGCAAGGACCAGATGGCGCCCGTCTTCCGGGACGACGTCACCGTCGGCACCAAGCAGAAGAAGGAGATCGACGAGGACATCGGTGACGACCTGGACCTGCTGTGCCAGGCGGCCGAGCTGGTCGTGTCCACCCAGTTCGGGTCGACCTCGATGCTCCAGCGCAAGCTGCGCGTCGGCTTCGCCAAGGCCGGACGGCTCATGGACCTGATGGAGTCGCGGAACATCGTCGGCCCGAGCGAGGGATCGAAGGCACGTGACGTTCTGGTGAAACCCGACGAGTTGGACGGAGTGCTCGCCGTGATCCGCGGGGAGTCCGAAGGGTAGAGGTTCCCACATGCGGACGGTGGGTGTTCGTGACTCACCCGTTAGGGAGCGGCGGGCAACCGTTTCCCCTCGTCGTACGTCAAGTTGAGCGAGAAACACAGGTACGGTTCCCCCAGGGGAGTCGTACCTGCCCGTCATCGGCGTGTCCGGCCATACCGATGGCGTACAAAGTCCTACCGCCCGGTTGCCCCTCCCTTTCGTACCCCCCCTAGACTGAACCTCCAGCACAGGTGGCTACACGCTCGAAAGGCGCCCCCGTGTCCATCGGCAACTCCCCTGAAGACGAGCGTCCGTTCGAAGACGTTTCCGAGGCAGCCCACCCCTCCATCGGCCGAGCCCTCCAGCAGGCCCGCATCGCGGCCGGGCTCACCGTCGACGACGTCAGTACCGCCACCCGGGTCCGCATCGCCATCGTGCACGCCATCGAAGCGGACGACTTCACGCCCTGCGGCGGCGACGTCTACGCACGCGGTCACATCCGGACCCTGGCCAGGGCCGTCCGGCTCGACCCCGCCCCGCTGATCGAGCAGTACGACGCCACGCACGGCGGCCGCCCGGCGCCGACCCCGGCGGCACCCATGTTCGAGGCGGAACGCATCCGTCCCGAACGGCGCGGCCCGAACTGGACCGCTGCCATGGTCGCCGCGATCGTCGCCGTGGTCGGGTTCGTCGGGTTCACCGCGTTCAAGGGCGACGACGGCACCACGGACGTCGCCGACGGCACCACCCCGTCGAGCAGCGCGCCCGCCACCCCGACCCCGAAGACCGACAAGCCCGTCGGCGAGGAGCCGGAGCCCTCCGACAGCGCCATCGCCGCGGCTCCACAGGACAAGGTGACCGTCCAGGTCACGGCCACCGACGGCAAGAGCTGGATCTCCGCGAAGGACCACAACGGCCGGCTGCTCTTCGACGGCCTGCTCAAGCAGGGCGAGTCCCAGACCTTCCAGGACAGCGAGAAGGTCAACCTCGTCCTCGGCGACGCCGGCGCGATCCAGCTGTACGTCAACGGCAAGAAGATCGACGACGACTTCCAGCCCGGAGCCGTGGAGCGCCTGACGTACACCAAGGGCGACCCGCAGGCCGGCTGAGGCGGACGGCGTCCGGTGCGCACAGGGGTCGGCGGTGATCGCCGGCCCCTTCGGCGTGCCGCCCGAAGATCACCAACCCCGTCGACATGGGGTGTCAGCCAGACAAAGTAGTCTTGAGCCCATGCCTGAACGCCGTACCGTCGCACTCGTCACCCTTGGCTGCGCCCGTAACGAGGTGGACTCGGAGGAGCTCGCAGGCCGTTTGGAGGCGGACGGCTGGCAGCTCGTGGAGGACGCCGAGGACGCGGACGTCGCCGTCGTCAACACCTGCGGCTTCGTCGACGCCGCCAAGAAGGACTCCGTCGACGCCCTCCTGGAGGCCAACGACCTCAAGGGTCACGGCAGAACCCAGGCCGTCGTGGCGGTGGGCTGCATGGCCGAGCGCTACGGCAAGGACCTCGCCGAAGCCCTCCCGGAGGCCGACGGCGTCCTCGGATTCGACGACTACGCCGACATCTCCGACCGCCTCCAGACCATCCTCAACGGCGGCATCCACGCCTCCCACACCCCGCGCGACCGGCGCAAGCTGCTGCCGATCAGCCCCGCGCAGCGGCAGGAGTCGGCCGGCTCGGTGGCCCTTCCCGGGCACGCTCCGGCGGACCTTCCCGACGGGCTCGCGCCGGCCTCCGGACCCCGCGCGCCCCTGCGCCGCAGGCTCGACGGCAACCCGGTCGCCTCGGTCAAGCTCGCCTCCGGCTGCGACCGGCGCTGCTCCTTCTGCGCCATCCCGTCCTTCCGCGGCTCCTTCATCTCCCGCCGCCCCAGCGACGTGCTGAACGAGACGCGGTGGCTGGCCGAGCAGGGCGTCAAGGAGATCATGCTGGTCTCCGAGAACAACACCTCCTACGGCAAGGACCTCGGCGACATCCGGCTCCTGGAGTCGCTGCTGCCCGAGCTGGCGGAGGTCGACGGCCTCGAGCGGGTGCGGGTCAGCTACCTCCAGCCGGCCGAGATGCGGCCCGGCCTGATCGACGTGCTGACCTCCACGCCGAAGGTCGCCCCCTACTTCGACCTGTCCTTCCAGCACTCCGCGCCCGACGTGCTGCGCGCGATGCGCCGCTTCGGCGACACCGACCGCTTCCTCGAACTGCTCGACACCATCCGGAGCAAGGCGCCCGAGGCCGGCGTGCGCTCCAACTTCATCGTCGGCTTCCCCGGCGAGTCCGAGGCCGACCTGGCCGAGCTGGAGCGGTTCCTGAACCACGCGCGCCTGGACGCCATCGGTGTCTTCGGGTACTCCGACGAGGAGGGCACCGAGGCGGCGACGTACGAGAACAAGCTCCACGAGGACGTCGTCGCCGAGCGGCTCGCGCGGATCTCCCGGCTCGCGGAGGAACTCGTCTCGCAGCGCGCCGAGGAACGGCTGGGCGAGACCCTGCATGTGCTCGTGGAGTCGGTGGACCCCGCCGACGGCGTGTACGGCCGGGCGGCCCACCAGGCGCCCGAGACGGACGGCCAGGTGCTGCTCACGAGCGGCGAGGGCCTGAGCGTCGGTCGTATGGTCGAGGCGAAGGTGGTCGGTACCGAAGGCGTCGACCTGGTGGCCGAGCCCCTCCAGGGCTCGATCGGGTGTAGTGAGGAGGCGGACAGATGACGGGTGTCCCGGCATCGGCCGCGGGAGGCTCCGCGCGGGCCAAGGGGGCTGCCACGAGCCCCGCCCCCGGTGCTTCCGCCTCCGCCGACGCGTCCGCGGAGATGGGCACCGACGTCACCGGCGCCACCCCGGACGAGCAGGGCACCCTCAGGCCCGCGCGGGGCGGGAAGATCGCGGCTGCGGCCGTCAACCAGGCCAGCGTCTGGAACGTGGCCAACCTGCTGACGATGCTCCGGCTCCTGCTGGTGCCCGGCTTCGTCGCCCTCATGCTGGCCGACGGCGGGCACGACCCGGCCTGGCGCGCGTTCGCCTGGGCGGCCTTCGCCATCGCCATGATCACCGACCTGTTCGACGGGCATCTGGCGCGGACCTACAACCTCGTCACCGACTTCGGGAAGATCGCCGACCCGATCGCCGACAAGGCGATCATGGGAGCGGCCCTGATCTGCCTCTCCGCCCTCGGCGACCTGCCGTGGTGGGTGACGGGCGTCATCCTCGGCCGGGAACTCGGGATCACCCTGCTGCGTTTTCTCGTCATCCGGTACGGGGTCATCCCGGCGAGCCGGGGCGGCAAGCTGAAGACGCTCACCCAGGGCGTGGCCGTCGGGATGTACATCCTGGCGCTGACGGGCTGGCTGGCCACCCTGCGGTGGTGGGTGATGGCCGCCGCGGTGGTCCTGACCGTGGTGACCGGGCTCGACTACGTGAGACAGGCCATTGTGCTGCGCCGGCAGGGCATCGCCGAGCGCCGGGCGGCTTCGGAGGAGACGCGAGCGTGAGTTCCACGGCCACCGACGTGGTGCGGCTACTGACAGTGAGGGGCGAGACGCTCGCGGTCGCCGAGTCGCTGACGGGTGGCCTGGTCGCGGCGGAGATCACCTCCGTACCCGGGGCGTCCAAGGCCTTCCGGGGATCGGTGACGGCCTACGCCACCCCGCTCAAACACGAACTGCTCGGCGTGGACGCGGGCCTGCTGGCCGCACGCGGAGCGGTGGACGCGCAGGTGGCGGCGCAGATGGCGGCCGGTGTGCGCGGGGCGCTGGGGACGGACTGGGGCATCGCGACCACCGGGGTCGCCGGCCCGGACGCCCAGGACGGGCAGCCCGTGGGGACGGTCTTCGTCGCGGTCGCGGGTCCCTCGGGGACCGGTTCCGGTTCCGCCTCTGGCGGAAAAGTGGAGGCCCTGCGGTTGAACGGCAGCCGGGCGGAAATTCGTAGAGAGAGTGTACGGAGCGTACTCGCAGTGCTCCTGAGAGAGCTGGCGGGCGAACAGACCGGGAATGAGCGGACACAGGATACGGAACAGAACGGGGGGTTTTGATGTTTGCAGCCCTGAGTGAACACGACATCGCTCCCCGCACGGCCGCGGCGCAAGGCGGTACGGTGGGGCGTGAAGGATGCGGCTACGCGGTCCGAGGAGGGAGCCACCGATGATTCTGCTCCGTCGCCTGCTGGGTGACGTGCTGCGTCGGCAGCGCCAGCGTCAGGGCCGTACTCTGCGCGAAGTCTCCTCGTCCGCCCGAGTCTCACTCGGCTATCTCTCCGAGGTGGAGCGGGGGCAGAAGGAGGCTTCCTCCGAGCTGCTCTCCGCCATCTGCGACGCGCTGGACGTACGGATGTCCGAGCTCATGCGTGAAGTGAGCGACGAACTCGCCCTCGCCGAGCTGGCCCAGTCGGCTGCGGCCACCCCCAGCGGTCCTGTACCGGCGTCGGTTCGCCCGATGCTGGGTTCCGTGTCGGTGACCGGTGTGCCACCGGAGCGGGTGACCATCAAGGCACCCGCCGAGGCGGTGGACGTGGTCGCCGCGTGACGTGCCCCTGGCCGGGTGCGTCGACCGACGACGAGTACGTGCGTGAGGGACGAGTACGTGCGTGAGGACGGTTGCCGGTACGCGTAGGCGTACGGCAGCCGTGAGGCCCCGACCGGGGCCTCTCCGGGAGAACCGGAGGGGTGCGGTCGGGGTTTTTGTGTCAGGTCCTCCGAGTCCGTTTGCCGGGGTTCCGGGCTGCCGTCATCGTGGAGGGTCAGGGCGGGAGCCGATGGACCCGGAGGTGCGGATGTACGCCGTGAAGAGTCGTCTGTCCGACGCGGACCCGCCGTGCCTGCCGCGCCCGCCCTCCGGCGTGCTGCGGTTCCCCGGCGTGCTGTGGTTCCCCGGCGTCGTGCGCGGGTCCGGTGCTGTCGCGGACGGCGGGCCGACGGGGGCCGCGGTGGTGGGCCGTAGGTGACGGCCGGAGCGGGACCGATAGTGCGCCGGGGGGCCGTGCTCGGGCTCGGGGCGGTGTGGTGGTGGGCCGCGGTGCGTCTCGCCCTCGCGCCCGACGCCGGGGCACTCGAAGGGGCCGTCGCGGCCGGTGGCTGGGGGCTGAGTCTGCTGCCCGTGCACTGCGTGGCCAAGTCGCGGGCCGCGGGTGCCCTCGCGGCGGGGCGGTGGAAGGGTGCCTGGCGGGGGAGCGGGTGCGAGGAGGGGCAGGAGCGGGGCGGGCTCGAGGGCGGTGCTGAGGCCCCGTGAGCCTGGTTCGCGCGGGGCGGTGGCCCGGTGGTCGGCGACGGGTGCGGAACGGCGTCAATCCGTGGGCCGGGTGCGGACGCGGCGCGTGGGTGGGGAGCCCGGTGCCGGGACCGGGCCCGACTGGCAGGTGGGGCACCAGTACGTGGGCCGCTCGCGGGAGCCGTCCCCCTGGTCGGCCACGCGGATCGGGGTGCCGCAGCGCAGACAGGGGCGGCCCGCGCGACCGTAGGCGAACAGGGCCTGGCCGCTGCGGCCGGTGGTGACGCGGACCGGGCGGTTGCGGTTGGCCTCCAGGAGCTTCTTCGCGAAGGTCGGCAGTGCGGCGGCGCGGTCCGCGGGAAGGACGCCCACGGGGAGCCAGGGGGTGACCCCCAGGAGGAAGCAGAGTTCGCTCTTGTAGACATTGCCGATGCCGGCGAGGTTGCGCTGGTCCAGGAGGGCCTCACCGAGAGCCCGGGCCGGGTCGGCGAGCAGGTTGGCGAGGGCCCGGTCGGGATCCCAGTCGGGGCCGAGCAGGTCGGGCCCGAGGTGGCCGACCACGCGCTCCTCGTCGGGGGTGCGCAGCAGTTCGAGCACGGGAAGGCGGTAGCCGACGGCCGTGCCGTCGTGGGTGCCGAGAACGGCGCGGATCTGGTGGGCCGGTCCACCGGTCCAGCGCTGACCGTTCGTGAAGACTTTCCAGGCCCCGTCCATCCGCAGGTGAGAGTGGAGGGTGAGACCACCCTCGACACGGGTGAGGAGGTGCTTGCCGCGCGGGGTGACGTCCAGGACGACGCGACCGGTGAGGTCGGCGGTGGCGTACTGGGGCACACGCAGGTCGGAGCGGGTCAGCACCTTGCCCGCGAGGGCGCCGCGCAGCCGGCTCGCGGCCTGCCAGACCGTGTCACCTTCAGGCATGCGTCAAGGGTGGCACGACGGGAGCGGGGCCCGCGGTCGTCCGGTGGCTTCTCATGCGCGCAACCTCAGGCCGCGCGGGGTCGCGATGAAGCCCGCCCCTTCCAGAAGGGCGCCGAAGGGGGAAGTCAGGGCCGAGGTGCCGTTGACGCGCTCCACCGTGACCGTGCCGAGCGATCCCGCACGGGCGGCCGCGGCGAGGGACTCCGCCGCCGCGGGCAGCCGGGGATCTTCGGCGGGCGAGTCGGCGTGGTCCGGAGCGGCGGGCCAGGCCAGCAGGGTCTTGCCGCCGCGCTCCATGTAGAGGGTCAGTTCGCCGTCCACGAGCACCACGAGCGAGCCCGCCTTGCGGCCCGGCTTGTGTCCGGCGCCGGTCGGCGGCTCGGGCCAGGGCAGGGCGGCGCCGTACGCGTTCGCCGGGTCGGCCGCGGCGAGGACGACGCCGCGGGAGGCGGGCGACGGGGTGCGCGGGCCTCGGCCGGCGAACGCGTACCCACTGCCGCCCCGGGGGCCACCGGTGCCGGAGTTCGCGAAGTCGCGCGGTGAGACCCACTCGCCGGGAGCCGGCGGGGAGCCGGCGGTGCCGAGGGCTCCGGGGAGGTCCCAGTCGAGGTCGGCCGGGGGGAATCCGTCGGGGACGGCGAAGGGGTCGTCGGCGCCGGGCCCGGTGTGGGCGCCGTCCGCCCCGTCACCGCCACCGGTTGCGTCGGGCCGGTCCGGACCGGTCGGGGTGGGCAGGGCGGCACCGGTGCCCCACGCGCCCCGGGCGCCGGTCGGGCCCGGTGACGGCTCGCCGCGGTCACGGGCGGTGGCCACCGCCCGGACGCGGTCCACGGCGCCGTCCATCGCGAACTGCGCGGCGCCGAGCCCCTCCACGACATAGCCGCGCCGGGCCTGGCCGCTGTCCTCGAAGGCGGACAGGATGCGGTACGTCGCCGAGAAACCGCCCTCCACGCCCTCGGCCGCGACCGCGCCCCGGGTCACCACACCGTGCCGGTCGAGGAGCGTGCGGGCGAGGGCGTGGGCGCGGACGGTGGGGTCGGGCTCGTGGGCCGGCAGGAGGGACCAGCGGCCGGCGACCGTCGGGGGGCCGCCGCGGGACGCGGGGCGGGCGGCGGCGGTGAGGGAGCCGTACCGCCCCCGGGGGACCGCGCGCTTGGCGCGGTGGGCGGTGGCGCCGGCCGTACGGCCCGAGCCCAGCAGGGCGCGCATCGGCGCCAGCGTGTCGTTGGTGAGGCGGCCGGACCACGCCAGGTCCCAGACCACGTCGGCCAGTCGGGGGTCGGTGGCGTCGGGGTGGGTGGTGGCACGGACCTGGTCGGCGATCTGCCGGAAGAACAGCCCGTAGCCCCCGGCGAGGGTGTCCAGGACGGACTGGTGCAGTGCCGTCAGCTCCAGGGGGTGCGGCGGGGCCAGGAGCAGCGGTGCCGCGTCCGCCAGGTACAGGGACACCCAGCCGTCCTTGCCGGGCAGGGCGCCCGCGCCGGCCCAGAGGACCTCTCCCGCAGCGGTGAGTTCGTCGAGCATCGCCGGCGCGTAGCCCCTGACGCGGGACGGGAGGACGAGCTTCTCCAGGGCGGAGGCGGGCACGGACGCGCCCTGGAGTTGCTCGATCGCGCGCACCAGGCCGTCGGTGCCGCGCAGGGAGTGGCCCGCGCCGATGTGCTGCCACTGGGGGAGGAACTGGGCGAGCGCGGCGGGCGGGACCGGCTCGAGCTCCTGCCGCAGGGCGGCCAGGGAGCGGCGGCGCAGCCTGCGCAGGACGGTCGCGTCGCACCACTCCTGGCCGATGCCGGCCGGGTGGAACTCGCCCTGGACGACGCGGCCGCCCGCCGCGAGCCGCTGGAGGGCGCCCTCGGTGACCGCGACGCCCAGGCCGAAGCGGGCGGCGGCGTCGGCCGAGGTGAACGGGCCGTGGGTGCGGGCGTGGCGGGCGAGGAGGTCGCCGAGCGGGTCCTTGACCGGTTCGGTGAAGGCCTCCGGCACACCGACGGGCAGTGCCGTGCCCAGGGCGTCGCGCAGGCGGCCCGCGTCCTCGACGGCCGCCCAGTGGTCGGCGCCGGCGATACGGACCCTGATGGCGCGGCGGGCCGCGGCCAGCTCGTGGGCCCAGTGCGGCTCGGCGCCCCGTTCGGTCAGTTCCGCGTCGGTGAGCGGGCCGAGCACGCGCAGGAGGTCCGCGACGCCCTCGACGTCCTTCACCCGACGGTCCTCGGTCAGCCACCGGAGTTCCCGCTCCAGTTCGGTGAGCACCTCGGCGTCGAGCAGTTCGCGCAGTTCCGCCTGGCCGAGCAGCTCGGCCAGCAGCCGTGAGTCCAGCGACAGGGCGGCGGCGCGGCGTTCGGCGAGCGGGGAGTCGCCCTCGTAGAGGAACTGGGCGACGTAGCCGAACAGCAGGGACCGGGCGAAGGGGGACGGCTCCGTGGTGGTGACCTCGACCAGGCGTACCCTGCGGGACTCCAGGTCGCCCATCAGCTCGACGAGTCCGGGGACGTCGAAGACGTCCTGGAGGCACTCGCGGACCGCTTCCAGGACGATCGGGAACGAGCCGAACTCGCTCGCCACCTGGAGCAGTTGGGAGGCCCGCTGGCGCTGCTGCCACAGCGGGGTGCGCTTGCCGGGGTTGCGGCGCGGCAGCAGCAGCGCGCGGGCGGCGCACTCGCGGAAGCGGGCCGCGAACAGGGCCGAGCCGCCCACCTGGTCGGTGACGACCTGGTCGACCTCGCCCTTGTCGAAGACGACGTCCGCCGCGCCGATCGGGGCCCGCTCGGCGTCGTACTCCGTGCCGGCCTTCGGGGGCGGCTGGTCGATCAGGTCCAGGCCCATGAGGTCGGCGTCGGGCAGCCGCAGGACGATGCCGTCGTCGGCGTGCATCACCTGGGCGTCCATGCCGTACCGCTCGGACAGCTTGGCGCCGAGGGCGAGCGCCCAGGGGGCGTGCACCTGGGCGCCGAAGGGGGAGTGCACGACGACCCGCCAGTCGCCCAGCTCGTCGCGGAAACGCTCCACGACGATGGTGCGGTCGTCGGGGACGTGGCCGCAGGCCTGGCGTTGTTCGTCCAGGTAGGAGAGGACGTTGTCGGCGGCCCAGGAGTCCAGGCCGGCGGTGAGCAGGCGCAGCCTGGCGTCGTCCTTGGGCAGCGAGCCGACCTCGCGCAGGAACGCGCCGACCGCGCGGCCCAGTTCCAGCGGGCGGCCCAGCTGGTCGCCCTTCCAGAACGGCAGGCGGCCCGGCACGCCCGGAGCGGGCGAGACCAGGACGCGGTCGCGGGTGATGTCCTCGATGCGCCAGGAACTGGTGCCCAGGGTGAACACGTCGCCGACGCGGGACTCGTAGACCATCTCCTCGTCCAGCTCGCCGACCCGGCCGCCGCCCTTCTTGGGGTCGGCACCCGCGAGGAACACGCCGAACAGGCCCCGGTCCGGGATGGTACCGCCGGAGGTCACGGCGAGCCGCTGGGCGCCGGGGCGGCCGGTGACCGTGCCGGCCACGCGGTCCCACACCACGCGCGGGCGCAGCTCGGCGAAGGCGTCGGACGGGTACCGGCCGGCGAGCATGTCCAGGACCGCCGTGAAGGCCGATTCGGGGAGGGAGGCGAAGGGGGCGGCGCGGCGGACGAGGGCGAGCAGGTCGTCCAGCTGCCAGGTGTCCATCGCGGTCATCGCGACGAGCTGCTGGGCCAGCACGTCCAGCGGGTTCGCCGGAACCCTCAGCGACTCGATGGAGCCCGTGCGCATGCGCTCGGTGACCACCGCGGCCTGGACCAGGTCACCCCGGTACTTCGGGAAGACCACACCGGTGGAGACCGCTCCGACCTGGTGGCCCGCGCGGCCCACGCGCTGGAGGCCGGAGGCCACCGAGGGCGGGGACTCGACCTGGACGACCAGGTCGACCGCGCCCATGTCGATGCCCAGCTCCAGACTGGAGGTGGCGACCACCGCGGGCAGGCGGCCGGCCTTGAGGTCCTCCTCCACCAGGGCACGCTGCTCCTTGGAGACCGAGCCGTGGTGGGCGCGCGCGATGACCGCCGGGGCGCCCTGGGCCGCCCCCGAGCCACCCATCAGGTCGGCCGGGGCGTGGTGCTCGTCGAGAGGCTCTCCGGTGGCCCGCTCGTAGGCGATCTCGTTGAGCCGGTTGCACAGGCGCTCCGCCAGGCGCCGGGAGTTCGCGAACACGATCGTGGAGCGGTGGGCCTGGACCAGGTCGGTGATGCGCTCCTCGACATGCGGCCAGATCGACGGGCGCTCGGCGCCCTCGGAACCGTCGGCGACCGGGGAGCCGCCCAGCTCGCCCAGGTCCTCCACCGGGACGACCACCGAGAGGTCGAACTCCTTGCCCGACTCGGGCTGCACGATCTCGACCTTGCGGCGCGGGGAGAGATAGCGGGCGACCTCGTCGACCGGACGGACCGTGGCCGAGAGGCCGATACGGCGGGCCGGCCTCGGCAGGAGCTCGTCCAGGCGCTCCAGGGAGAGGGCGAGGTGGGCGCCGCGCTTGGTGCTCGCCACAGCGTGGACCTCGTCGAGGATCACCGTCTCGATGGTGGTCAGCGCGTCGCGGGCGGCCGACGTCAGCATCAGGAACAGGGACTCCGGGGTGGTGATCAGGATGTCCGGAGGGCGCGTGGAGAGAGCGCGGCGCTCGGCGGGCGGCGTGTCACCGGAGCGGATGCCGACCTTGATCTCGGGCTCGGGCAGTCCCAGGCGCACGGACTCCTGGCGGATGCCGGTGAGAGGGCTGCGCAGGTTGCGCTCGACGTCGACGGCGAGGGCCTTGAGCGGTGACACGTACAGCACGCGGCAGCGCTTCTTCGGGTCGGCCGGCGGCGGCGTCGAGGCCAGCTGGTCCAGGGCCGCCAGGAACGCGGCCAGGGTCTTGCCGGAGCCGGTCGGGGCCACCACCAGCACGTCCGAGCCCTCGCCGATGGCCCGCCACGCGCCCGCCTGGGCCGCGGTGGGCGCGGAGAACGCCCCCGTGAACCAGGCGCGGGTCGCGGGGGAGAAGCCGTCCAGGGCTCGATGTGCTTTGCCGACCATGCGTCCATCCTGCACCCGCGTACTGACAACGCGCCTGACCTGCGGTTTCGCGTCGTGATCCGATCCGGGTCACGGATGTCGGCGCGGGGTGGTCCGGAACGGCGGCGGGTCGCGGGTACGGCGGGGCGGGGCGGGGTGCCGGTGGGCTGCGGGTCCGCCTCGGGCGGCGCGGCGGCGGAGCGCGGGTACGGCAGGGGCGAAGTGAGGGTGCCTGTCGCCCGGCGCGGAGCGGAGGCATCCGGAGGTCTCGGGTCCGCGTCGCGGAGAATGGGGGTGTGGCGGGAACTCGTGAGGTGGCGCGGCACTGGCAGTACGCGGAACTGCCCGGTGTGGACCTGCTGCGGGCCCGGTACGTGCGGAAGAACTTCGTGCGGCACACGCACGAGCACTTCGTGATCGCGGGCATCGCGGAGGGGCTGGAGGTCTTCCAGCACCGGGGCGGTGACCAGTACGCGGGTGCGGGAACGCTCGCTCTGGTCAATCCCGACACCCCGCACACCGGACGGGCCGGTGTGCCCGAGGGCTGGCGGTACGGCGCGGTGTACCCGTCGCCCGAACTCGTGGCCGCCATCGCCGCGGAGACGACGACCCTGCGCGGTACTCCGGGGTTCGTCAGCCCCGTGCTCGACGATCCGTACGCCGTCGCGCTCGTGCACCAGGTCCTCCGGGCCGCCGACGAGGGCAACGCGCTCGCCGCCGACACCCTGCTGCGGGTCGCCGTGACACGGCTGCTGCGGCTGAACGGCGGGACGCTGCCCGGCCGGCAGACGCGCACGGCCGGGGCCCGCACGGCGGCACGCGCGCGTGCCGTGCTGGAGGAGCGGCTCGTCGATCCGCCGACCCTGGAGCGGCTCGCGGGCGACCTCGGGACGAGCCCCTTCGCCCTGCTGCGGGCGTTCCGGGACGCCTACGGGATGCCGCCGCACACCTGGCTCACCGACGCCCGGGTCAGGCGGGCACGGCGCCTGCTGGACGCCGGGACCGCCCCGGCGGAGGCGGCGCTCGCGGTGGGGTTCACCGATCAGCCGCACCTCAACCGTCATTTCGCCAGGATCGTGGGCGTGCCGCCGGGGGCGTACCAGCGGGAGCGCAAGAACGTACAAGACGCGCGGGACGGGCTGCTCCTACCGTCGGACAGGTGGCAGAACAGACAGCTCTCGCAGACATACGGGACGACCGGGGAGGAAGGCCGGACGCCGCCGTCGTCCGGGACGCCCTCGGGGTCGGGATCGCCGTCGGACTCTCCGGGTTCGCCTTCGGGGTGACCTCGGCGGGCAGCGGACTCACGGTGTGGCAGACCTGCGCGCTCAGCCTCCTGGTGTTCACCGGCGCGTCCCAGTTCGCGCTCGTCGGGGCGCTCGCGGCGGGCGGCAACCCGCTCACGGCGGCCGCCGGCGCCTTCTTCCTCGGCGTCCGCAACGCCTTCTACGGTCTGCGCCTGTCGCAGTTGCTGGCCCTCCCGCGCGCGGTGCGCCCCTTCGCCGCGCAGTGGGTGATCGACGAGACCACGGCCGTCTCGCTGGCGCAACGCGATCGACGAGGCGCGCGGATCGGGTTCGCCGTGACCGGACTCAGCCTGTACGTGCTGTGGAACCTCACCACCCTGCTGGGTGCCCTCGGTGCGGAAGCCATCGGGGACACCGACGCGTGGGGGCTCGACGCGGCCGGCCCGGCCGTCTTCCTCGCGTTGCTCGCGCCCATGCTGAAGTCCACCACCGAGCGGGTCGCCGCGGCGCTCGCGGTCCTTCTCGGGCTCGGCCTGCTGCCCGTCCTGCCTGGCGGCGTGCCCGTCCTGGTGGCCGCTCTCGCCGCGCCGCTCGCCCTGTGGGCCGAGGGCCGACGCCAGGGCCGCGCGCGGGGCGAGGCGGAGGAGGAGCGCCGGTGAACGTCTGGATCGCGATCGGCGCGACCGCCCTCGGCTGCTACGCCGTCAAGCTCACCGGCCTGCTCGTGCCCGCCGGGGTGCTCGAACGGCCTCTCGTGCGGCGGCTCGCGGCCCTGCTCCCCGTCGCCCTGCTGGCCGCCCTCACGGCCCAGCAGACCTTCGCCGACGGCCGGTCCCTCGTGCTCGACGCCAAGGCCGCGGGGCTCGCCGCGGCCGCCGTGGCGCTCGTCCTGCGGGCGCCGTTCCTGCTCGTCGTCGCGGCGGCCGTGGCAGTCACGGCGGGGGTACGGGCCCTGGGCGGGTGAGGGCGGATGAGGGCGGGTGTCCTCGGGGGTCCCGTACCGTCCCGTGCCGGCGCGCCGGGTCAGCCGATGGCGCGGCCGTACGACCGGAGGGTGCTCAGCGCTTCGATCGTCACCGCCGGGCGGGACTCCAGCTCCGTGCCCGGCGCCCACCGGCGCCACCGGATCGGCCAGCCGCCGTCCTCCCGCTGCTCGCCGGTGAGGAAGTCCAGGGCGCCCGCCATCTCGGCGTCGGTGAACCACGCCCGCGCGAGCGAACCCGGTGTCTTCGCATAGTCGTACGGGAAGTGGTGCTCGCCGGGCGCGTAGCCGGGGGCGACGGGGTACGCGTCCCGGCGGTCCGGGTCGAGCACGGCGAGCCGCTGCTCGCGCACCAGGCGGCCCAGGCGGTCGGCGGCCGCCTCCGCGCGCGGGCGGTCCGAGGCTGAGTCCAGGAAGACCACGGCGGCCTGGATCTCGTACGGGTGGGACGTCTCCAGGGCGTCGACCGCCCGCCAGCAGAAGTCCGTCGCCCTGAACAGCCAGGCGTGCCAGACCTCGTTGCGGTGCAGCAGACCGACCACCGGACCGGTCGCCAGCAGTTCGCTGGGCGGGTCGTCCACGATCGGGACGAACGGGGCGGCGGGGTAGCCGCGTTGGCTGGGAAGGACCGCCGGGAGGGCCCCGTCGGAGGTGGAGACGGAGGTGAGGTAGCGGCACACCCGTTCCGCGCGCTGCCCGCCGCAGCGGCCGAGCGAGTCCAGGACGCGCAGGGCGCGGGCGGTGTGCAGGGGCTGGCTGACGGGGCCGCGGAGATCGGGCTCGAGCGCGTGGCCGTATCCGCCGTCCTCGTTGCGGTACGCGTCGAGTGCCCTCTCCACGGGGTCGGCGGCGCCATGGAGGAAGTGGTGTGCGAAGAGACGCTGTTCCAGCACGCGCGCGGTGAGCCAGACGAAGTGCTCGGCGCGGAAGAGCGGGGAGCGCGCCGACGGCGTCGGGGGGAGTGGGGATGCTCCGGATTCGACCATGGGTCAGACCGTAGGCCGGAAAGCGGTCTCCGCAGGCGGTCCCGGCCGTGGCCACCCCCGGGCGCGGGATACTGGTGTCATGCGGTTGACGGTCTTCTGGCAGCGGATGGCGGAGCACTTCGGCACGGGGTACGCCGAGACCTTCGCGCGTGATCACGTGATGACGGAACTCGGCGGGCGCACCGTGCACGAGGCGCTGGCGTCCGGCTGGGACGCCAAGGACGTCTGGCGTGTGGTGTGCGCGGTGATGAACGTTCCGCGGGAGAGGCACTGATGCGGCGGGAAGACCGCAGGGGGGTCACCGACTGTCGGTGGCGTGGGCGAGACTTGGTCCGTGGCACCCACTGACGAGAACGGGCGCGTCGGCCCGCAGGCACCCCCGTCGGGCCCGACGCCGCCCACTCGGCCGCCGGCCGGCACCGCGCCGAGCGCGCGGATGCCGCGCTGGCTCCCGCGCGCGATGGTGCTCGCACTCGCCCTGGTCGGTGCGTTCCAGCTGGGCACCTGGGCCTTCCACCAGGTCATCGGCCTGCTGATCAACATCCTCATCGCCTTCTTCCTCGCCCTCGCCGCCGAACCGGCGGTGAGCCGGATGGCGGCGCGCGGCATACGCAGGGGGTTCGCCACCTTCCTCGTCTTCTTCGGTCTGCTGATCGTGTTCGCCGGCTTCTTCACGCTGCTCGGTTCGATGCTCGCCGGGCAGATCATCAAGATGATCGAGGGCTTCCCGCAGTACCTCGACTCGGTGATCAACTGGGTCAACACCACGTTCCACACCGACCTCAGGCGGGTCGACATCCAGGAGGGCCTGCTCCACTCCGACTGGCTGAGGAAGTACGCGCAGAACAGCGCGGCCGGTGTCCTGGACGTCTCCACGCAGGTTCTCGGTGGTCTCTTCCAGCTGCTGACGATCGGACTGTTCTCGTTCTACTTCGCCGCCGACGGGCCCCGGCTGCGGCGCGCCCTGTGTTCCATCCTGCCGCCCGCCCGGCAGGCCGAGGTGCTGCGGGCGTGGGAGATCGCCGTCGACAAGACCGGCGGCTACCTGTACTCACGTGGTCTGATGGCCCTGATCTCCGGTGTGGCGCACTACGTACTGCTCCAGGTCCTCGGTATCCCCTACGCGCCCGTGCTCGCCGTGTGGGTCGGCGTGGTCTCGCAGTTCATCCCGACCATCGGCACCTATCTCGCGGGTGCGCTGCCCATGCTGATCGCCTTCACGGTCGACCCCTGGTACGCGCTGTGGGTACTGATCTTCGTCGTGGTCTACCAGCAGTTCGAGAACTACGTGCTGCAGCCGAAGCTCACCTCGAAGACCGTCGACATCCACCCCGCCGTGGCCTTCGGCTCGGTCATCGCCGGCACCGCGCTGCTCGGCGCGGTCGGCGCACTGATCTCGATCCCCGCGGTCGCCACGCTCCAGGCGTTCCTCGGCGCCTATGTGAAGCGCTACGACGTCACGGACGATCCCCGTGTGCACGGGCACCGGAGACGGGGTGAGGGACCGAATCCGCTCACGCGCGCGCGACAGCTGTGGACGAGGGCGCGGGAGCGGACGGCCGGTCCGGGAGAAGGGTCCCGCTGACACCTGGCGCAGATCCGCCCCCACGGGTCCGCTGACCGGCAAGGGGTTCTTCCACGGGGCCGTCGCGACGAGACCGATGCGAGGGCAGGGGTGTCGCGGATGCGCGGACGCAGGCTCGGAGAGGCCGCGGGGTGCGCTTGACATGAAAATCGAACATCCATTCTGATGGAAGCTCCGGCGAGGCTATCGGCGGACACTTCGTCCCGGTTTGAGTGGGTGAATGTCCGAGTTATCCACAGGCCGGGCCGACGTCGAGGCGCATTGTCAGTGGCAGGCGTTAGCGTCTTTGACGTGAAGCGATCGACTCAAGCAAATCGGGTGGAACCCATGGCAGGCACCGACCGCGAGAAGGCCCTGGACGCCGCACTCGCACAGATTGAACGGCAATTCGGCAAGGGCGCGGTCATGCGCATGGGTGACCGGTCGAAGGAGCCCATCGAGGTCATCCCGACCGGGTCGACCGCGCTCGACGTGGCCCTCGGCGTCGGCGGTCTGCCGCGCGGCCGTGTCATCGAGGTCTACGGACCCGAGTCCTCCGGCAAGACGACCCTGACCCTGCACGCGGTGGCGAACGCCCAGAGGGCCGGCGGCCAGGTGGCGTTCGTGGACGCCGAGCACGCCCTCGACCCCGAGTACGCGCAGAAGCTCGGCGTGGACATCGACAACCTGATCCTGTCCCAGCCGGACAACGGCGAGCAGGCCCTGGAGATCGTGGACATGCTCGTCCGCTCCGGGGCCCTCGACCTGATCGTCATCGACTCCGTCGCCGCGCTCGTCCCGCGTGCGGAGATCGAGGGCGAGATGGGCGACAGCCACGTGGGTCTGCAGGCCCGTCTGATGAGCCAGGCCCTGCGGAAGATCACCAGCGCGCTCAACCAGTCCAAGACCACCGCGATCTTCATCAACCAGCTCCGCGAGAAGATCGGTGTGATGTTCGGCTCCCCGGAGACCACGACCGGTGGCCGGGCGCTGAAGTTCTACGCCTCCGTACGGCTCGACATCCGGCGCATCGAGACGCTGAAGGACGGCACCGACGCGGTCGGCAACCGCACCCGCGTCAAGGTCGTCAAGAACAAGGTCGCGCCGCCCTTCAAGCAGGCCGAGTTCGACATCCTCTACGGGCAGGGCATCAGCCGTGAGGGCGGCCTGATCGACATGGGCGTGGAGCACGGCTTCGTCCGCAAGGCCGGCGCCTGGTACACGTACGAGGGCGACCAGCTCGGCCAGGGCAAGGAGAACGCCCGCAACTTCCTCAAGGACAACCCCGACCTCGCCAACGAGATCGAGAGGAAGATCAAGGAAAAGCTGGGGGTGGGCGTACGCCCCGAGCAGCCCGCCGAGGCCACGGGCACGGATGACGCGGCCACCCCGGGCGCACCGGCGGCTGACGCGGTCAAGACGGTTCCCGCTTCCGCAGCCAAGGCCACCAAGACCAAGGCCGCGGCTGCCAAGAGCTGAGCCGACCCGTGACACGACGAACGGACTGGGCCGAGTACGACGCCCGCCCCGGAATCCTCCCCCTGCCGGGGAGCGGGGACGGTGACGGCCTGGCCCGGGGCGATGAAGACCGGCCGGACAGCGGGTTCCCCGGGGACGACGGATCGGCCGGCGCAGGCCGGTCCCGTGGCCGCCGCGGAGGACGCGGTGGCCAGGACGGTTCGCGGGGCGGGCGCCGTCGGCGCGGCTTCGGAGAACCGTCCGCCGAGGACGAAGACACCTCTGCCTCGTCGAGGGCCGAGAAGGGGGAGTCTTCAGGGGACCCGGCTGAGCGGGCACGGGCGATCTGCCTGCGCCTGCTCACCGGGACCCCGCGCACCCGGAAGCAGCTCGCCGACGCCCTGAGCAAGCGGGAGATCCCCGACGACGTGGCGGAGGAGGTGCTCTCACGGTTCGAGGAGGTCGGACTGATCAACGACAGCGCCTTCGCGGACGCCTGGGTGGAGTCCCGGCACCACGGCCGCGGTCTGGCCCGGCGGGCGCTCGCACAGGAGCTGCGCACCAAGGGCGTCGACCCGGCCCTGATCGGCGAGGCGGTCGACCGGCTCGACCCCGAGCGGGAGGAGGCCACCGCCCGCGAACTGGTCGCCCGCAAGCTGCGCTCGACCCGTGGACTCGACCGTGACAAGCGGCTGCGCCGTCTCGCCGGGATGCTCGCGCGCAAGGGCTATCCCCAGGGCATGGCCCTGCGAGTGGTCCGGCAGGCGCTCGAGGAGGAGGGCGAGGACACGGAATTCCTGGAGGACGGGGATCTCTGACCTCCGGAACGGAATCCTTCGAGGGCGAGGGCGAGGGCGAGGGCGAGAGGGGCCGGGGCGGCGGAGACGGAGGCGTGGGCTCCTCCTCTCCCGCGGTTCCTTGCCGACGACCCGTCAGGTCGGGTGGTCGTGCCGTGCCTCGCCGACTTTCCCGCAGGGGTGACAGTCCCCACGAAGGCGCCTTCCCGTCCGTCGGACGGTCCGGCGTCAGAGGCTCGTCGACGCGGCCGGTGCCCAGGACGTAGGACGTCAGGATCGTGACGGTCAACGGCGCCGACGAGGCGCTGGCCGCCCTGAAGGACGGCCGCTTCGCCGCCACCGTCTCCGACTCGGCGACGGACAGCGGCGAACCGGCCGTGGAGAACCGGCCGTGGAGAACCGGCCGTGGAGAACCGGCCGTGGAGAACGTCGTCTCCCTGCTCCGTCACGAGAGGGCCGACAAGAACGACGAGACCCGGGGTGCGGTCGGTGACCAGGGACAACGCGGACACCGCCCCGCTGTACCGCCCGCCCGAGGGCTGATCCCACGCGCGCGTGCCGCGACTGTCCCCGCTCCGATGAGTCCTGGAGGATCGCTGCCACGGCGGCCGTTCCCGAGACGCCCGTTCCTGAGACGCCCGTTCTCTAGTGCGTCACCGGCAGCCCCGTCGACCGCCACGCCTGGAACCCGCCCACGAGGTCGGTGGCCCGCCTGAGCCCCAGCTGGTGCAGGGACGCGGCCGCCAGGCTCGACGCGTAGCCCTCGTTGCAGATCACGACGATCCGAAGGTCGTGACCGGTGGCCTCGGGGGCACGGTGGCTGCCCTGCGGGTCGAGCCGCCACTCCAGTTCGTTGCGCTCGACGACCAGGGCGCCGGGGATCAGCCCGTCCCGCTCGCGCAGGGCCGCGTACCGGATGTCCACGAGGAGTGCCTCGCCCGCGCGGGCGGCCTCGTAAGCCTCCCGCGCCTCCACGCGCGCGTACCCGGCCCGTACCCGCTCCAGCAACTCGTCGATGCCCACGGGCCGCTCGTCCTTCCCTCCGGCGCCTTCCCGCGCGGCACCCATCGCCACGTCACCGCCCGCCGCGCCGCCGCTCACTGCCAGTCCTCGGGCCGCTCGACCTGCTCCAGGCGCAGCACCTGGCCCGTGCGGCTGTACCGCCGGATCCTCGGCAGGGGCGGATAATAGGCGTGCACGGAGACCGCGTGCTCGTCGAGGGACTCGTTGAGGACCTCGTGGACGTGGTGGCGTCCGAAGGCGCGCCCCTTCCCGGCCGACAGCCGGCGCTCCCGGTCCACGCCCTCCGACAGTTCCAGGGTCTTCCAGCCGTCCGTGGGCAGCCGCGCGGCGAGCGAGTTCTCCTTCAGCTCGCCGCGGGCGGTGAGGAAGGCGCCCACCGAGTCGGCGTGGTCGTGCCAGCCGGTGCCGGTGCCGGGCGGCCAGCCGATCAGCCAGGCCTCGCTGCCGCCGGGGCCCTCCAGGCGCACCCAGGTGCGCCCTTCCGGATCGAGGGGGAGCGAGGCGATCAGCGCGGTGTCGGCGGCCGTGCGCCGTACGAAGTCGAGGAGATCCGCCTGCGTGGGCGCGGCGACGGATGCGGACAGCGCGGGGGACGCGGAGGGGAAGACAGACACGGGTACCGTCCTGGGGCGTTCGCGGGAGCGTGCGGCCGCACGAGAGCGCGGCGGCGCGCGCCTGGGGAAAGGGGGTGCGAATTCAGCAGGACGGACGACACACGCAGCCCGCATAGCGGACGAGGTCCATATGGACCCTCCGCCACAGGCGCACACAGGTGTCGGTCACGATCGGGAGTAGACCATGCCGGGGTGAGCCGGTCAACCGACCGTCACCATGTGGACCCCGGTGTGACGGTGAGGCGGATCAGCGGATCATCACACCGGACAGGGATGTCCGGCACCCCGTCGACGGCGCCGCCTCCAGCCCCTCCCGGTCACGTCACCGGGCCCCACCTCTCGGCTCCCGCCCCTTCCCGCCCGCTTCCCCCGCCCCCGCCTCCGCGGCTCCTCACCTGGCCCCGGCCCCCGCCTCGGCCTCCTCCTCCGCGGCTCCTCCCACCGCTGCCTCCGCCGCCGCGTACAGATCGGCCGGCCGTACCCCGCTCAGCGCGGTGACCAGGTGGCCGTCGGGCCGGATCAGCAGGACGGTGTGGGCGGCCGCGCCCGGATAGCTCTCGGCGACCAGCAGTTCGGCCGGGCTCGGCAGCGCCGTCACCGCGGCGGCGAGCCGGGGCATGATCCCGGCGCCCACCCAGTGCCGGCGCTCCCAGACGCCGGTGCCCGGCGCGATCAGCAGGACGATCAGGGCTCCCCGGCCGAGCCGGTCCCGCAGCCGTACGAAGGAGCCGTCCTCGGCGGTGACGCGGACGTCCGTGACGGGTGCGCCGGGGGGCGTGTCCACCGGCACCTCCGCCTCCAGGCTCCGGGGCGCGAGCGGGGAGGCGGCGTACGCGCCCGGCGCGCCCAGCCGGCCGCGCCCCAGGTGGCCGTCGGTGAGCAGGGCGTCGTGGGCGCGGGTGGCGCCGGGGACGTACGCCCTTATGCCGGGGCCGCCGCGCAGTGTCGGCAGGATCTGGTCGGCGGCGCGCAGCCGGGCGGCGACGACCGCGCGCCGCTCCGCCTGGTAGCTGTCGAGCAGTGCCTCGTGCGGGCCGTGGTGCCAGGCCAGGGCCAGCTTCCAGGCGAGGTTGTCGGCATCCCGCAGGCCCTCGTCCAGCCCCTGGGTGCCGAAGGCGCCGAGGAGGTGGGCGGCGTCCCCGGCGAGGAAGACCCGCCCGGCGCGCCAGCGGCGGGCCAGCCGGTGGTGGACGGTGTGGACACCGGTGTCGAGCAGCTCGTACGCCGGGGTGGTGCCGCCGTTCCAGCCCGCGAGGGTCTCGCGGACGCGGGCGACCAGCAGTTCGGGGGTGACGAGGTCCTTGCCGGGCGGCAGCAGCCAGTCCAGGCGCCAGACGCCTTCCGGCAGCGGACGTCCGGTGATCTCCCCGGCGGAGGGGCCGGAGGTCCGCCACGGGGGTGTCCGGTGGAGCAACGCCCGGTCGTCCCAGGGGAGTTCCGTGCGCAGCGCGGCGACGGCGTGCCGCTCCACCGCCGTACGGCCGGGGAAGCGGATGTCGAGGAGCTTGCGGACCGTGGAGCGGGGGCCGTCGCAGCCCACCAGGTGACTGCCGCGCCACCAGGTGGCCTTGGGGCCGCGGGTGTGGGCCGTGACCCCGGAGGGTTCCTGCTCGAGGCCGTCCAGGCGGCTCTCCACGGCGACGCGGACGAGCCGCTCGCCGGCCAGGGCCGCGCGCAGGGTGTCGGTCAGCAGGTGCTGGGGGATGTGCAGCGGAGCCGGGTCGGCGTCGTCGAACGTGATCTCCTGTGTCACCTGCTTGCGCCGCATCGACCGCCAACCGGCCCAGCGGACGCCCGCCCCGGCGAGCGGGGTGCCGGTGAGCCGCTCGAGCAGGGCGGCGGTGTCCTCGCGGAGCACGACCGTGCGCGCGAGCCGCGGCTCGTCCTTGCCCGGCCCCTCGTCGAGGACCACCGAGGGCACCTCCTGACGCGCCAGCGCCAGGGCGAGCGTGAGCCCGACGGGCCCCGCTCCGACGATGATCACCGGGTCCACGGCGTGGCGCCCCCTGCCCGTGACGGTGTCCCGAGGGACGTAGGTGAACAAGGGGTAGGAGCAGGGTGCACGATCACAGAACGTATGCAACCCATTGCCACAGCTCGCGTCAAGTGACGGAGGCAGCGGCGCGCACGCCACTGCCTCCGTACAGGTCACGCCGGGTGAGTGAGGGTCAGACCGCCCGGCCCGTTCCGTGGCTGCCGGCGATCGCGGCGGGGTTGTCCTCGACCTCGTCCGGGTCGAGCACCGCGCCCGTGCCGCGCTTGCTGCGGCGCAGCCGGGCCTCCAGCCAGGAGGCGAAGGAGGTGAGGACGAAGTTGACGACGATGTAGATGAGCGCCACGACGATGAAGCTGGGGACGACGTTGGCGTAGTTCGCCGCGAGCGTGCTGCGGGCGTTGAGCAGCTCGGTGAACCCGAGCAGCACACCGCCGAGCGCGGTGTCCTTCACGATGACCACGAGCTGGCTGACGATGGCCGGCAGCATCGCGGTGACGGCCTGCGGCAGCAGGATGCTGGTCATCGTCTGGCCCTTGCGCAGGCCGATCGCGAACGCGGCCTCCGTCTGGCCCCTGGGCAGGGAGAGGATGCCGGCCCGGACGACCTCGGCGAGGACCGAGGCGTTGTAGAGCACGAGGCCGGTGACGACCGCGTACAGGGGACGGTCCTCGCTGGTGATGTCGGAGGAGCGGACGTACAGCTCGTTGGCGAACAGCATCAGCAGCAGCACCGGGATGGCCCGGAAGAACTCGACCACCGCGCCGGCCGGGACGCGCACCCAGCGGTGGTCGGACATCCGCAGGATGCCGAGGAGCGCGCCCAGGGGAAGGGCGATGACCATGGCGAGCGCCGCGGCCTTCATGGTGTTCGCGAGGCCCGGCAGCAGATAGGTCGTCCAGGCCTGGGACGTGGTGAACGGCTCCCACAGGGCCCATTCGAGCTGCTTCTTGTCGTCCATCTTCTGCCACACCCACCACAGGGCCAGGGCGAGCAGTGCGAAGAAGACGACGGACAGGACCAGGTTGCGCCGTTTGGCGCGGGGCCCGGGGGCGTCGTAGAGGACCGAGCTCATCGCTTCACCGCCAGTCGCTTGCCGAGCCAGCCGAGCAGCAGGCCGGTGGGAAGGGTAAGGACCACGAAACCGAAGGCGAAGACCGCGCCGATGGCCAGCGTCTGGGCCTCGTTCTCGATCATTTCCTTCATCAGGAAGGCGGCTTCGGCCACGCTGATGGCGGCCGCCACGGTGGTGTTCTTGGTCAGGGCGATCAGGACGTTGGTCAGCGGGCCGATGACCGAGCGGAACGCCTGCGGCAGGATGACGAGCCGCAGCGTCTGGCTGAAGCTCAGCCCGATCGCGCGCGCCGCCTCGGCCTGGCCGAGGGGCACGGTGTTGATGCCGGACCGGATCGACTCGCAGACGAAGGCCGCCGTGTAGGCGACCAGACCGAGCACCGCGAGGCGGAAGCCCTGGAGGGCGAAGTCGTCGGACGCGCCCATCGTCATGCCGAAGATGTCGGCGAGGCCGAGCGAGGTGAAGACGATGATGACCGTCAGAGGGATGTTCCGGACGATGTTGACGTAGGCGGTGCCGAACCCGCGCATCAGCGGGACCGGGCTGACGCGCATGGCGGCCAGCAGGGTGCCCCAGACCAGGGAGCCGACGGCGGAGAAGACGGTCAGTTTGACCGTCATCCAGAACGCCGCGAGGACGTCGTAGCCTTCAAGAAAGTCGAACACGATCTCCCGCGCTTCCGGGTGTGTGGCGTACGTGGAGGGCGTGGCGCGCCGTCCGCCGTGATCGCGACGACGGACGGCGCGCCCGCGGAACCCCACGCCGGGCGCGGGATTCCTGAGGCGGCGGGTGCCGGGTTACTTGACGATGACGCCGATCTTCGGGGCCTGCTCGTTCTTGTACTCGGCCGGGCCGAAGTTCTCCTTGACGGCCTTGTCCCACGAGCCGTCGCTGACCATCTTCTCCAGCGCGGCGTTGATCTTGTCGACGGTGGCCTTGTCGCCCTTCTTGACGCCGACGCCGTAGTTCTCGTTCGAGAGCTTCTCGCCCACGAGCTTGAACTGGCCCTTGTACTTGTCCTGCGCGGCGAAGCCCGCGAGGATCGAGTCGTCGGTGGTCACCGCGTCGACGGAGCCGCTCTGGAGGGCGGCGATGCACTCCGAGTAACCGGCCAGCTGCTTCAGGTTGGCCTTCGGGGCGATCTTGTCCCGGACGTTCTGCGCCGACGTCGAGCCGGTCACCGAACACAGGTTCTTGCCGTTGAGGTCCGCGCCCTTGGCGATCTTGGAGTCCTTCTTCACCAGCAGGTCCTGGTGGGCCAGCAGGTAGGGGCCGGCGAAGTCGACCTTCTTGGCGCGCTCGTCGTTGATCGAGTAGGTGGCCGTGATGAACTTGACGTCGCCGCGGGAGAGCGCGTTCTCGCGGTCGGCGCTCTTGGTCTCGACGAACTCGATCTGGTCGGGCTTGTAGCCGAGCTCCTTGGCCACGTACGTCGCCACGTCCACGTCGAAGCCGGAGAAGGAACCGTCGGGCTCCTTCAGGCCGAGACCCGGCTGGTCGTACTTGATGCCGACCTTGATCTTGTCGCCGCCGCCGCTGGAGCCGCTGCCCGCGTCGTCCTTGTCGTCGGAGCCGCAGGCGGTGGCGGCGAGGGCGAGGGCGAGGACGGCGGCCGAGGCGGCGGAGACCTTGCGAAGCTTCATGATCAACTTCCTTTGGGTGATGCCTTCGATGAAGGAGAGGTGCGAGCCGTCGAGAGGCGGGTGACGCTGGTCGCGGGCGCGCGGGGCGCCGTCAGTGGTGCAGGATCTTGGACAGGAAGTCCTTGGCGCGGTCGCTGCGCGGATTGCTGAAGAACTGGTCCGGCGAAGCCTGTTCGACGATGCGGCCGTCCGCCATGAACACCACGCGGTTTGCGGCCGATCGTGCGAAGCCCATCTCGTGGGTGACGACGATCATGGTCATGCCGTCCCGGGCGAGCTGCTGCATGACCTCCAGCACCTCGTTGATCATCTCCGGGTCCAGGGCGGAGGTCGGCTCGTCGAAGAGCATCACCTTGGGGTTCATGGCCAGGGCGCGCGCGATGGCCACGCGCTGCTGCTGGCCGCCGGAGAGCTGTGCGGGGTACTTGTCGGCCTGGCTGGCCACGCCGACGCGGTCGAGCAGGGCGCGCGCGTTCTCCTCGGCCTTCTTCTTGTCGGCCTTGCGGACCTTGATCTGGCCCAGCATCACGTTCTGCAGCACGGTCTTGTGCGCGAACAGGTTGAACGACTGGAAGACCATGCCGACGTCGGCGCGCAGCCGGGCCAACTGCTTGCCCTCCTGGGGCAGCGGCTTCCCGTCGATCGTGATCGAACCCTCGTCGATCGTCTCCAGGCGGTTGATGGTGCGGCACAGCGTGGACTTGCCGGACCCGGAGGGTCCGATCACCACGACGACCTCACCACGCTCGATGGTCAGATCGATGTCCTGGAGAACGTGCAACGCGCCGAAATGCTTGTTGACGCTCTTCAGGACGACCAGTTCGCCGGGTGCGGCCGCGTCTTCCTTGGCCACCGATACTTCGGTCATCGCTTTCGGGCTCCGTCCTCCTCGGTTTCGGAGGACAGTAGTGACCCCTCACGATCAGCGTCATTACATCTGAGGGGAATCTGAGCATCACGATCCGATAGCAATCGGACACGTGTCGTAGCACCGGGGACCTGGGACCGTATCGGGCGGATAACGGAAGCCCCGCGCAACCGGAACCCACTTGACGGCGTCCTCGTCCATCAGCATGACTGCCATGGTGCACGCGCGCGTGCACCGCGCTTTTCGCCCACCGAAACCGTACGCCTGGGTCGTACGAATTTGTACAGAACCAGATGGTACGCCCGATGAACCGGAGGAGGCCGGGATGAGACTGCTGCTCGTCGAGGACGACAACCACGTCGCCGCCGCGCTGTCCGCGGTCCTGAAGCGGCACGGTTTCGACGTCACCCACGCGCGCAGCGGCGAGGAGGCCCTCCAGGCGCTCGTCCCGGAGGGGCCCGGCTTCGGCGTCGTCCTGCTCGACCTCGGCCTGCCCGACCAGGACGGCTACGAGGTCTGCGGCAAGATCCGCAAGCGCACCGCCACCCCCGTGATCATGGTGACGGCCCGCTCCGACGTGCGCTCCCGCATCCACGGCCTCAACCTGGGCGCCGACGACTACGTGGTGAAGCCGTACGACACCGGTGAGCTGCTCGCCCGCATCCACGCCGTCAGCCGGCGCACCGTCCCCGAGGACGCGGCGGCCGCGGGGGACGGCGAGCTGCTGCTCGGGCCCGTGCACATCGAACTGCCCACCCGGCGCGTCACCGTGGAGGGCGCCGTCGTCCAGCTGACCCGCAAGGAGTTCGACCTGCTGGCGCTGCTCGCCCAGCGCCCCGGCGTGGTCTTCCGGCGGGAGCAGATCATCAGCGAGGTGTGGCGCACGAGCTGGGAGGGGACCGGGCGGACCCTGGAGGTGCACGTCGCCTCCCTGCGCGCCAAACTGCGCATGCCTGCCCTGATCGAGACCGTGCGCGGCGTCGGCTACCGGCTCGTGGCCCCGGCCTAGCGGGGACCGTTGCGCACACGTCTCCTGCCGCTGCTCATCGTCCTGATGGCGGCCGTGCTGCTCGCCCTGGGCGTGCCGCTGGCGGTCAGCGTGGCCCGCGCCGAGCAACAGGACGTGGTCGTCGACCGCATCGACGACACGGCACGGTTCGCCGCCCTCGCCCAGTTCGTCACCGTCCCGGCCGGTGCCTCCGACCCGATCTCCACGACCACCGACGAGCGGCGCGCGACGCTGATCCGCGAGCTGGCCAACTACTACGACGTCTACGGCATCCGTGCCGGTGTCTTCTACGGCAGCGACACCCCCATGGCCCACGCGCCGAGGGACTGGTACCTCCCCGAAAAGGGCGAGGTGCGGGACGCGTTCGAGGAGGCGCTGCTGAGCCGGCGCAGCCACGACCCCCAGCAGGTGTGGCCCTGGCAGCGCAACCGGCTCGTGGTGGCGTCCCCGGTGATCCGGGACGGCGACGTCGTCGCGGTCGTCGTCACCGACTCGCCCACCGGGGCGATGCGTTCGCGCATCCTGCACGGCTGGCTGGTCGTCGGCGCCGGCGAGATCGCGGCGATGCTGCTCGCCATCGGGGCGGCCCTGCGGCTGACCGGCTGGGTGCTCAGGCCCGTGCGGGTCCTGGACGCCACCACCCACGACATCGCCACCGGCCGCCTGAAGTCCCGGGTCGCGGTCGCCAGCGGTCCGCCGGAACTCAGGCGGCTGGCCCGGTCGTTCAACGAGATGGCGGACAACGTCGAGGACGTGCTGGAGCAGCAGCGCGCCTTCGTCGCCGACGCTTCGCACCAGCTGCGCAACCCGCTCGCGGCGCTGCTGCTGCGCATCGAACTGCTCGGCTACGAACTTCCGGAGGGCAACGAGGAGATCGCGTCCGTGCAGAGCGAGGGCAAACGCCTCGCCCAGGTCCTGGACGACCTGCTCGACCTGGCCCTGGCCGAACACACCCAGGCGGACCTGCGGATCACCGACATCGGCGCGCTGACCGCCGAGCGCGTCGCCGCCTGGGCGCCCACCGCCGGGGCCAAGGGGGTCCGCCTGACCGGCGACTGCCCGCCCACCACGGCCTGGGCCGACCCGGTCACGCTCTCCAGCGCCCTGGACGCGGTGATCGACAACGCGGTCAAGTTCACGCCGGAGGGCGAGCACGTCGAGGTGACGGTCGCCGTCGACGGCGAGGTCTCGACCGTCGTCGTCACCGACCACGGCCCCGGCCTCACCGACGAGGAGCTCCAGCGCGTCGGCGACCGCTTCTGGCGCAGCGGCCGGCACCAGAACGTCAAGGGCTCCGGCCTCGGCCTGTCCATCTCCCGCGCCCTGCTCGCGGCCGGCGGCGGCACGATCGCGTACGACCACCACGAGCCCACCGGGCTGAAGGTGACGGTGTCCGTGCCGAGGTCCAGGCCGGTGGCCTGAGACCGGCCCCGCTACGGCTTGACGGAGCGGTAGTAGCGCCGGGCGCCCTCGTGCAGGGGCAGGGGGTCGGTGTAGATGGCCGTGCGCAGGTCGACCAGCTGGGCGGAGTGCACGTGCCGTCCGATCCCGTCGCGGCTCTTGATCACGGTCCGCGTCAGCCACTCGGTGAGCCTGGGGTCCACGTCCGTGCGGGTCACCAGCAGGTTGGACACCGCGATCGTCGGCACCGTGGAGCCGTTCTGGATGATCGGATAGGCGGACTCGGGCATGTTGGTGGCCCGGTAGTAGCCCGTCGCGTCGTCCTGCTGGTGCATCTTGGCCACCAGCGCGGCGTCGATCGGCACGAACCGGAAGGTGAAGCCGTCGGCCAGCCTCTCCAGACCGGCCGTCGGCACCCCGCCGGACCAGAAGAACGCGTCGATCTTCCGCTGCTTCAGCCGTTCCGGGCCGGTGTCTATGCCCTCCGACACGGCCCTGATGTCCTTCGCCGGGTCCACGCCCGCCGCCCTGAGGACCCGCTCGGCGATCAGCCGCACCCCCGAACGGGGCAGCCCGGTCGCGACCGTCCGTCCCTTCAGGTCGGCCACGGTCCGCACGTCCGAGTCGCGCGGCACGACCAGCTGCACGTAGTCGTCGTACAGCCGGGCGACCCCGCGTAGCCGGGCGACCGCGTCGCGGTGTTCCCGCTCGTACGTCTCCACCGCGTCGGCCGCGGCGATGGTGAAGTCGGCCTGCCCGGTCGCCACGCGCGCGACGTTCTCCTGCGAACCGTTGCTGGTGGTCAGGTTCACGTCCAGGCCGGGCATGTCCTCGGCCAGCTCGGTGCGCAGCCGGCTGCCGTACTCGTGGTAGACGCCGCTCGTGGTGCCCGTGCTGAAGGTGATGCTGCCGCTCGGCGGGGCCTCGCCCAGCGGCAGCAGCCACCACAGCAGCAGCCCGAGGACGACGACGGCGGCGGCCGCGCCCTGCGCGGCCCGGCGTCTGCCGACGGGAGGGAACACCTTGGACATGCGCGCGATCCTGCCAGGTGGGGCGGCGAACTGGCCAGGGCGGGGCACACCGGGCGGTGCCCGCAGTGACTGTCAGTGGCCGCCGATACAGTCGGTCGCATGAGTTCTTCGCCCGCCGACCTGGTCCGTCAGTTCCACCTCGCCTTCGGTCTCGACGCCCGCAGCACGCCGACGGAGGTGCCGGCCGGCCTCGCCGCGCATCGCGGGGAACTGCTCGCCGAGGAGGCCGCCGAGGTGGCCGAGGTGTCGGTGGACGGGCCCCTGGACCGCCTCGCGCACGAACTGGCCGACGTCGTCTACGTCGCGTACGGCACGGCCCTGGTGCACGGCATCGACCTCGACGCGGTGATAGCCGAGATCCACCGCTCCAACATGACCAAGCTCGGCCCCGACGGGCAGGTCGCCCGCCGGGCGGACGGCAAGGTCCTCAAGGGCGAGCACTACGAGGCACCGGACGTGTCGGCGGTGCTGCGCCGCCAGCGGTGGGTCCCCGGCGGCGCGGCCTGACGGTCCTCGGAGCGGCGTGGGGCGCCGCCGACCGGCGGCAGGCCCGGCCGCCGGGCCGGCGAACGCGCCCCGCGGCCGGTGGCGAGGCGCGGTTCGCCGCACGCGCCGGTCTCCGTGGTGAGGACCGCCCTCACGTGACCGCTGCCGGAGGCCCGCACCCGGGCGACCGGCGCCCGTGGCGCGGCGCGCGCCCCGTGGATGCCGTCCCGTTCCTCAGTCGCCCACCGGCGCCTCCGCGCGCGGCTCGGCCGCCCGCTCCGGCGACGGGGTCCGGCGCGCTTCGCGCAGGCGGGTCCAGCGGGTCGCCAGGGGTTCCGTGTAGCGGGCGGTGAGCGGGCCCAGGACGACCAGGATCAGGACGTACGCCGTCGCCAGCGGGCCCAGGGACGGTTCGATGCCGGCGGTGACCGCCAGCCCCGCGATGACGATGGAGAACTCCCCGCGCGCCACCAGGGCGCCGCCCGCGCGCCAGCGGCCCTTGACCGAGATGCCGGCGCGCCGCGCCGCCCAGTGCCCGGTCGCGATCTTCGTCGCGGCCGTCACGACCGCCAGCAGCAGGGCGGGCAGCAGGACCGGAGGAATGCTGGCGGGATCGGTGTGCAGCCCGAAGAACACGAAGAAGACGGCCGCGAACAGGTCCCGCAGAGGACTCAGCAGGGTGTGCGCGCCCTCCGCCACCTCACCGGACAGCGCGATGCCGACCAGGAACGCGCCGACCGCCGCCGACACCTGGAGCTGCTGCGCCACCCCGGCGACCAGGATCGTCAGCCCCAGGACCACGAGCAGCAGTTTCTCCGGGTCGTCGCTCGAGACGAAACGGGAGACGACCCGGCCGTAGCGCACCGCCGCGAACAGGACGAGGCCCGCCGCGCCCAGCGCGATCGCCAGGGTCACGCTGCCGGCCGCCAGCCCCACGCCGGCCACCAGTGCGGTGACGATCGGCAGGTAGACCGCCATGGCCAGGTCCTCCAGCACCAGGACGCTCAGGATCACCGGCGTCTCCCGGTTGCCGACCCGGCCCAGATCGCCCAGCACCTTGGCGATCACCCCGGACGAGGAGATCCAGGTGACGCCCGCCAGCACCACGGCCGCCACCGGGCCCCAGCCCAGCAGCAGCGCGGCGGCGGCGCCCGGCAGCGCGTTGAGGGTGAAGTCCACTAGGCCGGAGGGGTAGTGGGCCTTGAGGTTGGAGACCAGATCGCTGGCCGTGTACTCCAGGCCGAGCATGAGCAGCAGCAGGATGACGCCGATCTCGGCGCCGGTGGCCACGAACTCCTCGCTCGCGCCCAGCGGGAGCAGCCCGCCCTTGCCGAAGGCCAGACCGGCGAGCAGGTAGAGGGGGATCGGCGAGAACCGGAAGCGGGCGGCGAACCGGCCGAGCAGTCCGAGGGCCAGAATGATGGAACCGAACTCGATCAGCAGGACCGCGGAGGAGTGCACCGGTTCACTCCCGACCGAGGATCGCCGCGGCCGCGTCCACGCCCTCGCGGGTGCCGATCACGATCAGGGTGTCGCCGCCCGCCAGCCGGAAGTCCGGCGTCGGCGAGGGAATCGCCTCGGCCCGCCGCAGCACCGCCACGATCGACGCGCCGGTCTCCGTGCGCATCCGGGTGTCGCCCAGCAGCCGCCCGTTCCAGCGGGACGTCGCGGCCACCTCGACGCGCTCGGCGACCAGCCCGAGGCCGGTCGTGTAGAGCAGGCTCGCGCTGTGGTGGGACGGCTTCAGCGCGTCGATCAGCGAGCCCGCCTCGGCGCCGGACAGGCGCAGCGACTGGGCGCAGGAATCCGGGTCGTCGGCCCGGTACACGCTCACCGTCCGGGTTCCGTCACGGTGGGCCACCACGGACAGGTGGCGCTGCTCCCGCGTCACGAGGTCGTACTGGACGCCGATGCCTGGCAGCGGCGTCGTCCGGAGGCGTGGAGCGGACACGGTTTCTTCCCCTTGAGGTCGTGGACGGTCGATGCCGGCGCTGATGACGGCGCGGAGCCCTCGCGGTACCGGTACCGGCCCGCGAGGGCGCTGGTGGCCGGTGCCGGAGCGGTCCTCGGGACCGTCGGTCGTCAGTGCGCCGACGCGCCATGCTGCCATCCCGCCGTACGGTGACGACATGGGTGTCGTCACGGATGGACAAGGCCGGCGCAGGACGGAGATGCTGGTCAGGGCGGTGCCATGGTCCCGGCCGGGCCGACCGGGCACGGCCCGGTCGTCGCGGGGCGACCGGCCGACGACGAGGACCGGGGGAGCCGGGGGAGCCGGGAGAGGAGGAGTCGCACACGTGTCGTTGTTCTGGCGGATCTTCGCCCTCAACGCCGTCGGCCTGGTGGCGGCCGCCGCGCTGCTCCTGGGGCCGGTCACCGTCTCCACGCCCGTCCTGCCGGCCGAGGCGTTCGTCGTCGTGGCGGGCCTGGCCTCGCTGCTGGCCGTCAACGCGGTCGTGCTGCGCGTCGGACTCGCCCCGCTCGGGCGGCTGGGCCGGGCCATGAGCGACGCCGACCTGCTGCACCCCGGCGCCCGTGCCGTCGTCTCCGGCCCGGTCGAGACGGCCGAGCTGATCACGACGTACAACGCCATGCTCGACCGGCTGGAATCGGAGCGGGCGAACAGCGCCGCCCGCGCCCTGTCCGCCCAGGAGGGCGAACGCCACCGCATCGCCCGCGAACTGCACGACGAGGTCGGCCAGACCCTCACCGCCGTACTCCTCCAGCTCAAGCGCGTCGCCGACCGGGCCCCCGACGACCTGCGCGACGAGGTGGGGCAGGCGCAGGAGGCCACGCGCGCGGGACTGGACGAGATCCGCCGGATCGCCCGCCGTCTGCGCCCCGGTGTCCTGGACGAACTCGGCCTGGTCAGCGCCCTGCGCTCGCTCGCCGCCGAGTTCACCACCCACGGGCTGACGGTCCGCCCCGACCTGCGGCCCGGCCTGCCCCCGCTGACCGAGGAGACCGAACTGGTGCTTTACCGGGTCGCCCAGGAAGCCCTGACCAACACCGCCCGGCACGCGGGCGCCGACCGCGCCGAACTCCGTCTCCGTCCCGTCGCCGACGGCGTCGAACTCCTCGTGCGGGACAACGGCCGGGGTCCCGGGGCGACCGCGGGGGAGGGGGCCGGGGTCCTGGGGATGCGGGAACGGGCACTGCTGATCGGAGCGACGTTCACCTTCGGGCCCGGCCTCGGCGGCGGGACCGCCGTACGCCTGCGGACCGCGCCCGCCGCGGCCGTCCCGTCCACCACCGCCCCGTCCACCACCACGCCGTCCGCCGCTGCCCCGCCCACCACCGCGCCGCCCGCGGGAGGCGGCTTCCGGTGACCGGGGGCCGTCCGCCCCGGCGCGGGTCCTCGCCGCTCAGCCACCACGCCCGCCCCACCGTCCCCGGAGGCCGCCGATGACCGACGCGTCCGCACCGACCCGCGTGCTCCTCGCCGACGACCACACCCTCGTGCGCCGCGGAGTGCGGCTCATCCTGGACGGTGAACCCGATCTGACGGTCGTGGCGGAGGCGGGAGACGGGGCCGAGGCGGTCGAGCGGGCCCGCGCGGGAGACATCGACCTGGCCGTCCTGGACGTGGCCATGCCGAGGATGACCGGTCTCCAGGCGGCCCGCGAACTCTCCCGGCGGCTGCCCGGCCTGCGGATCCTGATCCTCACCATGTACGACAACGAGCAGTACTTCTTCGAGGCCCTCAAGGCCGGCGCGGGCGGGTACGTGCTGAAGTCCGTCGCCGACCGGGACCTCGTCGAGGCGTGCCGGGCGGCCGTGCGCGACGAGCCGTTCATCTACCCGGGCGCGGAGCGCGCGCTCGTGCGGTCGTACCTCGAACGGCTGCACCGCGGCGCCGGCGTGGACGGTCTGCCCGACCGGCCCATCACCGAGCGCGAGGAGGAGATCCTCAAGCTCGTCGCCGAGGGACACACCTCCAAGGAGATCGGCGCGCTCCTCTTCATCAGCGCCAAGACCGTCGAACGGCACCGTGCCAACCTTCTCCAGAAGCTCGGCATGCGCGACCGCCTCGAACTCACGCGCTACGCCATCCGGGCGGGCCTGATCGACCCCTGACCCGGCCCCCGCCACCCGCCCGAGCGCGGCCGTCGCCCCCGTGGGCCCCGGAGCACCGGGCGGCAGGGGCCTCCCCGGGACCGCCTACCCTTGAGGCATGACCAGCAGCAGCGACCGGAGCCTCGCAGTGGACGTTCCCGCACCCAAGAGCTACGAGATCCGCACCTACGGGTGCCAGATGAACGTCCACGACTCCGAGCGATTGTCCGGGCTGCTCGAAGACGCCGGCTACGTGCGCGCCCCCGAGGGGTCGGACGGCGACGCCGACGTCGTCGTCTTCAACACGTGCGCCGTACGGGAGAACGCCGACAACCGGCTGTACGGCAACCTCGGCCGCCTCGCGCCGCGGAAGGCCTCGCGGCCCGGCATGCAGATCGCGGTCGGCGGCTGCCTGGCGCAGAAGGACCGCGACACCATCGTGAAGAAGGCCCCCTGGGTCGACGTCGTCTTCGGCACCCACAACATCGGCAAGCTCCCGGTCCTGCTGGAACGCGCGCGCGTGCAGGAGGAGGCGCAGGTCGAGATCGCCGAGTCCCTGGAGGCGTTCCCCTCGACGCTGCCCACGCGCCGCGAGAGCGCGTACGCGGCCTGGGTGTCGATCTCCGTCGGCTGCAACAACACCTGCACGTTCTGCATCGTCCCGGCCCTGCGCGGCAAGGAGAAGGACCGCCGCACCGGCGACATCCTCGCCGAGATCGACGCCCTGGTCGGCGAGGGCGTCAGCGAGATCACGCTGCTCGGCCAGAACGTCAACGCCTACGGCTCCGACATCGGCGACCGGGAGGCCTTCAGCAAGCTGCTGCGCGCGTGCGGGTCGATCGAGGGCCTCGAGCGCGTGCGGTTCACCTCGCCGCACCCGCGCGACTTCACCGACGACGTCATCGCAGCCATGGCCGAGACGCCGAACGTGATGCCGCAGCTGCACATGCCGCTCCAGTCCGGCTCGGACACCGTCCTGAAGGCGATGCGCCGCTCCTACCGCCAGGAGCGCTACCTCGGGATCATCGAGAAGGTCCGCGCGGCCATCCCGCACGCCGCGATCACCACCGACATCATCGTGGGCTTCCCCGGCGAGACCGAGGAGGACTTCGAGGAGACCCTGCACGTGGTGCGCGAGGCCCGGTTCGCCCAGGCCTTCACCTTCCAGTACTCCAAGCGGCCCGGCACCCCGGCCGCCACCATGGAGGACCAGATCCCCAAGGAGGTCGTCCAGGCGCGCTACGAGCGTCTCGTCGCCCTCCAGGAGGAGATCTCCTGGGAGGAGAACAAGAAGCAGGTCGGCCGCACCCTGGAGCTGATGGTCGCCGAGGGCGAGGGCCGCAAGGACGGCGCCACCCACCGCCTCTCCGGCCGCGCCCCCGACAACCGCCTCGTCCACTTCACCAAGCCCGACCAGGAGGTCCGCCCCGGCGACGTCGTCACGGTCGAGATCACCTACGCCGCCCCGCACCACCTCCTCGCCGAGGGCGCCGTCCTCGACGTGCGCCGCACGCGCGCGGGTGACGCCTGGGAGAAGCGCACCGCGGAGAAGGCGGCCAAGTCGGCCGGTGTCATGCTGGGCCTGCCCGGCATCGGCGCCCCCGCGCCGCTCCCGGTGGCCGACGGCAGCGGCTGCGGCCGCGACTGACCGGCGCTCCGCCCGCCCGCGTCCCGCAGGCGCACGCCGGTGCCGGCGCACGCGGGGCCCACGGCTCGGGGTTACCCTGCCGATCATGCTTGTCGCCGCCGCAGTCTGCCCCTGTCCGCCCCTGCTCGTGCCCGAGGTCGCCGCGGGCGCCGCACCCGAGCTGGACGCCGCGCGTACCGCCTGTTCGGACGCGTTGTCGGTGCTCGCCGCCGCCCGGCCGGACCGGCTCGTGGTGATCGGCCCCGTGGAGGAGGCCGGGCGAGGCGCGTATCCCGCGGGCACGCCGGGGTCCTTCCGCGGCTTCGGCGTGGATCTCGCCGTACGGCTCGGCGGGGCGGGCGCGGAGGACGCGTCCGGGCCCGGCCTGCCGCCCTCCCTGGCCGTGGGCGCCTGGCTGCTGGAGCGGGCCGGCTGGTCGGACGGCCCGGTCGAGGGACTCGGCGTGGAGGAGTCCCTCGCGCCCGGACGATGTGCCGAGGCCGGCCGGGAGATCGCCGCCCGGCCCGGTCGGACCGCGCTCCTGGTGATGGGCGACGCGAGCGCCTGCCGCACGCTGAAGGCGCCGGGCTATCTGGACGAGCGCGCGGCCCCTTTCGACGCCGAGGCCGGGCGGGCGCTCGGCGCCGCCGACATCGCGGCCCTGACGGCCCTCGACGCCGGACTGGCCGGTGAGCTGAAGGCGGCCGGGCGGGCCCCCTGGCAGGTGCTCGCGGGCGCGGCGCAGGACGCCGGCCTGTCCGGCACCCTGCTGTACGAGGACGCGCCGTACGGGGTCGGGTACGTGGTCGCGGCCTGGTCCTAGGGCGTGTCTGACAATTCGCGTCGGATCAGTGCGCGGCGTCTGGTGCGGTGCATCGCAAGGCGGAGGATCGCCCGTGTACTGGATGTAC
>NZ_JBIRNP010000031.1:0-51591 GCF_044331705.1 Streptomyces sp. NPDC017202 | reverse complement strand
GCGCGATCCCCGCAACTACCTGGCCTTTCTCGGCCTCGCCGCCGCCCTCTGCTGCTACAAACGACTCATCCGCCTCACCACATAGGACACGGTCTAAGGGCCGAGGCATCGCGGGCCGGAAGGAGCGTGGCTGCTGGACGGGCGCCGTCGGCGACGCTATACGGGCGGGGAACTCAGTTCTCGTACTCGTCCGGGTCGAAACTGTCGTACGGATCTTCCTGTACGGATCCTGCTTCGCCGTACTCCTTCTCGTACGCGTTCTCGGCTGCGGCCCGGCGCGCCATGGCATCGGACCATGCGCGGGCCCAGGTGCGCAGGTCGGCGATGGTTTGTTCGTCGAGTCCGTACGCGGCGAACTCGGTGTCGTCGATCCAGTCGACGCCGACCAGGCGGGCCTGGAGTTCGGCGGGGCCGAAGAGGGTGTCGGGGCGGGCGTGGCGACGGCCGAATTCTTCCAGGTCGGCGGTGGTCCAGCGGTGGGAGGCGGCGTAGACGTCGATGAGGTCGCGGGCGGCGCCGCGTTCGGCGATGGCTCGGACCTTTGTGCCGATGACGTCCTGCTCGGACAGGACGGGGCCGTAGGAGGTCGGGACGGTGGGGTGCCAGAAGACCTCCTTGAGGATGTCGACCTCGCACTCCTGACCGCTGTCGGGATCGGTGACCAGGAAGCGGGCGGAGAGCGGGGAAACCTCGATGGTCTCGGCCCGCCATCCGAGCCGGGTCAGACCGTCGACCAGGTAGTGGGCGATGTCGGCCATGGGGGCAGGGTTCTGGGTGGCGACGTCCAGATCCTGGCTGGGGCGGTCGACGAGCTGGTGCGCCTGGACGGCGTAGCCGCCGGTCAGCACCAGCGGGTAGGGCGAACCGAGGGCGAGGACGTCTTCGAGTAGCCGGGCGTGCAGCTCCGGCATCGGTGGTTTCTTCACGCGGCGGTGGCCTGGCCGGCTTCACGCAGCTCGGGGAAGGCGCCCTCCCAGGCGTCGCGGACGGCGGTGCCGATCAGGGTGCGCAGAGTCAGCCATAGCTCGATCAGCAGGTCGGCGTTGAGGAAGCGGCACAGGTCCTCGCGCATGCCCTCGGACAGCACCGTGCGGTACAGGCTCATCCGTAGCCGCGGCCGGTCCAGGTCGAAGGAGCGCAGCCCGGACCAGGCCACCGTCAGCGGCAGCTCGACCACGCCGTGCACCGGTCCGCGCAGCTCGTCCAGGGAGCCGGGCAGCCGCCGGACGAACTTGATTCGGTACGGGTCGGCGACGCCCGGGGCAAGTGCGACGGCTTCGGGGAGCGACATGGCGTCGATTATCCCCGATCGACGCCCGTTGGCAGGAACGGTCTGACATCCAGGTCCAGATTGCTCGGGGATTTGGTGAAGCGTGCGCAGGCTTCACCGCGAGCGTGGCCCCTGGACCCGGGGGCTCGGGGCGGCGGAGGCCAACCTCCGTGGCCGTGCGTCAAGGCGCGCTCTGCCCTGACGGTCGCCCTGGCGCCGGGGCGCCGCTGGACGTGACCGAACCGGCTGCGGCGGACGCCGGAAGCGCGCTTCGTCCGGCTCATCCTCACGGCCGCCGCCGCGCTGGACGACCTCACCGGCGATGCCTGGGACACGGTGGATGACCGGCTGCGTTTCCCTCGTGGCGAGGGTTGCGGCCTGGGCCGGACATGAACCTCAGCTGACCCGCCCCACCCTGGGTACGGAAGGGCCCGCACGGCAAGCGTCGGCAAGCCGTGCGGGCCCTTCCGTGTCATCCCCTGCTTCGCGGACGCACACGTCCTAGTGGGGTGTATCCCGCCTCCCCGGTGGGAGATGAGTGGGAGACAAGTGGGAGATGATCATGGCGCGGTGCTGCAATCAGGCGCTAGGAAATGCTCGATAGCGCTACCTGTGCGGCCCTGGTTCAGCCGCCGGATTCAGCCGCATGAGGACTCAGCGCACCCATGCTGACCAGCACAATGATGACGATGCCGAGCGCGATGCGGTAGTAGACGAACGGCATGAAGCTCTTGGTGCTGATGAACTTCATGAACCAGGCGATGACGGCGTATCCGGACGCGAACGCGATCACCGTCGCGAACCCCGTCGGCCCCCAGGCCACGTGGCCGCCCTCCACGGCGTCCTTCAGCTCGAAGACGCCGGAGGCCAGTACCGCCGGGATGGCGAGCAGGAACGAGTAGCGGGCCGCGGCCTCGCGCTTGTAGCCCATGAACAGGCCGCCGCTGATCGTGGCGCCGGAACGGGAGACGCCCGGGATGAGGGCGCAGGCCTGGCAGAGGCCGAAGATCAGGCCGTCCTTGACGCCCAGGTTCTCCAGGCCCTTGCGCTGCTTGGGCGCCCGGTGCCGGCCGCCGTTCTCGTCGCGGGCGGCCAGCCGGTCGGCGATGCCGATGACGATGCCGACGACCACGAGCATCGTCGCGGTGATCCGCAGGTCGCGGAACGGGCCCTCGATCTGGTCCTTGAGGGTGACGCCGAGGACGCCGATCGGGATCGAGCCGACGATCACCAGCCAGCCCATCTGGGCGTCGTGGTCCTTGCGCATCGTCTTGTCGAAGAGCGACCTGGTCCACGCGGAGATGATCCGCCCGATGTCCTTGCGGAAGTAGATCAGCACCGCGGCTTCCGTGCCGATCTGCGTGATCGCCGTGAAGGCGGCCCCGGGGTCCTCCCATCCGGAGAAGGCCGCGGTCAGCCGCAGGTGCGCGCTGGAGGAGACGGGGAGGAACTCGGTCAGCCCCTGGACGAGTCCGAGGATGAGAGATTCAAACCAAGACATGAGGTTACGGAGTCCAAGTGCCGATCGGAGAGGGCGACGGACACGGCGAGCCGCCGCGCGCGGTGATCAGGTGATCAGGTGATGTGCCGGAGGCAGCGTAGCGCCCCCGGGTGACCGGCCCGGCACAGGGGTTTCGAAGAGGGGCGCGCAGGGGAAGCGCGCACGGCGGTCGAACAGGGCGTATGTGTTGACCGGCCCGGGGGCCGCCGCTTACGTTGCTGCCGAGAGAAAGCGCTTGCTACGGCGGTTGCCGTGCTCGTCGTTCTCGCTCCCGTTGCCGGGCCGTTCGTCGGAGGAGTGCTGATCACGCCCATGTCCCCATCCCCTCCGCTCGCCGGCCGCCGCATCCGCGCCGCCGTCATCGGCACCGGCGCCATCGCCCGCGGCTCCCATCTGCCCGCGCTCGCCCAGCTCGCGGCGGAAGGCGAGACCGAGGTCGTCGCGGCGGTCGACATCGACGCCGGCGCGGTCGAGGCCTTCTGCGCGGAGGGCGGGATTCCGCATGCCTACACCGACCTGGAGCGGATGCTCGCGGAGCAGCGCCCCGACCTGGTGACGATCTGCACCCCGCCGACCCTGCACCGCGAGCAGAGCGTCGCCGCGCTGCGGGCGGGGGCCTGGGTGTGGTGCGAGAAGCCGCCCGTGCCGACCCTCGCCGACTACGACGCCGTGATGGCCGAGGAGGGGGCCGCCGGGGGGCCGTACGCCTCGATCGTCTTCCAGCACCGCTTCGGGTCCGGTTCCGATCACGTACGGCGGCTGCTCGCCGAGCGGGCGATGGGGCGGCCGCTCGTCGCCCACTGCCAGACGACCTGGTACCGCGACACCGCCTACTACGCCGTCCCCTGGCGCGGGCGCTGGCGGACCGAGGGCGGCGGTCCCGCGATGGGGCACGGCATCCACCAGATGGACCTGCTGCTCGATCTGCTCGGACCGTGGAGCGAGGTGCGGGCCATGGCCGGCCGGCTCGTCCACGACGTGGAGACCGAGGACGTGTCCACCGCCCTGGTCCGGTTCGAGAACGGTGCCATGGCCACGATCGTGAACAGCGTCCTCAGCCCCGACGAGGTCAGCAGGATCCGCGTCGACTGCGAGCACGCCACCGTCGAACTGACCCATCTCTACGGTCACAGCAACGACAACTGGCGGATCACCCCGGCGCGGGACGTCCCCGCGGAACGGGCGGCTGCCTGGCAGGACTTCGGCGCGGACGTGCCCAGCTCGCACCTGGCCCAGCTGCGGGATCTCGTCGCCGGCATGCGGGCGGGGGAGCGGCCGCGCAGCAGCGGCGCCGACGGGCGCACCAGCCTGGAACTGGTCAGCGCCCTGTACAAGGCGGCGTTCACGGACGTGACGGTGAGACGGGGCGAGATCGGGCCCGGGGACCCGTTCTACACGGCCCTGCACGGGGGTGCTCCCGGCTGGGCACCCGCCGCCGCTCCCGCCACCGGGTCGGCCGGGGAGTCCGCCATGGCTCCGGTCGCTCCGGTCGCTCCGGTCGCTCCGGTCGGCAGCCGGGAGGGGGCGGCATGACCGGGCTGCGCCTCGTCCACACGCACGGCGACCGCGTCACCGTGACCGACTCCGGCAGCGGCGTCGAACTGCTCGCGTACGTCTACCGGCCCGAGGCCGCCTGGGAGGCGCCGAAGCCGTACATCCACCCGTTGCGCACCCTGGCGGGCGATGTCGTCACCGACTACCGGCCCAACGACCACCGCTGGCACAAGGGGCTGTCGCTGACCGCCTCCCACCTCTCGGGCGCCAACCTGTGGGGCGGCAACAGCTACGTACACGGTGAGGGGTACCTCGCGCTCCCGGAGCGCGTCGGCTCGATGGCGCACGTCGGCTTCGACGAGGTCACGGCGGACGGTGACCGGGTCGTCCTCGCCGAGCGGCTGACCTGGCACCCGTACGGCGGGGAGCTGTGGGCCGAGGAGCGGCGCCGGATCGAGGTGCACGACGTGGACCGGACCGCCGGTTCCTGGGCGCTGACCTGGAGCAGCGCGATCACCAACCGCCGGGAGGAGCCGCTGCGGTTCGGCAGTCCGACCACCGCCGGACGGGAGATGGCCGGCTACACGGGCCTGTTCTGGCGCGGCCCGCGCGCCTTCCGCGACGGCCGGATCATCGGCCCCGACGGTGAGGGGCCCGCACTGATGGGCACGCAGGGCCCCTGGCTCGCGCTGTCCGGCGAGCACGACGGCACCGACGGGCACGCCACGGTCGTCTTCGCGCACGCCCCCGAGAACGACCAGTCCGGCGACGCCGGGTCCCATCCCGCGCACTGGTTCGTCCGCAACGAGCCCTTCGCGGGCCTGGCCCCGTCCTGGGCCTTCCACGACGAACTGGAACTGGCCCCCGGCGACACCCTCACCCGCCGCTACCGGGTGGTGGTGGCGGACGGCGCCTGGGAGCGGAAGGAGATCGCCGAGTACCTGGCCGCGCATCCCTGGTGAGCGGGGTCCGGCCCCCGTCGGTCGTGCGAACCGCGCCGGGGGCCGGTACACCCGGCGCCTCCCGTGCGGATCGTGCCGGGCTCGCGAGGTCCGGCCCCCGCGCAAACGCCTGACAACCCCCGGCAGAAGGGCGCTTCCTCCCGCTGGCCGTTCCGCTCGCCGGCCGTCGTGGCGGGCGGAACGGCGAAGCCCGCGGGAGGCCCCCCCGCCCCCTGCTTCCCCGAGGGTCCGCCGGGCTCCTCGTGGCGTCGCACAGACATGGACTCCCGGTGTCGGGGCAGGCGCGATGGCATGCAGGCACATCAGGCGTACGCCACGGCCCACGGCCGGACCGGACCGACGGTCGAGGCCTCGCAGCGGCGCACCGGGGGAAGACACCGCCGCTCCGAACGGCGGTGGGGCCGCTGGCACCGCAGGCTCCTGGCCTACCGCGGCATCGAACTGCTGGTGTCCCCCGCGCCGGAGACGGCGGGCGAGGAATGCCTGCTGCTGGTGCACATCCGCAAGGTGGTCGGGCGGGTGACCTACCGGTCCTGCGGCGAGTGCGCCCAGGGCGTGATCACCAACATGGTTCTCGACGAACCCTTCCGCGACAGCGGACTGGGCACCAGGGCCCTGTCGCATCTGAAGTCCCAGTACCCGGACATCACCTGGCGCACCACGCTCGACAAGCGTCTCACCCGCGGTCTGCTGCGCCGGATGCGCATCCCCGGAACAGCCGCCGCGGGCACCTGCCCCCATGTCCGGCCCGCTCCCGTCACCGCCGGCTGAGAGCGACGCCACCGGCTGAGAGCGACGCCGCCGGGGGCCTGCGCGCCCGGTCGGTCCGGTCGCCGCAGCGGACGCCCGGCCTCAGTAGACGCTCAGGCCGTACGCCGACAGCCACTCGGCCACCGGCTGGTAGTAGGTGTAGCCTCCCGAGCTGCAGTTCCCGCTGCCGCCGACGATGATCCCGAGGGCCGTGCCGCCCGAGAAAGCCGGACCGCCGGTGTCTCCGGGCTCGGAGCAGACGGTGGACCGGAACAGCCCGTACACGGTTCCCCCGCCGTAGTCGACGGTGACGTTCACGGCCTGGACGGTCCCGCAGCGGTGTCCGGTGGTCCGTCCGACGTGGCAGACCGACTGCCCGACGACGGGGTGCGCCGCGCCGGTGATGTCGCGGGTGCCGGCGCCGGCACCCAGCGAGACCTCGCCCGGGTGGGCGACCGCCGTATTCGTGTACCGGACGCTCGCGTAGTCGTTGCCCGGGAAACTGACTCCCGCGGTGACGCCGACGACGACGGTCAGGGCGGCGTCGGCGTACCAGGTACGGGCGTCCTGGGCGCACCGGCCCGAAACGAGCGCGTACAGCGCGGATCCGGAGCGGGCGTTGAAGCCCACGGTGCAACGGGTGCCGGTGCTGTAGAGGGTGTCGCCCCCGCGCACCGCGGCAGCCGCCTGTCGCCCCGCTCGCTCCCCGGCACGGGCGGCCGGTCCGACGGCGGCGGACCAGCCGAGGAGCAGCGCCAGCACGACGACGGCCCGGACGACGGTTCGGAGGGGGCTTTCGGTGCGCAGGGGACTCACGGCGACCTCCTCTGACGTGTGCCTGCCATTGTGGGCCTTCCGGCCCCGGACGGTCAGACCGAAAGCCGCCAACCGCGGAGGCGGAGCACGTGGACGGGCCGCCGCCTGCGCACGTCCTGGCGTGCGGGTAGTCGACCACCGATCCTGCACCTGTCCGGTGCGGGGGCGCCGTTCCGTCGGGCGTGGTCAGGCGGCCGTCGGACCCGCCACCGTCCGGCCGGGGACCTGGGGGCGGGCCGAGAGGTCCTCGTGGTGGACCGGGCGCGGGCGTCTCGGGTGACGGACACCGGCGCCCGCGTGGGCCTGAGCGGCGGCAGGGGGTGGTGCGGGCGGGCGTCAGCGGCGGCGCAGGTGGTGGCGTTTGCGCCAGGCGACCACCGCGCCCGCCGCCGCGGGCAGGGCGATGACCGCCATCGAGACCAGGAAGAGGGGCGAGGTCGGGGACGAGGCGCTCGCTCCGGCGACGACGTACGCGGTCGTGTTGGGGATCGAACCGAGTGCGGTCGCGGCCAGGAACGGGAGCCAGCCCATGCGGGAGACCGCGGCGCAGTAGTTCGCCGCCCAGAAGGGCACCCCCGGGAACAGCCGGGCCGCCAGCATCGACCGCAGTCCGTGCCGGCTCAACTGGCCGTCCGCCGCCTTCAGCAGCCGCCCCCGCAGCAGGGGCCGCAGCGCGTCCTGGCCGAGGATCCGGCCGAGCCCGAAGGCGAGCCCGGCGCCCAGCACCGTGCCCGCCAGCGCCGCGCCGGTCCCCAGCTGCGAGCCGAACAGCGCTCCGGCGGCCAGGTTCAGCAAGGGACGCGGCACGAACGCCACCGTGCACAGGCCGTACGCCGCCGCGAACACCGACGCCGCGGCGAATCCGCCCAGTTGGGGCGGCCAGCCCTCCGAGAGGAGCCGCTGCGGCTCGAACAGCAGCACGCTCGACGCGGCCGCCGTGAGGAGTACGACCAGGAGCGAGAACCGCGCCCACGGCGAGAGCAGCGTTCTCGTGCAGCGCGCGGCGAACCCCGTGGGCGCCGGGGCGACGACGGGCAGGGGGACGAGCGGTACGGGGACGACCAGCTCAGTGGCGGTGGCCCGGGGAGAGGCCGTGGCGGTGCCCCCAGAGCGGGTGTGGGCATCGAGCATCCGGCGACACTAACCGAAGGACGGGTGTGATCGCCGTATGGTCCGTCTCATGACCTTCTCATGACCGTCACGGGAGCGGAGGCGGTGGAGGCGCCGCCCGGCGCTCTCGCCGGCACCGTCCTGGAGCGGCCGGCCGCCGGGTGCGGTGCGGCGGCCGATCCCGCGAGGCGCCGGGGAACACCGGGCGCGGGCCGGGCCGCCCGGGCCGGGCGGGGTCCTCCCGTCCCGCCCGGCCGGGGAAAACCGTTCGACACCGGTTCCGCCGTCGGCGAGGATCGGCCCCATGTTCCGGTACGCCTTCCTGCTCGCGGCATCCGCAGTCGCGGATGCGCCGAAGGCTGCCGTTCCCGTCCTCGTGGCCGCTGTCGACGGCGCCCGAAGCTGACCCTCTCCGGATCGACCGGCGGACCCCGCAGGGGGAGGGTCGGCGAGTTCCTCGGGGTCCCCGTCCCGGCCGGCGCGTTCGCCGCCGGGGCCGTCACGCAGCACCCTCCGAGAGGCTTCGAGGTATCGCCATGCCCAAGACGGCTTACGTGCGCACCAAACCGCACCTGAACATCGGCACCATGGGTCACGTCGACCACGGCAAGACCACGCTCACCGCCGCCATCACCAAGGTCCTCGCCGAGCGCGGCGCCGGCACCTTCGTGCCGTTCGACCGCATCGACCGCGCCCCCGAGGAGGCGGCGCGCGGCATCACCATCAACATCGCGCACGTCGAGTACGAGACCGACACCCGGCACTACGCGCACGTCGACATGCCGGGCCACGCCGACTACGTCAAGAACATGGTCACCGGCGCCGCGCAGCTCGACGGGGCGATCCTCGTCGTGTCCGCGCTCGACGGGATCATGCCGCAGACCGCCGAACACGTCCTCCTCGCCCGCCAGGTGGGCGTCGACCACATCGTCGTCGCCCTCAACAAGGCCGACGCCGTCGACGACGGCGAGGACAGCGAGCTGATCGACCTCGTCGAACTGGAGGTCCGCGACCTGCTCACCGCGCACGGCTACGGCGGTGACTCCGCGCCCGTCGTACGGGTCTCGGGGCTGAAGGCGCTGGCGGGCGACCCGCGCTGGACGGCGTCGATCGACGCGCTGCTCGACGCGGTGGACACCTACGTGCCGATGCCCGAACGGTACCTGGACGCGACGTTCCTGCTGCCCGTGGAGAACGTGCTCACCATCACCGGACGCGGGACGGTCGTCACCGGCGCCGTGGAGCGCGGCACGGTCCGCCCCGGCGACCGGGTCGACGTGCTCGGCGCCGGCGTGGAGTCGGTGGTGACCGGCCTGGAGACCTTCGGCAAGCCGATGGAGGAGGCACAGGCCGGGGACAACGTGGCGCTGCTCCTGCGGGGCGTGCCGCGGGACGCCGTACGGCGCGGGCACGTGGTCGCCGCGCCGGGGAGCGTGGTCCCCAGCCGGCGCTTCACGGCACGGGTGTACGTGCTGTCGACGCGGGAGGGCGGGCGTTCGACGCCCGTCGCCACCGGCTACCGGCCGCAGTTCTACATCCGCACCGCGGACGTGGTCGGGGACGTCGACCTCGGCGAGGTGGCCGTCGCCCGCCCCGGTGACACGGTCGCCATGACCGTCGAACTGGGGCGGGAGATGCCGCTGGAGCCCGGCCTCGGCTTCGCCGTCCGGGAGGGCGGACGGACCGTGGGGGCGGGCACCGTGACCACCGTCGAGTGATCACGGAACACGAGCGGGGCCCCGCGGGGCCGGTACCGAACCGGTCTCGCGGGGCCTCGCGTCCGTGACGCCTCGCGTCCGTGACGCCCCGAGTCCGCGGCGCCTCCGCGTTCTGCCGTGCCGTGCCGCGCCGCCCGCCCCCGTGGCCCACGGCCCCGACGGGCCCCGGGCACAATGGCGGGGTGAGCGACTCCATACCCGTCACCCGAGCCGTCGATCACGGCACCGCCAAGCTGATGCCCGACGTCGACCGGGAGCGGGCCTGGCTGCTGACGGTGGACGGGGCGCCGCAGTCGTACGTCGACCTGGACGAGCCGACGCATCTGGAGTTCGAGTACACCCGGCGGCTCGGGCACGTCCTGGACACCGTCGCCGAGGCCGGCCGTGCGCTGGACGTACTGCACCTCGGCGGCGGGGGGCTCACCCTGCCCCGGTACCTCGCCGCGACCCGGCCTGGCTCCCGGCAGGACGTCGTGGAGGCCGACCGGGGTCTGCTGGACCTCGTGGCCGAGCAGCTGCCGGTCCCGGCCGGCACCGGCATCACCCTGCACGCGGCCGACGCGCGGGACTGGCTGGAGACGGCCCCGACGGACTCCGCCGACGTCCTGGTGGCCGACGTCTTCGGCGGCTCCCGCGTCCCCGCCCACCTGACGACGCTGTCCTACGCCCGTGAGGCCGGGCGGGTCCTGCGCGCGGACGGCGTCTATCTGGCGAACCTCGCGGACGCGGCCCCGTTCGCCTTCCTGCGCTCCCAACTCGCCACCTTCGCGGTGGTGTTCGAGCACCTCGCGGTCATCGCCGAACCGGCGGTCCTGCGCGGCCGGCGGTTCGGCAACGCCGTCCTCGCCGCCGCCCACCACCCCCTCGACGTCCCGTCCCTGGCCCGCCGCACGGCCTCCGACGCCTTCCCCGCCCGCGTCGAACACGGCGCGTCCCTGAGGGAGTTCATCGGCGACGCCCGCCCGGTGGGCGACGAGGAGGCGGTGCCGTCACCGGTGCCGCCCGAGGGGGCGTTCGGGATCGGGTGACCGGCGCCGGCCTCCGCTCCCGAGGGCCTTCGCCGACCGCGCCGGGGCCGGCCGGTCGGCCGGTGGGTCGTCGGGTCGTCGGGACGCGGGCGGGTCGCCACCGCGGCCGGGCCGGGTGGCGCGCGGCACCGGGAGGCCTCGCCGCCCGCGGGTGATGCCCGGCACGGGAACCCGTGCGCGGCTCTCACCCGAGTGCGCCGGTGCCTCCGTCCGCCTTCGCCGGGGCCGGGGCGGCCCGGTCCGGGGTGGGGTCCGGCGGTGTCGGCGGGCGGAGGCCGGTGGGGGCCTCGGCCGCCCGCCCGCCGGCCACCGGTTTCGTGCGGCGGGTCAGGTGGCGCACGTCCGGCACGCACAGGACCGCCGCCGTGACCACGACGACGAGGACGGCACAGCCCCACAGGGAGGCCGTGCGGCCGAAGAGGGACTCCGAGGGGCCGGCCAGGGCCGTGGCCAGGGGAACCAGGGCGACCGAGCCGAACCAGTCGTAGGCCGAGACGCGGGAGAGTTTCTCCTCCGGGATCTCCTGGTGGAGGGCGGTCATCCAGGACACGCCGAACACCTCCAGGGTGATGCCGGTCAGGAACATCACCGCGCACAGCACGCCGACCGGCACCGGCACGGCGAGGGCCGCCGAGGGCAGGGCCAGGGGGAACACGCAGAGGGTGCCGACGAAGAGCAGGCGGCGCGGTTTCCAGCGGGTCATCAGCAGGGCGCCCGCCACCGTGCCCGCGCCGAAGAAGCCGAGGGCGAGGCCCCAGGGGCCCGCCCCGCCCAGGTGGTCCCGGGCGACGAGGGGGCCGTAGACCGCGTCGGCGGCTCCCACGACGGCGTTGGCGATCGAGAACTGGAGCACGACGCCCCACAGCCAGGGGCGGCCGCTGAACTCCCGCCAGCCCTCCCGCAGATCGGCCAGCAGGCCGCCGCCCCGCTCGCGGGCCGGGATGTGCTTCACGTCGAGGAACGCGCGCAGCGACCCGGCGACGGCGAAGGCGGCGGCGTCCGCCGCGAGCACCCAGCCCGGCCCGATCACCGCGACCATGGCGCCGCCGAGCGCCGCACCGCCGAGGCCCGCTCCCTGCATCGCCATCCGGAACACCGCGAACGCCCGGCCGGCCTGCTCGCCGCGCACCGAGGACATCAGCATGCCCTCGGCGGCCGGGCTGAAGAACGCCTGGCCGGTGCCCCCGAGGGCGGTCAGCAGCATCATCTGCCACAGCCGCGGCTCACCGGTCAGGACGAGCACGGCGAACGCGGCCTGCGACAGACAGTTGAGGGCGTTGGCCGCGACCATCACCCGGTGCCGCGGCAGGCGGTCCGCGAGCGCCCCGCCGACCAGCAGGAACAACACCAGCGGCAGCGTGCGGGCCGCCGCCACCAGACCGACGTCGCCGCCGTCGCCGCCGGCTTCGAGGACGGCGAACGCGGCGGCGATGAGGGCCCCGTTGGCCCCGAGGCCCGTGACGAACGCGGCGGCCGTCAGCAGGCTGTAGTTGCGGCCCGCCCAGGAGGGCCTGCGCAGGCGGGGGCGGGGGTCGGCGGCTGAGGTCACCGGCCGACTATCCCCGTCCGGCCGCCGATCCGGCAAACCGGCCGCCGATCCGGCAAACCGGCCGCCGATCCGGCAAACCGGCGGCCGGTCCCGCCGGGCGCGCGGGCGGCGGGGACTCAGCCGCCGGTCGGCTCCCCGTGCAGCCGCACGGTGGCCAGGATCTGCAGGACGGTCGCCTCGGGCAGTTCGCCCTTCACGCCCTTGGCGCCGTACAGGTTCCACGACACGTAGTCGTTGTTGGAGTTCTTGAAGCCGAAGGTGATCGCCTTGCCGTCGCTGTCGCACTTGCCCTTCTGCGGCGTGTTCGTCGACCGCGCCCAGGCGTAGCTGCCCTCGATCCCCGAGGCGGTGGTGAAGGGGGTGGCCTTCTTGTCGGTGGTGATGCTCTTGCGGTCCGGCTCGGTGTAGCCGCCGAACACCCACCAGGCGGGCGTGTTCAGGGCGATCTCGTCGGTGTTCTTCGCCCCTTCGGCGCCCTTGCTGCCGACCATGGCCAGCGCGGTGTCGTCGGTCTTGCCGTCCTTGTCGTCGTCGGACGTGCACCACTTGGACTTGTACTCGGCCGTACCCCCCTGGATGATCGCGTCGTAGCCGTCGGGCTGCTCCTTGTCCTCCCACTCGAAGCCCTGGCTCAGGCCCGGCGACTGGACCTCCCAGTCCGCGGGCACGTCGAAGGCGATGCCCCACTTGGGGTTCACGACGACCTTCCAGCCCGCCACGGTCGGCTTCTCGGTCTCGGCGTCGCGCGGGTTGTCGTCCGTGCCGGACGAGGCGGAGTCCGAGCCGCTCGGCTCGACCGACACCGTCGGGCTCGCACCGCCCTTGCCCTTGGCCTCCGGCTGCTCGTCGTCGTCTCCGCCCAGCACCAGGAATCCGGTGACACCGGCGGCCAGGACGACGGCCGCGGCCGCCACGATCGCGACCACCTTCGTCCGGTTCCCGCCGCCACCGCCGGACTGCGGGGAGCCCGGGCCCCCCGGCGCGCCCCACTGGGCCGTCTGCGCGTAGGCGTCGGGGTGCTGCGGATAACCGGGCTGCTGCTGGTAGCCGGGCTGCTGGTACGGATTCGGCTGCTGGTATCCCGGCTGCTGGTACGGGTTGTTCTGCGCCTGCGGGTTCTGTTCTCCCCCGGGCGGCTGCTGTCCTGGCCACATGGCCGGAAACCCTAGTGCCGCCCATGACACGAACAGGTCACCGCCCCTCGTCAGGGTGGTACCGAATCGGCCGCGGCGCGCCCCTTCCCGCGCGGACTCCCCGCTCCCGCCCCCTGGCCGACGGACTCTACTCGTGGGTAACATCGCGGCATGAGCGCTGACCGGATGTCCATCGGCGAGATGCTCGCCGCCACCGTGCCCATGGCCCGCACGCTGAACCTCGAGTTCCTCGAGACCGGGCCGGAGAAGGCCGTGGTGGCTCTGCCGGACCAGGGGGCGTTCCACAACCACGTGGGTGGGCCGCACGCCGGGGCGATGTTCACGCTCGGCGAGTCCGCGAGCGGGGCGATCGTGCTCGCCGCGTTCGGGGACCAGCTGTCCCGGGCCGTGCCGCTCGCCGTCCGCGCCGAGATCGCCTACCGCAAGCTCGCGACGGGGCCCGTCACGGCGACCGCGACGCTGGGACGCCCGGCCGCCGAGGTCGTCGCCCAGCTCGACGCGGGGGAGCGGCCCGAGTTCCCGGTGGCGATCGAGATCCGCCGCGAGGACGGGGCCGTGACCGGCGAGATGACCGTCGTGTGGACCCTGCGGCCCAACGGCTGAGCGGACGGGCCGCTGGGGAGGGCCCCGGAAGCGGCTGCGGTCGTTTCCGCGCCCGCGCCCGCGCTCCGGGACCGACGACCATCGGCGCGGCGAGGCGAGGCGCGGCGCGGCGGGGAGCGGTAGGGAGCGGAACGGCGTCACGCCGCCCCGGCGGCCCTCGCCGGCACGGGGCGGGACCGTTCGCGTCCCGGCGCGCCGGTCTCCTCCAGTTCCGCCACGAACTCCTTGAGCCAGGAGACGAATTCCGGGCCCAGGTCGTCCCGGTCGCAGGCCAGCCGGACCACCGTGCGCAGGTAGTCGGCCTTGTCGCCGGTGTCGTAGCGGCGGCCGGAGAAGACGACGCCGTGCACCGTGCCGGCCGCGGCCAGCTCCTGGAGGGCGTCGGTGAGCTGGATCTCGCCGCCGCGGCCGGGCTCCGTGCGCTCCAGGACGTCGAAGACCGCCGGGTCGAGGACGTACCGCCCGATGACCGCGTACCGGCTCGGCGCGTCCTCGGGCGCGGGCTTCTCCACCAGCCCGGTGACCCGTACGACGCCGTCCTCCCCGGACGGTTCCACGGCCGCGCAGCCGTAGAGGTGGACCTGCTCCGGCGGCACCTCCATCAGCGCGACCACGCTGCCGGCGTGCCGGTCGCGGACCTCCAGCATGCGGCTGAGGAGCGGGTCGCGGGGGTCGATGAGGTCGTCGCCGAGAAGGACCGCGAACGGCTGGTCGCCCACGTGGTTGCGGGCGCACAGCACGGCGTGACCGAGGCCGAGCGGGTCGCCCTGGCGGATGTGGTGGATGTCCGCGAGCCGGGCCGGATCGCGCACCGCGTCCAGCCGCACGGTGTCGCCCTTCGCCGCGAGGGCCTGCTCCAGTTCGAAGGCGTGGTCGAAGTGGTCCTCGATGGCCCGCTTGTGGCGGCCCGTGACCATCAGCACGTCGTCCAGACCGGCCGCGGCGGCCTCCTCGACGACGTACTGGATGGCCGGCTTGTCGACGACCGGCAGCATCTCCTTCGGCGTCGCCTTCGTCGCGGGAAGGAAACGGGTGCCGAGCCCGGCCGCCGGGACGACCGCCTTGCGGACGGCGGGGACGGCGGGGACGGCGGGGACGGCAGGGGCGGCGGAGACGCCGGAGACGCCGGGGACACAGCCGGCAGAGGGCGCGGGAGGGGCGGAAGGGCGGGGGGCGTTCATGGCGGTCATGCTGGACCACGGGCATGGGAGTTCCCCGGGAGACACGTCTGAGGATCCTGTGCGCGAGGACCGCACCACGGGGCGGGCCGGTCGCGGGGCCGACCCGGTAGGCTTCCCGGCGTGCGCCCGTCCCCGGCGCGCCGCAGAGCAGGACTCGTACGGGAGGAGCCGGCGGTGCACGTCCAGGAGTGGCTCGAGGCCGTACCCCCGGTCGCCATCTACGCGCTGGTGGGTCTGGTCATCGGACTGGAGAGCCTGGGCATCCCGCTGCCGGGCGAGATCATCCTCGTCTCCTCGGCGCTGCTGGCCTCGCAGCACGGCGACATCAACCCCGTGATCCTCGGCGCCTGCGCCACCGCGGGCGCGGTGATCGGTGACTCCCTCGGCTATGCCATCGGCCGCAGGGGCGGCCGCCCGATGCTCGCCTGGCTGGGCAAGAAGTTCCCCCGGCACTTCGGCGAGGGGCACATCGCCACGGCGGAGCGGTCCTTCGAGAAGTGGGGCATGTGGGCCGTCTTCTTCGGCCGTTTCATCGCCCTGCTGCGGATCTTCGCGGGGCCGCTCGCGGGCGTACTGCACATGCCGTACTGGAGGTTCTTCACCGCCAACCTGCTCGGCGGCATCGTGTGGGCGGGCGGCACGACGGCCGTCATCTACTACGTGGGTGTCGTCGCGGAGTCCTGGCTGAAGCGGTTCTCCTGGCTGGGCCTGGTGGTGGCCGTGCTCATCGGCCTCACCTCGATGATCGTGCTCAAGCGCAAGGCGAGGAACGCCGCACGGCAGGCCGAGACCGAGACCGAGACCGAGGCCGAGACCGCCGCTGAACCGAGGACCGGGACGGTGGCGGCCGCCGAGTAGCCGCAGCCGCGCGCCCGCCGCGGTACCGCCCTACGCGTGGATCTCGCCGTGGGCCTTCGCCAGGTCGGCGTAGAACGTGCCGTTCAGCGTGACGCCCTGACGCTCCTCCTCCGTCAGCTGCCGCCTGACCTTCGCCGGCACCCCCGCGACCAGCGAACCCGGCGGCACCTCCATGCCCTGCGGCACCAGCGCCTGCGCGGCGACCAGCGAACCGGCCCCGATCACCGCGCCGTTCAGCACGGTCGCGCCCATCCCGATCAGGCAGTCGTCCCCGACGCTCGCCCCGTGGACGACCGCGTTGTGGCCGACGGAGACCCGCTCGCCGATGGTCACGGGGAAACCGGGGTCGGCGTGCAGCGTGCAGTTGTCCTGGACGTTGCTCCGCGCCCCCACCGAGATCCGCTCCACGTCACCGCGCAGCACGGCGCCGTACCAGACGCTCGCGCCCGCCGCCAGCGTCACGTCCCCGATGACGGAGGACGTCGGCGACACGAACGCCTCCGCGTCGACCCTCGGTTCCCTGCCGCCGATGCCCACGATCAGCGCCTTGTGCGTCATCACCGTCTCCTCGTGTCCGTCCGCTCCCCGCACCGTACGTCACCCGGTGGGGTGAAGATCACAGGCCTACGGCGTCCTGGCGCCGGCGCGTGCTGAGTACGGTGAGCGGGTGCCGAAGCGCAAGAACACGTTCTCATCATGGCGGCGCCGCCTCGCCCAGCGGGCCGTCCACGCGGGCTGGGCCTGGGTGCAGCGCACCGGTTCCGTCACCGCCGAGCACCCCGGCGGGCTCCGCTTCGGCTCGATCGGCTCCGGCACCCGGCTCGCCTTCCCGCTCGGCACCGTCTTCGGTGAACCCTGGATCCACCTGGGCGCGCACTGCATCGTGGGCGAGCAGGTCACGCTGACGGCCGGTCTGATGCCGGACCTCGACCTCGGCCCCGATCCGATCCTGCGGATGGGCGACGGCGTCGTGCTGGGCCGCGGCAGCCACGTCATCGCCGACACGACGGTCACCATCGGCAGCGACTGCTACTTCGGGCCCTACGTCTACGTCACCTCCACCAACCACTCCTACGACGACCCGCACCAGCCCATCGGCAAGCAGTGGCCGCGGATGGAGCCGGTCGAGATCGGCTCCGGCTGCTGGATCGGCACCGGCGCGGTGATCCTGCCGGGGGCGCGGATCGGACGGAACGTCGTCGTCGCGGCCGGCGCGGTGGTGCGCGGCACGGTGCCCGACCACGCGGTGGTCGCGGGCGCGCCCGCCCGCGTCGTACGCCGGTGGACCCCCGCCGACGGCTGGCAGCCGCCGCTGCGCACCCCGGCCCCGGTACCGATCCCCGACGGGGTGACCTCCGACCAACTGGTCGCGCTGTCCGGTCTGGACGAGGTGTCGGCGGCGCGGCTCGCCGAACTCGAACCGGAGAGCTGACGGGGGCGGCGGACCCCGGCCGCCGCCGACCGGTGGTGCAGGACAGTAGACTCCGGAATCCAGACGGTTGGACTCCGGGCAGCGTCCGGACAGGGCGAATTGGACGGAACGTGTCGGACCTCGACCTGCTGACCCGGTCCCTGGCGCGCAACGTCAAACGCTGGCGCACCGACCGCGGCTTCACCCTCGACACCCTCGCGGCCCGCGCCGGAGTCAGCCGCGGCATGCTGATCCAGATCGAGCAGGCCCGTACCAACCCCAGCCTCGGCACCGTCGTCAAGATCGGCGACGCGCTCGGCATCAGCATCACCACCCTCCTCGACTACGAGCAGGGGCCCAAGGTCCGCGTCGTCCCCGCCGACCAGGTGGTCCGGCTGTGGCACACCGACGCGGGCAGCTACAGCCGGCTCCTCGCCGGCACGGAGGCCCCCGGCCCGCTGGAGATGTGGGACTGGCGGCTGATGCCGGGCGACAGCAGCGGCTCCGACCCGCACCCGGCCGGCACGGTCGAGATCGCCCACGTCACCGCCGGTGAACTGACCCTCACCGTCGAGGGCACCGAGCACCGCGTCCCGGCCGGCGCCAGCGTCACCTTCGAGGCCGACGCCGCCCACACCTACGCCAACCGGGGCGAGATCCCGACCGAGATGGTGCTCACCGTGTCGGTGCCGCCCGTGCACTGAGACACCCCGCCGACCGCCGCGGCGCCGCTGTCAGCGTGCGGCCATGGACGCACCCATCGGACGCACCCATCGGACGCTTCGACGACGCCAGGCCCGCCCCCGACCGCCTCGACGACCTGGTCGGCCCGGTCGCCGACGCGCTACGCCACGGGAGCGGCGGCGTCCCCGCCGACCGGATCGTCCACGTCGACACCGACCCGCGGTGGGCCGACACGGCCGTCTTCGTCGAGCACTACGGCCGGGAACCGCTGGAGCGGTCGGCGAACTGCGTGGTGGTCGCCGGCAAGCGCGGCGCCGAGACCACCCTGGCCGCGTGCGTCGTGCTCTCCACCACCCGCGTCGACGTCAACGGCGTGGTGCGCCGCCGGCTCGGCGCCCGCAAGGCGTCCTTCGCCGCGATGGACACGGCGGTGGGGGAGACCGGCATGGAGTACGGCGGCATCACCCCCGTGGGACTCCCCGCCGCCCGGCCGGTGCTGGTCGACCCGGCCGTCGTCGACCTGCCGTACGTCCTCGTCGGCAGCGGGCGCCGCCGCGGCAAACTGCTGGTGCCCGGCGAGGCGTTCGCCGAACTGCCCGGCGCGGTGGTGCCGGACGGACTGGGCGTCGCGCTCCGAGGCCGGCCGGCACCGCGCGGCCGAGGGGGTGTCGGGGGGCCGCGGCGGCCCCCGTTCAGCCCAGCCGGGGGATCTCGATCGCCGGGCAGCGGTCCATCACCATCTCCAGCCCCGCGGCCCGGGTGCGGGCCCGGGCCGCCTCGTCGACGACACCGAGCTGGAACCACACCGCCTTCGCACCCTTGGCGACCGCCTCGTCCGCGACGCCTCCCGCGAGGCCGCTGTTCACGAACACGTCCACCACGTCCACGTCGAAGGGGATGTCCGCGAGGGAGGCGTACCCCCGCTCCCCGTGCACGGTCTCCGCCTTCGGATGGACCGGGACGACCCGCTTGCCGTAGCGCTGGAGCACCTCCGCGACGCCGTACGCCGCCCGTCGCGGATTCGTGGACAGGCCCACCACCGCCCAGGTGTCGCCCAGCTCGGTCAGGATCCTGCGGATCGTTGCCTCGTCGCCGTGCACGGCGGCCTCCTCTGACGGACGGACATCGCAGGACGCCGAACGGCGTCCATCCGCTCAACATCGGACGGCCGTCACCGATTCCGCACCCGGGACTGCGGACGGCCCTCCGCCCGCCTACGCTCGGGCGCGTGCTGCGCATCATCGACCCCCGAACCGGCGAGCCCGTCGTCGCCGCCCCCGTCCGCCGCGGCCTCACCCGTGTCGAGGCCCACGCCTCGGGGCGCGGCAGCGGCGGCCTCCGCGTCCTCCTCGTCGCCGACCTCGTCGTGCGGGTGCTGGAACTCGGCGGTACGTCGGTCCTGCCCGTGCTGACCGGCGAACGCGAGCAGGCGGAGCTGCGGGCGGCCGCCACACGCTTCGGCGCCCGCCCCTTCGAGGACGGCAGGGACGTCTCCGCGGGATTCGGCGAGGCCCAGACCGTGCACGTGGCGGCGGACGACGCCCCGGTGGCGGGGGAGGGCGCGTGGGTCCCGGTCGCGGCCGTGCGGCCGGACGGCCCGGCCGGTGCGGCCCCCGATCCCGCCGCCCTCCGCCTCGCCCTGCTGTCCCACCACCACCGCGCGCCCGCCCCGCTCGACGAGGCCGCGCTGCGGGCGGCCGGCACCACGCTGGCCCGCTGGCGCCGGGCCGTCGCCGACTGGGCGCGGAGCCCGTCCCGCCCGGTCCCCGAGGACCTGCGCCTGCGGCTGCGGACCGCCTGGGAGGACGACCTGGACCTGCCCGAGGTGCTGAGCGTGCTGCACTCGGTGGAGGAGGCCGGGCCGAGGCTCCCGGACGGCGCCCGCTTCGAGACGTACGCCTACGCCGACCGTCTCCTCGGCCTCGAACTCACCCGTGACGTCGGGGCCGCGGCGTGAGCGCCGCCGAGGCCGGGCCGCCGCGCCGGCTGGTCGTCCTGCGGCACGCCAAGTCGGCCTGGCCGCAGGGCGTGCCCGACCACGAGCGGCCGCTCGCCCCGCGCGGCCTGCGCGACGCCCCGGCGGCGGGCCGCGCGCTGGCCGGTGCCGGCCACCTCCCCGATCTCGCCCTGTGCTCCACCGCCGTGCGCGCCCGCCGGACCTGGGAACTGGCCTCGGCCCGGTGGGACACCGCGCCGCCCGTCCGGTACGAACCGCGCCTGTACGCCGCCGACGTGCCCGAGCTGCTGGCCGTGGTCCGCGGGACGCCCCCCGAGGTCCGCACCCTGCTGCTGGTCGGGCACAATCCCGGCCTGCAGGAACTCGTCCTCGACCTGGCCGCGGACGCCCCCGGGGACACCCTGGACGGGATCCGGGCGAAGTTCCCCACCTCCGCCGTCGCGGCGCTGACCTGGCACGGCCCGGCCTGGAGCGACCTGCGGCCGGGCGCGGCCCTGCTGACCTGGACGGCCGTGCCGCGGGGACGCGAGGACGACGGCCGAGGCGCAGCGGCCACGGCATAGGCTGGCCCGATGCAGGACGAGTACCGCACCGTCGCCCGTCCGGGCGTCCACGAGACCGAGATCAACCGCTCCCGCTTCCTGTGCGCGCTCGCCCCGGCCGCCACCGAGGAGGAGGCCCAGGCGTTCGTCGCGGCCGTCCGCAAGGAGCACGCCGACGCCACCCACAACTGCTGGGCCTACGTCATCGGCGCCGACGCCTCCGTCCAGAGGGCCAGCGACGACGGCGAACCCGGCGGCACCGCGGGCGTCCCGATGCTCCAGATGCTGCTGCGCCGCGACATGCGCTACGTCGTCGCCGTCGTCACCCGCTACTACGGCGGGGTCAAGCTCGGCGCCGGCGGCCTCATCCGCGCGTACGGCGGCGCCGTCGGCGAGGCACTGGACGCCCTCGGCACCCTCACCCGCCGCCGCTTCCGGCTGGCCACGGTGACCGTCGACCACCAGCGGGCCGGCAAGGTGCAGAACGACCTGCGCTCCACCGGCCGCGAGGTCCGCGACGTGCGCTACGGCGAGGCGGTCACCATCGAGATCGGCCTCCCCGAGGCCGACGTCGACGCCTTCCGCGCCTGGCTCGCCGACGCGACGGCGGGGACGGCGCGGTTCGAGACGGGCGGGGAGGCGTACGGCGACGCGTGAGGGCGGCCGCCGGAGATGACGCCGTCTCAGGACGACGCGACCCCTTCACCGAAGGTTTCCATTCCGGTCGAAACGGTCATTCAGGGCCGGACTTGCCGAAGCGGCGGTCCGTGCCGTCGGGCCCTCCCGATACGCTCGGGAACCATGAGGCTCCTGCACACGTCCGACTGGCATCTCGGCCGGGCGTTCCACCGGGTGAACATGCTCGGCGCCCAGGCCGGATTCATCGGCCATCTCGTCGCCACCGTGCGTGAGCGCGAGGTGGACGCGGTGGTCGTGTCGGGGGACGTGTACGACCGGGCGGTACCCCCGCTCGCCGCCGTCGAACTGTTCGACGACGCCCTGCACCGCCTCGCCGACCTGGGCGTGCCCACGGTGATGATCTCCGGGAACCACGACTCCGCGCGGCGGCTCGGCGTGGGCGCCGGACTGATCCGGCGCGCGGGCGTCCACCTGCTCACCGACCCGGCCGCGGCCGGCACGCCGGTGATCCTGCGGGACGCCCACGGCGACGTCGCCCTCTACGGACTTCCCTATCTCGAACCCGCCCTGGTGAAGGACGAGTTCGGCGTGGAGAAGGCCGCGCACGAGGCGGTGCTCGCCGCCGCCATGGACCGGGTCCGGGCCGACCTCGCGGGCCGCCCGCCGGGAACCCGCTCGGTCGTCCTCGCGCACGCCTTCGTCACGGGCGGCCGGCCCAGCGAGAGCGAACGGGACATCACCGTCGGCGGGGTCGCCTCCGTGCCGGCCGGTGTCTTCGACGGCGTCGACTACGCGGCGCTCGGGCACCTGCACGGCTGCCAGACCCTCACCGAGCGCGTGCGCTACTCCGGCTCCCCGCTGCCGTACTCCTTCTCCGAGGCCGACCACCGCAAGACCATGTGGCTCGTCGACCTCGACGCCGACGGAGAGGTCACCGCCGAGCGGATCGACTGCCCCGTCCCCCGCGAGCTGGCCCGGCTCCGCGGCACACTGGAGGAACTGCTCGCCGACCCCCGGCTCGACCGGTACGAGGAGGCGTGGGTCGAGGCGACCCTCACCGACGCCGTGCGCCCGGCCGACCCCATGGCCCGGCTCACCGAGCGCTTCCCGCACACCCTCAGCCTCGTCTTCGCCCCCGAGCGCGCCCCGGACGACCCCGACGTGTCCTACGCCCGGCGCCTCGCGGGCCGCAGCGACCAGGAGATCGCCGAGGACTTCGTCGCGCACGTGCGCGGTGCGGGCCCCGACGCGGGCGAGCAGGACGTGCTGCGGGACGCCTTCGACGCGGTGCGCGCGGACGACAGCGCGCGGGAGGTGGCCCGATGAGGCTGCACCGCCTCGACCTCACCGCCTTCGGGCCCTTCGGCGGCAGGCAGAGCGTCGACTTCGACGAACTGTCCGCCGCCGGACTCTTCCTGCTGCACGGACCGACGGGCGCGGGCAAGACCTCCGTCCTGGACGCCGTGTGCTACGCGCTGTACGGCTCCGTCCCCGGCGCCCGGCAGAACGGTCAGGGCCTGACGCTGCGCAGCGACCACGCCGCCCCCGGCACCCGCACCGAGGTCACCCTCGAACTCACCGTCGCCGGAAGGCGGTTGGAGGTGACCCGGCAGCCGCCCTGGGAGCGCCCCAAGAAGCGCGGCACCGGCACCACCGTCGACAAGGCCCAGACCTGGCTGCGCGAACACGACGCCGTCGCCGGGACCTGGAAGGACCTCAGCCGCTCCCACCAGGAGATCGGTGAGGAGATCACCCAGCTGCTCGGCATGAGCCGCGAGCAGTTCTGCCAGGTCGTGCTGCTGCCCCAGGGCGACTTCGCACGGTTCCTGCGCGCCGACGCCGAGGCCCGCGGCCGGCTGCTCGGACGCCTCTTCGACACCCGGCGCTTCGCCGAGGTGGAGAAGCGGCTCGCCGAGCGCCGGCGTACGGCGGAGGCACGCGTGCGGGAGGGCGACGCGGCGCTCCTGGCCGACGCGCACCGCATGCAGCAGGCCGCCGGCGACGCCATGGACCTGCCCGAGCTGGCACCGGGCGAGCCGGGCCTGGCCGGGGCCGTGCTGACCGCCGCCGCCGTGGCCCGCGGCACCGCCCGGGAGCAGCTGACGATCACCGAGTGCGGCCGCCTGACCGCCGAGTCCGCGCAGGCCGCTGCCGAGCGCGCGCTGGCCGACGTACGCGAACTCGACCGGTTGCAGCGGCGGTTCGCCGAGGCGCGGGAGCGGGCCCGGCTGCTGGAGGAGCGGGCCGGGGACCACCGCGAGGCGCTGGCGCGCAGGGAACGGGCACGCAAGGCCGAGGCGGTGGCACCGGCCCTGGAGCTGCGGGAGGCCGCCGACGCCGAGCATCGCAGGGCCGCCGACGCCGAGGCACGCGCACGTGCGCTGCTGCCGGAGCGGTTCGCCGACGCCGGCGCGGCCGGGCTGGCCGCCGCCGCCCGCCGCGCCGCGGAGGAGCTGGGCGGGCTGGAGTCGGCCCGCCGCGGCGAGCGACGGCTGGCCGCGCTCCTCGCGGAGCGCACCGACCTGGACCGTCAGGAGCGCGCCGACGAGGACGTGCTCGCCGAGACCGAGGGCTGGCTCGCCGGCTGGGACGCCACCCGTGCGGCACTCCAGGAGCGGGTCGAGTCCGCTCAGGAGGCCGCGACCCGCGCCGAACAGCTCGCCGTGCAGAGCGAGTCCGCCCGCCGCCGGCTGGCCGCCGCCCGGCTGCGCGACCGCCTCACCCGCGACACCGACGACGCCCGGCGGGAGGCGCTCGCCGCCGGTGAGCGGGCACTGGCGGCCCGCACCCACTGGCTCGACCTCAAGGAACAGCGGCTCAGCGGCATCGCCGCCGAGCTGGCCGCCACCCTGCGCGACGGCGAACCCTGCGCGGTCTGCGGCGGCACCGAGCACCCCGCCCCCGCCCGCAAGGTCGCCGGACACGTCGGCCGGGAGGCCGAGGAGGAGGCCCTCGCCGCCCACCAGCGCGCCGAACAGGACCGTACGGACGCCGAACGCGACCTCGGACTCGTCCGGGAGCGCCTCGCCGCCGCCCGCGCCGAGGCCGCAGACACCCCCACCGGGCAACTCGTCGCGGAAAGCGACGCGTTGGAGCGCGACCACAGCCAGGCCCGCCGGGACGCCTCCACGCTGCACTCCGCGCGCGAGGAGCTGCGCCGGGCCGAGCAGGAGCACGAGCGCCGCACGACCGCCCAGCGGGAGGCCGCCGTCAGGGCCGCCTCCCGGGTGGGCCACCGCGAGCGGCTGGAGCGCGAACGCCTCGCCCTGGAGGAGGAACTGGCCGAGGCACGGGGCAGCTCACCGAGTGTGTCCGCGCGGGCCGAGCAGCTGGAACGGCAGGCCGAGCGGCTCACCGACGCGGCCGACGCCGCGCGCGCCGCCGAGGAGAGCGCCGGCCGCCTCAAGGCCGCCGACGGCCGCCTCGACGAGGCCGCCTTCCGGGCCGGCTTCGACACCCCGCAGGCCGCCGCCGACGCCCTCCTCGACGAGGCCGCCCATCGCGAGCTGCAACGCCGTCTGGACGCCTGGCAGTCCGAGGAGGCCGCCGTACGGGCCGTCCTCGCCGAGCCCGACACCGTGGCCGCCGCGCAGCGGCCCGCCGCCGACCTCACCGCCGCCGAACAGGAGGCCGGCCGGGCCGCCGAGCGGCTGCGCCGGGCCGCCTCCGCCCAGGACGCGGCCGCCCGGCGCTGCGTCGAACTCGACCGTCTCTCCGCGCGCGCGGCCGACGCCGTACGGCGGCTCGCGCCGCTGCGCGAGGAGTACGAGCGGGTGGCCCGCCTGGCCGGCCTCACCGCGGGCACCTCGGCGGACAACGAGCGCAGGATGCGCCTGGAGGCGTACGTCCTGGCCGCCCGTCTGGAACAGGTGGCCGCCGCTGCGACCGCCCGCCTCCAGCGCATGTCGTCCGGGCGGTACACCCTCGTGCACTCCGACGACCGGGCCGGGCGCGGCCGCAGCGGGCTCGGGCTGCACGTCGTCGACGCCTGGACCGGACGCGAACGGGACACGGCCACGCTGTCCGGCGGCGAGACCTTCTTCGCCTCCCTCGCCCTCGCCCTCGGCCTCGCGGACGTCGTCACCGACGAGGCGGGCGGCGTCCGGCTGGACACCCTCTTCATCGACGAGGGGTTCGGCAGCCTCGACGACCAGACGCTGGACGAGGTCCTCGACGTCCTCGACTCCCTGCGCGAACGCGACCGCAGCGTGGGCATCGTCAGCCATGTCGCCGATCTGCGGCGGCGCGTCCACGCCCAGCTGGAGATCGTCAAGGGGCGGTCCGGATCGGTGGTGCGGCAGCGCGGTCAGTGACCGAGCGGGCGCCGGGGCAGCGGCGAGGAGTAGACGACGCTGGTCGTGACCGACCCCAGGCCACCGATCCTGCCCGTCAGCTCCTCCAGGTGCCGCATGGAGCGGGCGGCGACCTTGATGACGAAGCAGTCGTCGCCCGTGACGTGGTGCGCCTCCAGGATCTCGGGCGTGACGGCCACGAGGTCGTGGAAGGGCTTGTAGTTGCCGTGGGGGTAGCGCAGCCGCACGAACGCCAGGATCGGCAGCCCCAGCCGCTCCGGGTCCACGACCGCCGCGTACCCCTGGATGACGCCCGCCTCCTCCAGCCGCCGCACCCGTTCGGTGACCGCGCTCGCGGACATCGACACGGCCCGCGCCAGGTCGGCGAAACTGGCCCGGCCCTCCCGTTGGAGGACCTCGAGAATGCGCCAGTCGGTGGCGTCCGGGGAATACGCGGTCATTCCCGAGGAATACCAGGGGAATCCCCGGCCCGACAAGATCCACGCCGGGGAACCGCCCTTCAGCGGGGCGATCCCCGGCCGTAGATTTCCGGTCATCGCCACCGCACCGAGAGGCCCGCAGATGACCGCCACCACCACTGTCACCACCACGACCGCCTCCCCGCCGGCCGCGGCCGACCGCGTCCTGCGGTTCGCCCCCGCCGCCCCGGCCGACGCGGCCGCCCACTTCCGGGCCTCCCTGGTCTTCCACGCCGACGTCTCCGACGTGGCCGCCGCGCTCGAGGCCGGCGGCGACCCCGGCTTCGTCCTCCTGGACTCCCGCTCCACCGAGTCCTGGGACCAGGGCCACATCCCCGGCGCCGTCCACCTGCCGACCGCGCTCATCGCCGAACGGGCCGGGCAGCTCCTCGACAAGGACGTGCCGGTGGTGACGTACTGCTGGGGCCCCGGCTGCAACGGCGCCACCCGGGCCGCCCTCGCGCTCGCCGAACTCGGCTACCGCGTCAAGGAGATGCTGGGCGGCTTCGAGTACTGGGCGCGCGAGGGCTTCGCGTTCGAGACCCGGCAGGGCCCCGGGCGGCGCGGCGCCGACCCGCTCACCTCCCCGGTGGAGACGGCGCACTGCGGCTGCTGAGCGGCGGCCGGCCGGGGCGGCGGCGGGGCGGGCGGGGACCTGCAGGCGTCAGAGCCGGGCCAGCTCGTCCACCAGGTCGTCCAGGCCCAGGGAGCCCTGCGAAAGGGCCGCCATGTGCCACGACTTGAGGTCGAAGGCGTCGCCGTGCCGGGCACGGGCGCGCTCCCGGCCCAGCAGCCAGGCGCGTTCGCCGAGCTTGTAGCCGATCGCCTGGCCGGGGATGCTCAGGTAGCGGGTCAGCTCGCTCGCCACGTAGTCCCCGGGGCGGCTGCTGTGCGCGTCGAAGAACTCCTCGGCCAGTTCGGGCGTCCAGCGCTCGCCGGGCCGGAACGGGGAGTCGGCCGGGATCTCCAGCTCCGCGTGCATGCCGATGTCGATGATGACGCGCACGGCGCGCAGCATCTGCGCGTCCAGGTAGCCGAGGCGCTGCTCGGCGTCCGTGAGGAAGCCCAGCTCGTCCATCAGCCGCTCCGCGTACAGCGCCCAGCCCTCGGCGTTGGCGCTGACCATGCCCACGGTGGCCTGGTAGCGGGAGAGGTCCTTGGCCGCGTAGGTCCACTGGGCGAGCTGGAGGTGATGGCCGGGCACCCCCTCGTGGTACCAGGTGGAGACCAGGTCGTAGACCGGGAAGCGGGTCAGGCCCATGGTCGGCAGCCAGGTGCGGCCGGGGCGGGAGAAGTCCTCGGACGGCGGCGTGTAGTAGGGGGCCGCGGCGCCGCCGGGCGGCGCGACGCACGACTCCACCTTCCGTACCGGCCCGGCGAGTTCGAAGTGGGTGCCGTCCAGCGCGTCGATGGCCTGGTCCATGAGTCCCTGGAGCCAGTCGCGGACCTCGTCGACGCCCTCGATGTGCCTGCCGTGCTCGTCGAGGTGCGCGAGCGCCACCCACGGGGTCGCGGCGCCCGGCAGGACCTTCTCCGCCTCCTGCCGCATCTCGGCGAGGAGCCGGTGGTACTCGGCCCAGCCGTAGGCGTACGCCTCGTCGAGGTCGAGGTCGGTGCCGTTGTAGTAGCGCGCCCAGCGGGCGTACCGCTCCCGGCCGACGGTGTCCGGGGCGCCCTGCACGGCCGGCACGTACACGTCCCGCATCCAGTCCCGCAGTTCGACCAGGGCGGTGTTCGCGGTGCGGGCCGCCCGTCCCAGTTCGGCGCGCAGCGCCTCGGGGCCGGCGGAGACGAAGTCCTCGAACCAGCCGCGGCCCGAGCCGTCGGTGTCCGTCCACTCCGAGAGCTGTCCCGTGAAGGTGACCGCCGGCCGGGGAGCCCCGTACAGCTTGCGCTCCAGGCCGAGCGCCAGGGACTCCCGGTAGCCCGCCAGCGCGGCCGGCACCGCGCGCAGCCGCTCGGCGACCGCCGCCCAGTCCGCGTCGGTCTCCGTGGGCGTCACGGTGAACACCTCGCGCACCTGGTGGACCGGCGAGGACAGGTTGCTGACCTCGCGCAGACCCTCGTCGGCCTCGTGGACGGCGAGCAGGGCGGTCAGCCGCTCGCGCAGCAGACGTGCGCACCGGCGCTCGATGTCACTGTCCGCGCCGGGCGCGCGTTCCGCTTCGTCGAGCTTGGCCAGCGTGTCGCGCGCGAGTCGCGCGCGCGCCTCCTGCCCCGCCGGCGAGAAGTCGGGCAGACGGCTCGAACTCTCCCGCACGCCGAGGAAGGTTCCGGTCACCGGGTCGAGGGCGATGAGGTCGTCGACGTAGGCGTCGGCGACCGCACGGGGCAGCGGGCTGTTGGTCTGTGACATGGACACCATCCTCGTACGCGGCGGTGCGGCACGTCACGGTGTTTGTCCCGAAGCCGTCGGTGGCAGCAGCGGCCCGCAGTCCCACTGCTGGAAGATCAGCCGGGTCTCGACCCGGGCCACCTCCCGGCGTGCCGTGAACTCGTCGAGGACCAGCCGCTGGAGGTCGGCCATGTCCGCGACGGCCACGTGCACGAGGTAGTCGTCGGGCCCGGTGAGGTGGAAGACGGTCAGCGCCTCCGGCAGCCCCCGGATGCGCTCCACGAACGGCCCCACCAGTTCCCGCCGGTGCGGCCTCACCTGCACGGACAGCAGCGCCTGCAGCCCGCGCCCCAGCTTGGCCGGATCGAGCCGCAGCCGGTTGCCGAGGATCACGCCCGAGCGGCGCAGCCGCGTCACCCGGTCCAGGCAGGTCGACGGCGCGAGGCCGACCTGCGCGGCGAGGTCGCGGTAGGTCGTCCGGGCGTCGTTCTGGAGCAGCCGCAGCAGCTGGAGGTCCACCGGATCGAGTACGACGGATTCGGCCATCGGCCGAACGTAGCACGGAGTCCGCCCCGGAAGGACCGGCCGTTGTTCACCCTGCCGTCCATGGACTCAGCCGCAGCGAGCACACGCGCGTACCCGTACCCCGCGGGCACGCACGCGTACGACGACGTACGCACGTCCCAAGCGCCCCGCGCACTGGCCACCGAGGCCGTGCACGCCGGGCGGGACGACCTGGCCCGGCAGGGCCTGCACGCCCCGCCCATCGACCTGTCCACCACCTATCCCTCCTACGACAGCCGTGCCGAGGCCGCCCGCATCGACGCGTTCGCGGCGACCGGCGCCGAACCGGAGGGCCCGCCGGTCTACGGCCGGCTCGGCAATCCGACCGTCGCCCGCTTCGAGACCGCGCTGGCCCGGCTGGAGGGCACCGGGAGCGCGGTCGCGTTCGCCAGCGGCATGGCCGCGCTGAGCGCGGTGCTGCTGGCCCGCGCCTCCCTGGGCCTGCGGCACGTGGTCGCGGTCCGCCCGCTGTACGGGTGCAGCGACCACCTGCTGACCGCCGGGCTCCTCGGCACGGAGGTGACCTGGACCGACCCGGCCGGGATCGCGGACGCGCTGCGCCCGGACACGGGCCTGGTCATGGTCGAGTCGCCCGCCAACCCGACCCTCGCCGAGGTGGATCTGCGGGCGGTCGCGCACTCCTGCGGCTCGGTGCCGCTGCTCGCCGACAACACCTTCGCGACACCGGTGCTGCAACGGCCCGCCGAGCAGGGTGCGCGGCTGGTGCTGCACAGCGCGACGAAGTACCTCGGCGGCCACGGGGACGTCCTGGCGGGCGTGGTGGCCTGCGACGAGGAGTTCGCCGGACTGCTGAGGCAGATTCGTTTCGCCACCGGTGGGGTGCTGCACCCGCTGGCCGGCTACCTGCTGCTGAGGGGCCTGTCGACGCTTCCGGTCCGGGTGCGGGCCGCCTCCGCGACGGCCGCCGAACTGGCCCGCCGCCTGACCGCCGACCCGCGCGTGGCGCGCGTGCACTACCCGCGGATCGGCGGTGCGATGGTCGCCTTCGAGGTGCACGGCGACCCGCACGAGGTGATCGCCGGCGTGCACCTGATCACCCCGGCCGTGAGCCTCGGCAGCGTCGACACCCTCATCCAGCATCCGGCGTCCATCAGCCACCGGATCGTGGGCGCGGAGGAGCGCAGGGGGGCCGGGGTGAGCGACCGGCTGCTGCGGATGTCGGTGGGTCTGGAGGACGTCGACGACCTGTGGGCGGATCTGGACGGTGCGCTGAACGGGTCCGTGGTCACGGTGGGCTGACGTCCGGCTTGCGGTTCCCGGGGGACGGACGGCCCGGCGACAGTCCAGTCGCCGGGCCGTCCGTCGTTGTCGGTGGTCGTCGTCCGTGGTGTCCTTCACCGTTGCCGTTGCCGTTGCCGTTGCCGTTGCCGTTGCCGTTGCCTTCGGCGTTCGCCGTCGCCGCCCGGCTGCCGTCCGTTCGCCGTCCGGCCTCCGGTCGGCCGAAGGTCTCCGGGGGCGTCCGGCTCAGTCGCGGACGATCCGCTCCGCGGGCGACCCGTACGCCTGCCGGGTGTCGGTGGGGGCCGTGTCCAGCCGGGCGGTGATGACGAGCGTGCCCTCCTCGATCTGGTAGTCGAGCGGGAGGCCGAGGCCGCGCATGGCGGCGACCATGCCGGTGTTGGAGGCCTGCGTCACCGCGTACACGCTCTCGCAGCCCGCCTCGACGGCCATCGCGACCAGCCGGCCCAGCAGTTCGGCGCCGATGCCGCGCCGCTGCCACTCGTCCTCGACGAGCAGCGCGACCTCCGTCTCGTCGCCGTCCCACAGCAGGTGGCCGAGGCCGACGACGCGCCCCGACGGGGTCTGCACGGCGAGGGTGCGGCCGAAGCGCGGGCTGAGCAGGTGGTTGAGATAGCGGTCGGCGTCGCCGACCGGCCCGTGGTAGCGCATGCCGAGGGTGCGCGGCGAGCAGCGCTCGTGCATCGCCTTCGCCGCCGCCAGGTCGGCGGGGTCGGCCCGGCGCACGGTGATGGCGTTGCCCTCGGGGAGCGTCAGCACGTCCTGGCCCGGCGGGACGCGCGGGCCCAGCCGGGCGTCCAGCTCCACCAGGGCCCGCGCCCGCGCGAACTCGGTCGGGGTGAACGGCAGGTACGGCCGCTCCACGGTGATCACTCCGCCCTCCGGCGCCCGCAGCCGCATCACGGTGTCCTCCAGGACCCCTTCCACGGGCACGCCCTCCGGCCCGCGCCCCCCGCCGCGCACCGCGGCGGGCAACGAGCGGATCGTGCAGCGACCCAGCAACTGGCGCAGTGCCAGAGGAAGTTCGGCGGCGTCCAGCGCGGTCCGGGTGGCCAGGCCCAGCACCCGGGTCGGGGCGTCGACCAGGTCGTGGGCGTCGGCCCGCTCGATCCAGGTGCCGGAGCCGCCCGCCACCGCCACGGCCCGGTTGATCTCGGCCGCCGCGAGCGCGCCGGGGGCCCGCAGCAGGAACTCGTCCACGGTGTCCCGGCCCAGGGGGTGCGTCTGGAGGCTCAGGATGTCGACGTGGTGCTCCGCCAGTGCCGTGCACAGCGCGGCCAGCGAGCCCGGAGCGTCCTTCACCGTCGTCCGCATCCGCCACAGGGCGCTCTCCCCGGCGACGCCGTCGGGGAGTCCGGACGGCCCGGCCTGCGCCTCGGGTGAGGGCGGCCGGGCATCGGTATCGCCGGTGGGCGGTGCGTGGCCGTGGCGTCGTGACCACCAGACGTGGAATCCGGCCGTGGCGACCAGGGCGGCCGCCGAGATCGCCAGCAGCCGCGGGCCCTGCGGGCCGTGGCCCACGAGGCCCGCGACCACGTCCGCCACCGCGACCGCCGTGAACAGGGCGGCGAGTTCCACGGCGTCCCGCCGCCAGTGGTGCACCGGGCGGCCGTGCTTCGCCCGCGTCACATCAGACATGTCTCGATTCATGCAGCCACTGTGAAGGAATGGTGTTGCGCGATCACGAACGGTTTGTGACCGATGGGTAAAGGATACATTTGTCCTTTTTATTAATTCTTTGACGTTCCCGGGCCGTGGCCCCGCACCGGGAGCGCCGCGCACCGGGAGATGACGCCGGTGCGCGGAGCGCCTTCCAGGATAGGGGAGTTACTGGCCGACCCGGCCCGGCTGGAGCGCCTTGGTGAACAGCACGCTGCCGTCCTGCTCGCGCAGCCGCACGGTCAGCTCTCCGCTTTCGCCGTCGATGTCGACCTCGCCGAAGAACTGGTAACCGCCGGCCGGGGAGACGTTGGCGGTGGTGGGGGCCTTGACGAAGACCCGGTCCGGGCCGAAGGTGCCGTCCAGCGCGTTCGCCGGGAAGGCGCCCGCGTTGAGCGGCCCGGAGACGAACTCCCAGAACGGCGCGAAGTCCTTGAACGCCGCCCGCGACGGGTCGTAGTGCTGGGCCGAGGTGTAGTGGACGTCGGCCGTGAGCCAGACCGTACCGGTGATCCGCCGGTGCTTGACGAACCGCAGCAGTTCGGCGATCTGCAGTTCACGGCCGAGCGGCGCGCCCGGGTCGCCCTGGGCGACCGCCTCGATGTTCGGTCTGCCGTCCGTGGCGTCGGGGACGACCAGGCCGAGCGGCATGTCGGAGGCGATCACCTTCCACACCGCCCGGGAGCGGGACAGCTCGCGCTTGAGCCACGCCAACTGCTCCTCGCCGAGGATGCCCCGGTCGTCCGCACCCTGGTCGCCGGGGGAGTTGGCGTTCCGGTGGGTGCGCATGTCCAGGACGAACACGTCCAGCAGGGGGCCGTGGTGCTGCACCCGGTAGACGCGGCCGTCCGGGCGGCGCAGCGTGGAGATCGGGAAGTACTCGGAGAACGCCTGCCGGGCGCGGGCGGCCAGCACGTCGACGCTCTTCTCGGTGTACCGCGCGTCGGCGAGGATCTCGCCCGGGTACCAGTTGTTGGTGACCTCGTGGTCGTCCCACTGGATGATGGAGGGCACGCGCGCGTTGAAGGCCCGCAGGTTCTCGTCCAGCAGGTTGTAGCGGAAGTTGCCGCGGAACTCCGCCAGGGTCTCGGCGACCTTCGACTTCTCCTCCGTGGTGACGTTCCGCCAGGTGCGCCCGTCGGGCAGGGCCACCGTCGCGCCGATCGGCCCGTCGGCGTAGATGTTGTCGCCGCTGCACAGGAAGAAGTCCGGGTCGAGCGCGGCCATCGCGTCGTAGATCCGGTAACCGCCCAGCTCCGGGTTGATGCCCCAGCCCTGCCCGGCCAGATCGCCCGACCAGACGAACCGCACGCCGTCGCGCCGCCGTGCGGACACGGTCCGGAAGGTGCCGGTGACCGGCTCGCCGGTACGGCGCGGGTCGTCCGGGTCGGCCAGCAGCACGCGGTAGTGGATCTCCCGGCCGGACGGCAGCCCGTGCAGCCGGGTCGTGCCGGTGAAGTCCGTTCCGGCACCGAGCAGCGGACCGCGCCAGCGGCGCGCGTCGCGGAACGACTCCGTCGCCGACGTCTCGACGACCATCCGTGCCGGCCGGTCGGAACGGACCCACACCAGACCGGAGTTCGCGGTCACGTCCCCGGTCTGCACCCCCCACTCCGCACGGGGCCGCCCCGACAGGGCGAGGGCGGGCGCCGCGCCGAGGCCGGCGGGCAGGGTCAGGGCGGCGGACGCGGCGAGCGAGCCGCGCAGCACGCTGCGGCGTCCGGGGAGTGGACGGTGTGACATGGGTGGGCCTCCTGGAACGGGAACCTGCCGGTGTGCACCGTCACACCTACGGGAACGCCGCAGCGCGCACGCGAACCACGGGTGAACAACCGGACGCGCGGCCTCGCGAACCCGTGCCGTCACCTCGTTCCCGCCATGAGACGGACCCCCTCCCGGATCCGCGCCGGCGGGGACTCAGCGGCTGCCGTCGAGCAGCACGCGCGCGACGAGCGCCGGGTCGTCGTTCATCGGGCAGTGCCCGCAGCCGGGCAGCCGCACCAGACGGGCCCGGGGGATGATCTGCTTGGCGCGGACGCCCTGGCGGCGCACCAGCAGCAGGTCGCGGGTGCCCCAGGCCACCGTGACCGGGATGCCGGGGACGTCGTCGGTGAACCGGACGGCCGCACCGGACCGCAGGGTCTCGTCGAACCCGGTGGCCCCGGCCAGCGCCAGCGTCTCGGCGACCACGGCCTCGGGTGAACGGCGCGCCGGACGGGCGTAGACGGTGCTGGTCAGGGCGGTCCGGCCGGCCGCCGATCGCGCCAGCCGCTCCACCAGCGGCAGCGGCATCCGCCGCGAGATCTGCCGCATCGTCAGCAGCACGCCGAAGGCGTAGCGCCGCTCCGCCTCCGACCAGAACCCCGCCGGGGACAGGGCGGTGACGGACCGCACGCGCTTCTCCCGGCCCAGTTCCAGGGCCAGCAGACCGCCCAGCGAGTTGCCCGCGACATGGGGGCGGTCCAGCTCCAGGGCCTCGCAGAAGGCGGAGAGCACCGCGGTCGTCGTGGACAGGTCGTGGGCGAGCCCGGCGGGCAGGGACGGGGACGCCCCGAAGCCGGGCAGGTCCACCGCGATCACCTCGCGCTCGGTGGCCAGGATGTCCACCACGGGGTCCCAGGCCTGCCGGTGGTGTCCGATGCCGTGCAGCAGGAGCAGCGGCTCACCGCGTCCCACGCGCGCGTAGGAGACGGTGACGGCCCGCGGCCCGTCGGGGGTGGGGACCGGGAAGGAGACGGTGGCGGACATGGGGGTGCTCCTCGTCTGAACAGGCGGACGCGGTACGGGCTTGACGGCGGACGGGCCGACGGCGGTACGGCCGGTGGCTGGCGGCCGGCCGAGCGGCCGGACAGCCGGACGGGCTGCCGTTCGCGCAGACAGCTTGTCAGCAATTGCTACCGGCGGGTAGCCCCCGGTGGGGTGAGCCGTCCGGGCGCGGCCCGCACTCCGTCCGGCTCCCGGCTCCCGGCGCCCTCCGCGGGCGCGACGGGGGCTTTGCCGTGGCGTCACGGGAACGGCCGCGTGCGAACGCCCCGTGAACCCTCGTGCGCCGGACACCCGTGGGCTTCCCCAGGGTTGGAGGATTGGTCTTGACCAAGGGTGGGGGCCGCCCTATGGTCGCAGACAAGTACAACAACCTTTAATAAACAAGGGCGCGAAAAAGCCGCCGTATCACGGCGATTGCGGAGGACAGGGTGGGGACCACGCAACTGGAATCGGTACCGGAACCGAAGTACTGGCACCTGAGGACCGTGCTCAGCGAGGCACTGGACTCGGAGTTCGCCGTGGGCGAGATCCTGCCCAACGAGCGGGACCTGGCCGCGCGCTTCGGCGTCGCCCGCGCCACGCTCCGGCAGGCCCTGGAGCAGCTCGAACTGGAGGGGCGTCTGCAGCGCCGCCGAGGCGTCGGCACCACCGTCGCGCCGCCCCGGGTCGGCGTCGACGTCGGCACGGAGGGGCAGTCCTGGCCCGGCGCGTCCGAGGACGCCTGGCAGCCCGTCGACTGCACGGTCGCGACGCCGCCGGCGGCGGTCGCCGACGCACTGGGCACCGACCGCGACGAGGCCGTGCACGTCGTGCGGCGCTCGCGGGTCTCCCACGGCCGGCCCGTCGCCGCGGAACTGCTCTACGTCCCGTGCTCGTCGGTGCCCGACCTGACCGCGATCGACACCCCGTCCGGGGCCGCACGCGCGCGTGCGGTGCTGCGCGAACTGCGGCGTCCGGCGCTGGAGGGCCAGGACCGCGCGGTGGAACTGGGTTCGGCCCGCGCGGACGACGCGAAGGAACTCGACCGGCTCCCCGGCGCACCCGTCCTCGTCGTCACCACCCGCTTCTTCGCCCAGGGCCGCACCGCGGCACTCTCCGTGGCCACCTACCGGGCGGACACCTGCCGTCTGACCTTCGGCGCCTCCGGCAACGTGGAGATCCACCACGGCCCGGAACGCCAGGCGTCCTGACCGCCCGGCGACCGCACGGCAGGCTCCCCGAACGGCCTGCACCCGGCCCCCGGCCGCCCGGCCGGCGCGCCCCGGAAGGACTCCGGGGCGCGCCGCCTCCCGGACCGCGGAACACGCCTCACACGCGGCCCGTCACCGTGCCCTCCACCGCGAAGAGCTGCTCCTCGACGTGGTCGAGGGCCAGCCGCAGCGCCCCCGTCGCCACGGCCGCCTCCCCGAGGAGGGACAGGGCCACCTTCGGCGGACGCAGACAGTAGCGCGCCAACTCCCGCCGCAGCGGCTCCAGTACGCCGTCCAGCCCCGCCGCCCAGCCGCCCACCACGACCAGCTCGGGGTCGAGGGCGAGCGCCAGCGCGGCCACGTCGTGGACGAGCCGTTGGATGAAGCGTTCCACGGCCGCCCGCGCCCGCTGGTCGCCCTCGCGGGCCTGCGCGAACACCTCGGCGACCGCCTGCTCGTCCAGCGGGTGCAGCGGCTCGTCCGTCGTGGACAGCAGCGTCTCCGGCGTCACCCCGCGCCCCAGCAGGTGCAGCGCGCCGATCTCCCCGGCCGCCCCGCCGTACCCGCGGTGCAGCCGCCCCCCGATCAGCGAACCCGCGCCCGGACTCAGCCCGGCCAGCACGAACACGACGTCGTCGGACTCGGCGGCGGAACCCTTCCAGTGCTCGGCCACGGCCGCGGCGTTGGCGTCGTTCTCCACCAGCACCGGGCACTTGAAGGAACGGCTCAGCCGCTCGCCCAGCCGCAGCCCCGTCCACTCGGGCAGCGCGGTACCCAGCCGTACCGTCCCGTCCGCCTCCACGATGCCGGGCGTGCCGACGCCGACGGCCCGCAGGGAGCTGCGCGGGACCCCGGCCCGCCGCAGCAGCTCGGCGACAGCGGTCCGCAGCCGTTCGAGCCGCTCGTCGGCGGGCGCCGACTCGGCGACGTCCTTCGCCTGCGCGCCCAGCACCCGCCCGTCCAGGTCGGCCAGGAGCACGGCCACCCGGTGCGCCCCGATCTCCAGACCCAGCAGGTGACCGGCCTCGGCCCGGAACCGGAACCGGCGTGCCGGACGCCCCTGCCGACGGGCGGCGCCCTCCTCGGCGGCCTTCTCGACGACGAGACCGGCCCCTACGAGGTCCTCGACGACCCCCTCGACGGTCGGCCGGGACAGCCCCGTCACCCGCGTGATCTCCGTCAGCGTCGCGCAGTCGGCGGCACGCAACGCGTGCAGCACCACCGCGGAATTGATCCTTCGCAACAGCGAGGGATCCCCGCCGGTCAGCCGCCCCAACGTCCGTCCTCCCAGCTCGTGCGCGTGTGGGGCGGATCGTACTCGGCGCGCGGCACCCGGGCGAGCGCGGGCGGCGCACCGGCCCGCCTCACCCGCCGGTCCGGCCCGCCGCGACGAACCCCGACTCGTACGCCGTGATCACCGCCTGCGTGCGGTCGCGGACCGTCAGCTTCGCCAGCACCGCGCTCACGTGCGACTTGACGGTCTCCGCGCCGACGACCAGCCGCGCGGCGATCTCCGCGTTGGACAGCCCGCCCGCCATCAGCCGCAGCACCTCGGCCTCCCGCTCGGTCAGCCGCGCCCGCTCCAGCAGGTCCCGCGCCGCCCGGTTCCCCGGCCCCCCGCCGTACGAGGCGGCCAGCCGCCGTACCGACGCCGGGAACAGCAGCGACCCGCCCTCGGCGACGAGCCGCACCGCGTGCACGATCTCCGCGGGCCGGGCCCGCTTCAACAGGAACCCGTCCGCCCCCGCGCGCAGCGCCTCGTACACGTACTCGTCGTTCTCGAAGGTCGTCACGACGAGGATCCTCGGCGGCCCCTCCACCGTCCGCAGCACCGCGCGGGTGGCCTCGATCCCGTCCATCAACGGCATCCGCACGTCCATGGCGACGACGTCGGGCCGCAGCCGCCGCACCAGCGGGATCACCGCCGCCCCGTCCGCGGCCTCCCCGACGACCTCGATGTCGGGCTGCGCCTCCAGCACGGCCCGCAGCCCGGCACGCACCAGGGGTTCGTCGTCGACGAGGAGCACGGTGATCGGCATCCGGTCAGCGTAGATCAGCGCAGCGGCAGCTCCGCACGCACCTGCCAGTCGCCCCCGTCGGGGCCGGCCGCCGCCCGCCCGCCGAGCAGCGCGGCCCGCTCGTGGATGCCCCGCAGCCCACTGCCGCGCACCGGAGCGGCGGACACGCCCGCGGCCAGCGGATTGCGCACCTCCAGGCGGAGCCGGGCCGCGGCGACCTCGACCCTGACCCGGACCGGAACGGAGCCCGCGTGCCGCAGCGCGTTGGTCAGCGCCTCCTGGAGGATGCGGTAGCCCTCCCGGGACACCGGGCCCGGCACGCTCTCCAGCGGCCCGGTCAGCTCGGCGTCCACCTCCGCGCCCGACGCGCGCGCGGACTCCAGCAGCCGGTCGGCCTCGGCCAGCGTCGGCCGGGCGCCCACCGGCCGCTCCGCCTCGCGCAGCACCCCGAGGACCCGCTCGAGGTCCTCCAGCGCGGCCCGGCCGGTCTCCTCGATCGCGCCGAGCGCCCGGTCGGTGAACGCGGGATCGCCCGCCGCCCGTGCCGCGCCCGCCTGCACCACGGCCACCGTCAGGGCGTGGCCGATGGAGTCGTGCAGTTCGCGCGCGATGCGGTTGCGCTCCAGGAGCTGCTCGGTGCGCTCCTCCAACGCCGCCAGCCGCTCGCCCGCGGACGGCCCGAGCAGCAGCCGCGCCAGCGAGGCGGCCGCCGCACCCAGCCCGACGACGAGTCCGTACCAGGCGAGGAGGGGCAGCGGCACCAGGAGGGCGTACCACCAGTGCGGCGTCGCCCCGGCGAGCACCGGGACGTCGTCGGGCACGCGCCCGCGCGCCGTCCCGGCCAGCTGGTAGGCGATGATCGGCAGCCGGACACAGGCGAAGACCGTCACCAGCCCGAGGGCCATCCGCACTTCCAGCCACAGCACCGTACGCAGCCGGTCCCGCCAGGCCGTCGCCGGAGTCACGGAGAACGCCGGGTCCCGCCCGCCCGCCGTCAGCAGCAACTGCGCCTGCACTCCCTCACCCGTGCGCACCGCCGGGATCAGCCCGACCGGCACCAGGGCCAGCGCCGGCACCCACGGCCTCGACGGGTCGATGAACATCCAGACGCTCACGACCAGCATCGGCACCCACAGGTGCACCAGTCGTGTGTACGTCGTCCCCCGCAGCAGCGGGCGCAGCAAGCGGCCCATGCGCACATCGTGACAGGCACCACCGACAGGCCACCTCCCCCGGGCGGGGGAGACGAACCCCACCGGCGGGGGAGGCCCGGCAGCGGGTGCGTCGGCCACCGTGGTGCCATGACCAGCATCGACGTCCACGACCTCACCAAGGAGTACGGCCCCCGGCGGGCCGTGGACCGGCTCACCTTCCGGGTCCTGCCCGGCCGCGTCACCGGCTTCCTCGGCCCCAACGGCGCCGGCAAGTCCACCACCCTGCGCCTCGTCCTCGGCCTCGACCGGCCGACCTCGGGGACCGCCGGCATCGGCGGCCGCCCCTACGCCACGCTGCCCGAACCCCTGCGCCACGTCGGGGCGTTGCTCGACGCCCAGGCCCCGCACGGCTCCCGCACCGGCCGCGACCACCTGCGGGCCCTCGCCGCGAGCAACCGCATCCCCGTCCGCCGGGTCGACGAGGTGCTGGAGGAGACCGGGCTGGCGACGGCCGCGCGCCGCCGGGTGAAGACGTACTCCCTCGGCATGCGGCAACGGCTGGGCATCGCCGCCGCCCTGCTCGGCGACCCCGGGGTGGTGCTGCTCGACGAACCCTCCAACGGCCTCGACCCCGAAGGCATCGTCTGGATCCGCGGGCTGCTGCGCCGGCTCGCGGGCGAGGGGCGCACCGTCCTGGTCTCCAGTCACCTCATGAACGAGACGGCCGCCTTCGCCGACCACCTCGTGGTCCTCGGACGGGGCCGTCTGCTGGCCGACACCCCCGTGCGGGACTTCGTCGACGCGCGCGTGCGGCCCCGGGTCCGCGTCCGCACCTCCGACCCCGCCGCCCTGGCGGAGGCCCTGGCCCGGCACGGGCACGAGGGGGTCGCCCACGCCGACGGGCACTGGACGGTGGACCACGCGCGCGTGGACGACATCGGCCGGCTCGCCTCCGAGGCGGGCGTCCCGCTGCTCGAACTGACCGCGGAGGAAGGCACGCTGGAACAGGCCTACCTCGGTCTGACCGCCGCCGACACCGAGTTCGCGGCCGCTCCCCAGGAGGCCTGACCATGGGATTCACGCCCGCACTCCACGCCGAGTGGATCAAGATACGTACGCTGCGGTCCCAGACCGCCACCCTGGGCGCGGTCCTGCTCGCCACCGTCGCCTTCTCCCTGCTCGCCGCCGCCGACACCGACGCGGCCGACACCGACCCGCTGTTCTCCGCCTTCTTCGGCGTCAGCTTCGGCCAGATCGCTGCGGTGGCCTTCGGGACGACGGCGGTGGCGGCCGAGTTCCAGGGCGGCGCGCTGCGCGTGTCCCTGGCCGCGGTCCCGCGCCGCGGCCGCTGGTTCGCCGCCAAGGCCACGGCGATCGCCCTGCCCGTCCTGGCCGTGGGCCTGGCCACCGGCCTGCTGACCTGGGCCGTGGGCCGCGAGGCACCGGGGGGACGGACGGCGGGGTTCGGCACGGCCGAAGGACTGCGCGCGGCCGTCGGCTGCGGCCTCTACCTCACGCTGATGGCCCTGCTCGCCGCCGGTCTGACGGCCGTGCTGCGCAGCGGGGTCGCCACGCTCGGCATCCTCGTCCCGTTCCTGCTGATGGTGTCCTTCGTGGTCGGCGACATGTCCGGCTCCGTCGCCGACCTCCTCCCCGACCGGGCCGGCCAGATCGCCCTCCACGGCACGTGGGACGGTGCCCTGGGACCGTGGACCGGGCTGACGGTGACCGCCCTGTGGACGGCGGCGGCCCTCGCGGCGGGGGCCTGGCGGCTGCGGCGCCGGGACGCCTGAACGGGCTGGGCCCCCGGCGCCGTCCGGGACGACGAGACCCGGCTCCTCCTGCCCGTCACCGGCTCCTGCCCGTCACCGGCTCCTGCCCGTCACCGGCTCCTGCCCGTCACCGGCTCCTGCCCGTCACCGGCTCCTGCCCGTCACCGGGACCGGCCCGCCTCGGCCGGTGGCCCTTCCCCCGGCGGAGGCCCGCAGGTCACTCCGCGGCCGCCACCCGCAGCCGCGCGTACTCCTGCGCCATCGTCGCCGTCGTCCAATGGGCGTTCAGCCCGCTGGGATTGGGCAGCACCCACACGCGCGTGTCCCCGATCGTCCGCTCCTGCGGCCCCACCTGGGCGGTACGGTCGTCGAACGCCACCCGGTACGCGGTCACGCCCACCACTGCCAGCCGGCGCGGCTCCAGCCGGGCCACCTTCTCCCGGAGCAGCCGGCCGCCCTCGCGGTACTCCTCCGCCGTCAGTTCGTCGGCCCGCGCACTCGCCCGCGCCACCACGTTGGTGATGCCGAGCCCGTACGACAGCAGCTCCCGCTGCTCCGCCGGTCTCAACTGCCTGGGTGTGAAGCCGGACAGGTGCAGCACCGGCCAGAAGCGGTTGCCCGGCCGGGCGAAGTGGTGGCCGGTCGCCGCCGACATCAGGCCCGGGTTGATGCCGCAGAAGAGCACCCGCAGGCCGCCCGCGACGACGTCCGGCACGAGACGGTCGCGGGCGGCCTCCAGTTCCGCCTGGGTGAAGCGGGTCAGAGGATCGCCCCCGGGGTGTAACCGGCGGCCTCCGGCCGCTGCTTCACGATCTCCTCGATCCGGCCGACGACGAACGCCACCTGGTCGGCGGCGGCCCCCGTGAAGGACAGCTTGTCGGCCATCAGCGCGTCGAGCTGCGCGCGGTCCAGCGGGATGCGTTCGTCGGCGGCGAGCTTGTCCAGCAGCTCGTTGCGCTCGGCACCCTGCTCGCGCATGGCCAGCGCGGAGGCCACGGCGTTCTCCTTGATCGCCTCGTGCGCCAGCTCCCGGCCCACGCCCGCCCGCACCGCGCCCATCAGGACCTTGGTGGTGGCGAGGAACGGCAGGTAGCGGTCCAGCTCACGGGCGACGACGGCCGGGAAGGCGCCGAACTCGTCGAGCACCGTCAAGAACGTCTCCAGCAGACCGTCGAGCGCGAAGAACGCGTCCGGCAGCGCGACCCGGCGCACCACCGAGCAGGACACGTCGCCCTCGTTCCACTGGTCGCCCGCCAGCTCGCCGGTCATCGACGCGTAGCCGCGCAGGATCACCATGAGGCCGTTGACGCGCTCGCAGGAGCGGGTGTTCATCTTGTGCGGCATCGCGGAGGAGCCGACCTGGCCCGGCTTGAAGCCCTCGGTCACCAGCTCGTGCCCGGCCATCAGCCGGATGGTCTTGGCCAGCGACGACGGCGCCGCCGCCAGCTGCACCAGCGCGGTGACGACCTCGTAGTCCAGCGAGCGCGGGTAGACCTGGCCGACGGAGGTGAAGGCCTGCGAGAAGCCGAGGTGCCCGGCGATCCGCTGCTCCAGCTCCGCGAGCTTGCCCGCGTCGCCGCCGAGCAGGTCGAGCATGTCCTGGGCGGTGCCGACCGGGCCCTTGATGCCGCGCAGCGGGTAGCGGACGAGCAGCTCCTCGACCCGCCCGTACGCCACGAGCAGTTCGTCGGCCGCCGTCGCGAACCGCTTGCCCAGCGTGGTGGCCTGGGCGGCCACGTTGTGCGAGCGGCCGGCCACGACCAGCTCGCCGTACTCGCCGGCCAGCTTGCCCAGCCGCGCCAGCACCGCCACCGTACGGTCGCGGACCAGCTCCAGCGACAGCCGGATCTGGAGCTGCTCGACGTTCTCCGTGAGGTCGCGGGACGTCATGCCCTTGTGGACCTGCTCGTGCCCGGCGAGGTCGTTGAACTCCTCGATCCGTGCCTTCACGTCGTGCCGCGTGACCTTCTCGCGCTCGGCGATGGAGGCCAGGTCGACCTGGTCGAGGACGCGTTCGTAGTCGGCGATCGCCGCGTCCGGCACCTCGATCCCGAGGTCCTTCTGGGCCCGCAGCACGGCGAGCCAGAGCTGACGCTCCAGCTTCACCTTCTGCTCGGGCGACCAGAGCGTGGCGAGCTCGGCGGAGGCGTAGCGTCCGGCGAGGACGTTGGGGATGCGGGGCTTGGCGGGAGCGGAAGTCACGTGTACGGATTCTACTGGCGATTCCTGCAGGCCGGCGCCGTGGCCCCGTTCGGCGGAACCTACGAGACCCGGGTCACGCGCGGCTACGCCCGCGGGCCCTCGTACGGCAGCAGGTCGGGCCGCTTCGGCGGCATGCCGTCCCCCGAGGAACGGCCGGTGAGACGGCGGGCTATCCACGGCAGCAGGTACCGGCGCGCGAACCGGGCGTCGGCCACCCGCCGCGCGACCCAGGCCGGCGGCACGGTCGCGGGCATCGGCTCGTGCCACCCGGTGTCCTCGGGGTCGTACCCGAGGCCCTGCCAGACCGCCTCGGCGACCCGGCGGTGGCCCTCGGCCGTCAGGTGCAGCCGGTCCACGTCCCACATCCGCGGGTCGCCCAGGGAGGGGGCGCCGTACAGGTCGACGACCAGCGCGCCGTGCCGGGCGGCGAGGCCGTCGACGCAGGCGAACAACTCCTCCATGCGCGGCCGGAACCGCTCCAGCACCGGGCCCTGCCGGCCGGGGCTGCGCATCAGTACGAGCTGCTTGCAGGAGGGGGCCAGCCGCTCCACGGCCTCGGTCAGCAGGTCCCGTACCCGGACCATGTCGCACTTGGGCCGCAGGGTGTCGTTCAGGCCGCCGACCAGGGTGATGACGTCGGCGCCCATGGTGGCCGCGACCGGCACCTGTTCCTCGACGATCTGGCCGATCAGCTTGCCGCGCACCGCGAGGTTGGCGTACCGGAAGCCGGGCGTGCGCGCGGCCATCCGGCCTGCGAGGAGGTCCGCCCAGCCCCGGTAGGTGCCGTCGGGCAGCAGGTCCGACATGCCCTCGGTGAAGGAGTCGCCGACCGCGACCAGGCTGGAGTGCGGGGGAGTGGTGTTCGTCTGCATGGCGTCAGCGATGGTAACCCGCACGCCATACCCAGCGGTCGGTCACCCCCGCCGCCCGGTCTCAGGTCCGCCCGCCGCCCGCTCTCAGGCCCGCTGCCCGAACAGCTCCCGCAGCACGTCCTCCATGGTGACCAGCCCGGCGAGCCGCCCGTCGGAGCCGAGCGCGGCCGCCAGGTGGGTGCGGCTGCCGCGCATCGCGGTGAGGACGTCGTCCAGCGGCGTCGTCTCGCGCACCCGGGCGATGGGCCGCAGGTCCCGCACCCGGAACGGCTCGTCGCGCGGCGAGGCGTCCAGCGCGTCCTTCACGTGCAGGTAGCCCACGATCCGGCGCCCCTCGTCGACGACGGGGAAGCGGGAGAACCCGGATTCCGCGCCGAGCCGTTCCAGCTCCTCCGGGGTGACCCCCACGCGCGCGTAGACGACGCGTTCCAGCGGCAGGACGACGTCCCGCACCGGGCGGCGGCCCAGCTCCAGCGCGTCGTGCAGACGCTCCTGGGCGCGGTCGTCGAGCAGGCCCGCCTCTCCGGCGTCCCGCACGATCTGCGCCAGCTCCGCGTCCGAGAACGTGGCCGTGACCTCGTCCTTCGTCTCGACCCGCAGCAGCTTCAGCAGGCCGTTGGCGAAGGCGTTGACCGTGAAGATCACCGGCCGCAGCGCCCGGGAGAGCGTGACCAGCGGCGGTCCGAGCAGCAGAGCGCTGCGCACCGGTTCGGCGAGCGAGATGTTCTTCGGCACCATCTCGCCCAGCAGCATGTGCAGATACGTCGCCAGGGTCAGCGCGATCACGAAGGACACCACGTGGCCCGCGCCCTCGGGGACGCCGACCGCGTGGAACACCGGCTCCAGCAGGTGCGCGATCGCCGGTTCGGCGACCACGCCGAGGACCAGGGTGCACAGCGTGATGCCGAGCTGGGCGGCCGCCAGCAGCGCGGACACGTGCTCCAGGCCCCACAGCACGCTCTTGGCACGCCGGTCGCCCTGTTCGGCGTACGGCTCGATCTGGGAGCGGCGCACGGAGATCAGCGCGAACTCCGCGCCGACGAAGAAGGCGTTGACGACCAGGGTCGCCAGGCCGATCAGCAGCTGGACGGCGGTCACTGGTCCGCCCCTTCCACGTGGTCCTGGGCGAGCGGGGCGTGCAGCAGGACGCGCGCGGCCCGGCGGCCGGACGCGTCGACGACGTCCATGCGCCAGCCGGCCACGTCCAGGCTGTCGCCGACGGCCGGTATGCGGCCCAGCTCGGTGGCGACCAGCCCGGCGAGGGTCTCGTAGGGGCCCTCGGGGGTGTGCAGGCCGACCCGCGCGAGCTGGTCGGTGCGCGCGGCGCCGTCGGCGGAGTAGATCCGGCGGCCCTCGTCGTCGGTGCCCGCGTGGGCCAGGTCGGGCGTCTCGTGCGGGTCGTGCTCGTCACGGACCTCGCCGACGACCTCCTCGACGATGTCCTCCAGGGTCGCCACGCCCGCCGTACCGCCGTACTCGTCGATGACCACGGCCATCGTCCGCTTGCCGGAGAGCCGGTCCAGGAGCCGGTCCACGGTCAGGGACTCGGGGACCAGCAGGGGTTCGCGCATCAGCTCGGCGACGGGCACGCGCGCCCGCTGCTCCGCCGGGACGGCCAGGACGTCCTTGATGTGCGCGGTGCCGACGACGGTGTCCAGGCCACCGCGGAACACGGGGAACCGGGACAGGCCCGTCGCCCGGGTCGCGTTCGCGACGTCCTCGCAGGTCGCCTGGGCGTCGAGGGCGATGACCTGCACGCGCGGGGTCATCACGTTCTCCGCGGTCAGGTCGGCCAGGTTCAGGGTGCGCACGAACAGCTCGGCGGTGTCCGCCTCCAGGGCACCCTGCCGGGCCGAGTGCCGGGCCAGCGCCGCCAGTTCCTGCGGGCCGCGGGCGGAGGCCAGCTCCTCGGCGGGCTCCAGGCCGAAGCGGCGGACGACCCGGTTGGCCGTGTTGTTCAGGTGGCTGATGAACGGCCGGAAGGCGGCGCTGAAGAAGCGTTGCGCGTTGCCCACCCGCTTGGCCATGGCCAGCGGGGTGGAGATCGCCCAGTTCTTCGGCACCAGTTCGCCGACGACCATCAGGAACACCGTCGACAGCGCCGTGCCCAGCACCAGGGCGACGGAACTCGCGGTCGTGCTCGGCAGGCCGGCCGACTCCAGCGGCCCGGAGATCAATTTGGCGATCGAGGGTTCGGCGAGCATGCCGACGACCAGGTTGGTGACGGTGATGCCGAGCTGGGCGCCGGAGAGCTGGAAGGTCAGGTTGCGGACGGCCTTGAGAGCACCGGCCGCGCCGCGTTCGCCGCGCTCGACGGCCCGCTCCAGCTCGCCGCGTTCGACCGTGGTCAACGAGAACTCGGCTGCGACGAAGGCACCGCACGCGAGCGACAGCAGGATCGCCACCAACAGCAACAGCAGTTCCATCACCGGTTCACCTCCGTCCCATGATCGGGCAGGAGGGGGAGGATCGCGCGACGTCGGGGACCAGGAGGCTCGCCCATGGGCGGAGGCTCACACCTTTCGAGAACTCGTTGAAGGGGACCGCACGGTGTGCACGGTCCCCCAAGGGTAAAGGGTCGGCAAAGAGCGGTGTCGGCCGCCCCGGCCCGGCCGCCCGACCGGAGCGCCGTCGGCTCAGCCGGTCAGCGGCTTCACCCAGCGCCGCCACTTCTCCTCGGGCGTGTACCCCGCCGCACGCCACGCATGATGGGCCGTCTCGTTGCGCGTCAGCACCATCGCGTCGGCGCGCCGCCCCCCGAGCCGGACGAACCGCTCCTCCGCGGCGGCGAGCAGCGCCGCACCGATGCCCTGACGGCGGTACGCCGGATGCGCCGCCAGCCGGTAGAGGTGACAGCGCCAGCCGTCGAAACCGGCGATCACCGTGCCCACCAGCTCACCGCCGCGCTCCGCCAGGATCAGCGCCCCGGGGTCGCGGGCGACGAGCCGCTCCACGCCCTCGCGGTCGTCGCTGATGCTCGTGCCCTCGGCGGCGGTCTTCCAGAAGGCCAGCACGGTGTCGAGGTCGTCGGGCGTTGCGGCCCGTATCCGCAGATCAGACATGGGGCGATCCCATCACGCGGGGAACACCCGGGCGCCGGATTCCAGCATCCGGACGCCCGCGGCCCGTTCCCCGCCGGACGCCCGCCGCCCGTTCCGCGCCGGGCGCCGGCTTCCCGGAGGCACCGGCTGCCCCCGGCCGCGCCGACCGGCCCCGGACTTCCCGGCGGCGCCGACCGGTCCCGGCCGCAGGGTGTGCCGACCGGCCCCGGACTTCCCGGCGGCGCCGACCGGTCCCGGCCGCAGGGTGTGCAGAACGGTCCCGGGTTCCCGGCGGTGCCGGCCGCGTACGGGCCGTCCGGTGGCGCCGACCGCCCGGCCCTGCCGGCGCGCCGAGCACGGCAGGGCCCGCCGTACGCCGACCCACGGCTGCTCCAGACCGTGCCGCCCTCCCCGGCCGGCGCGGCATCGGCGCCGGCCGGCCGGCGTCCTCAGTCGTGCGCGATGGCCGACAGCACGTTCATCCGCGAGGCCCGCAGCGCCGGCAGCAGGGCCGCCACCACGCCCACCACCGCCGAGCCGACGACGACCGCGACGATCGTGCCCCACGGGATCGCCAGCGCCTTCATGCCCTGCAGGGCCAGCAACCGCTGGGTGCACACGCCCCACACCAGCCCCAGTACCAGCCCCAGGACCGCGCCGAACACCGCGATCACCACCGACTCCAGCCGGATCATCCGGCGCAGCTGCCGCCGGGACAGCCCGATCGCCCGGAGCAGTCCGATCTCCCGGGTCCGCTCCACCACCGACAGCGCGAGGGTGTTGACCACGCCGAGGACCGCGATGACGATCGCGAGGCCGAGCAGCGCGTACACCAGGTAGAGCAGCACGGCGATCTGATCGTGCACCAGCTCCTTGTAGTCGGCCTGGTCACGTGCCTGCACCTGCGGATACGGGTCGAGCGTCCGCTCCAGCCGGGAACGCAGCTCGTCCGCGTCCGTGCCGGCGGCCGCGTTGACGTACAGCACGGAGTCCTGCCCGCCCGGCACGTACGTCTCGACCGTCCCGATGCCGAAGACCAGGCCGCCCTCCATCCCGAAGCCCTCGGCGGTGTCCTGGTCGGTGAGCGCGCCCACCCGGAAGGAAGCGGTCCGCTCGCCGGGGAACTCGACGGGGACCACGCTGCCGACCTGCACGCCGTGCTCCTCGGCGAAGTCGACGTCCATGCCGACCGCCCCGTCGGCCAGCGCGGCGGCGGTGTTCCCGCGCGCGTACGTCACCCGGGCGACCTCGTCGGCCCGGCGGTCGTACCCGGCGGCCGTCGTCCTCACCCGCTCGCCGTCCGGCAGCCGTACGGCGACCGGCGCGAACCGCTGCCGTACGACGACACCCACCCCCTCGGTGTCGCGGACCCGGTCGGTGACCTCCCGGGAGAACGGGGTGAGGTTGGTGTTCTGGATCACGAAGTCGGCGCCCAGCGTCTCGTCGATCTGCCGGTCGAAGGACTTCGACATCGAGGCGCTCGCCACCGACATGCCGCCCACCAGGGCGAGGCCCACCATCAGCGCGGCCGCGGTGGCGCCGGTGCGGCGCGGATCGCGCAGGGCGTTGCGCCGGCTCATCCGGCCGATCGGACCGAACAGGGCCGGGAAGGCCCCGCCGAGCACCCGGATCACCGGGCGCACGAGCAGCGGGCCCGCGACGACCGTGGCGATCAGGGTGAGGACGACGCCGAGACCCAGCAGGGCGGCCGCGGCCGCCGTCCGTGACGCGGTCGCGCAGCCCGCCAGGGCGGCCGCGCCCAGGACGCCGACGACGGCCCCGGCCACCGCGCGCGCCCTCAGCGGCCGGTCCACGCCGGTCACGTCCCCGTCCGCCAGGGCCGCCATCGGCGACACCGTGGCCGCGCGGCGGGCCGGGAGGCAGGCGGCCACGAAGGTGACGCCGACGCCCACGGCGTACGCCGAGACGGGGGTGGCCCGGCCGACGACCATCTCGGCGGTGCTGAGGTTCATGCCGAAGGCGTCCATGAGCCGGATCAGCCCCGCCGCCAGTCCGATGCCGGCCGCGAGGCCCAGCGTCGAGCCGACCAGGCCGAGCAGCACGGCCTCGGTGAGGACGGAGCGCCGTACCTGGCGGCGGTCGGCGCCCAGGGCGCGCAGCAGGCCCAGTTCCCGGGTGCGCTGGGCGATCAGCATCGAGAACGTGTTCACGATCAGGAACACGCCCACCAGCACGGCGACCCCGGCGAACCCGAGCATCACGTACTTGATGACGTCGAGGAACCCGCCCAGCTCCGCCGCCGCCGACTTCGCCTGCTCATCGGCCGTCCGCACGTCGTAGGGCCCGGCGCCGAGCGCGGCGGCGACCGCGGGTTTCAGCTCCGCGTCGGCCACCCCCGCCGCCGCCCGGACGGAGATGCCCGTGGCCAGGTCCGCCGAGCCCAGCAGCCGGGCCGCGGCGATCTCCGGGTCGAGGAAGACCAGGGCGGCACCGGGGTTGGTGGTCTTGAAGGTGGCGATGCCGACGACCTCGACCCGGAACGAGCCCGGCTGGGCCATCACGGTCAGCGTGTCGCCGGTCCGCACGCCCTTCCTGCCGGCGGTGTCGGCGTCGAGCACGGCCTCGCCGTCGCCCCGCGGGGCGCGCCCCGCGGTCAGCTCCACCGGGCTGCGGTCGGTGAGGTACCAGTCGGTCGCGACGGTGGGCGCGCCGGTGGTCGGTCCGACGGACTCGTTCTCGCCGTCGACGACGGTGATGTTCTCCACGCTGACGTCGGCGTGCGCCGAGGCGACCCCGTCGACGGCGGCCACCCGGCCGGCGAGGGCGGCGGGCAGGGTCTGCGCCGCGCCGGTCGGCACGGAGGCGTTCAGGTCGTCCCTCGGCTCCACCGTCAGGTCGGCCGACGTGGACGCGAAGAGGCGGTCGAAGGTCCGTGTCACCGTGTCGGAGAAGATCAGGCTGCCCGCGACGAAGGCCACGGACAGCATCACGGCGAGGGCGGACAGCAGCAGCCGTCCCTTGTGCGCGAGGAAGCTCCGCAGCGTCGCCTTCAGCACCCGCTCAGTCCTTCTCGGTGGCGGTGGCGGTGGCGGTGCCACTGGTGCCGGTGGCGGTGCCGGTGCCGGACCGGGAGCGGATCAGGTCGAACCGTTTCATGCGTTCCAGCACCGCCTCCGCCGTGGGCCGCTCGATCTCGTCCACGATCCGCCCGTCGGCGAGGAAGAGCACGAGGTCGGAGTGGGCGGCGGCGCCCGGGTCGTGGGTGACCATGACGACGGTCTGACCCAGGTCGTCCACCGCCCGGCGCAGGAACGCGAGGACCTCCAGACCGGCGCGCGAGTCCAGGTTGCCGGTCGGCTCGTCCGCGAAGATCAGCTCGGGCCGGGAGACGAGGGCACGGGCACAGGCCACGCGCTGCTGCTGGCCGCCGGAGAGCTGGGACGGCCGGTGCCCGAGGCGGTCGCGCAGACCGAGCGCGTCGACGACCTGGTCCAGCCACTTCCGGTCCGGCTTCCGGCCGGCGATGTCCATCGGCAGGGTGATGTTCTCGACGGCGTTCAGGGTCGGGATCAGGTTGAACGACTGGAACATGAACCCGACGCGGTCCCGCCGGAGCCGGGTCAGCTCCCGTTCCCTCAGCCCCGTGATCTCGGTGCCGCCCAGCCACACCTGACCGGCGGACACGGTGTCGAGTCCGGCCAGGCAGTGCATCAGCGTGGACTTCCCGGAGCCCGACGGACCCATGACCGCGGTGAACCGCCCGCGGACGACGTCCACGTCCACCGCGTCCAGGGCGAGCACGGCCGTATCGCCCGAGCCGTACGCCTTGGTCAGCCCCCGGGCGCGGGCCGCGAGGTCCTCGGCCGAGGACAGACCGGGGGCGTGCTGCGCAGCAGGTGTGGACAAGACTGCCTCCTCGCTCGCGTGGACATGCCGTGCCGACGTCCCGACCGAGCGTAGTGTGACCGGGCGCACACCCGGTACGACTTTTCGGTTCCCGTCCGCCCTTGCCGGTGCTAGCGGATCGGCGCTAGCTTCGAGGTATGGCGAAGACCCAGCTGAACGTGCGCGTCGACGAGGGCACGGCCAAGGCCGCCCGCGAACGCGCCACCGCGCGCGGCATGAGCGTCAACCGCTACATCGAGGAACTGGTCAGGCAGGACACCGGCGAGGTGGGCCACACGTTCGTCGAGGCCGCCGCCGACTTCATGAAGCAGTACGAGAACGTCTTCGCGGAGGAGTTCGGCACGCTCCGCGAGGGCGGCACCCGTGAAGGCCGCCGCTGACCCCTTGAGCGACCTCACGATCGACCTCGCCTGGCTCCTGATGATCGCCGAGCAGAAGACCCCCGGAGACCCCCAGGTCACCGACTGGGGTGCCCTGGTGGCGGCGGTGGCACGCCACGACGCCCGGATCTTCGACGTCCCCGTCTACGACTCGCCGCACGCCCGCGCGGCGGCGCTCCTGCAACTCCTGCTGCACGTCCCGGCACTGGAGCGCTCGAACGCCCTCTTCGCGTGCGCCGTCGCTTACGCCTATCTGGTGGCGAGCGGAGCGAAGGTCGTGACCACGCCCGAGCAGGTCCGCGACCTGGCCCGACTGGCCAAGACCGGTGATGCCTCGGTCCACGACATCGCACGGGAACTGCGCCGCTGGAGCCTGTGAGAGGCCGCGCCTCCTCGGACGCGCTGCCCGGACAGCACACCTAGGGCGTGTCTGACAATTCCCGTCGGGCGCGCGACGCCTGGCACGGCACCTCGCCGCGTTGTCGGATCACCCGAGTACATCCAGTACACGGG
>NZ_JBIRNP010000030.1:0-54853 GCF_044331705.1 Streptomyces sp. NPDC017202 | reverse complement strand
CGCCCGTACACCTCCACCCCACGACGTCCGGCGTCATCGGCCTCACCGACGACGACCTGCACCTGCACACCACCCCGCGCCGGCAGCACCAACGGTGCCGACAGCAGCAGTTCGTCGAGTGTCTCGGTGCCGGTCTGCTCGCCGGCGCGCATCGCCAGTTCCACCAGGGCGGTGGCCGGCAGCAGGATCCTGCCGTCGACGGCGTGTTCGGCCAGCCAGCCGTGGGTGTGCGACGACATCCGTCCGGTGAAGACGTGGGTGTCCCGGTCGGCCAGGTTCATGGCCGCGCCGAGCAGCGGGTGCCGGGCGGACGTCAGGCCCAGGCCGGCGGCGTCCAGCGGGGCGTTCGGGCCGTCCAGCCAGTACCGCTCGCGCTGGAAGGCGTACGTGGGCAGGTCGACCCTGCGGGCGCCGGGGAGGACCCTGGTCCAGTCGGGGCCGGCCCCGCGCAGTCGCAGCAGGGCCAGTGCCGCCGCCACGGACTCCGCCTCGGGGCGCCCGCGGCGCAGCGCCGGGGCGAGCACCCCGGTCTCCTCCTCGGTCAGGCACGCCGCGGCGAGCGCGGTCAGGACGCCGTCGGGGCCCAGCTCCAGGTATTCGGTGACACCCTCGGACTGCAGGAACCGCACACCGTCGTGGAACCGGACGGTGCCCCGGATGTGGCGGACCCAGTAGTCCGGTGACATCAGTTCCTCGTCGGTGGCGAGGACACCGGTCACGTTGGAGACGACGGGGATCTCGGGGGCCCTGAAGGTCAGGTCCGAGATGATGTCGCGGAACTCGTCGAGGATCTCCTCCATGTGCGGGGAGTGGAAGGCGTGGGAGACGGCCAGGAGCCTGGCCCGGGCGCCCTTGGCCCGCCATTCCTCCATGATCGCGGTGACGGCGTCCTCGTCGCCGGAGACGACGGTGGCGCGGGGGCCGTTGACGGCGGCGACGGAGACCCGCTCCTCGCCGTACGGCAGCAGGGAGGCGCGGATTTCGTCCTCCGCGGCCTGGATGGAGGCCATGGCTCCGCCCTCGCGGGCGGCCTGCATCAGCCGTCCGCGCTCGGCGACCAGGACACAGGCGTCGGTGAGGTCGAGAACGCCGGCCAGATGGGCCGCGGTGACCTCGCCGAGGGAGTGGCCGAGCAGGTAGTCCGGCCGCACGCCGTAGTGCTCGAAGAGGCGGTACAGAGCGACTTCGACGGCGAACAGCGCGGCCTGGGTGAAGGCCGTCTGGTCGATCAGCGCGGCGTCGGCGGACGTCTCCGGGGCGAAGAGCACTCCCTTCACGGGACGGACCAGCTCCGGGTCGAGATGGGCGCACACCCGGTCCAGCGCCTCGGCGAACACCGGATTGGTCTCGTACAACTCGCGTCCCATACCGAGCCGTTGGGCGCCCTGACCGGTGAACAGGAAGGCGGTCCTGCCGGGGCGGGCGGTACGGGTGCCGACCACGCCGGGGACCTGCCGGCCGTCGGTCGAACCGGCGAACGCGGCCAGGCCCTCGAGGAGTGCTTCGCGGCTGTCGCCCAGGACGGCGACGCCCTGGTCGAGCAGGGCGCGTCCGGTGGCCAGCGAGTAGGCGACGTCGGCCGCCTCCAGCCCGGGCCTCGCCTTGACGAACCGGCGCAGGCGCTCGGCCTGGTCGCGCAGCGACTTCTCGGTCCTGCCGGTGATGATCCACGGCAGGACACGGGAGGGCGCACCGGATGCACCGGCCGCACCGGCCGCTCCCGACGTGCCGGACCTTCTGGCCGGGCGCGGCTCGGCCGGGGGTTCCTCGATGAGGACGTGGGCGTTGGTGCCGCTGATGCCGAAGGAGGAGATGCCCGCGCGGCGCGGCCGGCCGTCGGTGGCGGGCCATTCCCGTGCCTCGGTCAGCAGCTCCACCGCTCCCGCGTCCCAGTCCACGTGGCTGGACGGCTTGTCGGCGTGCAGGGTCGGCGGCAGTACCTCATGGCGCATGGCTTCGATCATCTTGATGACGCCGCCGACGCCGGCGGCTGCCTGGGAGTGGCCGATGTTGGATTTGAGGGAGCCGAGGTAGAGGGGTTTGTCGGTGGTGCGGTTGCGGCCGTAGGTGGCGAGGAGGGCCTGGGCTTCGATGGGGTCGCCGAGGCGGGTGCCGGTGCCGTGGGCTTCGACGGCGTCGACGTCGTCGGTGTTCAGGCCGGCGTTGGCCAGGGCCTGCTTGATGACGCGTTCCTGGGAGGGGCCGTTGGGTGCGGTGAGGCCGTTGCTGGCTCCGTCCTGGTTGACGGCCGTGCCGCGGATGACCGCCAGGATCTGGTGGCCGTTCTTGCGGGCGTCGGACAACCGCTCCACGAGGAGGAGGCCGACGCCCTCGGACCAGCCGGTGCCGTCGGCGTCGTCGGAGAAGGACTTGCAGCGGCCGTCGGCGGACAGGCCGCGCTGACGGGAGAACTCCACGAAGGTGTTGGGGCTGTTCATGACCGTGACGCCACCGGCGAGGGCGAGGTCGCACTCGCCGTTGCGCAGCGCGTTGACGGCCATGTGCATGGCGACGAGCGAGGAGGAGCAGGCCGTGTCGACCGTGATGGCCGGGCCCTCCAGGCCGTACGTGTACGACAGGCGGCCGGAGAGGACGCTGGAGAGGTTGCCCGCGAGCAGGAAGCCCTCGAACTCCTCCGGGGTGCCCTCCAGACGCGAGGCGTAGTCGTCGTACATGGCGCCGGTGAACACGCCGGTCTCGCTGCCGCGCAGGGTGGCCGGATCGATGCCCGCGTTCTCGAAGGTCTCCCAGGCGGTCTCCAGCAGCAGGCGCTGCTGCGGGTCGGTCGCGGTCGCCTCGCGCGGTGACATGCCGAAGAACTCGCGGTCGAAGAGGTCCGCGTCGTGCAGGAAGCCGCCCTCGCGGACGTACGACGTGCCCGGCCGGTCGGGGTCCGGGTCGTACAGCTTCTCGACGTCCCAGCCGCGGTTGGAGGGGAACTCGCTGACGGCGTCGACCCCGTTGGCGACCAGGTCCCACAGGTCTTCGGGGGAGGACACACCGCCGGGGTAGCGGCACGCCATGCCGACGATCGCGATCGGGTCGTCGGTGCGGGCCCCGGCGCGCTCGCGCCGGGCCTGGTCCTGGTCCCGGCCCTGGTCCTGGGACGCCTGGGTGGCCACCGCCTCGGTCAGCAGGTAGGCGGCGAGGGCGTTCGGGGTCGGGTGGTCGAAGACCGCCGTGGTGGGCAGCCGCAGGCCGGTGGCGGCGGTCAGCCGGTTGCGCAGGTCGACGCCGGCCATCGAGTCGAAACCGAGGTCGTTGAACGCACGCGCCGGGTCCACGGCCGTGGCGCCCGGGTGGCCGAGCACCGCGGCCACGACGGTCCGCACCAGGGTCAGCACGGCGTCGCCCCGCTTGCTCTCCGGCAGGCCGGCGATCTGCCGTGCCCACTCGGAGCCGGAGCCGGAGCCCGTACCACCGGGCGAGCCGCCCCGCGCGGCGCGCCGCGGCCGCGGGCGCACCAGCCCGCGGTACAGCGCCGGGACCGGTACCGCCTCGTCGGCCGCGAGCCTGCCCGGGTCCAGGGCCACGGGTGCCAGCAGCGGCTCGTCGCCGGCCAGCGCCAGGTCGAAGAGCGCGAGGCCCGCTTCCGGGGTGAGCGGGGTCATGCCGGCGCGCGCCCAGCGGGCCAGGTCGGCGTCGGTCAGGGACGCCCCCATGCCGTGCGTGGCGTCCCACAGGCCCCAGGCCAGCGAGGTGGCGGGCAGGCCGTGCGCGGCGCGGTGCTGGGCGAGCGCGTCCAGGTAGGTGTTGGCCGCCGCGTAGTTGGCCTGGCCCGCGGTGCCGGTGAGGCCGGACACCGACGAGAACAGCACGAAGGCCGTCAGGTCCAGGTCCCGGGTCAGCTCGTGGAGGTGGCGGGCGGCGTCCGCCTTCGGCCGCAGGACGGCGTCCAGCTGTGCCTCGGTCAGCGACTGGAGGGTCGCGTCGTCCAGGACGCCTGCCGTGTGCACGACGGCGGTCAGCGGGTGCGCGGCCGGGACCGAGGCGACCAGGGCCGCGACGGCGTCCCGGTCGCCGACGTCGGCGGCGGTGACGGTCACCTCGGCGCCGAGCGCGGTCAGTTCCCGGGCCAGCTCGGCGGCGCCGGGCGCGTCGGGTCCCCGGCGGCTGCTCAGCAGCAGGTGCCGTACGCCGTGCCCGGTCACCAGATGGCGGGCGAACAGGGCGCCCAGTCCACCGGTGCCGCCGGTGACGAGGACCGTGCCGTCCGGGGCGAAGCGGGGGGTGGGCGCCCCGGCCGCCCGGGGGGTACGGGCGAGCCGGGGCGCGTGCAGCCGGCCGTCGCGCACGGCCAGCTGCGGCTCCTCGGCGGCGAGCGCGGCAGGCAGCAGGGAGTCCGCCGCCGGGTCGTCGTCGAGGTCGATGAGAACGATGCGGTCGGGGTGCTCGGACTGCGCCGAGCGGATCAGGCCCCACACGGGTGCGCCCGCGAGGTCCACGTCGTCGCCGGTCCGTGCGGCGACGGCGCGCCGGGTCACCACGGCGAGCCGGGAGCCGGCGAACCGCTCGTCGGCCAGCCACCGCTGGACGAGGCGCAGCACCCGGCCGGTGGTGGGCCGCGGGTCGCCCGCGCCGTCCGGGACGGCGGGCACCCGCAGGACGACCACGTCGGCCGCCTCGACCGAGTCGTCGAAGGCCTCGAAGTCGTCGGAGACGACGGCCTCGGACCACACCGGGGAGGTGTCCGGTGCGGGCGGGGGCAGTTCCTTCCACTCCACGGTGAACAGCGAGCCGGCGCTGGTGTGTGACGCCGCCGCGAGCCGGTCCCGGGGGACGGCGCGCAGCGCCAGGTCCAGGTCGGCGACGGGGGCGCCGGTGCCGTCGGCGACGGTGATGGCGGCGTGCCCGGGGCCGGCGGGCGAGATCCGGGCGCGCAGCTCGGCGGCGCCCGCCGCGTGCAGGGTGACGTCGTTCCAGGCGAACGGCAGTTGGATGTGCGCCGGGTCCGTCTCCGCGACCGCGTCGAGCACCAGCGGGTGCAGTACGGCGTCGAGCAGCGCGGGATGCAGTCCGTACGCGGCGGCACCGCCGGTCTGCGCGTCGGGCAGGCTCACCTCGGCGAAGACGTCGGTGCCGCGCCGCCAGACGGCGCGCAGGGCCCGGAAGGCGGGGCCGTAGGCGTAGCCGAGCGCGGCCAGCCGGTCGTAGACGTCGTCGAGGTTCTCGGCGGTGGCGCCGGCCGGGGGCCAGGAGGCGAGGTCCGCGTCGGCGGCGGGCGCCGCGCCGGCCCGGGCGAGCAGCCCGGTGGCGTGCCGGGTCCAGGGCAGGGCGCCGTCGGTGGTGTCCGGGCGCGCGTGGACGGTGAACGGGCGCTGCCCGTCCCGGTCCGGCGCGCCGACCGCCACCTGGACGCGGACGGCTCCGCGCTCGGGCAGCGGCAGCGGCGCCTCCAGCGTCATCTCCGTCAGGTGCGGGGCGCCGACGTGCCCGCCCGCCGCGACGGCCAGTTCGAGGAAGGCGGTGCCCGGTGCGATGACCGTGCCGGCGATCGCGTGGTCGCCCAGCCAGGGCTGGGCGGCGCGCGAGAGGCGGCTGGTGAACAGCGCGTCCTCCCGCTCGGCGAACTCCACGGCGGTGGTCAGCAGCGGGTGCTCGGCCGGGTCGAGGCCGAGGCTGCGGGCGTCGGTGCGCGGCGCGGCGTTCAGCCAGAAGCGGGTGCGCCGGAAGGGGTAGACCGGCAGGTCGGTGCGGGCCGCGCCGGGGAAGAAGGAGGCGACGTCGAGCGGGGCGCCCTGGGCGTACGCCGCGGCCGTCGCGGTGGCGAAGGTCTCCGCCTCGGGGCGTCCGGCGCGCAGCACGGGGACGGCGGTGACCTCGGCCGCCGGGGTGTCCTCCAGGGTGCGCCGGGCCAGTGCCGTCAGCACGGCGTCCGGGCCGACCTCGACGAGGACGGTGGCCCCCTCGGCCGCGAGGCGCCGGGTGGCGGCGGCGAAGCGGACGGTCTCGCGGATCTGCCGCGCCCAGTAGTCGGGCGAGGTGAGCTGCTCGGCGGTGGCGATCTCGCCGGTCACCGTGGAGACGATCGGGATGCGCGGGCGGTGGAAGGTGAGGCCGGCCGCGACGGCCCGGAACTCCTCCAGGACGCCGTCCATGTGGGGGGAGTGGAAGGCGTGCGAGACCGTCAGCGCGTGGGTGCGCCGGCCTGCCTCCCGCCAGCCGCGGGCGGCCTCCGCGACGGCTTCGGCGTCGCCGGAGATCACCACGGACGAGGGGGAGTTGACGGCGGCGACCGACACGGCGGACTCCTGTCCGGCGAGCCCGGCGGCGATCTCCTCCTCGGTGCCCTCGACGGCGGTCATCGCCCCGCCGGCCGGTGCGGACTGCATGAGCCGGCCGCGCGCGGCGACCAGGACCGCGGCGTCCTCCAGGGAGAGGACCCCGGCGGCGTGGGCGGCGGCGAGTTCGCCGATCGAGTGCCCGGCGAGCAGGTCGGGGGTCAGCCCGTGGTGGGTCAGCAGCCGGAAGAGGGCCACCTCGACGGCGAACAGCGACGGCTGGGTGTACGCGGTGCGGTCGATCAGCCCCGCGCCCGCGCCCTCGCCGAACAGCACGTCGCGCAGGGGCACCTCCAGCAGGCCGTCGAAGGCGGCGCACACCTCGTCGAGGGCGGCGGCGAACACCGGCCGGGCGGCGTACAGTTCGCGGCCGGATCCGGCGCGCTGCGCGCCCTGGCCGGTGAACAGGAACGCGGTGCGGCCCGGGGTGTCCGCGGTGCCGGTGACGGTGTTCGGGGCGCCGGTGCCGGCGGCGAGCCCGGTCAGTCCGGCGAGCAGGTCCTCGGTGTCGGAGGCCACGACGACGGCGCGGTGCTCGAAGGCGGTGCGGGTGGTGGCGAGCGAGAAGCCGAGGTCGGCGAGGCTGGTGCTGGTGCTGGTGCTGGTGCTGGTGCTGGTGCTGGTGCCGGAGTCGGAGTCGGCGAGGCCGGTGCTGGTGCCGGAGTCGGTGACGTGCGCGGCCAGGCGGGCGGCCTGCTCGCGCAGCGCCTCCGGGTCGCGGGCGGTCAGGACGTACGGCGCGGGCCCGCCGGCGAGGTCGGCGGTGCCGCCGGGCCGCGCGGACTCCCCGTCCGTGCCGGCCGGGGCGCCGGCCGGCGCCTCCTCGACGACGAGGTGGGCGTTGGTGCCGCTGATGCCGAAGGAGGAGACGGCGGCACGCCGGGGACGGCCGGTCCCGGGCCACGGGCGTTCCTCGGTGAGCAGGGCGACGGTGCCGTCGGACCAGTCGACGCGGCTGGTCGGCCGGTCCACGTGGAGCGTTCTGGGCAGCACGCCGTGCCGCATCGCCTGCACCATCTTGATGACGCCGCCGACGCCGGCGGCGGCCTGGGTGTGGCCGAGGTTGGACTTCAGCGAGCCGAGGTGGAGGGGGCGGTCGCTGTCGTGGCCGGGGCCGTAGACGGCCTTGAGGGCCTCCGCCTCGATGGGGTCGCCGAGACGGGTTCCGGTGCCGTGGGCCTCGACGGCGTCCACGTCCGCGGGGGTCAGGCCGGAGTCGGCCAGCGCCTGCTGGATGACGCGCTGCTGGGACGGGCCGTTGGGTGCCGTCAGGCCGTTGCTGGCCCCGTCCTGGTTGACGGCGGAGCCCCGCAGCACGGCGAGGACGGTGTGGCCGTTCTTCTGCGCGTCGGACAGTCGTTCGAGCAGGAGCAGGCCGACGCCCTCGGACCAGCCGGTGCCGTCGGCGCCGTCGGCGAAGGCCTTGCAGCGGCCGTCGGGGGCCAGTCCGCGCTGGCGGGAGAACTCCACGAACATGCCCGGCGAGGACATGACGGTGGCGCCGCCCGCGAGGGCGAGGTCGGTCTCGCCGGAGCGCAGGGAGCGGATCGCCAGGTGCATGGCGACCAGGGAGGAGGAGCAGGCGGTGTCGACCGTGATCGCCGGGCCGACCAGGCCGAGCTGGTAGGCGATGCGGCCGGACATGACACTGGTGGTGGTGCCGGTCAGCACGCCGCCCTGGACGGACTCGGGGGCCTCGTCCATGCGCGGCCCGTACTCCAGGCCGGTGGCGCCGACGAAGACCCCGGTGCGGGTGCCGCGCAGCCGCGCCGGGTCGATGCCGGCGCGTTCGACGCTCTCCCACGCGGTCTCCAGCAGCAGGCGCTGCTGCGGGTCCATGGCGAGGGCCTCGCGCGGGGAGATCCCGAAGAACGCGGCGTCGAAGTCGCCCGCGTCGTGCAGGAACCCGCCGCGGCGCACGGAGCTGCGGCCGGGCCGGTCCGGATCCGGGTCGTACAGGTCCTCGGGCCAGCCGCGGTCGGCGGGGAACTCGCCGACGGCGTCGCCGCCCTCGGCGACGAGGCGCCACAGGTCCTCGGGCGAGGCCACGCCGCCCGGGTAGCGGCAGGCCATGGCGACGACGGCGATCGCCTCGCCGTCGGCGCCCGCCGCCGCCGTCCCGTCCGTGACCGCGGCCTCGCCGAGGAGTTCGGCCTCGACGAACTCGGCGAGGGCCCGCGGCGTCGGGTGGTCGAAGAGCAGGCCGCCGGGCAGCTTCAGGCCGGTGGCCCGGGCGAGCGTGCCGCGCAGTTCGGTGGCCATCAGGGAGCTGAAGCCGAGGTCCCGGAAAGGCGTGTGGTCGGGTATGCGCCGACCCGGTTCGTACTCCAGGACCGCGGCGATGTGGGGGTGCAGCAGATCCTCGACGGCCCGCCGGCGTTCCGCCCCGTCGAGCGCGGCCAGACGGCGGCCCAGTTCGCCGCGGGGGGTGGCGGCCGGGGGAGCGGCCGGCGCGGCGGCCTCGGGGGCGGGGGCCGGCCGCGACGGGTCGACGGCCGTGCGGACACCGGCCGGCCAGTGGGGGCGGCGCTGGAAGGCGTACGTCGGCAGCTCGACGTGGCGCGCGGGCCGGCCGCCGTACAGGGCGGTCCAGTCGGGCTCGGCGCCCCGGGTGAACGCGGTGGCCAGCGCGGTCTGCGCGGTCAGCGGCTCGGGGCGGCCGGCGCGCAGCAGCGGTACGGCGGCGACGGCGTCGGCGTCCGCGGCGCAGTCCCCGACCAGGGAGGACAGGACGCCCTCGGGCCCCAGCTCCAGGAAGGTGCGCACGCCCGCGCCCTCCAGGGCACGGACGGTGTCGAGGAAGCGCACCGGACGGCGGACCTGTTCGACCCAGTAGTCGGGCGAGGTGAACTGCCCGGCGGTCACCGGCTCCCCGGTGACCGTGGAAACGACCGGAATTACCGGCTCCGCATAGTCGAGCGAGGCGGCGACCGCGCGGAACTCCGCCAGCATCGGGTCCATGTGCGGGGAGTGGAAGGCGTGCGAGACGGTCAGGCGCTTCGTGCGGCGGCCCCGGCCCCGCAGCGCGGCGGCCACCTCCGCGGCCGCGTCGGCGTCACCCGACAGCACGACGGAGCGGGGGCCGTTGACGGCGGCGACGGCGAGCGCGCCCTCGCGGTCCGCGAGGAGCGGCAGCACCTCGGCCTCGGTGGCCTCCACGGCGATCATCGCGCCCCCCGTGGGCAGCGCCTGCATCAGCAGGGCGCGGGCGGCGACCAGGCGCGCGGCGTCGGCGAGGGAGAACACGCCCGCGACGTGGGCCGCGGCCAGCTCGCCGATGGAGTGCCCGGCGAGCAGGTCGGGCCGCAGCCCCCAGCTCTCGACGAGGCGGAAGAGGGCGACCTCGACGGCGAACAGCGCGGGCTGGGTGGCGCCGGTCTCGTGCAGCGCCGTGTCGTCGGCGACGAGCTCGGCGAGCGGGCGCGGCAGCAGCGGGTCCAGGTGGGCCGCGACCTCGTCGAAGGCGGTGGCGTACGCCGGGAACGCCGCGTACAGCTCCTGGCCCATGCCGGTGCGCTGGGCGCCCTGACCGGTGAAGAGGAAGGCCAGACCGCCGGGCCGTACGGCCCCGGAGACGACGGAGGCGGCGGGGGCCCCGGTGGCGAGCGCGTCCAGGCCGGCGAGCAGCGCGTCGCGGCCGTCGGCGACGACGACGGCGCGGTGGCCCAGGAAGGTGCGGGTGGTGGCCAGCGCCCGGCCGGTGTCCTCGGCCGACTGACCGGGGCGCTCGGCGGCGAAGGCCCGCAGCTTCGCGGCCTGGGCCCGCAGCGCGTCCCCGTCGTGGCCGGTGACGATCCACGGCAGCGGGACGCCGGCCGCCGGGGCGCCGGGGCCGGCGACGGCGGTGGGGTCGGCGGGGGCCTCGGAGGTGACGGCGGGGTCGGCGGGGGCCTCGGAGACGACGACGTGGGCGTTGGTGCCGCCCATGCCGAAGGAGCTGACGCCGGCGATCAGCGCCCGGTCCTCGTCCGGCCAGGCCGACGGTTCGCGCTGCACGGCGATCCCGAGCTCGTCCGGTGCGATCCGCGGGTTGGGGGTCTCGAAGTTCAGGCTGGCCGGGAGCCTGCGGTGGTGCAGGCTGAGCAGCGTCTTGATCAGGCCGGCGATGCCCGCGGCACCCTCGAGGTGGCCGATGTTGGTCTTCACGGAGCCGACGCGCAGGGCGGTGCGGGCCGTGCGGCCGCGGCCGAGCGCGGCGCCGAGCGCGGCGGCCTCCAGCGGGTCCCCGACGGGGGTGCCGGTGCCGTGCAGTTCGACGTACTGCACCTCGTCGGGGGCGATCCCGGCGCGCTCGTACGCCTCCCGCAGCACCGCTTCCTGGGCGGCCGCGCTCGGCACGGTGAGCCCGTCGGTGGCGCCGTCGCTGTTGACGGCACTGGAGCGGACGACGCCGTAGATCCGGTCCCCGTCGGCCCGCGCCCGGCTCAGCGGCTTCAGGAGCACCATGCCGCCGCCCTCGCCGGGCACGAAGCCGTTGGCGCGGGCGTCGAAGGTGTAGGTGGTCCCGTCGGGCGACAGCGCCCCGAAGCGGGACTCGGTGACAACGTTCTCCGCGAGCAGGTTGAGGTTCACACCCGCCACCAGCGCGCCGTCGGCCTCGCCGGTGCGCAGGCTCTCACAGGCCAGGTGGACGGCCACCAGCGAGGACGACTGGGCGGAGTCCACGGTCATGCTCGGACCGTGCAGGCCCAGGTGGTACGAGACCCGGTTGGCGATGACACCGCGGTTGACGCCGGTCATGGTGTGCTGGGTGACGGCTTCGGCGCCGTGCAGGTACAGCAGGCTCGTGTAGTCGTCGCGCAGGGCGCCGACGAAGACGGCCGTCCTGCTGCCGCGCAAGGAGGCGGGGACGACGCCGGCGTCCTCCAGCGTCTCCCAGGCGAGCTCCAGCACGAGCCGCTGCTGCGGGTCCATGGCCGCCGCCTCACGCGGGGAGATCCCGAAGAACGGCGCGTCGAACGCGTCGACGGCGTCGAGGAAACCACCGCGCCCGGCACCGAGGGAGCGCCCGTCCGGGCCCCAACGCCCCTCCGGTACCGGGGTGATGGCGTCGGCGCCGCGGGTGAGCAGGTCCCAGAACGCGGCGGGGGAGTCGGCGCCTGGAAGCCGGCAGGACATGCCGATGACAGCAATGGGCTCCGCCCGGTCCCCGGTCGCGCCGCCCTCCCAGGTGGGTTCTGCGTGGGTGTCGTGCTCGCTGGTCGTCACTGTCGGGTGCCCTTTCCGTTCTGCCTGTCGCAACGGTCCAAGACGTCCGCCTGCGCATTCGGAGCCCGGACGGCTCGGCGCGGCCTCCATCGACGGTATGTACCTGGGGTCTTCCAAAGGTCCAGCGTGTGATCACGGCCCGGTAATCGGAGCCGCGGTGCCGGGTTCCGGCGTGCGGCGTTACCCCTCGGTGAGCCCCGGGTTTCCGGCCTGCGGATAGCTTTTCGGCGTAGTTGTCACCTCATCGCTCTTTCCATCCTCACTTTCCGGAGGACAGAAGAATGTCGAACACCGCCACGGCCGTCGAGCTTCCCAAGGAGCTCGCGGCGCACCTCGAGAGTTATGTCGCCGCCTTCAACTCGGGCGACGCGGAGCGCGTCAATGCCCACTACACCGAAGCCGGCATCATCGCGTGGGAGAAGGGCAATCCGGTGAGCGGCGCGGACCGCCGGGCCGCCATCGAGGAATTCCTCACCACCATGCGGCCGCACATCGAGACCGACCTGCGGGAGGCGTACGTCACCGGCGACACGGCCCTGCTGGTCGTGGACTGGACCATGGAGATCAACACCGCGAGCGGCGAGGGCCGCGAGAGCCTGCGCGGCGTCGGCCTGGACGTCCTGCGCAAGCAGGCGGACGGCTCGTGGCTGTACGCCGTCGACGACCCGTTCGGCGAGGAGCCGCGCGACTGACACCACGCACCGCGACCCAGCGGGCACATCGCGAAGAGGCCGGGCTCCCCTCGGGGGAACCCGGCCTCGTCCGTCGTGCCACGGGTGGTGCGGGTGGTGCGGGTCAGACGGTTCAGACGCTGATGTCGGCGACCGGACGGTCCACCGCCATCATCCACTTGCCGTCCTCGGTCCGGCGGATGACGTCGGTGCAGCTGCCCTTGACCTGGACCAGCTCACCGTCCTCGCCGGGCAGTCCCAGCTCGAAGTCGACCACGATGAGCGTGACGTCGTCGGCGGTGTAGGAGTGCTTGACGACGGACTTCAGCGTCGGGCCCTTGGCGAGCAGTTCGATGATGCCCTTGGTGCGGGCCTCACCGGTCAGCGGGCCGCCCGTCAGGTTGGAGATGGCGTCGTCGAGGTAGAGGTTGTCGAAGGCGGCGCCGTCCCCGGAGTTGAAGATCTTCAGGAAGACGTCGTTCTGGACCTCCGGGTCATCGGTGAGTTCCAGGCTGTACAGGTCGACTTCGGGGGTCGAGGCGGTCATGAGCATCTCCTTCGTGTGATTCGTCGTGTCCGGCCGGTGTGTGCGGCCGGGGTGTGCGGCTGGTGTGTACGACCGCGCGCCGTCATGGCGTGCGGAGTCGTCAGGCGGCCCGCGGGGCGTGGCCGAACTTCCCGTCGAAGAACGTCAACGCCGCGTCGTCGCAGCCCCGTCGGCAGTCCAGCACCCTGCCGACGAAGATCGTGTGGTCGCCCGAGGCGTGCGCGTCGATCACGTCGCACTCCAGCCAGGCCAGCGCGCCGGCCAGGAGTGGGGCGCCCGTGCGCCCGCCCGGCGCCCACTCGACGTCGTCGAACTGTGCGAGCCCGAGGGCACGCTTCTTGTCGGCGAAGTGCCGGGCGAGCGACTGCTGTCCGGCTGCCAGGATGTTCACGCCGAAGTGCCCGGCCCCGGTCAGCTCGTCGAACATGACGGCGCTGTGATCGATGGAGACCAGCACGGTCGGCGGGGCGAGCGACACCGAGCTGAAGGCGTTGGCCGTCATGGCGTGGATGTGGTCGCCACCCACCGTGAGCACGGTGACGCCGGTGGCGAACTGGGACATCACATCCCGCAGCGAAGTGGCCTCGACAGACGTGCGCAGCCCCGTCCGCGAGGCTGCGGGTTCGAGCTCTGCGGATGCAGGAGTCATTTCCCCTCTTCGGATTCGGCTTGAGGGCCCCCTACGCAATAAAGGGGTGGGTGGAAAACGTATCCGCTCGGCACTTTCTCGCGTCTAATCGCCAAGTAATCGATGCCTTTGGCCGCGCCGACGGCCGCCGATGACCGCGCTGTTACCGCACGCTGGCGCGCATTCGGTCATGTTGGCCCCATGACCGATGCTTCGAATGCCCCCGCCGAGCAAACGCAGTTGGCCGAACCCCATCTGGGGGCCGTGCTGGCCTCCGCCGGCCTGGACGCCGAATACGTCCGCGCCGAGGGGAACCTTCTCTACCAGCGGGGCGAGGACGGCCGCGAGGTCGCCGTCGTGGACTACGCGGGGGGATACGGTTCGCTGCTGCTGGGCCACAACAACCCCGCGATCACCGCGTACGCGAAGGAGCTGCTGGACAGCGGCGTCCCGGTGCACGCGCAGTTCTCCCTGCACCCGGAGGCCGCCGAGCTGGCGCTCGCCCTGGACCGGATCGTCCGCCGCGAGACCGGCGACGACGAGCCGTTCTTCGCCGTCTTCGCCAACACCGGCGCCGAGGCCAACGAGGCCGCCCTCAAGCACGCCGAGATGGACCGGGGCGCCCGCCTCGGTGCGCTCCTGGAGTCCGTCCGCGAAGGCCTCGACGCGGCGCGCGCGGCCGTGCGGGACGGTTCGGCGACGGTGCCCGCCGAGGTCCTCGCCCGCTTCGGCGTGGCCACGGACGGCCCGGCCCCCGCCGCGCTGGACGAGCTGATCGACCGCCTCGCCGCCCACAACGAGGAGCTGGCCGGGCGCCCGCCGGTCTTCCTCACCCCGGAGGGCTCCTTCCACGGCAAGCTGGTCGGCACGGTCCAGCTCACCCACAACGAGGGTTACCGCGTCCCGTTCGGGGCGCTGGCCGCGCAGGCGCGGTTCGTCCCGCTCGGCCAGCCGGGCGCCCTGCGCAAGATCGTCGACGAGGAGCGCGCCACGCTCTTCGGCCTGACCCTGGAGGACGGCCGGGTCCGGCTGTCGGAGCACGAGGCGCCCGTCGTCTGCGCGTTCGTCCTGGAGCCGATCCAGGGCGAGGGCGGCATCCGCGAGCTGTCGGCGGAATTCGTCCGGGAGATCCAGGAGGTCTGCGCGGAGATCGGCGCACCGGTCATCGTGGACGAGATCCAGAGCGGCATGGGACGCACGGGTGACTTCCTGGCCGGCACGCGCCTGGGGCTGCGCGGCGACTACTACACCCTCGCCAAGAGCCTGGGCGGCGGCCTCGCCAAGATCTCGGTGCTGATGGTGCGCGCCTCGCGCTACCGCGGCGAGTTCGAGCTGATCCACAGCTCGACCTTCGCCAAGGACGGCTTCTCCAACCGCATCGCCCTGAAGGTCCTCGAGCTCCTGGAGGCCGACGACGGCGCCGCCTACCGCAGGGCCGCCGAACGGGGCGAGCGGCTGCTGGCCATGCTGGACTCCGTGCGGCAGGACTTCCCCGAGGTCGTCAAGGACGTCCGCGGCCGTGGCCTGATGCTCGGCCTGGAGTTCCACGACCAGTCCGAAGCTCCGGTCCCCCCGATCGCCGAGGCGGCCCGCGCCGGGCTGTTCGGCTATCTGGCCGCGGGCCACCTGCTGCGCGGCCACCGGGTCCGTACGTTCCCGACCGCGAGCGCCCCCGACACCCTGCGCTTCGAGCCGTCCGTCCTGCTGTCGGACGACGAGATCGCCTGGCTGGAGACGGCCCTGCGCGACACCTGCGACATCATCCGGGGCGGCTATCAGCGTCCCCTGGCGCTGCCCGCCGCGTAACGGACGGGACGATCCTCACGAGGGCCGGCGGCCGGGACGAAAACCACGTCCCGACCACCGGCCCTCGCCTGTGCCGGCCCTCACCCGCACCGCGCGTGCGCCCGCACCGCGCCCGCGCCGGGCTCGAGCCTGTGCCGGCCACCGGCCACCGGCTGGCGCCCGGCACCGCGCCGCTCGCACCGCGTCGCTGTGCCGGGCTTGTGCCTGGTGCCGACCACCGCGCCTGCGCTCGCACCGCGCCTGCGCCCACGTCCGCACCGGGCTCGCGCCGGGCCCGAGCCTGTGTCGACCACCGGCCATCGGTCGGCGCCCCGCACCGCGCCGCCCGCACCGCGTCGCTGTGCCGGGCCTGTGCCTGGTGCCGACCACCGCGCCTGCGCTCGCACCGCGCCTGCGCCCACGTCCGCACCGGGCTCGCGCCGGGCCCGAGCCCGTGTCGACCACCGGTCCGCGCCCGCGCCCGTACCACACCCGTGCCAACCACCCTGCATACGCCCGCACTTGTGCCGGGCCTGCGCCCGCACCGTCCGCACCCCGCCGCGAGCCGCACTGGTGCGCGCGGCCGGGTGGTACGCCGCTTCGGATCACGCCGCCCGCGGCGAGCCGCTGGAGTCACGCGCCCGCACGCACGCGTCCGGCCGTGGCCGTGGCGGAGCCGGCCAGGGTGAGGTGCGGCCCGCGGCCCGCTGCCCGCATCGCGAGCACGGCGGGCAGCCGGATCGCGCACGGAGGCCTGCCGGGATCCGTGCCCGTCCGGCACGCCGCTGGGCGGGACCCGGCACGAAGCCGTGTCCCGCCCAGCGGGTTCCTGCCTCACCGTGTGCGTGACGTCCCGGCGGGGGACGTCGGGGGTCAGCCCTGCTTGAACGCCTCGACCAGGCTGGCCAGGCTGTGGCCGGCGTGGCCCTGCTCGACGCGACGCTCGATCAGCGCCTGGATGGCGGCCGAGAAGTCGCTGTTGATGCCGAGCTGCTTGCTCGTGGCGACCAGGTGCTCGATCGCGGCCTTGTTGACGCCGAGGCTGGAGATCTCGGTGTCGAAGCTCGCCGAGTCGATCTCCTTGGCGCTCTGCGGGATCGACGGGGTGATGACGTGCTCGATCCAGGTCAGGGCGAACGGGGTGAAGGCCTCCGCCGAGACGCCGGCCGAGTTCACGAGGGCCACGGCGTGGAAGTAACCCGCGAGGCTCGACCACAGCAGCGACAGCAGACCGAGGTCGTAGATCATCGCGACCCCGGTGTCCGCACCCAGGTACACGTTCGTGCCCGCGAGCGGCTTCAGCAGCTCCTCGTGCTCGGCGTACAGCTCCTGCGCACCGGCGTAGAAGATCAGGGCCTGGGGCAGGCCGATCATCTGCGGGACGGCCATGATGGCGCCGTCCAGGTAGCGCACGCCGTTCTGCTCGGCCCAGACGGCGAGGGCGCGGGCGTCCTCGGGGGTACCCGAGGTGAGGTTGATGACCACCTTGCCCTTCAGCTCGTCGGTGGCACCGGCGAACAGGTCGTTCAGCACCTCGTAGGTGGAGACGCACGCCACGACGACCGGGCTGGCCGCGATCGCCTGCTTGATGTCCGCGGCGAAGACGGCGCCCTGCTCGACGAGCGCGTCCGCCTTGTCAGCGGAACGGTTCCACACGGTGGTCGGATTGCCGTTCTTCACAAAGGCGGTGGCCAGGGCGGCGCCCATCATTCCCAGACCGAGAACGGTCACCGGACCCTGGTTCGTGTTCGACATTGACTTGCTCCTCAATTTTCTCTTCGGAATCACCACGCCACCGAAGGCGGCGTGTTACAGGAAAAGGCTGTCGGGGTCGAGGCCGAGCAGCGTGCGGCCGTACACCTCGAGGCCCATGTTCGGGGCCATCAGACCGTGCCGGGACAGGCCCTGCAGGTCCCGGTAGAAGCGCTGGAAGGGCGCCTTGCGGGAGAGCGAGCCGGCGCCGCTGATGGAGTGGAGTGCCTCCAGGGCCTCCTGGGTGAGCAGGATCGCGGCGCCGGCCTTGCCGCGCACCTCCGCCTTCTCCTCCCAGGTCGGCTGCTCGCCGGCGTCGGCGCGCTCCTGGAGGAAGCCGAGGTAGGTCTCGGAGAGCGCCTGGGCGGCCTCGATCTTGCTGTGGGCCAGCGCGATCTGGATCTGGGTCAGAGGGTGCTGCGCCTGGTCGGTGACGTTGCTGTACGCGAGCGGCTTGCCCTTGACCGTGGCGATGAGCTCCTCGTGCGCGGCCCGCGCCATGCCGATGTAGACGGCGACGGACTCGGCGACGACGAAGCTGATCAGGCTGTAGTCGCGCCCCTGGGAGCCGGTGACGGCACCGCCGCCGCTGGTGCCGAGGACGGCGGCCTCCAGGGTGACGACCCGGTGGGCGGGGACGAAGAGGTCCGTGGCGCTGGACGTCGAGCTGCCGGTGGCGATGGCGGCCGAGACGTGCCAGTCGTCGGCGATCGTCAGCTCGTCCACCGGGACCATCGCGTAGACCTCTTCGACGGTGCCGTCGGCGTGCTCCAGCTCGGCGGCCAGCAGGTCCCAGTGGGCGCCGCGGACACCGGAGTTGAAGCGCCAGGCGCCGTTGAGGAGGTAGCCGCCCTCGGTGGGGACCATCTTCGCGGTCGGGGTGAAACCGCCGGAGATGCGCACCGAGCCGCCCTTGAAGATCTCCTCCTGGGCCTCGAGCGGGTACAGCGTGGCCATCCAGGCGCTGGAGATCCAGGCGACGGCCACCCAGCCGGTGGAGCCGCAGCCCCGGGAGATCTCGGTGATGATCTCGACCTGCTCCTTCAGCGGCAGGTCCAGCCCGCCGAAGCGCTTCGGCACGGCGATCCGGAAGACGCCGGCCTTCTCCAGCAGGTCGATGTTCTCCTGGACTATCCAGCGCTGGTCCTCGGAGGCCACGCCGTTCGCCCGCAGGGTCGGGACGATTTCCCGGACCGCCTTGAGAATGTTTTCCGCTTCGGTGGACCTGACGACGGCCATACCAGCTCCTTGGTGATTTCGGCGGGGTGAAAGGCATGGGCGTAGGCCAGCCAGCGCCATTGCCGTTTCGGGGGTCCGAACAAATTAAGCGAGACCGGACCATCCCCCCGCCACCAGCGAGTAACCGTCCCGTCCTCGCCAAGCTAACCAGAAGCGAACCAGACCTCCTGCCCCGCACGGCCATCGAGCGCCCATCGGACGGTAACTCGCCGATCTGCGGCAATCCCTAAACCTGCGAGGGAGGGCGATTATCAGTCAATGGGAAATGGTCGATCGATTTCGGTCAATCGCAACTAGTGTGGTTTCACGTTCAGGTGACCACAGCAGCGCTTGATTCCTGGACAACGGACCACGTTGTGTACGAGGGGACTGGGATGAAGCCCAAGAAAGAGACATTCTTCGGGGGAGCGCGCACCTCGCGTCGCGCGATACTCAAGGCCGGCGCCGCCACGGGCGCGTCGGTCGCCGTCGGCGTCGCCTCCACCCGCCCCGCCTTCGCGGCCGGGACGACCGAGGCCGGCCGCAGCTACGACGCGATCGTGATCGGCGGCGGCTTCGCCGGCGTCTCGGCCGCGCGGGAACTCAAGGCCAGGGGCAAGCGCACGCTGATCATCGAGGCCCGCAACCGCATCGGCGGCCGGGCCTGGTCGAGCACCTTCTCGGGACTGCCGATCGAGTTCGGCGCGACCTGGATCCACCCCAGCCAGACGCTGATCTGGAACGAGGTCCAGCGCCTGGGCATCGCCAGGGTGGACGACCCCAACCCGGACTTCGCGGTGTTCGCCACGGAGACCGGCGGCTACGCCAAGCAGGAACTGACCTTCCTCGACCAGCAGGACACCCTCCTGCGGAGGTTCGTCGAGGGCGCCGAGACGTACCTGCCGAACGCCTACGACCCGTTCTCCCGCGAGGACCTGCTGGTCGACCTCGACAAGCTGACCCTCGGCGACCGGGCGCGCCAACTGCGCCTTTCGCAGCTGGAGATGGACTGGGTGAGCGCCACCACCGGCGCGTACGGCGGCGGCTTCGAGCGCGGCTCGCTCACCCAGCTCGCCCACTGGTGGGCGCTGTGCGGCTACAACACGGAGACGTTCCACGGCATCAACGTCACCCGCCCCGTGGGCGGGATGAGCAACGTCATCTCCCGGATGTTCGCCGAGTCCGGCGCCTCCCTCCTCTACAACGCGCCCGTCACCAAGGTCACCGACACCGGTTCCCGGGTCCAGGTGACGGCGAACGGCGTGGTGTACGACGCCGCGGCCGTGGTGGTGGCCGTCCCCGTGAACACCTGGAACTCCATCAACTTCGCCTCCGGCCTGCCGGCCGAGTTCTCCCGGATGAGCACCCAGACCGTCGGCGTGCCCACCGCCAAGAAGGTCTTCATCCAGGTCCAGGGCGACATCGGCCGCCCGCTCATGAACGGCAAGAGCGGCGCGATGCTCGACCTGGTCCTCGCGCACGCCGACAAGTCGGCCCAGGGCACGATGCTCATCGGCTTCAGCGTCAACCCCAACCTGGACGTCACCAGCGTGTCGCAGGTGCAGAGCGCCGTCAGCGAACTGCTCCCGGGCACCAAGGTGCTGTCCGTCAAGGGCCACGACTGGGGCAAGGACGCCTACGCCAAGGGTGGTTGGACCTTCCGGACGCCCGGTCAGCTGCTCGGTTCGCTGCGCGCCGTCCGGCAGCCGCACGGCCGCCTGGTCTTCGCGGGCAGCGACATCGCGACCGGCTGGGGCGGCTATGTGGACGGCGCCATCGAGACCGGCATCCGGGCCGCCGGCCTCGCGGCCGGCCTGACCGCCGCCGCGGCCTCCGCGACGAGCTGATCCCGAACAGATCCGGACCGGTCACCTCCCCGGGGGAACGGGGCGGGTGACGGGCGACCGGCCGGACACCGCGATCGATCGAGGGGGATCGCGGTCGTCCGGTCGGCGCCCGCGGGGGCCGGCCGGACGGGGGTTCACCAGGAGTTCGGTCCGCGGACGACCGACGTCCCTCCGCGGCGGACCGGCCGGCACTGTCGCCGCCGGGAGAATCACCGACTCGTGAGGGATCGAACACAGATTGCTGTGGTATTGGCTCGTACTCTTAGTAGCATTGGCAGTGTTCCCGGCGTAAAGGGGGGTGAGCCCTGCGCCGCACGCCAACCATGCTGAGGGACTATGTGGTTCAGGATGTTAGGTCCGTTAGAGGTCATATCCGGTGGGCAGCCCATCTCGCTGGGGGGCAGCAAACAGCGGGCGACGCTCGGATATCTCCTCCTCCACCCCAACCAGACGGTACCCATCAGTAAACTGCTGAAGGCGCTGTGGAGCGTCGAAGAAGCCCCGATGACCGCCCGCAAGATCCTGCAGAACTCGATCTGGAGCCTGCGCCGCAAACTCGTCACCGGCCCGACCGCGGAAGCGCCCGTGGCGCTGCGCACCCAGCCTCCCGGCTACTCCCTGGACGTCGCCCTCGAACGCGTCGATCTGCACCTCTTCCACCGGTGGGTGCGCGAGGGCCGGGCCCGGCTGGAGGCGGGGGAACCCGACGCGGCGGCCACACTGCTCAGCGACGCCCTGGAGCTGTGGCGCGGTCCCGCCCTCGCCGACCTGACCGAAGTCGGCCTGTTGTGGCCGGAGTTGACCACCCTCCAGAACATGCGGCTGGACGTCCTGGAGGACGTCTTCGAAGCCCAGCTCGCCTGCGGACGCCACTACGCGGTGCTCGGCGAACTGGAGTCGCTGGTGGAGAGCGAGCCGCTGCGCGAGCGCGCCTGCGGCCAGCTCATGCGTGCCCTGTACCGCTGCGGGCGCCAGTCGGACGCGCTGGGGGTCTTCAGCCGGCTGCGGGCCCAGCTGGTCGAGGAGCTCGGTCTCGAACCCAGCCGGGAACTCCAGCAGCTCCAGCAGGCGATCCTCACCCACGATCTCGCCCTCCAGCTCGCGCCGGCCCCCGGCGGCCCGTACTCCGTGCAGGGCACGGCCGCCCTGCTGCCCAGCGCGATGGAGACGGCGCCCCGGCCGCTCGGCCCGCGAGCCGTCCCCGACAGCCCGGCCCCCGCCTCGCCCCGGCCCTCCTTCCAGGACCCGGCCCCCCGCCCGCACCACCCCGACCCGGCGGCCGTCCGGCCCGCTCCCGTCCCGACCCTGACGCTCGCGGAGGCCCCGCTCCAGCCGCACAGCGCCACAACCCTGACCGACGGCAAGCTCCCGGCCCCGCCCCGGCCGCCCGTTCAGGGTTCGGGCCCCAGCCCCGACCGTCCGGCCCTGAGGGCCGTCCTCTCCGCTCCCGTCACGGCGTCGCCCCCCAAGGTGCTGTCCCCCGCGAACGGTTCGGCGCCGAGGAACGGCACGACGACGCACCACGCCCCCGCCCGGGACCTGCCGACGGCGACGGCGAACACCGGCACACCCACCATCGCTTCCGCGGTACGCAGCGAGGCCAGCCTCCTGCTGGTACGGGCCGAACCCGACCCCGCCTCGACCGACACCTGCGAACTCGACGCCGTGATGGACGGGGTGGGCACCCTGATCCACCAGGAGATCGAGCGCTGCGGCGGTACGGTCGTCTTCTCACTGCACGCGCTCACCCTCGCCCTGTTCCCGGCGGATCCGGACGACACCGAGTACCCGCTGCGCGCGATCCGCGCCGCGACCGCGCTGCGCACGGCCCTGACCGCGTCCGCCGCACGAGCGGGCACCCCCGTGACCGCCCGCACGGAACTGCGCACGGCCGTCGCCACGGGCGCCGTGCTGGTGAGCCAGTCCCTCGGCGGCAGCCGGCCGCCCAGGGTCTACGGCGCCACGGTGAAGGAGTGCGAGGCGCTGCTGGCCCTGGCGGACTCGGACGGGACCCACGTCTGCGACCGCACGCGCGAGGAGACCAAGGAGCACTTCGCGTACGAGGAGATCACGGGCACGCCCGCCCGCTGGAAGCTGCTCGGCCCCATCGACCCCGAGCCCGCCGACGACGACGCCCACCACCGCGAACTCGACCTGCTGCAAGGGGTGATGACCCACAGCAACCGCTGGTCCCAGCCGCACCTGATCACCGTGCTGAGCACCGAGGAAGCCCCCCGCCGCCGGATGCTCGGCAAACTGGGCGACTTCGCCGGCTCGGCGCTCGACGGGGCCCAGGTGCTGAGCTGGAACGGCCAGGATGCCGCCGAGGCGGGCCCCTTCGGCCTGCACCGGAGGATCATCTCCAGGTTCTCGGGACTGTCGAAGTCCGACCCGCCCTGGGCGGTCCGCCGGAAGGTCAGCGCCGCCGTCCAGCGCCTGGACGCCGGAAAGAGCTGCATCAACTGGCTCGTCGCCCGCTGCACTTCGGTCCTCGAGACGTCGAACCGCTCGCCCGAGCGGCTGGGCGCCGAGGAGTGGCGGGACGTGTGGCGGTACTTCCTGGAAGCCGTCGCCCACGACGGCCCGATCGTCCTGATCATCGACAACCTGCACCTGGAGGACACGGCGACCCGAGAACTCGTCGGCCTCATCGCCCGGCTCCCCGTCCGTATCCCCCTCACCGTCATCGCGGGCGCCGCCCCCGAGCTGCTGCGCCACGCCGACTGGTCCTCGGACCGGCGCTTCGCCACCACGGTGCTGCTCGACAAGCCCTCCGACGACGAACTCGCCTGCTCGGACGAGGACTGCCTGTCCGTCCACTGAGGCACTCCACCCGGAAGTGGCCGCCGACGCCCACTGACGGGCACGCCCGCGTCCGACGGCTCCCGGCGAGCGCGAGCGCCCGTATGCCGTGCCTCCCGCGCACGCACGGGCGGGAAAGCCGCTGCCATCGAGATCCCGGCAACGTCGCCGGTACGCACGGCAGTTCCCTGCCACCCTCCTGCTGTCCCGTCACGGGCCGGTCGACGACGACCACCCACCGGGCGCCGGCGTCGACGACGACCCGGCGGTCCGCCGAGCGGCGGCAGTCCTCCGACCGTGCGGGGACGGAACGGCCCCGGACGGACAACGGCGTGCCGTCCCCACGGCACCGACCCCGACAGCCGCGCCGGGCCCCCGGCCACCGCGGGCCCGGCACGAAGAGCTTCCGGCACGAAGAGCTTCCGGCACGACGAGGCGCCGCTACCGGATGGCTGCCCGGCACCGCGGGCCCGCCGCGCGAGACGGCGCGCCCACGGTGCGGTCCGGTGCCGACCACGCGTACGGGCCGGCACCGGACCGAACGCGTGGTCCGCACGGGCCGGCGGGGAGTCCGGGGCTCCGGGCGCAGGGCCGGTACCGGACGGGCGCGCTGCTCCGGGAGGCCTTCCGCCGGCCGGACGCAGGGTCACACCTCGTACCAGAAGGTCCCGTCGAGGCCGTCCTGGGCGATGGTCCGGGTCATGACGTTCCCGTACAGGACGTAGCGCCCGTGCGTGTCGGTGAGGAAGAAGTCGAAGGCGGCCACGGGCGTCGTGGCGTCACAGGCCAGGTCGCCGCGGATGCAGAAGCGGGCGACCGGAATGCCCGCGAACCTCTCGGGGCCGGGTCCCGCGGACGTGAAGCCGAGGGCGCCCACGCCCTGGGGGACCCTGGCCCACATACCGGTGCCGGGCTGCTTCGGGTCGGCGTACAGCATGCCGTTGACCAGTTCCCGCGGGATGTCCGTGGCGCCCGACGCGATGGTCTCCAGCACCGCGTCGGCGGCCTGCGCGCCCTGGGAGCAGCCGACGATCGTCAGCCGTGCGGTGGGGTCCTCGCGGTGGGTCTTCTCGACGGCGGTCAGGAGGTTGGTGTAGCCCTGGGCGACGCTGCTGTCGTAGCTCGGCGCGAACAGGTCCGGCGCGTTGCGGCCGTTGAGCCAGGGACCGGCGGAGGCCGGGTAGCAGACGGGGACGGGCGTGCCGCCCTCCAAGTACCGGTTGGCGTAGCCGAACGTGATGGTGCAGCCGGGCGCGTCCGCCGCGGAGCCGGTGCCGCCGAGTTCGACGTAGTAGTGGTGCGGGGCCTCCTCGGCGTGGGCGACGGCGGGCGTGAGGGCGGCGGCGGCCGCCAGGACCGTCGCGAGGGCGACGGCCTTGGCGCGGCCGTCCACCGGGGCGGACCGGCCCGGCCCCGGATCCGCAGGCGCACGGCGGACGGTGCGACGGCCTTGCCCAGGACCGTGTACGCGAGCCAGTGCACGGCCCCGAACAGCAGGCCTGCCAGGAGCCCGACGGATGCCGCGTCCACAAGACTCGGGGGGAGCGGGAGGTAGAAGAGGGCGGGGACGACGTCGAGGGCTCCGATGACCACTCCGGTGACGAAGGCGGTGACCAGGACGCGGATGGAGCCGCGCAGGCCGTCGCCGAGCCGCCACCAGGCCAGGTCGGGCGTTCCGCGCTCCGTCAGGTGGTGGGCGAGGTGGCCGAGCCACCGCTGGGCGCGGTCCGGGTCCCACGCGCGCGGACCCGGACCGGGCCGGCGGTAGACGGTGGGGAGGAAGTTGTCGAGCAGGTGTTCCTCCAGTTCCTGCGCACTGGCGAACCTCTCGGTGTCGAGCAGGGCGGCCGGATCGTGGTCCGGGGTGTCGCTGTAGACGGTGCGGGCGAGCGCCACCATCAGCGGGGTCGACAGGACGGTGGCGAGCGGGGCCGCCGCCCCGTCCGGCGACGGCTCGCGCAGGTGTTTCAGCACGGTGTCCCAGGCCCCCGCCGCGGGATCCGCGCGGTCGGTCTTGCGGCCCGCGCTCAAGCGCTGTGCCGTCTGCCGCCGGCCAGTGGCCAGCAAGAAGCTTGTCCTTGCCGCGAGTGGGTAACCGGCGCACCGCGCCTGTCGGCCGACCGCGGACCGTTCGTCGACCCGCTCGGCGACTCGACCCGGTTCTGCTCGTGCGCGGAAGGACATCAGCCGCGCCGAACTGTTGAAGAAGATCGAAGCGTTGCGGAAGAGCGACCCGAAAATGAAGCAGGGTGCCACGAAGGCGCAGCCCGCACTCCGTCCCAAGCCGCCGACAGCGCCACACCGCGGCCAACGACCGGTCCCCCCCGCCTCAGCCGTACTACGGCGTGGAGATGAAGTTCATCGACGGCCGGTGGGTACAGATGCACCCTGATTCCGAATAGTGACCGCCTTCTGTGTCGGTCCGGTCCGAAGGCTCGCCGGTATCCCACAGGGACGGAACAGGGTTACTTCCCGATGGGATTGGGGCCGACCTGGACGAGAGGTGTTGACCAAAGGCACGCGGCCCTATCCTGCCCGTATGAGCTTCGGGGGGCGTCCGTCGCCGGCTGAGCAGCCTCGTCCGGTCCGGGATCTGCGCCAACTGGTGCACAAGGACCTGGAGTCGTTCGACTCCCTCCCTGCCGGGGACGGCCCGGACCGGGCCCGTCTGCGAGCGGATGTCCTCCACGCGTCGCTGCGATGGCGGAACGCCCGGGTCAACGTGGCAAGTGAGAACAAGGCACTGGCCATATTCCTGTGCGTGGGTGGGGGGTTGGGCTCATGGGTCCTGATCGCTCCCTTATGGGTGGACAAGGCTGATGGCAGGCACCGAGCGGCCCTGTCCGCCACCGTGTTGATAGCGTCGCTCGTCATCGCCCTCGTCGCGGCGATCGCGACCTCCTTCGCCGTTCGAAGGCGCAGGACCAGCCCTCCCGAGGCCCTGGCAGCCGATGTGGTGATTCCCGTCTGTTCTCTGGCCGTCGCCTTTTCCCTGAGAGACGTCACCCCACGAGGTGTGGCGTCCCTCGGCGCGTTCGGCTGGTCGGCGGGATGCTGTATTTGGATTTCCGTGTGGCTCGGAGGGCTGATCTCGGATGTCATCACGAACAGGGTGATCGTCCGTCGATGTCTCGCGTTCGACGCGTTACTGGTGGACGTCGTACACCTCGCCGCCGATCTGCATCGCAGCAGCCGTTGGCGTCTTTCCGCCCGGTCGGCCCGCCTCGCCTGCGACCGGCTCGAATCGCTTGCCGCGGTCTCGGAGAAGGCGATGACCGCGCCGGGCCGGGCGCCACGCCGTGTGAGGGCCGAACTGCGCCAGGACGGACTGCGGCTGGCGGCGGTGTTCCGCTCCTATCAGAAGCAGGTGGCCACAGCGCACACCGTCGCGGACGTGGACAGGATCGTCGCAGCCCTGCTGGCGGCGGCCGAAGCACTTGCCGCGGGCGACCGGGAGACGCTGTTGGAGCACGCCCCGGACTCGGTGCCGGTGGTGCGCAGGCTCTACCGGGTTCTCGTGCGCACCTGGCCGCCCCTGGTGATGATTGCTTCCGGTGTCGCACTTCCCTTCATTCCGCCCCTCGCGGACCAACCCGGCGCGGCGGGGAGCGTCCGCTGGAGCCTCATCGTCGCCGGTGTGCTCACCCTCGTCGCCGGACGGGACACGGCCGGCCACGTCGGTGGAACACTCGACAAGGCACTTTCCTGGAAGAAGTGAGCGGCGGCAAACCTGTTTGAAGAGCGCCGGGCGTGATGTCGCCGTTGCCCGGCCGTCCTCACGGGACACCGCGTTGTCGGTCCACGGCGGTAGGCTCCACCAGGGATTTGTCGGATCCCGAGGGACGAACCGGTGAGGAGGCCGACGCAGTGGCAGCAACGGGAGGGGACCCGCGGCGGACACCCGGTCCGGCCGTGCCCAAGCCGGGGCCGGTCAAGCCCGCCCAGCAGTGGTTCCAGGAGCGTCCCTCTCCCTACTCCTGGGAGCAGGACGCGCTGGACCACGTCAGGCGTCTCATGCCCGCGGCCGAGCCCTACCGCGCCTGGGCGACCTTCTCCTTCACCGCCCGGTCGGGCCGGGTCAACGAGTGCGACCTGCTGGTCGCGGTGCCCGCAGGCCTCTTCCTCGTCGAGATCAAGAGCCACCCCGGGGAGCTCCACAACACCGGCTCGACCTGGAACTTCCGCGGGAAGGACCGCACGCGCACCCTCACCAACCCGCTGCACTTCAACGACCTCAAGTCCAAGGAACTGCGCAGCCAGCTCCAGTGGGCCGCCCGCAAGCTCTACCAGAGCGACCGGATGGTCCCGCGGATCGAACCGGCCGTCTTCCTGTCGGCCCCCGACCTCGTCAGCCACCTCGACGAGGTCCAGCGCATCCGCGTGTACGGGCGCGACGACGGCGCGAGCGGTCTGAACCGCATCTGGCAGGACTTCCTCGGACTGCCCCCCGAGCGTCCCGAGCGGCGCGTCACGGAGGAGTTCTCCCGGCACCGGCTGCCGCAGTTGCTCAAGGCCGTCGGCATCCGGCAGTCGACCGGCCACCTGCGTTTCGGCGACGCCTGGAAGATGGAGCCGCACCCCCTCGACGCGGGGGCGTCGTGGGAGGACCGCCTCGCCAGGCGCGACGACGGCCTCGCCCGGGAGGAGGGCCGCGTCCGCATCTACCTGGTCAGCCAGGGCGCGACGGAGACGGACCGCAAGAAGACGGAGCGCGCGGCCCGCCGCGAGTACCAGGTCCTCCAGGGCATCACGCACCGCGGCATCGCCGACGCCATGGAGCTGCGCGACCACGAGGGCGGACCGGCGATCCTCTTCCGCCACCGTCACACCGACCTGCGCCTGGACCAGTACCTGGACACCTACGGCGACAAGCTCACCCCCGAGATCCGCATGGACCTCGTACGCCAGCTCGCCGAGGCCGTCCGGTACGCCCACAGCCGTTCCCTGTACCACCGTGCGCTGGCGGCGCGTTCCGTCCACGTGTCCTTCCGGGGCGAGGGCGCGCACCCCGAGCTGCGCATCACCGACTGGCAGACCGCGGCCCGCGACTTCGACAGCAACGCCACCTTCTTTCGGTCCGTCGGCGGCTCCGCGCTGGACGCGGCGCTGATCGAGGATGCCGCCCACGTGTACCTCGCGCCCGAGACGGACCAGCCCTTTCCCGATCCGGGGGACCTGGACGTCTTCGGCCTGGGCGCCGTCTCCTACCTGATCCTCACCGGCAAGCCGCCGGCCCCGCAGCGCAGCGTCCTCAAGGAGCGGCTGCGCACCGAGTCGGGGCTGCACCTGTTCGCGGTCGCCGACGGCGTCTCCGACGCACTCGACGCACTGGTCTTCCAAGCCACCCGCGCCGACGTCAACGACCGGCTCAGTTCCGCGGAGGAGTTCCTGGACCTCCTCGACGAGGCGGAGCGGGCCGGTACCGCGCCCGACTCCGCGGTGGCGCCGACCGTCGACCCGCTGGAGGCGCTACCCGGTCAGGCCCTGGACGAGGAGTGGTCGGTACGCCGGGTCCTCGGCACGGGGGCGACGGCCCGCGCCCTGCTCGTGGAGCGCGCCGTGGAGGACGACGACGGCACGATCCGTGTCGAGGAACGCGTCTTCAAGGTGGCTCTCGACGAGCAGAGGGCCGACCGGCTGCGCGCGGAGGAACGCGCGCTGAAGCTGGTCGGCGGAGGCGCCGTCGTCCAGCTGCGCGGGGACGGCCTGCGCGAGATCGGCGCGCGTACGGTCCTGCAGCTGGAGTACGCGGGCGAGCAGTCCCTCGGCGCCCGGCTGCGCGGCAAGGGGCAGCTCAGCTACGACGAACTGGAACGCTTCGGCGAGGATCTGTTCCTCGCCCTCGACCAGCTCGCCGCACACGGTGTCCGCCACCGGGACATCAAGCCGGACAACCTCGGCATCCAGCGCCGCAAGGACTTCACCTGGCAGCTGAAGCTGTTCGACTTCTCCCTGACGGACGCCTCGGACCGTGACGTGAAGGCCGGCACCCGCGGTTATCTCGACCCGTTCCTCGGCTCGGTGCGCCGCCCGCACTTCGACGACCACGCCGAACGTTACGCCGCGGCCGTCACCCTGCACGAGATGGCGAGCGGTGAGCGGCCGCTGTGGGGCGACGGCCGCATCGACCCGCTCACCAACGAGTCAGCCGAGCTGTACGTCGCCGGTGAGCTCTTCTACCGGCCGCTGCAGCCTGGTCTGAGCGCCTTCTTCCGGCGCGCTCTGCACCGCGACATCGAGCACCGCTTCGACACGCTGCGGCAGATGAAGGACGCCTGGCAGAAGGTGTTCCGGGACGCCGACACGGACCGGCCGCCGACCACCCCCTCCACGGTGGGCACCGAGGCGGAGGACACGGAGCAGGCACGGGACCGGGCGGCACTGGCCGCCGACGCCCGCACGGAGCTGGAGCTGGCCGGCCTGTCGCCGCGTGCGGTCACGGTCGCCGCCGGTCTCGGCGCCACCACGGTGGGCGGGCTGCTGGACGTCCAGCCGTCCGTGATCTCCAAGGCCCGTGGCGCCGGACCGCTGGTGCGCAAGGAGCTGAACCGCCGCCGCAACCAGTGGGTGGCCGCCCTGCGGGGGAAGACCGCGGTGCCGGCGGTGCGCAGGGCCGCCTCGCCGGCGAAGGACGGTGACCCGCGGGCCGGGATGACCGGCATCCTGTCGGTCGACGACATGGTCGACCTGCTGACCCCGCCGCCCGGCCGCCGGGGTTCGCACCGCGCCGACGTGGTACGCCTCACCCTCGGCCTGCCGCCCGGGGACGGCGGCCTGTCGCCGCTCGGCCCCTGGCCCGTGCAGGCGCGGATAGCCGATCACCTGGGCATCAAGCAGCCGCCGGTCTCCCGTCACCACCGGGCCGAGATCAAGCGGTGGGCCGAGGCCGGGTGGCTGCAGGAGGTGTGCACCGAACTGGTCGAGGTCGTCGCCAACTTCGGCCGCGTGATGACCGCCGCACAGGCCGCGCAGGAACTGCGTGCCCTGCACGGCGCGCAGGACGACACCCCCGAGCGTGTCCTGGCCCGGTCACTGGCGGTCGTGCGGGCCGCCGTCGAGGCGGAGACCCGTGAGGAGGAGGGACACGAACCCCGTCTCGCCGTGCACCGGCGCGGTGACACGGTGCTGCTGGCGTCCGAGTCCCTGCCCGGCACCGACGACCCGAACCCCCACGAACTGGCGGACTACGCGGCCGAGTTGGGTGCGAGCGCGGAGAAGCTCGCCGGCCGGGAACCTCTTCCGGGACGCGCCGAGGTGGTGCGCGAGCTGCGCGCGGTGCCCGTCCCCGAGGGCTTCGCGCCGCTCGCCGACACCCGTCTGGTGCAGCTGGCCTCAGCCGTCGCCTCGTCCGCGGTGCGTCACACGCCCCGCCTCGAGCTGTACCGGCGTGACCTGAGCCTGGAACGCGCCCTGCGCATCTCGCAGGCCGGTGCGGGCGTGCGGCCGGACCGGGGGATCACCGCCACCGAACTCGTCGCCCGGGTGCGGGCCCGGTTCCCCGGCCTGGACGTGCTGGCGGACGGCCGCGAGCCGACTCCCGTGGTGCTGGAGGACGCGCTCCAGGCCGCTCGCTTCGACCTGCGGCACGACGACGAGGCCGGCCGGTTCCTGCCTCCGCTGCAGCGGTCGACCGGCCCTTGGCCTTCCACCGGCTCGGTCACCAGCATGCTGCCTCCGGTCCGGTCCGTGGTGCGCCGCGAGCCCGAGGACCCGCACGGTGAGCTGCGCGAACAGCTCTCCGAGAGCGTCCGCCGCGGCGGTTTCCTCGCCCTGACGGTCAAGGCCGCCCGTCTGCAGGGCACGGCCGAGACGATCGCCGCCCGCTTCCCGGTGGTGCCCGTCGACCTGGGGGCGCTGTTCCTGCGGGAGTTCAGGCGGCTCGTCGAGGAGAAGGGCCAGGACTGGCGGACGGTCCTGCGCGCCGACGCGGCCTCCGCGCCGGGCCGGGTGAAGCCGGGCCTCGCCACGTTCGTCCGCGTCGTGTGGCAGCGGGTCGCCGACGACCTCGCCGCCCGCTCCGCCGAGCCGCGCACGGTGCTCTTCCTCCACGACGCGGGTCTGATCGCCCGCTACTGGGACGAGGGCGGCCGTACGTTCCTGGTCACCCTCCAGGCGGCCGCCCGCCGGCCGGCACAGGGGCCCCACGGCCTGTGGCTCCTGTGCCCGATGGAGTCCAGCGTCCAGGACCCGCACCTGGACGGGCAGACGGTCCAGGCACTGCGCAACGACGGGGAGGTGGCCTACCTGGCCGGGGGGTTCCTCAAACAGCCCGCGTAGACGGCCGGAACAGACCGGACTGTCAGAGGGACCGGCAAGAATACGGCCATGGTGGCGATCATCAAGTGCCGTGAAAATGAGGACGAGTACCTGGAGTTCCTCGAAAAGCTGCATCAATCCCGTCGGCACGACTGGGAGTGGTCGTTCACGCGCGGGCGTGATCTGTGGTCCAAGGGCCGTCATCTGCTCCTGATCGCGTCCATGGACGTTGACGGGCGCTTCGAGGTCACCCGCGTGGGGAAGTCCGTCCGCCGACGTGGGGCCAAGGACCAGGACCAGCAACTGCGCGTCACTCATGTGCGCCGACTGCGCAGGCCTCTCCGGCTCGCCGAGCTGCTCGACGGACTGACTGCGGCCCAGCGGCGCCATCTGGTCGAGGAGGGCCACCAGAGCAAGGGGACGGGCGAGGCGATACGTGTCCGGCTGTTGCGGCTCCGGCCGGAACTGACCGAGGCGGTCCAGCTGATCGAGGGGGCCATCGATTCCTGGGACTTCGGCGAATCACGGTCGGCACAGGAAGTGGCACTGCAACGCGACGCGACCCTGGGTGTCGCACGCATGGCCGGGATGCAGGCGCCGCAGCTGGCGGAATGGGACCCGCCCGCCGAGGAACTGTACGACGACACGGTGCCCCCGCTGTTCCTCGACATGGTGGGGGCGGCCCGCCACCCGGACGAGTTGTTCGACCCACCGGAGCAGTCTCCGGGGGACCCTTCCGATCGACCCGACATGATGAGTAATCAGCCGGCCCTCGAGGACCATCTCATCATGCATGACACGCGTGTGATGCATGGGTGGCTCAGCGAAGAGACCAGCCACGTGGCGTGGCGCAAGTTCCGCGAGCACGGTCGCACGCTGCTGGTCGCGAACGCCAACCGCGTCCCGGCCGAGCATGCCCTCGGCTGCGACATCATCTTCTACAACGTCACACGCCACAGCCTCGTCCTCGTGCAGTACAAGAAGCTCAACGCCGCACGAGGCGGCTTCTACTACCCCGACAGCGATCGAAAGAACCTCACCAAGGAACTGCTGCGAATGAGGAGTCTGGACCGGTACGCGGCAAGGCACACCGGTCCGGCCGACGAACAGCGGCTGGACCCCAGCCCGAGTTGGATCAAGCTTTGCCATCCGCGTTCCGTGCTGCCGCACACGACGGAGATGATCCACGGCATGTACTTCTCCCGCCGGCAGTTCGAAGCGCTGCGCGACGACGCGCGACTGAAGGACGGGCGGAAGGGAGCCGTCCGGTTCGGCTACAAGAACGTCCCGGCTTACCTGGACAACACGCTGTTCACGCGTCTTGTGGAGACGGGCCAGATCGGCACTACCGGCACGAGCACCGACCTCGTCCGCCAGCAGGTCATCCGCAGCTTCCGTGGGCAGCGCAACCTCGTGCTCGCCACACTGAGTGGGGAGGAGGCGCCGCAGGCGGCACGGAACGCGCAGCGCAGGGCGGGGCGATGAACAGAGCCCCTGTATGACGACTGATCGACAGCGAGCCGCGATAACCGGTCGCCGGGCGGGACGCAGGGCTCCGCCCGCGATCCGGCGTCAGTTGACGGGCATGCGGGGCACACCGCCCTTGCGGCTGATGTCGAACGCCAGCCGGTAGATGTCCGGCAGGTCGATCGCCTCTCCGCTGCGCCTGGTCATCACACCCAGCTCGATGAGCTCCTCCAGCAAGGCCACGGGGTTCTCCAGATCCCGTGGACCGCTGCCGGAGCGTTCGTCCTTGAGCTGTTCCCGCACCTTGCTGACCAGCGCGCCCTGGTGCCACGCGTAGTGGACGGCCGAAGCCTGGAGAGGGACCTGGGTGTTCTCCAACTGCTCGACCGCGAGGGCCGCCCAGCCGATGTCGTCCTGCAGTTCGGCCACCCGGCTGTCCGCGGCGGAGCTGAGACTCTCGCGGATGGCGTCGTAGTGGAGGGGGACCGGGTGTCCCGCGTGTCGTTCGCCGGTCAGCACGGCGGCCTTGCAGAGGGCCTTCAGCCACGTCCGGGGACTGACCCGGCCCCTGCCGTCCTGCAGGTGGTTCGGTACCCAGGTGTACGTGTGCCCCTTGCGCCGGTCCGTCCCCATGAACGGACCGGCGAGCGTGATGAAGACCTCCTCCTGGCGTTTCCGGTCGGCGATGACGTCGACGGGCGCGACGTGCCGGCCCTCCTCCTGCCGCCAGGTGCCGGTCGCCGTGCGGAACTTCTCGGCCTCGGGAGTGGTGTGGTTGCCCAGCTGGTGGAAGAGCAGCCCGTAGAGGTTCTCCCGGCTCCATTCCAGGTCCGTGGCGTTCGCGCCGAGCTTGGACGCGTCGGGGAACATCTTCGGTGCGTTCTCGTACATGTCCGGCCGTACGAAGATCTTCGCCCGCAGGGTGCCGGTGGTCAGGCGCAGCTCCAGCGCCAGCCGGAACAGCCCGGACAGCAGCCGGTCCGTCTGTTCGCGCACACCGTGCAGGTGTTCGAGGGCGTCGAAGAGCAGCACGCGGGTCTCGCCGCGTTCGCGGCTCTCCCGGTCAGCCGCGGCGATCGCGGCGTCGTAGGCCTCCGGGTTGTCCCGTGTCCAGCGGACGCGGTCGGTCCAGCCCTCGATGCGGCGGATCTCCGGAACGTTCAGGGCCATCAGGACGATCGCCGCCCACAGTTCGTCCGGGGCCGCCCCGTCCTCGACGAGTTTCTCCCGTGTCCGCTTGTACGGGAAGGGCGGTTCACCCGTCTCCTCGCTCTCCAGCCCGAACGCCGTGGTCACCCTGGTGCGGCGGAGCCGGGGCATCATGTACGAGGCGGCGGCGATCTCCCTGAGCCGCTCGTCGACCAGTGCCTTGGCCCAGAACGTCTTGCCCGTGCCGCGTGCTCCGCGCACCACGGTGACGTCCGGGTCCAGGGCCAGCCGGTGCGAGGACGGGGTGAACAGGGTCCGCAGACCGGGACCGGTGGTGTTCGCGTCGGGAGCCGAGCCGAGCGCTTCGATGAGCAGCTTGCGGTAGTCGGCGGGCGTCGGTTCGCTCATCACGCGTCCTCGTGCGGTTCGGGCAGCAGGCGTTCCACCGTAGTCGTGAACTTGCTGTACGCCGCCTCCACGAAGGGCAGCTCGGGCCAGCGGCGGCTGCGCAGCGGGTCGAGCCCGACCAGGTCGTTGCCGAAGAGGATGGGGATCGCCGCGTAGGGAGCGTCGTCCACCTGGCCGTCGGGGGTGTAGAACGGCTCGGGCTCGTCCTCGTCGGGCAGGTTGTACAGCGTGTCCACGAAAAGGTCGTAGGCGTTCTTGCGGAGCGTGCCCAGCCGGCCGGTGTCGCCCGCCGAGTGGAACATCGCGCCCACGATCCTGATCCTCTCCCGGAGTTCGCGCGCACGGTCCGGCCGACGCTGCCACTCGGAGAGCAGCATCCGGTAGCCCTCCCAGGTGGAGGGGTTGTCCACGGCGAACAGCAGGGCGAGTCCGCTGAGGCGGGTGAGCGTGACGGCGGCGATGTCGTGTATGCCGGCGCGGCTGTCGAGCAGGACGTGGTCGGGGCGCCGGGCGAGCCGCTCGACCTGGTCCTCGCACGCGGCGATGGCCTGTTCCAGCCGGACGGCGAACGGGCGCGGCGGCGCGCCGTCGCCGGTGGCCGGGAGGTCGGTGTAGATGCGGTTCAGCTTCGACAGGTAGCTGTACGCCTGTCCTTCCAGCGGCAGTCCGCAGGCCGGGGCGAGGAACACCTCCCCGTTGCCCTGGTAGTTCAGCAGCGAGGCGCGTCCGACGAGTTCCAGGTTGTCCGCGTTGCCGACCGCGGCCTCCACGAGGTGGTCCACGATGCCGTGCCGCGGTCTGCCCGCCTCGTCCGACAGCAGGTTGGACACGCCGGGCGACTCCAGGTCGAGGTCGACGACGAGCACGCACCGGCCCAGGTCGGCGAGGTGGCGGGCGAGGACGGCGGTGGCGGTCGAACGGCCGACGCCGCCCTTGAACCCGTACAGGGCCACGCGCCGGTCCCGCCGGGAGACGGGGGTGCCGGAGGCGCTGTCGTCGTCGCGCTGGAGCCAGTCGGTTCCGACGACCGTGCGTTCCAGTGTGCAGATCCTGCCGACGCCGTCGGCGCGCGGGCTGACCTCGGTGAGTTCCGGCGCGGTGAAGAACAGTTCCGGCGCGAACATGGAGCGCGCGGTCTGTAACGGCTCCAGTCCGGTGAACGGCCGGGTCACCTCGACGAACCGCTCACGCAGGGAGACGAGTTCGGGGGAGTCCGGTGCGAGCCGTTCGCCCATGTCGTCGATGAGGAGCGAGGCCCGGCCGAGCAGGTCACGGGCGAGTACGACGTCACGGCCGAGCGCCGCGGCGTCCTCGGCCACCTTCTGTGCGGCCAGCCACGAACTGTCGAAGCCCGCGCTGGGTGTCGTCATGCGAGGGCCCCGGTTCCCAGGACGCGTGCCTGTTCGTGAGCGGCGAGGAGGTCGTACGCCGCCCGCAGGTGCCGGTCGAGGTCCGCGTCGCTGATCGCCGTGCCGTCGCAGTACCTTCCGGACACGTCCCAGTCGTGGAACGGGTTGTGTCCGATCAGCCGCAGGAACAGGACCCCTGTCTCGCGTGCCCGCCGACGGTCGAGAATCGTGGTCAGCTGTCCCCACAGGTCGGGGAGATGCTCGTGCAGGTACTCCTTGCGGTCCTGCTTGCGCCACTTCCCGCCGGGCGGGTTCGGCTGCGAACTCAGCTCCAGGTCGCCGTTGTAGGGCCGCTGCTTGTCGTTGAGCCGGGAACCCAGGTAGTCCAGGAGGATCGCCTTGATCGCGCATTCGGCGGCCAGCCCCGCCGAATGGTCGGCGGCGATGGTTAACCGGTCAGCGGCGGCCAGCCTGGCCGAGTGGTAGTGATGGCCGCTCGCCGCCCGGAAGGCCGGTGGCGGGGCGGCGGAAGTCGTCGGTGCCGTCACGACGATCACCTTATCGGCGTGACCGGTGGGAGACGGAGCGTTTCCGGGAGGAGAGGTTCCCTGCCTCCACCGGGTGTGGCCTGGCAGGATGGGCATTCGAGCGCGGACGGCCACGGTGGTCGAGGGAGCCGTGGGGAACGCGCAGTGCGACAAGAAGGAAGCGGAACGTGACGGACGTCAAGGCTGGTGTGGACCCGGCGGCCCTGCTCAAGGACCTCAAGCAGCAGGTCGCGGCCCTGGAGGACGACCTGCGGGCGCGCACGGAGTCCGTGGACGAGATCAGGGGCCGCCTGGAGTCCGAGCATCAGCAGGCGTGGGGTGCGCGCCGTACGCGAGTGCCATACGAGTCGTGGCGCGACGAGCGGGTCACCCAGTCCGCGGCGGCCTGGGTGCTGGCCTGCGTCTTCGTCCGCTTCTGCGAGGACAACGGCCTCATCGACGAGCCGTTCATCGCGGGCCCGGGGGAGCGGCTCGCGGAGGCGGAGGCCCGGCACGAGGCGTACTTCCGCGAGCACCCGACCAAGAACAACCGCGACTGGCTGTTCGCCGCGTTCCACGCCGTGGCCTCCGCCAACGACACGGCGGCCGGCCTCTTCGACGAGGCCCACAACCCCCTGTGGGACATCACGCCCGGCTACGAGGCGGCGACCGAGCTGCTGTCGTTCTGGCGACGCTGGGGCGCCGAGGGCGAGATCCGCTACGACTTCACCGACCCCGAGTGGGACACCCGCTTCCTCGGCGACCTCTACCAGGACCTCAGCGAGCACGCCCGCAAGACGTACGCGCTGCTCCAGACCCCGGAGTTCGTGGAGGAGTTCATCCTCGACCTCACCCTCGAACCGGCCGTCTCCACGGACGCGTTCGGCCTGAACCCGGTGTGGGAGGGCCCGGACGGGAAGGAACGGCGCGGCCTGCGCACCATCGACCCGGCCTGCGGCTCCGGTCACTTCCTGCTGGGCATCTTCCACCGGCTGTTCGACAAGTGGCGCGCGGCCGAGCCGGGCACGGATGTCTGGACGCTGGTGCGCCGCTCCCTGGAGTCCGTGCACGGCTGCGACAAGAACCCGTACGCGGTGAGCATCGCCCGGTTCCGGCTGCTGGTGGCTGCCATGCGTGCGGCGGGGGCGGAGCGGCTGAAGGATGCGCCGCCGTTCCCAATCAACGTGGCGGTGGGAGACTCGCTGCTGCACGGGCGGGACGCGGCGGGCATCCAGACGGACCTGGACACATACCTTGCGGAGATGACTGCTGGTCGGTCCGAGGGAGCATTCGCCTATTCGACTGAGGACGTACGGGAGTACGTCAGGCGGGTGGACTTGTTGGGGCGGGGCTCCTATCACGTTGTGGTGGGGAATCCACCGTACATTCAAGTGAATGACAAACAGGAGCGCGTTAACTACCGAGTCTATGCCTCTAGCCATCGTGAATACGCTCTATCTGCGCCATTCGCTGAGCGAATCTTCGATTTGGCAATCCGGGAAGGTGTGCGTGGTGGCTCTTGTGGATACACGGGGCAAATTACTTCGAACTCTTTCATGGGGCGAGAGTTTGGTAAGAAGCTGATTGAGGATGTTCTCCCTACAGTCAATTTGACTCATGTGATTGATACGTCTGGCGTCTATATTCCCGGGCACGGTACCCCCACGGTTATTTTGATTGGCAGGAACAGGCTTCCGAGGCAAGACCATCCGGAACCGGTGCGGGCTGTTCTTGGCATTCGTGCCGAGCCGGCGCAGCCGAAAGGCGGGGAGCTAGGCAAGGTATGGTCTGCAATTCTGAAGCAGATCAATCGTCCCGGTAGTGAATCTGAGTGGGTTTCGGTTGAGGATGTCGAACTTGATCGCTTCCTGCGTCATCCGTGGTCACTTTCCGGGGGTGGTGCGGGGGACCTTAAGCAGTTCATCGAGAAGAATCGTACAAAGCTAGGTGGGAATACGGAGAGTATTGGGTCGGCTGTAATCACTGGGGAAGACTCTGCTTTTGTAGTCCCTTCGAGCAGGTCCCTGCTGGCGCGAGGGGTTCGGTTGCAGTTGAGCGCAGAAGGGACTGATGTGCGAGATTGGGGGTTGCGGGCTCCGACTTGGATGGCTTCCCCCTACGACTCCGAATGGCGTGTCCGACCTCTGAGTGAACTCGGGACGCTCACTCGGTGGCTATGGCCATTGAGGCAGACGCTGTTCGAGCGTAAAAAATTTAGCATTTCGCTACGAGATCGAGGAATTCCATGGTACGAGTGGCGAGAGGTCTATATTTCGAAGCTAAATGCGGACTCTTTGGTTGCGCTGCCGTTGGTGGCTACGCATAACCATTTTTATCTAGAGCGCGGTAATGTCGCTTTCAAGCATTCGGTAACAGTAATTTGCTTGTCGAAAACTTCTAATGAAGATGATCATCTCGCCCTGGTGGGTGTACTGAATTCTTCGACTGCTTGTTTCTGGTTGAAGCAGGTCAGTCATGATAAGGGAAGCCAGGGGGTTAATGAAGGGTTTAAATCGCAGGAGTGGGAGCGATTCTACGAGTTCACCGGGACCAAGATCCGCGAATTCCCCCTGCCGGAGCGGCTACCATTGGATTTTGGGCGGGAGCTGGATCGTCTTGCTCAAGAAATGGCGAAACATGATCCCTCTGCAGTGAGCGAAGTAGGCACTCCCGCTCGGAGCGCGCTGCATGAGGCGCATTCCAGCTACGTTGCCACGCGAAACCGGATGATCGCCAAGCAGGAAGAGCTGGACTGGGAGGTCTACGGGCAGTACGGATTGCTCACGCCGTCAGAGGTGGCTCGTACAGTTGTGTCCGATCACAGTGCTGATCTGCCCGAAGTGCAACTTGGTGAGCGAGCCTTCGAGATCGTGCTCGCGCGGAAGGTGGCCGCCGGGGAGGCGGAGACCGCCTGGTTCACCCGGCACGGTTCCACCCCCGTCACCGAGATCCCCGCCCACTGGCCCGACTGGTACCGCGACATCGTTCAGGCACGTATCGACATCATCAACTCCCGCAAGGACATCGCCCTCATCGAGCGTCCCGAGTGCAAGCGGCGCTGGGCTGCCGAACCGTGGGAGAAGAAGGAACGTACCGCGCTGCGGAACTGGTTGCTGGACCGGTGTGAGAACCAGGAGCTTTGGTACGAGGTCCGGGAGGGGCTCAAGCGGCCCCGGCCGATGACCGTCAACTATCTTGCCGATCAGCTCAGTACAGACGAGGACTTCGTCTCCGTCGCCGCGCTCTACGCCTCCGACCATCTCGGCAAGCCTGATCTGCCCCTCGCGCAGATACTGACCGAGGTGATCGCCGACGAGCACGTGCCCTACCTCGCCGCGATGCGTTACAAGGACCCCGGTCTGCGCAAGCGCGCGCAGTGGGAAGAGGTCTGGCGGCAGCAGCGCGAGGAGGACAGGACGGGGCAGCGGCTCGACATCCCCGTACCGCCCAAGTACACGTCCGCCGACTTCGTCCGCGCCTCCTACTGGTCGAACCGCGGCAAGCTCGACGTGCCCAAGGAGCGGTTCATCTCCTACCCCGAGGCCGGGCCCGACAGCGACTCGACGCTGATGCTCGGATGGGCCGGGTGGGACCACAAGGACCAGGCGCAGGCACTCTTCGAGCTGCTGTCCGCCCGCACCACGCGGGACGGCTGGAGTTCCGAACGGATCGTTCCGCTGCTCGCCGGCCTCCACGAGGTCATGCCGTGGGTCAAGCAGTGGCACGGCGAGTACGACGACGAGTGGGGCGACGTACCGGCGGACGAGCTGGAGGCCGAGTACGAGAACCAGCTCCGCAAGCACCAGGTCGGTGTGGAGGAGCTGAAGGCCTGGCGTCCGGTGCGGAAGACGCGTGGCCGTAAGCCCGCGACGAAGCAGCCCGCCCTAGATGCCGAGTAGCCGCAGAGGTGGGTGGGGCAGCGACGCACGCTGCCCCACCGGAAGATCAGACGTGCGAGTCGGCCGCCAGTGTCGTGAACGCCGACCAGGCATCGCGAGAGACAGCCAGTGACTGCCTCTCAGTGTCCTTCGAGTCCCGGACAAGAATGGCCTCAGCGCGCATAGCGACCTCGATGCAGTTGTCGCCCTCGCTTCCGCTGTAGCTGCTCTTGAACCAGTCCTGTTGAGTGGTGCTCATAGCGCTCCTCGCATCTGCTCCAGCAGGCTCACCGTGGCCCTGCAATCATGGGCCTGCGAACGCAGCTTGCCATAGCGCTGGAGCAGAACGCTTACGTCGTCGAGAGCGCTGATCAGGTTGCTCGACCGCTGGCCTTCCGTATAGCCGAGCCATCGGTGGTCGGGCGTCTCGGCCAAGTACATGTGTCCGTCGACTCCGCAGTGGTCTTCCTGGCGGAGCGGCATGAGTTGGATCTCGACGTTGCGTAGTCGGCCGACGGCCAGCAGGTGGTCGATGACTGCCTTTGTCACCTCGTTCCCACCGAGGCCGCGCTCCAGGACTGCCTGTTCGATGACGAAACTGAACGCGGTGTTGGGCCGCTGCGTGATGATCTGCTGGCGATCGAGTCGCGCGGCGACTTCACGGTCGAGCTGTTCCTCCGTGACTGGAGGCAGCCTGCGGTCGAAGATGGCCCTGATGTACGGCTCAGGCTGCAACAACCCCGGAATCGCCCGGCACTCGTACGTGTAGAGCGAGATCGCCTCCTCCTCGATCCCCGCCCACTGCCGGAACCACGACGCCAACCCCGCCTTCCGCGTCAGGCTCTTCGCCGCCGCCCTCAACACCCGCCCCGCGACCGCCCCCAGCGCCTCCTCCGACCGCTCCAGCAGGTCCCGTGGCGGGAACCGCTTGCCCTGTTCGATCTTGGCGACGTACGCGACCGAGTACCGCACCAGCGGTGCGAACTGCTCCTGTGTCAGGCGGGATTCCTCCCGCAGGGCCTTGAGGACCGCGCCGAAGGTCCTCAGGCTGTCCGAGAGTTCCGGCTCGCAGCCACCGCCCCCGTTCCCGCCTCCGCCCTGCCCGGCGTTCCCACCTCCGCCCCCGCTCCCGCCCTGCCCGGCGTTCCCGCCCGCCCCGCCGCCGTTGCCCGTCGCCATCGCAGCCGCCTTCCCCTGTGCCGCCGGGCCGTACCCGTGCCGGGCCCGGACGCTTGCCGTACCGTCCGCCGTACGCGCTGCGCCACGCTCGGCACACCCATCGTCACGTACGGCTACCGACCCAGTCCAGCGAGCCGACCAGTACAACGCGATCTGTATCGGTGCCGGACCTGCCGACGGACCGTCACCTCCCGGCAGGGTGGCGGCCATGCCAGCCCCACGCACCCCCAGCCCCGCCCGGCCGCACACCTTCACGCAGCGCTTCTCCGCCACCCGCCGCGGCGCCCGCCTCGCCCGGCTGCTCGCCGCGCACCAGCTCACCGAGTGGGGCCACCCGCACGGCACCGAGGCGCACGACACGGTCGTCCTCGTCGTCGCCGAACTCGCCGCGAACGCCGTCCTCCACGGCCGCGTCCCCGGACGGGACTTCGCCCTGTCCCTGGCCCGCGACGAGAGCCGGGGCGTCGTCCGGATCGAGGTGACCGACACCCACCCCGCCCGGCCGGCGCGGCTGACCCCCGGCACGGACGAGGACGGCGGCCGCGGCCTGCTCCTCGTCGACGCGCTCGCCGCCGACTGGGGCGTGCGCGACCGCGTCGGCCCCGGCAAGACGGTCTGGGCGGAGTGCGCCCTGGCTCGTCGTGCGGAGCCCGAGCGCTGACGCCGAGCCGTGCACCCGTGGCGGGCCGGCCGGCCGACCAGGCTCGGCGCTGTCCCGGTCGGCCGCCGGTCCTCCGGAGCCGGCGTGGCGCCACGATGAAGGCGGTGGCCGGCGTGGAGCCGTGATGCGCGCGTACGGAGTTTCCGGCATGCCGGGATTTCGGCTTTCCGGTATTGACTCGATTGCCCGCGGTAGGAAACAGGCCTCACGCGGATACACCTGCACACCCGTCATCGGCCAAAAATTCACCCTCATTCAGGAGTGTCCCCGCGGGCGGTGCGGGCCGCGGCTCCACAGTCTGTCCGAAAGGCCGACCGGCTCGCGGCAGGGCCGAAAAGTGAATCGATTTCCCGCCATGCGACCCCTCGCCGTGTCGACCGCGGACGGCTACGCGCCGTCGCCGAGCAGGGGGGCGTTGTCCGATAGTGCACTGGACACCCGTGTCATCCGCGTCCTACGGTAACTCTGGTTACATCGGGTAATCGCACTGGGTGACGCCGGATGAGATGGCGGGTGGGGTGAATCACCGGGCACTGGTGGGCGCGAATCCGCGCGGGTCGCACCGGAGGCAATTGTTTGCCCGACGGTGCTGCAACTGTGCCGAATTCCGTGATGTGACCTTCCCCTTCCTTTCTTCATCGGCGTTGACCGACAACGGAGGAATTCTGTGAATCTGAAGCGCAAGTCGGCTGTGGCGCTCTCCACCCTCGCTCTGGCGTTTGCCGGCATGGCGGCCACCGCCACCCCCGCGGCAGCCGTCGGGGGATGCCCTTCCGGAAAGCTCTGCCTCTACGAGGGCACCAACTACACGGCCCTCACTTTCACCAGCGCCAGCACCAAGCTCTGCTTCGACCTCTCGACGTACGGCAGCGGGTTCGGTCTGGGCGTCCGTTCGTACGTCAACAACCTTCCGGTCAAGGCTGAGATCTTCCACCGCACCAGCGCCGACACCATCGTGCTGGACGGAACCATCAGCCCCGGCGGGTTCAGTTCCAACACCGGCAGCGGCTCCTTCGGGAAAAGCGGCGTCGTGTGCACGGGCGGAGCGCGATAACCCGCTCGGTCTTTCCTGACGGGCCGCCGACTCGGTCGGCGGCCCGTCGCGTTGCCGGTGCGGCGATCCTGCCCGGCCTCAATGCCAGTGACTTGAGGGACCGGGTCCCGGCTTCGTGGGGCCTTCGTCGACGGGCCGATCGAGGCTGTGCGTCAGTGCGGGGCGACGGCCTCGGCCGGGCCCCGGCCGACATGCGGAGGGTGCCGGTGTCTGTCGCGTTTGACGCCGAAGCCGGACATCCTGCGGGTGAAGGTCAGCCGCGGAACCCACGGTTCCTTTCCCGCGGCTTGACGTTCGGGCAGGGCTTTGAACCCACACCTCGACTCAACTCCTGCCCCCACCCCCCTGATGTCCTGGTTCCAGGCGTCGCTGCGGCCGTTGCGCCCCGTTTGCAGACCGCGTCGTAGCAGCGCCAGAACCAGACGCCGTTCCTGTGGCGGCGCAGTTCGATGTTCGTGCCGCCGCTGGGCCGTCTCGGCCAGGCGCTCGCGCACCATGAGCGGCAGTGACACCCCGGGGTCGTCGGCGACCTCCCGCAACTGCGGCGGGCCCACGCGGGCGATGTCACCCGGACCGTGCCTGTTCTCCTTCACGCCCCCCCGACAGGGCGTTGTCCACGGCGACGTTGGTGGCGGACACCAGCAGCACTCGGTCGCCGCGGGCCGTCAGGTCGCCGATGGCACGCTTCAGCACCGTCGTCTTGCCGGTACCCGGCGGACCCCACACCAGATGCACGCCCTGGCCCGGGCACGCGCGGTAGGCGTCACCCTGCGCGGGGTGGAACCCCGGGGGTCCGGGACGGGAGCGGACGTGCCGCCGACCGACCCCGCGGCCAGGGCACTCGCCGGCGGCGCCTCGCCCAGCCCGGCGACGCCGTCGCGCAGGGCCGTGACGAGGAAGGCCGGCGGCCTGCCCCACCCGGTGCCGGCGCGGCTGCCTGCCGGCGCCGCCCGTGATCGCCACCGGTTCGCCCGAGGCCGCGGCGGTCTCCTCGCGCCACCCCACCCGTCGTCGCCCCTGCCCCCGTACCGCCGACAGCTCCCGCGCCGACCCTGCCCGGCGGAAGCCGCCTGTGATCCCGTGGGCACCCTCGGTACGGAGAATCCGCACCGACGGACATACGTGTCGGTGCCACCTGGCAGGATGGGAACGCGTCGAGAAGTGCGCGAGCCGTGCAGCCGAGCCACGAGCCGAGAGAAGGAACGACCGCCTGATGCCCACGAGCGAGCTCCTGCTGAAGGACGTCATCGAGATCAAGGAAGACGTCCACGCCGGCGACTTCAAGATCGAGCTCTCCCAGGGTTTCAGCGAGACCGACGCCCGGGTCGCCGAGTACGTGGTCACCGAGCAGCTCCAGAAGGCCTTCCGGGAGGCACTGGACCTCGTGGCGGCCTGCGTCAGGTCGGGCAATTCGGAAGCCGCCTACCTGCACGGCTCCTTCGGCTCCGGCAAGAGCCACTTCCTGACCGTGCTGCACGCCGTGCTCAACAACCACCCGGCCGTCCGCACCAAGCCCCGGCTGGTGGAGGTCGTGGCGCCGCACGACGAGTGGCTGCGGCGGAGCAACTTCCTCATGGTGCCGTACCACCTCGTCGGCTCCGCCGACCTCGACTCCGCCCTGCTCGGCGGCTACGTGCACACGGTGCGCGAGCTGCACCCCGAGAAGCCGCTCCCCCCCGTCTACCGGGCCGACGCCCTGCTCGCCGACGCCCGCACCCAGCGGGAGTTCCTCGGCGACGACGCCAAGTTCCTGCAGTGGCTCGGCAAGGGCGCCGCGGCCCTCACACCGAGCACGGCCGCGCCCGTGGAGGCCGACCCGGACGACATGCCGATGATCGACGGCGAGGCCGCGGCGCTGCCCGCCGGGACGTGGACCGGCGCCGACCTCGACCGGGCCTTCGCGGGCGCACCCGACGACCCCTACCGCGAGCGGCTGGTCTCCGCCCTGCTCAGCGGCCCCATGGCCGCCTACGCGCAGGGCATGCGCGGCGAGGCCAGCGCCTTCCTGCCGCTGGAGAACGGCCTCAAGGTCATCTCCCGGCACGCCCAGTCCCTCGGCTACACCGGGGTCGTCCTCTTCCTCGACGAACTGGTCCTGTGGCTCCAGGCGAAGATGGGCAACCAGGACTTCGTGCGCGACCAGGTGCAGCGGCTGGTCAAACTCATCGAGTCGGGGGACAGCGGCCGGCCCGTGCCGATCGTGTCGTTCATCTCCCGCCAGCGCGACCTGTCCCAGCTGATCGGCTCGGACGTCGTCGGCGCCGACGTGACCAACCTCGAAGCCCAGATCGAGTACCTCGCCGAGCGGTTCAACGTCGTCGACCTCGAGGACAGCAACCTCGTCGAGATCATCAAGCACCGCGTGCTCGCCCCCAAGCCCGGCATGGAGTCCGTGCGCGACGACGCCTTCAAGCTCGTCGAGTCGTCCAATGACGAGGTCCGGCAGATCCTGCTGGACGCGCAGGGCCGCACCGAGGCCTCCTGGGACGACTTCCGGGAGCTGTACCCGCTCTCCCCGGCGCTCCTCAACGTCCTCGTCGACCTGTCGGGCGCCCTCCAGCGCGAACGCACCGGCCTCAAACTCGTCCAGGAGCTGCTGCGCCGCCGCCGCGACGACCTGAAACTCGGCGAACTCATCCCGCTCGGCGACCTGTGGGACGTCATCGCCCACCGCTCCGGCGCCGCGTTCACCCCCCGGCTGCGCAAGGACGCCGAGACCGCCGACGACTTCCACGGACGGGTGCGCGAGGAACTGCTGCGCAAGTACAAGAACCCCGACGACAAGCGGTTCCAGGCCGACGAGCGGCTCGTCAAGACCCTGCTGCTGGCCGCGCTCGCCCCCAACGTGCCCGCCCTGAACCGGCTCACCGGCACCCGGCTCGCCGCCCTCAACCACGGCTCGATCCGCACCCGGGTCGGAGACGCCGGCTCCGTCGCCGCCAAGCGGCTTCGGGAACTGCAGGTCTCCTTCGACAGCGAGCTGCGCAGCGAGGGGGACAGGACCGACCCCGTCTTCCACCTGCACCTGTCCGACATCGACGTCGAACCGCTCCTCGAAGAGGTGCAGGGCGTCGCCGACCAGCTCGGCTACCGACGGCAGTGGATCAAGGACCAGCTCTGGCACGAGCTGGGCATCCAGGACACCCAGCCCTTCGTCTGCGAACGGGACGTCGTCTGGCGCGGCACCAGACGCACCGTCGAGTTCGTCTTCGGCAACGTGCGCGACACCCACCTGCCCGACGACGAGTTCGCACCCCAGCAGCGCGGAAACCTCCGCATCGTCTTCGACTACCCCTTCGACGACGGCGACCACGGCCCCATCGACGACCTCCAGCGCGTCAAACGGCTCCGCGGGGCGGGCCGCACCGAGCCCACGCTCGTCTGGCTGGCCGACTTCTTCTCCGAACAGACCTCCCGGCAGCTCGGCCGCCTGCTGAAGATCAACTACCTGCTGGAGCGCGACCGGCTCGAAGAGCACACCGCCACCCGCCCCGCCGAGGAGCGGGCACAGATCCGCAACCAGCTCAAGGCGTCCCGCGACAACATCAGCGGCCACCTCACCGAGGTCCTGCTCCAGCTCTACGGCATCAACCGCGCCGAGCCGGAGAGCGTCGGGGCGACCCTGCCCGACGGGGAGCACCTGGTGTCCCTGCTGCCGGGCTTCACCCGCACCCGCCCCGAGCCGTCGGTCGGCTTCGAACAGAACCTGCTGCTGCTCGCCGACGGCATGTTCGCCGCCCGCTACCCCAAGCACCCCGACTTCGACCCGCGGCTGACCCGCAAGGCCATCACCGTGCGCGAGCTCAAGACCACCATGGAGTGGATCGCCCGGGCGATGGAGGACGGCTCCCGGCGGGTCGTCGTGGACAGCCACCAGCTGCCCGTCGTCAGGAAGATCGTGCACGCGCTCGGCCTCGGCGAGGTCCACGACGGACCGCTCAACGTCAGCAACGACTGGCGGCTGCGCATCAACAAGAAGGCCGCCGAGAACCCCGACACCGGCGCCGACCTCGCCGTCGAGACGATCCGCGACTGGATCACCGAGCTCGGCTACGAGGGCCTCGACCGCAACGTCGGCAACCTGATCATCGCGACCTACGCGCTGCTCGACGACCGCACCTGGATCTACCAGACCCAGACCGTGCCGCAGGCCCCCGAACTCGACCGCATAGTGCCCGGATACGGTCTGCGGGCCGTCGCCCTCCCCGACGAGGACACCTTCGCCACCGCACTGCGACGCGCCGGAGCGGTCTTCGGGCAGACCGTGTCGCCGGTGCTCTTCGCCAGGAACGTCTCGCGGCTCGCCGCGCAGGTGCGCGCCGTCGCCGAGGAACACCGCACCGCCGTGGGGGAGACCCGGACACTGCTCCAGGACAACGCCGTACGGCTCGGTCTCGAAGGACCCGGCGGCGTGGACGCGCCGCGGCTGAAGTCCACGAAGGCCGCCGCCGACCTGATCACCCGGCTGCTGCGCGCCACCGACGCCACCGGACTCACCCGGGAACTCGCCCAGGCCACCTATGAAGTGACGGACCGTCAGATCGGTGCCGCGCTCAAGCAGGCCCCCGAGGTACTGCGGGTGCTGAGGGCACAGCGCGACGGCCGCTGGTCCGACCTGGACATGGTCCGCGAACTCGCGGGCCGGGCCGACGGCGTCGGCGACCGGGCGCAGCGGCTGCTGGACACCGTCCGCCGGGCGGCCAACGCCCACGAGGAGGACGAGTCCCTCGTCCCGGTGCTGGACTCGCTGCAGGAGTCGGCCGTGGCCCTCATGCGGGAGGCCACCCGGCTCGCCCAGGCGGCCCGGCCGGCCGAACCCGTGCCGCCCGCCGAGCCGACCGCGGAGGACGTACGCCTCACCCGGCACGGCACGCCCCCGGTACCCGTGGCCCCCGCCGTTCCCGCCACCGAGCCGGACCGGGACCCCCCGGCTTCCCGACCGGGCCCGCGGGACCCGCGCGTGGGCTACGCCGCCGATTCCGCCCGCCGCCCCGCCGCGTACGTCATCGAACCCACCCAGGTGGAAGCCACCCTCGCGGCCACCGTCGACGGACTCAGCGCCGACATCCGCCACTTCCTCACCGCGCACCCCGGAGCCCGCGTCCAGGTCACCTGGCAGGTGATCGAGGACGCCCACGGCGAGACCGGAGCGGCCGGCCGGGACGAGAAGGAGACCGAACGCTGATGGCGCTCCTGCCACAGGTGGGACGGCGCACCGTCGAGGCGCTCCTGGACCGGCACGCCAAGAAGCTCGCCGAGCACAGCCTCGTGCTGGTCCACGGACAGTACGCGGCCGGCTCGGCCACCACCTTCACCGCCGAGGTCGGTGAGCGGACCCGCCGTGTCACGGTGCGCGACGAGTCCTCCGTCCTCGGCATCCTGGCCGCCTGGCACAGCCACCGCGACGAGGCCGCCCCCGACGACCTGCTGGTGGTCACCACCGGCGTCGACGACGACCAGCTCGGCTGGGACCTGCGCGGGCACGCGGTGCACCGGCGCACCCTCACCGTCGAGAAGGCCGAGATCGTGACGCAGCGCTTCGCGGCCTCCGGACTCGACGTGCGCATGTACCGCGAGGACTGGCTGCTGCAGGCCCTCGTCGACGCCGAACCCGCCGGACGGGGATGGCCGCGCACCGCGGGAGTCCTCACCCGGGACGCCGCCCTGCGCGCCCTGGTCGTCGAACGCCTCGGACTCGACCACCCGGACATCTCGCCCCACGCCCCGGCGGAGGCCGCCGTCGACGCGGACGTGCTGCTCGCCTGGTCGCGCACCCCCGCCGGGCCGCGGCGTTTCGCCGAACTCGGCGACACCGAACGCGCGGAGCTGAAGAGGTGGCTCGGCGAGATCGCCGGTCCCGCCGTACCCGTCCTGCTCACCCTCGCCGAGACCGGGCGCGGACACGACGCGATGGCGCTCGGCCTGCTCGGCGCCGCGCTGCGCGACCCCGCCGTCGACCCCGACGTGGCCCTCGCCGTCGGCGGCCTGTTCGGCAAGGCCGGCCCGCGACGGGGCGAGATCGGCGCCTTCACCGACGCCGTGGAGGGCACCCTCCTGCGCTGGATCGCAGAGGCCGCAGGTTCGGTCGACGCGCGCCACAAGGTGTTCGCCGTGCTGCAGCGCGCCGACGACCTGGCCCGGGACGCAGGACTCACCGCCGGTCTCGGCGGCAGCCGTTTCCTCCTGTCCAGCTTCGCCGCCCAGCTCGCCGCCGTCGTCGAGGGCGCCCACGCGTCCCCCGCCCGAGGCGAGTGCGCACTGGCCGAGCTGACCGGACACGCCCTGGCCGGACTCTTCCCCGACCGGGTGCGCGTCGCCGAGATGGCCGTACGACTCGCGCGGTGGCTGCGCCAGGGAGCACCCCCGGTGACCTCGGTGGCCACGGGCGTGCGCGACCACCTCGCCGAGTGGGGGTGGGCCGACCGGGCGCTGTCCGTTCTCTGGGCCGGCGACCCCGGCGGCGACCCGGCCGTCGCACGGAGCCTGCGCGACCTCTACGAGGACGGGCGCGCCCAGCGAGACCGGCTCGACGAGCAGTTCGCCCGGCACCTGGCCGGCTGGACCCCGAACGCCACCGCCCAGCAGCCGGGCGGCTGCCTGGTCGTCGAGAACGTCCTCGACACCGTCGTGCGTCCCCTGACGGCGGGCGGAGCACCCCTGGTGATCGTGCTCGACGGAATGAGCAGCGCCGTCGCCGCACAGCTGGGAGAGGAGGCCGAACGGGAAGGCTGGCAGGAGATCGTGCCCCGGCCCGACGAAGGCGCCCGGAGCACCCGTCTCGCGGCCGTCTCCATGCTGCCCTCGATCACCCGCACGAGCCGGGCGTCCCTGCTCAGCGGCACGGCCGTCCAGGGCGGACAGTCCACCGAGACCTCCGGGTTCGCGGCCTTCTGGAAGAAGCGCCGCAAGGACGCGGTCCTCTTCCACAAGGCGTCGATAGGGGGAGACGCGGGCCACTTCCTCGCCCAGGAACTCACCGCCGCGCTCGCCTCCGACGCGGTCGTCGGCGTCGTCCTCAACACCATCGACGACGCCCTCGACTCCGGTCAGCAGGGGCAGCGCACCGTGTGGTCCCTCGGCGACATCACCTACCTGCGGGAGCTGCTGGCCGCCGCCCGCAGCTACGCACGTCCCGTCGTGCTCGTCGCCGACCACGGACACGTCATCGACCGTGGCCGCGGCCGGGTGACCCCGGCCGCGGACGGCGGCGGGTCGGCGCGCTGGCGGCCCGACACCGACGCCGGCGACGGCGAGGTCGTGCTGCGCGGACCGCGCGTCCTCGAAGGAGACGGCACCATCACCGTTCCCTGGCACGAGGACATCCGGTACGCCGCACGCCGGGCCGGCTACCACGGCGGTGCCTCCCTCGCCGAGATCACCGTCCCGGTCCTCGTCCTCCTCCCCTCGAAGGAACTCGCTCCGCGCGACTGGGAGCCGCTGCCCCGCGAACAGGCCGCCCCCTCCTGGTGGAAGGCCGTCGCCACGCCCCCCGCCGAGGTGCCGGAAGCCCGGACGCAGAACACCGCGCAGCCGGTGCGCAGACCGGCGAAACCCGCACGCCGGCAGGACGAGGAACTGTTCGGCACCGACGACGTGGTGATGCCCGAAGCGGCACCGCAGACCACGCCCGCTCCCGCGACCCTCGGCGGGCGCGTGGTGGCGAGCGAGGTGTACGAGGCGCAGAAGGAGTACGTGCGCAAGGCCCCGGAAGGCAAGGTCGTCGCCGCCGTGATCGACGCGCTCGCCGCCGCCGGGGGCACCATGTCACCCGCCGCCCTGGCCGCCGCCATCTCGGCGACCGGCCGGGTGCGGCGCAACATCGAAGGCTTCGTCGCCACCGTCCAGCGCCTGCTCAACGTCGAGGGGTACCCGGTGCTCGGCTTCGTCGACGCCGGTCACGCCGTGAAGCTCGACGTCGCCCTGCTCCGGGACCAGTTCCTGCTGGACGGAGCGAAGGCCGGGTCGCCGAAGAAGGAGACGTCATGAGCGCCGCGGCCCCCGCCAGCCCCGTACGCATGCGGGAGGTCGTGGACGCGCTGCGGCGCGGCACCGTACCGCAGGCCGGGCTGGACCTGCTCGCCGTCGGCCTGGACCGGTTCGAGACCGCGCTCGACGACGACCTGGCGGCAACGGCACGGGGCGGAGCGGCGTTCCACGCCGTCCGCGGCGAGTACGGCTCGGGCAAGACGTTCTTCGCACGGTGGCTCGCCGAGCGCGCCAAGCGCGCGGGACTGGCCACGGCGGAAGTGCAGATCTCCGAGACCGAGACCCCGCTGCACCGGCTGGAGACGGTCTACCGCAGACTCACCGAGCGCCTGACGACCGCCACCCATCAGCCCAGCGCACTGCGCGCGGTCGTCGACTCGTGGTTCTACACCCTGGAAGAGGAAGTCCTCGACGCCGAGGAGACCGACGAGGAGGACGAGGCGGCACTCGCCGCGGCCGTCGACGCGCTCATGGAGCGCAGACTCGCCGACGTCGCCAGGACCACCCCCGCCTTCGCCGCCGCACTGCGCGGCTACCGGCGGGCCGTCGCCGCCGGAGACGGGGCGACGGCGGAAGCACTCATCGCCTGGCTCGGCGGCCAGAAGTCGGTCGCTGCCTCCGCCCGTCGCAGTGCCGGCGTCCGGGGGGACCTCGACCACTTCGCGGCCCTCGGCTTCCTGCAGGGGCTGCTCACCGTGCTGCGCGACTGCGGTCACCCGGGCCTCCTCCTCGTCCTCGACGAGATCGAGACCCTCCAACGCGTACGGGGCGACGTCCGCGAGAAGGGCCTCAACGCGCTGAGGCAGCTGCTGGACGAGATCGACGCGGGCCGGTTCCCGGGACTCTTCCTCGTCATCACGGGAACCCCGGCGTTCTACGACGGACAGCAGGGCGCCCAGCGGCTGCCCCCGCTCGCCCAGCGGCTGGCCACCGACTTCACGACCGACCCGCGCTTCGACTCGCCGCGTGCCGTCCAGCTCCGGCTCCCGGGATTCGACCTGGCCCAACTCGGCGAACTCGGCCGTGCCGTGCGCGACCTGTACGTCCGGATCGCACGCCATCCCGAGCGGGTGACCGCGCGGGTCGACGACGCGTATCTGACGGAGCTGGCCAAAGCCGTCACCGGCGGACTCGGCGGCAAGGTCGGCGTCGCGCCCCGCGTGTTCCTGCGCAAGCTGGTGGCCGACGTCCTCGACCGCGTCGACGAGTTCGAGGACTTCGACCCCCGCACGCACTACGCGCTCACCATCACCTCGTCCGAACTCACCGAAACCGAACGCAACGCGGCCGCCTCCGGGGACGCCGGCGCCGTCGAACTGGAACTGCCGTGAGCGGCGGGGACCTCGACCCGGCGCTCCTCCACCACATCGTCAACACCCTGGGATGGCGGAGCCTGCGTCCCCTCCAGGAAGCAGCCGTCACCCCCCTGGTCTGCGGGGACGACGCCGTCCTGCTCGCCCCGACAGCGGGCGGCAAGACCGAGGCGGCCGCTTTCCCCCTGCTGTCCCGGATGGCGGGGGAGCGGTGGAGCGACACCTCCGTCCTCTACGTGTGTCCGCTGAAAGCCCTGCTCAACAACCTGCTGCCGCGGTGGGAGACCTACGCATCCTGGCTGGGCCGCACCGCGGCCCTGTGGCACGGAGACACCACGGCCGGTGCCCGCAAGCGGATCCTCACCGCACGTCCCGACGTCCTGCTCACCACGCCGGAATCACTCGAAGCGATGCTGGTGAGCGCGAACGTCGACCACACCTCGTTCTTCTCGGGCCTGCGAGCGGTCGTGGTGGACGAGGTGCACGCCTTCGCCGGTGACGACCGGGGATGGCACCTCCTCGCCGTACTGGAACGACTGCAACGGGTCGTGGGCCGACCCGTGCAACGTGTCGGCCTCTCGGCGACCGTCGGCAATCCCGACGCACTGCTCACCTGGCTGCAGGGCTCAGGAGCGGGCAAGCGGCCGGGACAGGTGATCGCCCCCCACCTCGGCGAGCCCCCGCCCAGGGCGACCGAGGCCGCGTTCCCCTCCGCCGCAACCGGTGGACCGGCCACCGTCCCCCCGGGAGACGTCCAACTCGACCACGTCGGCTCGCTCGACAACGCGGCCACCGTCATCGCCGCACTGCACCGCGGCGAGAAGCGCCTCGTCTTCTGCGAGTCACGGCGATACGTGGAGGAACTCGGGGAGAAACTCCTGGCGAAGGGCATCACCACCTTCCTCTCGCACGCCTCGCTCTCCCTCGACGAGCGCCGACGTGCCGAGGCCGCCTTCGCCGAGGCCCGCGACTGCGTGATCATCTCCACCAGTACGCTGGAACTCGGCATCGACGTCGGAGACCTGGACCGGGTCATCCAGATCGACGCCCCCGCCTCGGTGGCCTCCTTCCTCCAGCGGCTCGGCCGTTCCGGACGCCGTGAGGGCACCGCACGCAACTGCCTGTTCCTCGCCCTGGACGAGGAAGGCCTGCTGGGAGCGGCCGGACTGCTGCTCAAGTGGTCCCAGGGATGGGTGGAGCCCGTCGTGGCGCCACCGGAGCCCCGGCACATCGTCGCCCAGCAACTCCTCGCCCTGTGCCTGCAGGAGAACCATGTGGGCGAGCACCTGTGGCAGGAATGGTGGAACGGACTCGGCCCCTTCGGCGCGTCGGCCGAGCCGATCGTGCGCCACCTCGTCGACCAGGGATACCTGGACCGGGACGGCGGCATGCTGTTCATCGGCCCCGAGGCGGAACGGCGCTTCGGACACCGCCACTTCATGAACCTCACCGCCGTGTTCACCGCACCACCGCAGTTCACCGTCCTGCAGGGACGGACGGAGATCGGCCGGACCGACCCCAGCCTCCTCACCGAACGGGTCGACGGCCCGCGTCGCCTTCTCCTGGCCGGCCGGAGCTGGCAGGTCACCTACATCGACTGGCGGCGCAAGCGCTGCTTCGTCGAACCCGTCGACGGGGGAGGCAAGGCCAAGTGGAGCAGCCCCGGCTTCGGTTCGGCGGGGTCCTACGAACTCACCCGTGCGGAACGCCGGGTACTGCTGGGTGAGGACCCGCCCGTGAAGATGACGGGGCGGGCGACCAGCGCCCTGCGACGTGCCCGTGAGGAGCACCTGGAGCGGGTGCATCCCGGCGGCACCCTGATCATTCAGGACGCGGGGGGACAAACGCGTTGGTGGACCTGGGCGGGCCACCGCGCGAACGCCACCCTCGCCGCCACTCTCGACACGGTCGCCGTACCGGGACAGCACGTCGACGACCGCTGGATCCGGCTGCGCGAGGACGTCACCGTGGACACCTGGAGTGAGCTCAAGAAGGATGCGGCCGACCGGTTGTGCCTGCCGGACGTCGACGAACGTGCGGTACGCGGCCTGAAGTTCGGCGATGCCCTGCCGCCACGCCTCGCCGAGGCCACCCTGTCGGCCCGGCTGGCCGACACGGAGTCCGCCGCCGCCGTGCTCACGGAACCGGTGCGGTTCGTCCGGCGCGGATGACGACACCACCCACCGTTGCGGCCGGGCGAGGGGAACGAGCAGCCTGCCGCTCCGGCGAGGGGGCCGACGGGGCGGTGAGTCCTCCCGGTGAGCCGGAGCAGACCGACATCGTCGACGGCGCCGGCGGGCAGGGATCCCTGTGGACGTGAACCGTCCGACACCCCTCCCGGTCGTGAGGGAGACCGGGCGACGAGGGGATCGTCACTGCCGGAGGCCCGAACCGGCGTCGATGCCGAGCGTCTCGCCCGCCTGCCCGGCGACCCCGGCCTCGCCTGGTCCGTGGACCGCGTTCGGGAACGGCTGCTACGCGGACGGCCGCTGGGGCGGTGTACGCATCGCCACGGCACTGGCGAGAAACGTCCCTTGGCGACCCTGGCGCTACGGGGCCGCCGACTACCGGGCAGCGGTGGCCGCAGCGGACCGGGCCCCGGATCTGACGGGCCCGTCCGCCGCGACGCCCTGGGATCCTGCCCTGGCCGCCGCCCTCGTCGAACACGGTGTCCGGGTCGAAGAGGAGGCGGTGATGGACGACCTGCTCGCGGACCTCGGTCCAGGAGCCCATTGAGGGGCGTCCCGAAAGGGACCGTGCTCGTCAGCGGCCCCGGCCCGGACACCCCGGTTCCGTCCCGTGAAAATTTCGGGGAATGGTCGTGGGAGTCGGGGGTAGGCGGGTGCTTGCGGGGAAGACGGGCCGGCGACGACGGACCGGTGGTGTC
>NZ_JBIRNP010000029.1:0-62561 GCF_044331705.1 Streptomyces sp. NPDC017202 | reverse complement strand
TACGAGGATCAGGGCCCGGCACGCCGAGAGCACGCACCTGACGCCGCAGAGCCCGCCCTCCAGGCGGACGGCAGGAATTTGACGACAGGACCTAGCAGAGTTCACCGCATCGAGCGACAGATATATGCACAACTTGGTGGATCGCCGTCCGCGACCGGCGTGTTGATGGCACTCTGGCGACGAAGCACCAGTCCGGGACCGTACTCGAACCATCCGCACCGTGTCGGACTCCGGTCCCGTGGGAAAGGGACGACGTCGCCATGGCAGACCACCTGGAAGCATCCGTCACTCTGCCGAGCGATCCCGCCTCGGTGTCCACTGCCCGCACCCACGTGCTCGACACCCTCGCGCAGTGGGGCCTCCCGGCCACCGCGGAGCTGGCCGACACCGTCCGCCTGATCGTCTCCGAGCTGGCCACCAACGCCGTACAGCACACCTTCGGGCAGTCGCCCACCTTCACCGTGGACCTCGTCCTCGACCGCGACGAACGGCTGTACGTCGGCGTCACCGACAGCCACCCGCGCTTCCCCCAACGGCTGCCGGCCGCCGTCCAGCAGGACAACGGCCGAGGCATGGTGATCATCAGATGGCTGACCGCGGAGCGCGGCGGCAGGCTCCGGGTCCGCCCCACCCGCGAGGGCGGCAAGACCGTCTTCATCGAACTGCCCTGGACGGTGCCCGGCGAGCCCGTCGGCAAGGCGGCGCCGGCGACGGCGGCGGGGCAGCAGGACCTCTGACGGGCCCCAGGCGCCGCCTCGGGTCCGCGGCGTCCCTCCGGGGAGCCCTGGCTCCTTCCGGAGGGCCCTGGAATCCTCCGGGGCCCCACGGAGCCCCGCGAGGCCGCCCCGGCCCCCGTGACGCCCCTCCGGGGCCGTCCAGGCCCACGCGGCGCCCCCACGGGCGTCCAGGGCCCCGCTGCGCCCCTCGGAGGGCCGGGGGTGAGTCCCGGGGCGGTGGCGGCGCGTCAGGACGCCGCCACCGCCCCGGGAGGTCACTTGACCCGGCCGTACCAGACGCTCTTGGTCCAGATCTTCTGGAGCCTCACCACGTCCCCGGTCTTCGGGGAGTGCCAGATCTTGCCCTTACCGGCGTAGATCCCGACGTGGTAGACGTTCGACCCCGAGTGGAAGAACACCAGGTCCCCGGCCTTGCGGCTGCCGGCGGAGATGTGGCGCGTCTTGTTGTACTGCTGGGCGGCCGTGCGCGGCAGCTTCTTGCCGGCCTTCTTGAACGAGTACAGCGTCAGCCCCGAGCAGTCGAACCTGTTCGGCCCCGTGGCCCCGTACCGGTACGGGGAGCCCTTCTTGGAGGCGGCGATCTTCAGTGCCTTCGTCGCCGGGGTGGCGGCAGCGGCGTCGGACGCCACACCCGGGACCACGATCGAGCCGCCGACGGCGGCGATGGCGAACGCCGAGGCCGTACCGGCCCGGGCCATGAGGGACGGGACACGATTGAGCGCAGTCATGCGCAACCCTTCGTCAGCCGCCTGTGAAGGATGACCTGTCGGATTCGGGCTGGCGAAGTTGCCCGGCCGCTGCTGCGGCTTCACCCCAAGGGCTGCTCGGCCCGGCGCCTCCCTCTCGGGGGCGTTCGGTCCGGCGGCCCGGCTTGCTCGGGTCCTCCACTCCTGCCGGTGCACTCCTGTCGACTCGGGCATCCGGACGGCGGCAGGACTCGGCGTCCGCCCGGACCGCCCCGCCGCTTGTGGCGGGGGCTTGTCGTCAGTCAGGGATCTTGGCTCACCGATGTCCGAAAATCCCAACGGAACCGGGGATTTGTGGGGTTACTCACCACTCACCCGTTCGGGTGGACACCCTGATGTTCGATCAGATGTCAAGGTGCCACCAGGCCTCCGACCAGCACGGGAACCTCGGATTCCGCCCACTTTCGCCGCCCCCCGCGCAACTTGAGGGGTCGGGGAAGGCGGCCAACGATACGCCGAACAGGGGTACGCCGTTTGGTCCGTTTGTGTCCCGGTCCGGACGCCACGTGCTCCGCGCCCGCCGTCCGGACCGGACGGACGTGGGTCAACTGTCGGAGAGCGGCGGCACCGTGACGCGCGCCGTGCGGCGCTCCCCGTCGAGGAGGCGCAGCGCCCGCGCGAGCGTGGGCGCGTGCAGCTCGCTCTCGCCCCGCTGGTGCATCAGCGTCAGCGCGTCCCGCAGCGCGGTCGCCCGGCTCACCAGCGCCTGGGCGGCCCGCAGCCCGCCGTACGTGTCGCCGCGTCGGGCGGGATTGACGCGGCCGACCATGTCGACCACCTCCAGATAACGGTCGATCAGCTCGGCCTCGGCACGGGTCAGTGCCGGCAGCGGCGGCAGTTCGGGAAGCATCGGCGGCTCACCCCGCGTCCGGGGTGTGGCGGGCGGGCGGTCGGACCATGGGAACCCCCTCCTCAGGCATCGGTAAAAAATGTACAGGACGTACGTCACGTTAGAATGGGTTCATGGCCTACGAGATTCCGGTGACACAAGCCAGGGCTGAACTCGCCGACCTGATCAACCGGGTGGTGTACGGCGGTGAGCGCGTCGTCGTGACGCGCCACGGCAAGCCCCTCGTCGCCCTCGTCTCCGCCTCCGACCTCGAGCGGCTCGACGCGCTGGACGCGCCTGACGCCCCGGCCGGGGAGCGGGTGATCAGCTCGGTCTCGGCCGTCCGCGACGTGGCGTCCGCCTCCGGCGAGCGGCAGCGGTTCGGGATCGCGGCGGAACACCACGGTCCCGACCCCTCCTAGACACCCGCACCGGACACCCGCACCGGACGCGCGGACCGGACACCCGCACCGGACGCGCGGACCGGAGCCGCGGACCGCGGCGCACGCTGAGCCGGCGGACCGGACCCGCACCGGACCCGCACCGGGCGTGCACCGGGCGTGCACCGGGCGTGCCCCTGGCGTGCACCGGACCCGCGCATCACAGCTCGGTTAACGTCCGCGAAACGCGGTCCCATTAGCCTGCCCCTCCACGCCACCAGGTACTTTGCCCGATGGCCGCGGCAACCGGACCCCGCACGGTCCGGAGCGAGGAGGTGAGGTGGGACGTGCAACTGACCCCGCACGAGCAGGAGAGGCTGCTCATCCATGTGGCTGCCGACGTCGCCGAGAAGCGCAGGGCCCGGGGGCTCAGGCTCAACCACCCCGAGGCCGTCGCCCTGATCACCGCGCACCTCCTCGAGGGGGCGCGGGACGGCCGTACCGTCGCCGAGCTGATGGCCTCCGGCCGCACGCTGCTCACCCGTGACGACGTCATGGAGGGCATCCCCGAGATGATCCACGACGTGCAGGTCGAGGCGACCTTCCCGGACGGCACCAAGCTCGTCACCGTCCACGACCCGATCGTCTGAGGGGGCCTCGATGATTCCCGGCGAGATCCTGTTCGGGTCCGGCCCGATCGTCTACAACGCGGGCCGCGAGATCACCCGGCTCACCGTCCTCAACGCCGCCGACCGGCCCGTCCAGGTCGGCTCCCACTACCACTTCGCCGAGGCCAACCCCGGACTGGAGTTCGACCGCGCCGCCGCGCGCGGCAAGCGGCTGAACGTCGCCGCCGGCACCGCCGTGCGCTTCGAACCCGGGATCCCCGTCGACGTCGAACTCGTACCGCTCGCCGGCGCCAGGGTCGTGCCCGGTCTGCGCGGGGAGACCGGAGGTGCCCTCGATGCCTGAGATCTCGCGCGCCGCGTACGCCGACCTGTTCGGGCCGACCACCGGGGACCGCATCCGGCTCGCCGACACCGACCTGCTGATCGAGATCGAGGAGGACCGATCCGGCGGGCCGGGTCTGGCCGGTGACGAGGCCGTGTTCGGCGGCGGCAAGGTCATCCGGGAGTCCATGGGCCAGGCGCGCGCCACACGCGCGGACGGCACGCCGGACACCGTCGTCACCGGGGCCGTCGTCGTCGACCACTGGGGCATCGTCAAGGCCGACATCGGCATCCGTGACGGGCGCATCACCGGCATCGGCAAGGCCGGCAACCCCGACACCATGGACGGTGTCCACCCCGACCTGGTGATCGGGCCCGAGACCGAGGTCATCGCCGGCAACGGGCGGATCCTCACGGCCGGCGCGATCGACGCGCACGTCCACTTCATCTGCCCCCAGATCGCCGACGAGGCGCTGTCCGCGGGCGTGACCACCCTGGTCGGGGGCGGCACCGGACCGGCCGAGGGCTCGAAGGCGACCACCGTGACGCCCGGCCCCTGGCACCTGGCCCGCATGCTGGAGGCGATGGAGCAGTACCCGCTCAACGTCGGCTTCCTCGGCAAGGGCAACACCGTCTCCCACGAGGCGATGCTCTCCCAGATCCGGGGCGGTGCGCTGGGCCTGAAACTGCACGAGGACTGGGGCTCCACCCCGGCCGTCATCGACGCCTCCCTCACGGTCGCCGACCGCACCGGCATCCAGGTCGCCATCCACACCGACACGCTGAACGAGGCCGGGTTCGTGGGCGACACGCTCGCGGCGATCGCCGGCCGCGGCATCCACGCGTACCACACCGAGGGCGCCGGCGGCGGGCACGCGCCCGACATCATGACCGTCGTCTCCGAGCCGCACGTGCTGCCGAGTTCGACGAACCCGACCCGGCCGTACACCGTCAACACCGCCGAGGAACACCTCGACATGCTGATGGTCTGCCACCACCTGAACCCCGCGGTGCCGGAGGACCTCGCCTTCGCCGAGTCCCGGATCAGGCCCTCCACGATCGGCGCGGAGGACATCCTCCACGACCTCGGCGCCATCTCGATCATCTCCTCCGACAGCCAGGCGATGGGCCGGGTCGGCGAGGTCGTCCTGCGGACCTGGCAGACGGCGCACGTGATGAAGCGACGCCGGGGCGCGCTGCCCGGGGACGGCGGTGCCGACAACCACCGCGTACGCCGCTACGTCGCCAAGTACACGATCAATCCCGCGCTCGCGCAGGGGCTGGCGAGGGAGATCGGCTCCGTCGAGACCGGCAAGCTGGCCGACCTCGTCCTGTGGGAACCGGCGTTCTTCGGCGTCAAGCCGCACCTCGTCATCAAGGGCGGGCAGATCGCGTACGCGCAGATGGGCGACGCCAACGCGTCCATCCCCACCCCGCAGCCGATCCTGCCGCGTCCCATGTACGGGGCGATCGGACGGGCACCGGCGTCCAACTCGTTCAACTTCGTCGCCCCACTGGCGATCGAGGACGGGCTCCCCGAACGCCTGCACCTCGGCAAGAGGTTCGTCGCGATCGACTCCACGCGGGGCGTCACCAAGGCCGACATGCGGGAGAACGACGCCCGGCCGCGGGTCGAGGTCGACCCCGACAGCTTCGCCGTACGCATCGACGGCGAGCTGGTCGAGGCGGCACCGGCAGCCGAACTGCCCATGGCCCAGCGTTACTTCCTCTTCTGATGGGCCCGCGATGAGCAGGGCGGCACTTCTCGTCCTCGCCGACGGACGCTTCCCCGCCGGCGGGCACGCCCACTCCGGCGGAGCCGAGGAAGCGGTCAAGGCGGGCCGGATCACCGGCGCGGTGGACCTGGCGGACTTCTGCCGGGGCCGGCTGCACACGGCCGGCCTGGTGGCGGCGGCGCTGGCCGCGGCCGCGGCGGCCGGGGCCGACCCCGGCGAACTGGACGCCGCCGCCGACGCGCGGACACCGTCGCCCGCGCTGCGGGCGGCCGCCCGCCGGCTCGGCCGGCAACTGCTCCGGGCAGCGCGGGCCACCTGGCCCGATGCCGAACTCGACGCGCTGGCAAGGAAGTTCCCCAAGGGGGCACATCAGCCGGTGGTGCTCGGGCTGACGGCCCGCGCGGCGGGGCTCGAGCCCCGGGACGCGGCCTACTGCGCGGCGTACGAGAGCGTGAGCGGGCCGGCTTCGGCGGTCGTGCGGCTGCTGAGCCTCGATCCGTTCGAGGCGACGGCTGTGCTGGCGCGGATGGCCGCCGAAGTGGACGGGCTCGTCGACCGGGCGGTGGTGGCGGGCGCGGCGGTGCCGAGCGAGGGGGTGGAGGTGCTGCCCGCGGCGTCCGCGCCGTTGCTCGAGATCGGGGCGGAGGCGCACGCGGGGTGGGGCATGCGGTTGTTCGCGTCCTGAGGTTCCTCGTCCCCCCACCCCCTCCCGTCCCGGGAGCTGCGCCCAGCACCCCCCGCCGGCCTGAACGGCCTCGTCCCCGCACCCCCTCGGAGGGGAACCCCCGGACGGGCCGTGCAGCCCGGCCGGTCCCGGCCAGTCGAAAAAAGGAGCCGTACATGCATCTCGACCACGCTCACCACGGGCCCGCCGCCGTCGGTGCCGACGCCCGGCGGCCCGACGGGGCGCGCCGCGCCCTGCGGATCGGGCTCGGCGGGCCCGTCGGGTCGGGGAAGACCGCCACCGTGGCCGCGCTCTGCCGGGCGCTGCGCGACGAGCTCTCGCTGGCGGTCGTCACCAACGACATCTACACCCGCGAGGACGCCGAGTTCCTGCTGCGGGAGGCCGTGCTGCCGCCCGAGCGGATCACGGCCGTCGAGACGGGGGCCTGCCCGCACACCGCGATCCGGGACGACATCTCCGCCAACCTCGAAGCGGTGGAGGACCTGGAGGACGAGGTGGGGCCGCTGGACCTCGTCCTGGTCGAGTCCGGCGGGGACAACCTGACCGCCACCTTCTCCAAGGGGCTCGTGGACGCGCAGATCTTCGTCATCGACGTCGCCGGAGGGGACGACATCCCCCGCAAGGGCGGGCCCGGCGTCACCACCGCCGACCTCCTCGTCGTCAACAAGACCGACCTCGCGCCGTACGTCGGCTCCGACCTCACCCGGATGGCCGCCGACGCCAAGGCGCAGCGCGCCGAACTGCCCGTGGTGTTCCAGTCGTTGCGGAGCGAGGACGGCGTACGGCAGGTCGCCGCGTGGGTGCGGGAGCGGCTCGCCGCGTGGACGGCCTGACATGAGCGGTGTGCACGCCACCGCGCGGATCCGGGCCCGTGCGGACGGCCGTGGCGGCACCGCGCTGCCCGTGCTGGAGAGCGACGGGCCGCTCGCGCTGCGGCGGACCCGCGGCGACGCCGGCGAGGCCCGCGTCGTGCTGGTCGGCGCGATGAGCGGACCGCTCGGCGGCGACCGCTTCGCCGTCGAGGCGGAGGTCGGGAGCGGCGCCCGGCTGCGCGTCGGCTCGGCCGCCGCCACCATCGCCCTGCCCGGTCAGGTCAAGGACGAGGCCCGTCACACGGTACGGCTGGACATCGCCGACGGCGGCGAACTGCACTGGCTCCCGGAGCCGTTGATCTCCGCGCGGGGCAGCGACCTGTACGTCACCACCCGCGCCGACCTCGCCCCGGGCGCCCGGCTCGTCCTGCGCGAGGAGCAGGTGCTCGGCCGGGTCGGCGAGGAGCCCGGCCGGCTCAGCAGCCGGCTCGTCGTCCGGGTCGGCGGGCGTGCCGTCCTCGTCCAGGAACTGGCCTGCGGGCCGGGTGCCCCCGGCGGCTGGGACGGACCCGCCGTCCTCGCGGGACACCGCGCCGTCGGTCAGCTGGTCGTCGTGCGGCCGGAGTTCGCCGACGATCCGGTCTCCGCCCGGATGCTGGGCGACGGCGCCACGCTCGTGCCGCTGGCCGGGCCCGCCGCTCTGGTGACCGCGGTCGCGCCGGACGGCCTGCGGCTGCGGCGCGTCCTGGACGCGGCCCTCAAGTCCCTGACCTGACGACCAAGTCCCTGACCTGACGACGGTGTTCATCCGGTGAGCGGGACGTGTCTCTCCGGTTATCGGATTGGCAAAGAAGGTCAACGACACCTGTTCTCAGGGACCTCACAGCGGCAAGGATCCCGTACTGACGTTCTGAAAAGGCGAACTGAGATACGGGGAGGGTCCACTTGAGGGACATACGACCGACCGGACGGACGACGGCGCTCGGCTCGGCCGGCGCACTCGTCGCCGCGACGCTGGTGGCCGGCGCGGTCATGGCACCGACCGCGAACGCGACCGGCTCCCGGCCGGGGCAGGACCGCGAGATGCGCGGCGCCGCGATCGCCGCGGAGCGGGCCGCGAAGGCCGGCATCGACTGGCAGGACTGTCCGGCCGACTGGGGGCTGGAGAAGCCCATCCAGTGCGGCTACGTGACCGTGCCGCTCGACTACGCCCGGCCCGACGGCAAGCAGATCAAGATCGCCGTCGACCGCATCGGCAACACCGGGACGAAGGAGGAGCGCCAGGGCGCCCTCGTCTACAACCCCGGCGGCCCCGGCGGCTCCGGCCTGCGCTTCCCGCGCCGGGTCACCACCAAGGCCCCGGTCTGGGCCAACATCGCCAAGGCCTACGACTTCGTGGGCTTCGACCCGCGCGGCGTCGGCCACTCCGCGCCCATCTCCTGCGTCGACCCGCAGGAGTTCGTCAAGGCGCCCAAGGCCGACCCCGTCCCGGACACCGAGGCCGACAAGCGCGCCCAGCGCAAGCTCGCCCGCGAGTACGCCGAGGGCTGCTACGAGCGCAGCGGCGACATGCTGCCGTACATGACCACGCCGAACACCGTGCGCGACCTCGACGTCGTCCGCGCCGCCCTCGGCGAGAAGAAGCTGAACTTCCTCGGCGTCTCCTACGGCACCTACCTCGGCGCCGTCTACGGCACCCTGTTCCCGGGGCACGTGCGCCGCATGGTCGTCGACAGCGTGGTGAACCCCTCGCGGGAGAAGATCTGGTACGAGGCCAACCTCGACCAGGACGTCGCCTTCGAGGGCCGCTGGAAGGACTGGCAGGACTGGGTCGCCGCCAACGACGCGACCTTCCACCTCGGCACCACCCGTGCCGCCGTCCAGGCCAAGTGGCTCGACCTGCGCGCCACGGCCAAGAAGAGCCCCCTCGGCGGCGTCGTCGGCCCCGCCGAGCTGATCTCCTTCTTCCAGAGCGCCCCGTACTACGACTCCTCCTGGGTCCCGGTCGCCACCGTCTTCAGCAAGTACGTCGCCGGTGACACCCAGGCCCTCGTCGACGCCGCCGCCCCCGACCTGTCGGACACGGCCGGCAACGCCGCCTCCGAGAACAGCAACGCCGTCTACACGGCCGTCGAGTGCACCGACGCCAAGTGGCCCACCAGCTGGACCAAGTGGAACCGCGACAACACGCGTCTGCACCAGGACCACCCGTTCATGACCTGGGCCAACGCCTGGATGAACCTGCCGTGCGCCACCTGGCCGGTCAAGCAGCAGACCCCGGTGAACGTCAAGACCCACAAGGGCCTTCCGCCGGTGCTCATCGTGCAGTCCGAGCGGGACGCGGCCACCCCCTACGAGGGCGCCGTCGAACTGCACCAGCGCTTCAAGGGCTCCCGCCTGATCACCGAGAAGGACGCGGGCTCCCACGGCGTCACCAGCCTGGCCAACTCCTGCATCAACACCCGCGTGGACACCTACCTCCTCACGGGCGAGCTGGACACCGCGGACGTGACCTGCGCCCCGCACGCCACGCCCAAGCCGTAGGCTCCGCGACGGCTTTGCCGTAGCGGCCGACACGACAGCGAGGGGCGGCCGGATCATCCCGGCCGCCCCTCACCCGTACCGCCGTGCCCCCGTTCCGTCCCGCCGGTGTCAACGCGTGGGAAAACGAGGGAACCTGCGCGCCCTCTCCTTCGCCGCCGCCGCTTCCTCCGCCTTTACCTCGGCCGCGTACCGGTCGACGTACTCCTGCCCCGACAGCGTCAGGATCGCGTACATGATCTCGTCGGTGATCGCGCGCAGGACCGCCTTCTCGCCCTCCATGCCGGCGTAGCGGGAGAAGTCGAGGGGCTCGCCGAAGCGGATCGCCACGGGGCGGAGGCTCGGGATCTTCTTGCCGGGCGGCTGTGCCTCGAACGTGCCGATCATCGCGCAGGGCACGACGGGCACCCCGGCCTTCAGGGCCATCACCGCGACACCGACCTTGCCCTTGTAGAGGCGGCCGTCGTGCGAGCGGGTGCCCTCCGGGTAGATGCCGAGCAGCTCGTCCTCGCCCAGGACGCCGAGGCCCTCACGGATGGCGGCCCGACCCGCGTCCTTGCCGGAGCGGTCGACCGGGATCTGCCCCGCACTGCGGAAGAACGCCGCGGTCAGCCGGCCCTTCACCCCGGAGCCGGTGAAGTACTCGGCCTTCGCGAGGAACGTGATGCGCCGCTTGAGGATCGCCGGCATCAGGAAGTGGTCCGAGAACGACAGGTGGTTGCCCGCGACGATCGCCGCTCCCGACGCCGGCACGTGCTCGAGTCCCTCGATGCGGGGCCGGAACAGCAGGCGCAGGAGCGGTCCCAGCACCACGTACTTCAGGAGGTAGTAGAACAACGGGTGGCTCCTCAATCCGGCGGATCGGCTCAACCGCCGTGTCCCAGCAGGTCAACCGGCATGGTGTGGGGTGCAAGTCTAGGCGGGGCGGCGCACGCCCGGAACCCGCGCGCATCGACGCCACGAGCCGTGCGGCACAACGCTGTTGGCCGTCACAGCCGGACGATGACGAGGGCCGTGTCGTCGGTGGCGCCCCCGTGCGGCAGCAGTTCCAGCAGGACGGCGTCGGCTATCTCCTCCGGGTCGGCGTGCCGGTGACGGGTCAGGGAGCCGGCGAGCCGCGCGAGGCCGGTGTCGATGTCCTCGCGCCGCCGTTCCACCAGGCCGTCGGTGTACAGCGCCAGCAGCGCGCCCGGCGCGTAGGCGGTGGACGCCTGCGGCCGGGGCCGGGGATCGGGGCGGGCGTCGAGCGGGGGATCGGTGGCCCGGTCGAGGAACTCCACGTGGCCGTCGGGGTGCACCAGCACCGGCGGGGGATGGCCCGCGCTGCTGTAGGTGATGGTGTGGTCGTCGCAGTCGATGAACGTCGTCACCGCCGTCGCCGACTCGGCGCCGTCCACGACGTGGGCGTAGCGGCCGAGCACGTCCAGCGCCTGGGCGGGGCCCGCCGCGACCCGGGAGGCGGCGCTGAGCGCGCTGCGCAGCTGTCCCATCACGCCCGCGGCCGCCAGCCCGTGCCCGACGACGTCGCCCACCGACACCCCGATCCGGTTGCCGCCCACCAGGTCGACGAGGTCGTACCAGTCGCCGCAGACGTTGAGCGCGCCGACCGCGGGACGGTAGCGGACCGCCGCCTGGTGGCGGCCGGCCTGCCGGCGGGCGGGCAGCATCGCCTTCTGGAGAGCCAGGGCCACCTCCCGCTCGCGGGTGTGCGCCAGCCGCAGGTTCTCGTTCAGCTCCTGGAGTTCGCGCGCACGGGTGTACAGCTCGGCCTCCAGCACCCGGTCCCGGCTCCCGGCAGGGCCCCCCGACCCGCCGCCCCGGGCCCGGATCAGCTCGGTGACCTCCTCGACGCGGTGCACCAGCAGCACCACCGAACCGTCCCCGTCGCGCACGGGCGCGTTGACGGGGCTCCAGTACCGCTCCTCCCACTCGCCGGGCCGGTCCGGCGACTCCACGTCGTAGCGCTGCAGGGCCATCGCGTCGCGTTCACCGGTCGCCAGTACCCGGCGCAGCGAGGCCTCCAGGTTGCGCATGCCGCTGGCGGCGGGGTCGTGCGGGTTGTCGGGGAAGACCTCGAAGAGGTGACGGCCGACCACCTGCTCGCGCCGGCGGCCGGACATGCGCAGGAACTCCTCGTTGGCATCGGCGTACACCAGGGCCGGGGTCAGCAGCGCCACCATGCCGGGCAGGGACTGGAACACCGCCGCGTAGTCGATCGCCGAGTCCTTCATGGCCACGCCCCATCTGCCGGTATTCGGGTTATTTTCGCATGCTGTGGCCGGAGGGTCGGGTGAGGCGGGGAGTGCGTCAGACGCCGGGATCGGTGAGGGACTGCTCGGCCCAGATGATCTTTCCGTCGGGGAGGAAGCGCGTGCCCCAGCGCCGGGTCATCTGGGAGACCAGCAGCAGGCCGCGGCCGCCCTCGTCGGTGGTGCGGGGGTGGCGCAGGTGGGGAGCGGTGGCGCCGCCGTCGTGCACCTCGCAGACCAGGGTGCGCTCGCGGATCAGGCGCAGCAGGATCGGACCGTCGGCGTACCGGATGGCGTTGGTGACCAGCTCGCTGACGACCAGCTCGGTGGTGAACGACAGTTCCGCGAGGTCCCACTCCGCGAGCCGGCGGGCCGCGGCCTTGCGGGCCTCCGCGACCGCGGCCGGGTCGGCGGGCAGTTCCCACTGCGCGACCCGGTCCGCCGGCAGCCGCCGGGTACGGGCCATCAGCAGGGCCACGTCGTCGTACGGGCGGTCCGGGACCAGCAGGTCGACCACCGTCCGGCAGCGCAGGTCGAGCGACTCCGCCTGCGCCTTCAGGGCCCGCACCAACTGCTCCCGGGCGGCGTCCGGAGCCTCCCGCCCGCCCTGGGCCAGCAGTCCGTCCGTGTGCAGCGCCAGCGTGCTGCCCTCCGGCAGCAGCAGCTCGGCCGACTCGAAGGGCGGCCCGCCCGCCCCGAGCGGCGGCCCCTGCGGCAGGTCGACGAACGCGACCGTGCCGTCGGGCAGCGCGACCGCCGGGGCGGGATGCCCGGCGGCGGCCATCGCGCACCGCCCGTCGACGGGGTCGTACACCACGTACAGACACCCGGCCTCCACGGCCTGCGCCACGCCCTCCTCCGCGGCCGCCGTGCCCTCTCCCGCGTCCTCCTGCGCCGTGCGCGCCATCTGGTCGTCGAGGTGGGCGAGGACCTCGTCGGGCGGCAGCTCCAGCGCGGCGAGGGTGCGGACGGCGGTGCGCAGCCGCCCCATGGCCGCGGCGGCGTCGATGCCGTGCCCCTGCACCTCGCCCACCACGAGGGCCACGCGGGCCCCCGAGAGCGGGATGAGGTCGTACCAGTCGCCGCCGAGGCCGGTCAGCTCGTCCGCCGGCCGGTAGCAGGCGGCCACCTCGACCGCCTCCTGTTCGGGCAGCCGGTGCGGGAGCAGACTGCGCTGCAGCACCAGGGCGGCGTCCCGCTCACGGGTGTAACGGCGGGCGTTGTCCACGCAGACGCCGGCGCGTGAGACGAGGTCCTCGGCCAGCGTCACGTCGTCCTCGCAGAAGGGCTCCTGCGTGGCGCGGCGCAGGAACGCGGCCACCCCCAGGGTGGCGCCACGGGCCCGCACGGGCACGATCAGCACGCTCGCCGGCCCCTCGCCGCCCTCCGGCGCGGCGCCCAGCGGCGGAAGGTCCCGGCTCCAGTCCGCGGCTTCCGGCCAGAGCCGCTCCGCCCACCAGGTCCGCCCGGTGACCAGACAGCGGACAGCGGGGGAACCCGCCCGGTGAACCACGACGGCAGCGGGGCCGGACTCCGCCTCCCCGTCCGGCCGCGGGCCGTCCGCCGCCGACCGCTGCCCGGCCCTGCGCAGCACCATCGACCCGTCCGGCCGCGCCGCCCGTCCCACCACGGGCTCGGCCCCCCGCAGCACCGACTCCAGGAGGTCCACGGCCACGGTGTCGGCGAAACCGGGGACCACCACCTCGGCGAGTTCCTGCGCGGTCCGGGCGATGTCCAGGCTGCGGCCGATGTGCCGGCCGGCCCGGTCCAGGAGGGTGAGGCGCTGCCGGGCGCGGTGCCGGTCGGTGATGTCCACGACGGTGTAGTACACGCCCATCGGCTCGCGGTGGTCGTCGTCCAGACGGGTGAACGACAGCATGTGCGCCGTCTCGCGCAGCGGAGCGGTCCGCAGCCGCCCGACGTGCTCGTAGCCGACGACGGGCTCGCCGGTCTCCAGCACCTGCCGCATCTGCGCCTCGACCGCCTCCGCGTCGAAGCCCGGCTGGACGTCCGCCAGCCGCAGCCCCAGCCGGCTGTCGGGCGCGCCGCCGCCGAACTGGGCCAGGGCCGCGTTCGACCACACGAACCGCAGGTCCGTGTCCACGATCGCGATACCGATCGGTGAACCGGCGACCATCTGCTCCAGCACGTCACGGCTCATGCTCCAGCCGTGCGCTTCGCCCATCTCGTTCACCAGGATCAGCCAGCGCCACGGCCCGCCGGGCTCCTCCGCCGAGGTGATCCGCGCCATCACGGGCACCGGGTGCCGGTCCTTGCGGCGGGCCGACAGCAGCCCCGCCCATCCACCGGACCGACGGCACCGCTCCAGCACGTCCGGCACCCGCGCGGCGTCCCCGACCGTCAGCAGTCCGGCCAGACCCTTGCCCACCGCCTCCGCGGCCCCGTAGCCGAACAGCCGCTCGGCGTCCCTGGTCCAGCTGGTCACCACACCACGCGCGTCGAGCAGCAGGGGTACGGTGTCCGCCACGTCGAACCGCCGGCGGGCAACATCGTCCAGGTCGTGACTGCCCACGGCCGACCTCTCTGTCGCTGGGAGTCCTGATGGTCCTGTGAGTCCTCTCCCACCTCTCGACTCCATCTTCACCCCGCACCCCGAGGACGGCCTCCGGCGAGGTGACCGGGCCACGGCCCCCGGCCCCGACCGGAACCACGACGCGGACAAGGGCTCGGAACCACGCCCGGCCCCGCGTCGCACCTGCCCCACCCGCGGCCCGGCGTCCTGCCCCACGGGCGGCCCGTTGCCCGGCCCCACCCGCGGCCTGTTGCCCGGCCTCACCGGCCGGCCACGCCCGGCGCGCCCAGGCCCGCCCGGCGCACGGCCCGCCCGCGGCCCCACTCGGGAGCCGGTCGGTCCGGCCCGCCTCCGGCGGGGCGCCGCACACAGCCGCAGCACACAGCAAGCGCACGCAGTCCTCGCACGCAGCAAGCGCACGCAGTCCTCGCCCCCGGAGAACCGCCCTGCGGGCCCTCCGAGGGACTCGCCCCCGGGGAAACCCCCTCCGGGGAGGGGACCGTCCCCCCGGGGGCCAGGTGAATCCCCCGGGGGACCCCCGACTACGCCCCCAACACCCCCTCCAGCGTCCCCAGTGCCATCCGCAGCTCCTCCTCCGTGATCGTCAGGGGCGGGGCCAGCCGGATGGTGGAGCCGTGGGTGTCCTTCGCCAGAACGCCCCGCGCGAGCAGCCGTTCGCCGATCTCCCGGCCGGTGCCGATCGCCGGGTCCACGTCGACTCCCGCCCACAGCCCGCGCGCGCGGAACCCGACGACCCCCCGGCCGACCAGCGCGGCCAGTCCGTCCCGCAGGACATTCCCCAGCTCGGCCGCCCGCGCCTGGAACTCACCGGTCTCCAGCAGCGACACCACCGCCGTCCCCACCGCCGCCGCCAGCGGGTTCCCGCCGAACGTCGACCCGTGCTCACCCGGCCGCAGCACGGACAGCACCTCGCGCCGCGCCACGACGGCGGACACCGGCACGATCCCGCCGCCCAGCGCCTTGCCGAGCAGCAGCACGTCCGGGACGACCCCCTCGTGGTCGACGGCCAGCGTCCGGCCCGTACGCCCGAGCCCGGACTGGATCTCGTCGGCGACGAAGAGGCAGCCCCGGCGCCGGGTCAGCTCCCGCACCCCGGCCAGGTAGCCGTCGTCCGGGATCAGGACGCCCGCCTCGCCCTGGATCGGCTCGATCAGCACGGCCGCCGTCGTCTCGTCGACCGCCGCCTCCAGCGCCGCCAGGTCGTTGTACGGGACGATCCGGAACCCCGGCGTGAACGGCCCGAACCCGGCCCGCGCCGTCTCGTCCGTCGAGAAGCTGACGATCGTCGTCGTACGGCCGTGGAAGTTGTCCGCGGCGACCACGATGGTCGCCCGGTCGGCCGGCACCCCCTTCACGTCGTACGCCCACTTGCGGGCCACCTTGATCCCGCTCTCGACGGCCTCGGCGCCGGTGTTCATCGGCAGCACCATGTCCAGCCCGGTCAGCCGGGCGAGCCGTTCCGCGAACTCGGCGAGCCTGTCGTTGTGGAAGGCGCGGGAGGTCAGCGTCAGCCGGTCCAGCTGGCGGTGCGCGGCCTCGATCAGCAGCGGGTGGCGGTGCCCGAAGTTCAGCGCCGAGTACCCGGCCAGCATGTCGAGGTAGCGGCGGCCCTCGACGTCCTCCACCCAGGCCCCCTCGGCACGCGCGACGACCACGGGCAGCGGGTGGTAGTTGTGTGCGAGGACGGGCTCCTCGGCCCGGATCAGGTCGGCGGACGAACGCGTGCGAGCGGGTGCGGTCATGAACGGATCTCCTGGGTGCAGCACTTGATGCCACCTCCGGCCTTCTGGAACTCCGAGAGGTCGACGGGGACGGGGACGTAGCCGTGGTCGGCGAGGCGCTCGGCGAGCGCCTCGGCACGCGGCGCGATGAAGACGTTGCGGCCGTCGGAGACGGAGTTCAGCCCGAACGTCATCGCGTCGTCGCGGGTGGCGAGCACCGCGTCCGGGTAGAGCCGGGCGAGCACCTCACGGCTTCCCGGCGAGAAGGCCTCCGGGTAGTACGCGATGTTTCCGTCGGGCCCGCCGTCGAGCACGAACAGCGCCGTGTCCAGGTGGTAGAAGTGCGGGTCCACCAGCGTCAGGCTGACCACCGGGTGCCCGAAGAACTCCTGCACCTCCCGGTGGGCCTCCCGGGTGGTGCGGAACCCGGTGCCGGCCAGCATGTACCGGCCCGTCCACACTAGGTCGCCCTCGCCCTCGCAGACGGCCGCGGGCCGGTGCACGTCGAAGCCCGCCGTCCTGAACCACGTCTCGTAGTGGGTGGACTCGGCGCGCCGCTCCGGCGCGTGGAAGAGGGAGCCGAAGACGCGGCCGTCGACGACGACCGCCGAGTTCGCGGCGAAGACCATGTCGGGCAGCCCGGGGGCGGGCTCGACGGTGTCGACGGTGTGGCCGTGCGCGCGGTACGCGCTGATCAGCGCCCGCCACTGCTCGTGCGCGAGGTCGACGTCGACGGGGGAGTCGGGATGCATCCAGGGGTTGATCGCGTACTGCACCGCGAAGTGTCTGGGTTCACAGACGAGGAAGCGCCGAAGGCGCGGCACACGGCTGACGGTCACAGAGGGGTTCCTCCGCTTTTCCTGCGCGGTCGACTGGGGGTGACACCACGGTAGGAAGCGAGCGGGACGCCCGACAAGGAAGATGAGTTGCGTGTTCACGCAGGAACGCTGCGTCTTCGCCCTGCTCAGCGCACGTCTGCTGCGTCACCGGGTGCGGCGTGCGGGGCCTCGTGGGTCGCGCCCGCCTCCGGGCTCTCCGGCAGCAGGTGCGACAGCACCATCACACTGATCGTCTTGCGGATGAACGGCTCCACCCGGATGCGCTCCAGCACCTCCTCGAAGTGCTCCACGTCCCGCGCCCGCACGTGCAGCAGCGCGTCCGCGCCGCCCGTCACCGTCATCGCCGCGGTGATCTCCGGATGGTTGCGCACCACCTCCGCGAGCCGCCGCGGCGGGGCCGCCCCCTCGCAGTACACCTCCACGTACGCCTCCGTGCGCCAGCCCAGCGCCGACGGCTGCACCGTCGCCGTGAACCCGGTGATCACCCCGCTGTCCCGCAGCCGGTCCACCCGGCGCTTGACCGCCGTGGCCGACAGCCCGATCGCCGTGCCGATCTCGGCGAAGCTCGTCCTGGCGTTCGCCATCAGCGCGGTGAGGATCTTCCGGTCGAGCGCGTCGAAAGGGGCGGGGCCGCTGTTCATGAGGGCACTGTATCCAGCGGACACATCGGCACCCCGGCACGTGTCCAGCCGTCCGGATCGCCCCTACACTCCACCTTCATGCTGCGCGCCCTCGCCGTCGACGACGAACGCCCCTCGCTGGAGGAGCTGCTCTACCTGCTCTCCGCGGACCCCCGGATCGGCAGCGTGGAGGGCGCCGGTGACGCGACGGAGGCGCTGCGCCGGATCAACCGGGCCCTGGAATCCGGCCCCGAAGGCCCCGAAGCCGTCGACGTCGTCTTCCTCGACATCCAGATGCCCGGCCTCGACGGCCTCGACCTGGCCCGGCTGCTCACCGGCTTCGCCCGCCCGCCCCTGATCGTCTTCGTCACCGCCCACGAGGACTTCGCCGTGCAGGCCTTCGACCTCAAGGCCGTCGACTACGTCCTCAAGCCGGTCCGCAAGGAACGGCTCGCCGAGGCCGTCCGCCGCGCCGCCGAACTGCGCGGCACCGCCCCGCGCATCCCCGTCCACGAGCCCGACCCCGACCACATACCCGTCGAGCTGGGCGGCGTGACCCGGTTCGTGTCCGTCGACGACATCACCCACGTCGAGGCCCAGGGCGACTACGCCCGCCTGCACACCGACCGCGGCAGCCACCTCGTCCGCATCCCGCTGTCCACCCTGGAGGAGCGCTGGCGGGCCCGGGGCTTCGTCCGCATCCACCGCCGCCACCTCGTCGGCCTGCGCCACATAGGCGAACTCCGCCTGGACGCGGGCACCGTCAGCGTCGTCGTCGGCGGCGAGGAACTCCAGGTCAGCCGCCGCCACGCCCGCGAACTGCGGGACCTGCTGATGAGGAGGCCGTGACCGTGCCCCAGCAGGACCCCGCCGAGCGCCGCGTGGTCGTCACCGGCCCGCCCCGCCGCACCCTCCCGCACGCCCGGCCCCGCTCGCGCGGGCGCCACCCCCACGCCTTCGGCCACTACCGCCCGCGCACCGAGATCGACGAGCAGACGACCCTCGGCCACACCTACGTCCGCTCCCTGATGCGCACCCAGCTGCGGGCCGCGCTCACCGTGTTCGCCGTCCTCGTGCTGCTGGTCGGCCCGCTGCCCCTGCTGTTCGCGGCGATGCCCGACGCCCGCCGCCTGGAGTGGGCGGTCCTCGGCTTCGGCCTGTACGCCCCGCTGGTCCTGCTCGCCCGCTGGTACGTCCGCCGCGCCGAACGCAACGAACGCGACCTCGTCCGTCTGGTCGAGGACCGGTGAACTCCGCGTTCGCCGTCCCCGCCGTCGCCCTGGTCGTCGTGGCGACCGTCCTCGTCGGCGCCTTCGGCCTGCGCATCTCCCGCACGACCTCCGACTTCTACGTCGCCTCCCGTACCGTCGGCCCCCGCCTGAACGCGGCCGCCATCAGCGGCGAGTACCTCTCCGCGGCCTCCTTCCTCGGCATCGCCGGACTGGTCCTCGTGCAGGGCCCGGACATGCTCTGGTACCCGGTCGGCTACACCGCCGGCTATCTGGTGCTGCTCCTTTTCGTCGCCGCCCCGCTGCGCCGCTCCGGCGCCTACACCCTCCCCGACTTCGCCGAGGCCCGCCTCGCCTCCCAGGCGGTACGGCGACTGGCGGGCGCCTTCGTCGTGGGCGTCGGCTGGCTCTACCTGCTGCCCCAGCTCCAGGGCGCCGGGCTGACCCTGACCGTGCTCACCGGGGCGCCCGACTCGCTCGGCGGGCTGATCGTGGCCGTGGTCGTCACCGCGACCGTCGCCGCCGGCGGCATGCGCAGCATCACCTTCGTGCAGGCCTTCCAGTACTGGCTCAAGCTGACCGCCCTCCTCGTCCCCGCCCTGTTCCTGATCCTCGCCTGGCAGGGCGACGGCGCGCCCCGGCAGGTCTTCGAGGAGCCGCCCGCCTTCCGCGACCAGCGGGCCGTCCGGGTCGACTCCAGCCTCGACCTGACCCTGGACCGGCCCCTGACCGTGACGGTGACCGGCACGGTCGACGGCCGACGGTACGAGCGGGCCGCGCTGAGCCTGCCCGCCGGCACCCACCGCGTCGAGCGGGACACCCGCCTCACCTTCACCCCGGGCACCCCCGTCCCCACCGCCGAACGCGGCGGCAACGGCGGCATGTCCACCAGCCTCGCCGCCGGCCGCGAGGAACGCCCCCTGTACGCGACGTACGGCCTGATCCTCGCGACCTTCCTCGGCACGATGGGCCTGCCGCACGTCGTCGTCCGCTTCTACACCAGCCCGCACGGCGTCGCCGCCCGCCGCACCACCGTCGTCGTCCTCGCCCTGATCGGCGCCTTCTACCTGCTGCCGCCCGTCTACGGGGCCCTCGGCCGCCTGTACGCCCCGGAGCTGGCCCTCGCCGGCGACGCCGACGCGGCCGTCCTGCTGCTGCCCGACCGGGTGATCGGCGGACTCGGCGGCGACCTGCTCGGCGCGCTGGTCGCGGGCGGCGCCTTCGCGGCGTTCCTGTCCACCGCGTCGGGCCTGACCATGGCCGTGGCGGGCGTCCTCACCCAGGACGTCCTGCCCTCCCGCGGCGTCCGGCACTTCCGGCTCGGCACCGGTCTGGCCGTGGTCGTCCCGCTCGCCGCGAGCCTGCTGGTGGGCGGACTGCCGGTGGCCGACGCGGTGGGCCTGGCCTTCGCGGTGTCCGCGTCCTCGTTCTGCCCGCTGCTCGTCCTCGGCATCTGGTGGCGGCGGCTGACCCCGCCGGGCGCGGCCGCCGGGATGCTCGTGGGCGGCGGCTCGGCCTTCGCCGCCGTCGCCGCGACCATGGCGGGCCTGCCCGCGACGGGCGGGCTGCACGCCCTGCTGGCCTGGCCCGCCCTGTGGTCGGTCCCGCTGGGCTTCCTCACCATGATCCTGGTCTCGCTGGCGACCCCGGGCCGCGTCCCGGCCGGCACGGCGTCCATCCTGGCCCGCTTCCACCTCCCCGAGGAGCTGCGGGCCGCGGAGGTCAAGGCATGAGCGGCTTCCTGGCGGGCCTGTGCATCGCGATCCTGCCCTTCCTCGCGGCCGGTTTCTGGCTGGGCCGCCGCACCGCCCGCCCGCAGAGCCTCGGCGACCTCGGCACCCCCGTCGAGCACGCCACCTTCCAGACCCTGCACACCGCCTCCCTCGCCGCCCCGCCCCTGCGCGCCGGCCTCACGGAGGAGACGGCCCGCAGGTCCGCCGGCCGGCTGCGCACCCTGCTCGGCACGGACGCCCTCTGCCTGACCGACCGCGAGCACCTCCTGGCCTGGGACGGGGTGGGCGCCCACCACCGCACGGAGATCATGGCCCGGCTGTCCGGCCCGCTGGACACCGGCCGCGGCGAGGCCTTCCCTCTCACCTGCGACGCCCCCGACTGCCCGGTCCGCTGGGCCGTCCTCACCCCGCTCACCGTCGACGACCGGGTGCACGGCGTCCTCGTCGTCTGCGCGCCCCGCGAGTCCGCCGTCCTGGTCCGGGCCGCGGGGGAGGTGGCCCGCTGGGTGAGCGTCCAGCTGGAGCTCGCCGACCTCGACGACTCCCGCACCCGCCTCATCGAGGCCGAGATCAAGGCCCTGCGCGCCCAGATCTCCCCGCACTTCGTCTTCAACTCGCTCGCGGTGATCGCCTCGTTCGTCCGCACCGACCCCGAGCGGGCCCGCGAGCTGCTCCTGGAGTTCGCCGACTTCACCCGCTACTCGTTCCGCCGGCACGGCGACTTCACCACCCTCGCCGACGAGCTGCACGCCATCGACCAGTACCTGGCGTTGGTGCGGGCCCGCTTCGGCGACCGCCTCTCCGTCACCCTCCAGATAGCCCCGGAGGTCCTCCCGGTGGCCCTGCCCTTCCTCTGCCTCCAGCCCCTGGTGGAGAACGCCGTCAAGCACGGCCTGGAGGGCAAGGCCGACAAGTGCCACATCCAGATCACCGCGCGGGACGCCGGCGCCGAGGCCCTGGTCGTCATCGAGGACGACGGCGCGGGCATGGACCCCGTCCTGCTGAGCCGCATCCTGGCCGCCGGGGTCAGCCCGTCCGGCGGCATCGGGCTGTCCAACGTCGACGACCGGCTCCGCCAGGTGTACGGCGACGACCACGGCCTCGTGATCGAGACCGCGCCCGGCGCGGGCATGAAGGTCAGCGCCCGGCTGCCGAAGTACCAGCCGGGCGTCCATTAGGCCCTGTCGCACCCCGGGGTGCGCCGCCCGGCGCTCACGGCGTGCGCGTGGCGACCATCGCGAGCGTGATCAGCCCCAGCACGACCCAGCCGAACCACAGCCAGCCGTTGCTGCCGAGAGCCACCGTGTAGGCCGTCACCACGACGAGGCCGCCGATGGTGAGCACCCCCATGGTCTTCGTGGAACCGTCCGCCGAACCGTGCGTGGAACCGGGCATCGCGACACCCTCCTCCGGCACACCCCCCACAGGGTGTGTCTGCCTCCATGGTGCCCCGGTTCCGGCCCTTCAGCCCCGGCGACGGCTCAACCGCGGCCGTCCAGCGAGGCCAGATAGGCGTTGTACGCCTCCAGCTCCTTGTCGCCGTCCCGGTCGGCCGCCCGGTCCTGGCGCTTGGCCTGGCGCTGCTCGGAGCCGTACCACTGGAACAGCAGGGCGATCAGCACCAGCACCGACGGGATCTCGCTGAACGCCCAGGCGATGCCGCCGGCCGCGTTCTGGTCGGAGAGGGCGTCGATGCCGAGGGAGGCGGGCGGGTTGCGGAACGTCTCGACCATCGGCGTGGACGCCATCATCAGCGCGATGCCGAAGAACGCGTGGAAGGGCATCCCGGCGAACAGCTCCAGCATGCGCATCAGGTAGCCGGGCCGGTTCGGGCCCGGGTCCACGCCCATGATCGGCCAGAAGAACACCACGCCGACGGCGAGGAAGTGCACCATCATCGCGGCGTGCCCCGTCCTCGACCCCATCAGGAAGTCGAAGAGCGGCGTGAAGTACAGCGCGTACAGGCTGGCGATGAACATCGGAATGGTGAACGCGGGATGCGTGACGATCCGCATGTACCGGCTGTGCAGCAGCATCAGCAGCAGCTCACGCGGCCCCTTGCGGCCCCGGCCCGCGGTGGGCAGGGCGCGCAGCGCCAGGGTGACCGGGGCGCCGAGCAGGATCAGGATCGGCGACAGCATGCTGATCACCATGTGCTGCACCATGTGCACGCTGAACATGACCATGCCGTAGTCGTTCAGCCCGGTGCACGTCACCAGCATGATCGTCAGCACACCGGTGACGTACGCCACCGTCCGTCCCGCGGACCACGTGTCCCCGCGCCGCCGCAGCCGGACGACCCCCCAGGCGTACAGCCCGAGGGCGGCCAGACAGGCGACGAGGAAGAACGGGTCCGCCGACCACTGGAGACCCCGCCCCAGCGTGAACGGCGGCAGATCCATCGTCATGCCGTGCCCGCTGTGATCCATCCGCCGGCTCCTGATTCGTGGGGGGTTGTACGTTTCCTGCCGCCCCAAGAGTAGAACTGCCCCCGGTCGCGATCACGACCGGGGGCAGGACAGCGGGCTCGCCGGGGACGCGAGGCCCCGCAGGACGGCTACAGCACGCACTCCGCCTCGGCGTACCGGTCCGAGGGGACCGTCTTCAGCGTCTCGACGGCCTCCGCCAGCTCCACCATCACGATGTCCGTCCCCCGCAGGGCCGTCATCCGGCCGAACTCGCCCCGGTGCACGGCCTCCACCGCGTGCCATCCGAACCGGGTGGCCAGGACGCGGTCGTACGCGGTGGGCGTGCCGCCCCGCTGCACGTGTCCGAGGATCACCGGACGGGCCTCCTTGCCGAGGCGCTGTTCCAGCTCGACGGACAGCTGGCGCGCGATCCCGGCGAACCGCTCGTGCCCGTAGATGTCCTTGCCGCCCTCGTCGAAGGCCATGGAGCCGGGCGCGGGCTTGGCGCCCTCCGCGGCCACGACGATCGCGAACCGCTTCCCCGCCGCGAACCGCTCGCCGACCCGCCGGGTCAGCTCCTCGATGTCGAAGGGGCGTTCCGGTACGACGATGGCGTGGGCGCCGGCCGCCATGCCGGAGTGCAGCGCTATCCAGCCGGTGTGCCGCCCCATGACCTCGACGACGAGGACCCGCTGGTGGGACTCGGCGGTGGTCTTGAGCCGGTCGAGCGCCTCGGTGGCGACGCCCACCGCGGTGTCGAAGCCGAAGGTGACGTCGGTGACGGCGATGTCGTTGTCGATGGTCTTCGGCACGCCCACGATCGGCAGGCCGCTGTCCGACATCAGGCGGGCCGCCTTGAGCGTGCCCTCACCGCCGATCGGGATGACGGCGTCGAGGCCGAGCTCCTCGACGTGTCCGCGGGCCCGCTCCACGCCGTCCCTCAGCTGCGAGGGCTGGACGCGGGAGGAGCCGAGGATGGTGCCGCCGCGGGCCAGGATGCCGCCCACCGCGTCGAGGTCGAGCTTGAGGTAGTCGCACTCCAGGAGGCCCTTCCAGCCGTCCCGGAAGCCGATGACCTCGTCGCCGTGGTCGACGACGGCGCGGTGCACGACGGACCGGATGACGGCGTTCAGGCCGGGGCAGTCGCCGCCGGACGTGAGGACACCAATGCGCATAGCCCGAACAACCTTCTCCACGTGGGCCGGATCCGGACCGCGTCGTCCGGCTCGATCCCCGCCACCCTAGCGGCAGGAGGGGGCGGGGCCGAAGCACACGTCCGCCTGCTGGACGCACCCGCTCACCTGTGCGGACGCACCGTCATCCGGGCTGCTGACGGCACCCCGGAGATCGGGTGGACACACAGGTCGTGCGGGTTCCCGCGAGCGTTTGCCGAGCGCCCGCGGAGCGCCTGCTAGGCGGGCTGCTGCGCGGCCGCGATGCGCTCGTTGCGCAGGGCCTCGTACCAGCGGTCGTCGGTCGGCGGGAGCGCGTTCACGTCGAGCGCCAGCTTCAGCAGCAGGTCCGCGATGAGCGGGTTGCGGGCGAGCACCGGACCGTGCATGTAGGTGCCGAAGACGGTGTCGTTGTACGCGCCCTCGGTGCCGTCGCCGGTGCCGTTGCCCTTGCCGATCTGGACGCGGGCGAGCGGGCGGGCGGTCGGGCCGAGGTGGGTGATGCCCTGGTGGTTCTCGAAACCGGTGAGCGAGGGCAGTCCGAGGCGCGGGTCGATGTCCGCGAGGACGTCGCCGACGCACCGCTCGCCCTCACCACGGGTGGTGGTGACGTCCAGCAGACCGAGACCCGGCTCGCGCTGACCGAGGTCGTTGACGAACTCGTGGCCCAGGATCTGGTAGCCGGCGCACACCGCGAACACGATCGCGCCGTTCTGCACCGCCTGGTACAGGTGCCCGTCGCGCCGCAGCCGCTCGGCCGCGAGCCGCTGCGGCCGGTCCTCGCCGCCGCCGATGAGGTAGATGTCGCCGGAGGTGGGGATCGGCTGGTCGCTGCGCACGTCCAGCCGCGCCACGTCCAGGCCGCGCTGCCGCGCCCGCCGCTCCACGACCAGGACGTTGCCCTGGTCGCCGTAGGTGCTGAGCAGGTCCGGGTACACCCAGACGACCCGCAGTTGGTTGTCGTTCATCACGGTGATGTATCCCTCGGGGCTCAGTTGCCGACGCGGCGGCGCAGGTCCTGGAACGCGGTGTAGTTCGCGATGACCTCGATACGGCCGGGCGGCGCCAGCTGCACGGCCTGGTCGACGTTCTCGCACACCTGGAAGTGCTGGTTGGCCACCTCCAGGCGTACCGCGAGGTCCAGCTTGCGGTCACCGACGACGAAGATCGGGTGGCCGGTGAGACGGGTGTAGTCGACGTCCCACAGCCAGGACGTGTCGGTGCCGTCGGCGCCGCGCGCGTTCACCGAGAGGATGACCGGCGTGGGCGGCGGGTCGATCAGGCTGAACGTCTCGAGCCAGCCCGCCGGGTTCTTCGCCAGCAGCAGGCGCAGGTCGCGCTGCATGAACTGGACGACGTCGTAGCGCCCGGCGACGGCCTGCACCTGGTACATCCGCTCCAGCGCGACCTGCGGCGGCACGCCGAAGACGGCGGCGACGGCGGCCGAGGAGGCGGCGTTGGCCTTGTTGGCGCGGCCCGGCAGCTGGAGGTGGATCGGCCAGGCGGAACCGTGCGGGTCGAGGACGTGGTCGCCGGAGAGCGCCCAGCTCGGCGTCGGCCGCCGGAACCCGCACTCGCCGCAGAACCAGTCGTCGCCCGGACGCTGCATCACGCCGCCGCAGGACGGGCAGGACCAGGCGTCGTCCTTCCACATCTGCCCGGCGGCGACCCAGATCACGTTGGGGGAGGAGGACGCGGCCCACACCACCAGCGGGTCGTCGGCGTTGGCGACGACGACGGCCTTCGAACCGGCCAGCCCCTCGCGCCAGTTCTCCGCGAGCATGCGGGTCTCGGCGGCACGGTCCAGCTGGTCGCGGGAGAGGTTCAGCAGCGCGATGCACTTGGGCGCGGTGTCGCGGGCGACACCGGCCAGGTACTTCTCGTCGACCTCGATCACGCCGTACTTGGCGTCGGAGCCGCCCGCGAGCGCCGAGGTGATGCCGGCCGGCATGTTCGCGCCCAGCGCGTTGGAGACGACCGGGCCCGCGGCCCGCAGGGCCTCCGCGATGAGGCGGGTGGTCGTGGTCTTGCCGTTGGTCGCCGAGACGAGGGTGACGTCCAGGTTCTGGGCGAGCCGTGCGAGGAGGTCGGGGTCGAGTTTCAGCGCCACCTTGCCGCCGATCACCGAACCGCTGCCGCGTCCCGCGGCGCGCGATGCCGCCGCGACCGCCTTGCCCGCGGTCACGGCGATCTTGGCCCGCGGCGTGAGCGGGTCCGAGTTGCCTGCCATCAGTTCTCGATCCTCCTTGCGTACGCGCCGCGCCTGAAGCCTGACGGCAACGTGGTAGGTGGTCAGCCTATCGAGATCCCTTCACACTCCCGAATCCCGGCACCGTCCCACGCTGCGCACGGCATGCGCGTGTCAGAAAGGACCGTACCCTTGCCGCCATGCGACAAGGTTCCATCCCGGGTGCCCACGGGCGCGTCCGGCCCCTCACCCTGCTCGGCGATCCGGTCCTGCGGCAACCCTGCGCGGAGGTCACCGAGTTCGGTCCGGCCCTGGCCGGCCTGGTCGAGGACCTGTTCGCCACGATGTACGCGGCACAGGGCGTGGGCCTGGCCGCCAACCAGGTCGGCGAGTCCCTGCGGGTGTTCGTCTACGACTGCCCGGACGACGAGGACGTCCGCCACCTCGGCCACGTGGTGAACCCGCGCCTGGTGGACGTGGACGGCGTGGTGGTCCGCGGCCCCGAGGGCTGCCTGTCCCTGCCGGGCCTGGAGGCGGGGACGGAACGCCACGACCACGCGGTGGTCGAGGGCTTCACGGTGACGGGCGAGCCGGTCACCGTCCACGGCACGGGATTCTTCGCCAGATGCCTGCAGCACGAGTGCGACCACCTGGAGGGGCGGGTGTACGCGGACCGTGTGACGGGGTGGCGCGGGAGACGGCTGGCGCGCCAGGTGGCGCGGGCCTCCTGGGGCGGGTGAGGGCGGTGTGCGGCCGTCAGAACCCCGGTCCGCCGGCCTTGTCCCCGGCCGCCGCGAGGCGGCCCCACAGCAGGTCGGCGAGGCTGCGCACCAGCTCGGCCCGGGAGCACGGCCGCTCACCCAGCCACCAGTCGCCCGCCGCGTGCATCATTCCGACGATCCCGTGTCCCCAGACGCGGGCGAGCTGCTGGGTGCCGGGCCCGAGGTCCAGCCGCTCCTCGATGACCTGGGCCAGATCCTCGCCCATCCGCCGCAGCAGGGGAGCCGAGTGCTTGCCGACGTCGAAGCCCTGTTCGCCGGATGCCCCGTCCGCCGGGTGCATCAGGAAGCGGTAGACCTGGGGGCGGGCCTCGATGGCCGAGAGGTAGGTCTCCAGCGTGGCCTCGACGCGTTCCCGGCGTTCGGCGGGAGCGTCCAGGGCGGCGCGCAGGGAGGCGAGCAGCGCGTCGGTGTGCCGCTTGGCGAGAGCGGCGTACAGCCCGCCCTTGTCGCCGAAGTGGCGGTAGAGGATCGGCTTGGTGATGCCGGCCTCCGCCGCGATGGCGTTCATGGAGGCCTGGGGGCCGTCCCGGAGCACCACTCGGTCGGCGGCCTCCAGCAGCTCGCGCCTTCGGCGGTCGGCGGACCGCTGCTGCTCGGTCCGCTGCGTGGTGTCCATGTGCTCTCCCCACCCGTGCTGATTCGGTGACGCCTGCGCAAAGTAACACTTGGAGATGGCCCCGCATCGAACGGGCTGCCGGGCTGTCCTCGGGAGTTGACTTTTCCTACCGACCGGTAACAGACTCGCGTTACCGCTAGTAACACGCACGTTCCGCCGCTGGAGGGGACATGGCCGAGTTCACCATGGAGCTCAACGACGAACAGAGGGAGGTCCGGGACTGGCTGCACGGCTTCGCCGCCGACGTGATCCGCCCCGCGGCCGCCGAATGGGACGAGCGTGAGGAGACTCCCTGGCCGGTCATCCAGGAGGCCGCGAAGGTCGGCATCTACTCCCTCGACTTCTACGCCCAGCAGTACTTCGACGCCACCGGTCTCGGCATCCCCATGGCCATGGAGGAACTGTTCTGGGGGGACGCGGGCATCGCCCTGTCCATCGTCGGCACCGGCCTCGCCGCCGTGGGCGTCCTCGCCAACGGCACCGAGGAGCAGATCGGCACCTGGATCCCCCAGATGTACGGCGACGCCGATGACGTCAAGGTGGCCGCCTTCTGTTCCTCCGAGCCCGACGCCGGCTCCGACGTGGCCTCCATGCGCACCCGCGCCGTGTACGACGAGGCCAAGGACGAGTGGGTGATCAACGGCACGAAGACCTGGGCCACCAACGGCGGCATCGCCAACGTCCACGTGGTCGTCGCCGTCGTCGACCCCGAGCTGGGCTCCAAGGGGCACGCCTCCTTCATCGTCCCGCCGGGCACGCCGGGTCTCGCCCAGGGCCAGAAGTTCAAGAAGCACGGCATCCGCGCCTCGCACACCGCCGAGGTCATCCTCGACAACGTGCGGGTCCCCGGCTCCTGCCTGCTCGGCGGCAAGGAGAAGCTCGACGAACGGCTGGCGCGGGCGCGCGAGCGGGCCAAGGCGGGCGGCGGCGAGCGAAGCGAGATGGGGGTCCCCCCGGCCGGAGGCTGGGGGAGGGTGAAGAACGCGGCCATGGCGACCTTCGAGGCCTCACGCCCGGCGGTCGGCGCGATGGCCGTCGGCACGGCCCGCGCGGCGTACGAGGTCGCCCTCGACTACGCGATGACGCGAGAGCAGTTCGGCCGGCCGATCATCGACAACCAGGGGGTCGCCTTCCAGCTCGCCGACATGCGCACGCAGATCGACGCGGCGCGGCTGCTGGTCTGGCGCGCCTCGTGGATGGCGGTCAACGGCAAGCCGTTCACGGCCGCCGAGGGCTCCATGTCGAAGCTGTACGCCAGCGAGACGGCGAAGAAGGTGACGGCGCAGGCCGTCCAGATCCTCGGCGGCAACGGCTACACGCGGGAGTACCCGGTGGAGCGGATGCACCGCGACAGCGCGATCTACACCATTTTTGAGGGGACGAGCGAGATCCAGCGGCTGGTGATCGCCCGCACCCTGTCGGGGATGCCGATCCGGTAGCCGCCCGCCGCGGGACCGCGCGACCGGCCACGACGTGCCGCCCGCAGCAGCGCACCGGCGTCCCTACGGCGCCCCGCCGCTGCTGTGGGCGATGCACGCCACGTCGATCCGGTCGGCCAGCTTCGCCAGCTCGATCGTCAGCGCGGCGACCGTGTCCTCGTCCAGGCCCTCCGCCCCGGCCTCGACGAGATGCAGCCACCGGCCCCCCAGCGTGCGGAGCAGCTTGCTCACGTCGGCCGCGGCCACCTGGAGGGTCCCGCGGTCGTCGACGATCAGAGGCAGAGTCACTTCGCGGTTCACAACCGGGATCGTAGCCGCGCGGCGCTCACGCACCGTGCCAAACCGTGGTGATGTTGCAGAACTCGCGGATTCCGTGCCCGGACAGCTCACGCCCGTAGCCGGACCGCTTGACCCCGCCGAAGGGCAGCGCCGGGTGGGAGGCGGTCATCCCGTTGACGAACACCCCGCCCGCCTCCAGATCCCGCACGAACCGGTCCACCTCGGCCTCCTCGCGGGTCCACACGTTGGAACTCAGCCCGAAGGGGGAGTCGTTGGCGATGAGGACCGCCTCGTCCAGGTCGGCCGCCCGGTAGAGGGTCGCCACCGGTCCGAAGGCCTCCTCGCGGTGGATGCGCATCTCGCGGTCGATGCCGGCCAGGACGGTCGGCGGGTAGTACCAGCCGGGCCGGTCCGGGCGTTCACCACCGCACAGCACCGTGGCGCCGCTGCGCCGGGCGTCGTCCACCAGCTCCTCCAGGTCGGCGCGGCCCTGCTCGCTGGCGAGGGGGCCGACCTCCGTCTCCTCCTCCAGCGGGTCGCCGACCTTCAGCGCCCGCATGCCCTCGGTGAAGCGTTCGGCGAAGCGGTCGTACACGTCCGCGTGGACGATGAACCGCTTGGCGGCGATGCACGACTGCCCGTTGTTCTGCACCCGCGCGGTCACCGCCACCTCGGCGGCCCGGTCGACGTCCGCGGACGGCATGACGACGAAGGGGTCGCTGCCGCCCAGCTCCAGCACCGTCTTCTTGACCATCTCGCCGGCGGTGGAGGCGACCGCGCGGCCCGCGGGCTCGCTGCCGGTCAGGGTGGCCGCCTTGACCCGATCGTCCCGCAGGATCTCGTCGACCGCGGCGGAGCCGATCAGCAGGGTCTGGAAGCAGCCCTCGGTGAAGCCGGCCCGGTGGAAGAGGTCCTCCAGGTAGAGGGCGGTCTGCGGGACGTTCGAGGCGTGCTTGAGCAGGCCGACGTTGCCCGCCATCAGCGCGGGCGCCGCGAAGCGGACGACCTGCCACAGCGGGAAGTTCCACGGCATCACCGCGAGCACCGGGCCCAGCGGGCGGTACCGCACCAGGGCGTGGGAGGCGCCGGAGTCCCGCACGTCGGACTCGGCCGGCCGCTCGTCGGCGAGGAGCCCCGCCGCGTTCTCGGCGTACCAGCGCATGGCCTTCGCGCACTTGGCGGCCTCCGCACGCGCCTGCTTCACCGGCTTGCCCATCTCGGTGGTCATCACGCGGGCGATCTCCGCCGAGTCCTCGTCGAGGAGGTCGGCGGCCCGGTCGAGCAGCCGGGCGCGGTCGGCGAACGCCGTCGTGCGGTACGTGCGGAACGTGGCCTCGGCGAGCTGGAGCCGGCGTTCGAGCTCCTCCTCGTCCATGGCCTGGTACGTCTTGAGCGTCTCGCCGTTCGCCGGGTTCACCGTCGCGATGGGCATGACCGACCTCCCTCGGTGCTGGATGTGCTTCGACCTTCGCGCGTCCCGGAGGGCCCCGCAACGCGTGCGCGTCCGCTCAGCCCGAGTGCTCCGTCAGCCGGTCGAGAAACGCGGCCTGTGCCGTCACGATCACCTCGCGGGCCCGGTCCAGGCCGTACCAGGCGACCCGGTCCAGCTCGGGGAACTCCCGCGTCCGCCCGGAGCGCGGCGGCCACTCCATGACGAACGTGCCGGGTTCGATCGCCGCCGGGTCGAGGTCCGCCTCGATCGCCCAGGCCGTCACGATCTTGCCGTTCGTCTGCCGGACCTCCCCGAGCGGGAACGCCTCGCCGTCCGGCGGCGCCACCCCCAGCTCCTCCCGGAACTCGCGGCGGGCGGCCTCCCAGGCCGGCTCGTCCGGCGCGTACTCGCCCTTCACGACGGTCCAGGCACCGGCGTCCTTCTTCGCGAAATAGGGCCCGCCCATGTGTCCCAGCAGCACCTCCGGTCCGTCGCCGGTGCGCCGGAACAGCAGCAGCCCGGCGCTGCGCCGCGCCGTCACGGCCGTACCCGCGGGTGCGCGGCCAGCACCGTCTCCACCGTGTCCGCCTGCTCCGGCCGCTTGTCCTCGCGGTAGCGGACCACGCGGGCGAAGCGCAGGGTGACGCCGGCCGGGTAGCGGATGGAGCGCTGGATGCCGTCGTACGCGATCTCGACGACGAGTTCGGGGCGCACGGTCACCACCCAGCCGTCGTCCTCGACGGCCAGGTCCCGCAGGCGGTCGGTCTGCCAGGTGAGCAGGGCGTCGGTCAGGCCCTTGAAGGTCTTGCCGAGCATCGCGAAGCCGCCGTCGGCGGTGCGGGCGCCGAGGTGGAGGTTGGAGAGCCTGCCGGTGCGCCGGCCGTGGCCCCACTCGGCGGCCAGCACCACCAGGTCGAGCGTGTGCACCGGCTTGACCTTCAGCCAGGACGCGCCGCGCCGGCCCGCGCTGTAGGGCGCGTCGAGGGACTTCACCACCACGCCCTCGTGACCCCGGGCCAGCGTCTCCTCGAGGAAGTCCTCGGCCGCCCGCAGGTCCGCCTCGCCCGCCAGGACGGTCCGGCGCACCCGCATCGGCTCGGGCACCAGCCGGGCCAGCTCCGCGTGCCGCTCGAAGAAGGGCAGGTCGAGGAGGTCCCTGCCGTCGACCGACAGCGCGTCGAAGAAGACGGGGGAGACCGGGACCTCCGCGGCGGCCGCGGCCACGTCCACCCGGGAGCCGACGCGGCCCGCGGTCTCCTGGAAGGAGCGGGGCCGGCCGGTCTCGTCGAGGGCGATGACCTCACCGTCCAGGACGAACCGCTCACCGTGCAGTTCCAGCGCCGCGGCGGTGAGTTCGGGCAGCCGGTCGGTGATGTCGTCGAGGGTGCGGGTGTGCACCCGCACGGTGTCGCCGTCCCGGTGGACCTGGACGCGGATGCCGTCCAGTTTCTCCTCCACCGCGCAGGCGCCCAGCCTGCCGACCGCCTCGGCCACGGAGGACGCGGTGTGAGCGAGCATCGGCAGCACCGGGCGGCCGACGGTGAGCCGGAACCGCTCCAGCGCCGCCGGCCCGTCCGTGAGCAGGGCCTGTGCCACCGTCCGGAGCGAGCCGGCCAGCATCACCGCCCGCCGCACGTCCGCCGGGGGAGCGCCGGTCGCCTCCGCGAGCCCCTCCACCGCCACCGCGTCCAGGGCGCCCTGCCGGACCTCGCCGCTGATCAGGGCGATCAGGAAACGCTGTTCGTCCTCCGTGGCGGCGCCCATCAGTTCCCCGACCAGCCGGATCCGCTCGGCCTGCGAGCCGGGGCCCGACACCGTGCCCAGAGCGGTGAGCCGGTCGTCCACCTCGCGCACGGTCAGCGTCGGCGCGGCGGCCGGGGCCACCGGGCGGCCCAGCACCTTCCGGCCGACGCCGAGCCGCCCCTGGGGGAGCCGTCCGGCCAGATACGGGATCACCACCGGCACGTCCTCCGCCTCCGCCTCCCGGAACAGGGCGGCGAGCAGGGCGATCTTGCGGGAGCGTGCCGAGGTGGCGGCGACCTCCCGGGACACGTCGGCGAGCCGGATCAGCAGCATGCAGCCATGGTGCAACGCGGGCGTGGCGACTACACCCGGACGGCGGCGTCGAGATCGCCCATCAGCAGCTCCCCGTTGATCGCGGCGCCCGCCCGGTAGCCGCGGCTCGCCGCGTTGACGACCTGCTCGGCGAAGCCGGAGGCGTTGCCCGCCGCCCACAGGCCCGGCACGGTGGTCAGGCCCCGGCCGTCGACCACGGGGTAGCGGCCGAACGGCGTCTCGGTCATCTCGGCGCCGAGCCGGGCCAGGAGGTCGGTCCGCGGGACCGCCCTGGGGGCGACGAACAGCGCCTCGCGGGCGTGCACGGTCCCTGCCCCGGCGGCGGCGTCCCCGGCCAGGCGGATGCCGGTGAGCCGGTCGTCCTCGACGACCAGCCCGGCCACCTCGCCGGGGACGACGCCGACACCGGCCGCGGCGAGCCGGCGCAGGTCCTCGTCGGACAGTTCCGCCTCGCCGACGGTGTGCAGGAACAGCTTCACGTCCTTCGACCACTGGGTCACGATCAGCGCTTGGTGCACGCTCGTCGGGCTGGTGGCGAGCACGCCGAAGGCCTGGTCGCGGACCTCCCAGCCGTGGCAGTACGGGCAGTGCAGCACGTCCCGCCCGAACCGCTCGGCGAGGCCCTCGACCGGGGGCAGCTCGTCCTTCAGGCCGGTGGCGACGACGAGCTGCCGGGCCCGCACGGTCCGTCCGCCCGCCAGCGTCACCGCGAAGCCCTCGTCCCGCCCGGCGTCCACCGCCTCGTCCCGCCCGGCGTCCACCGCACGGTCCCGGACCAGCTCCACGCCGTACCGGGCGATCTCCTCGCGTCCGGTCGCCAGGAACTCGGCCGGGGACATCCCGTCCCGCGACAGGTAGCCCTGCATGTGCGCGGCGGGCGCGTTGCGCGGCTCGCCCGCGTCCACGACCAGGGTGCGGCGCCGGGCCCGGCCCAGGACCAGGGCGGCGGACAGGCCCGCCGCACCGCCGCCGATGACGACCACTTCGTAGGCGTCGGCGCTTCCCGGGGCGTTTCCGGGGTTCGTGGTGTGCCCGGTGCGCTCGGCGTGTCCGGTGTGCCCGGTGTGCCCGGTGTGCCCGGTGTGCCCGGTGTTCGGGATGTTCTCGGTCATCTGTGACCACCTCCACCGCCGACCGTCGCGCCACCACTGCCGTATTGACAAACAAGTTTGCCGAAACTGCAATAGCCTCATGAGCGACGACAGGGATGACGGCAGGGAAGGCGGCAGGGCCGACGGCGGCGCCGGGGCGGGCGGCGAGGGTGTCGACGCGGTGCTCGCCGAGGTCGGGCCGCGGCTGCGGCGGATCCGCAAGGAGCGGGGCGCGACGCTGGCGGGGCTGTCCGAGGCGACGGGCATCTCGGTGAGCACGCTGTCCCGGCTGGAGTCGGGGCTGCGCAGGCCCAGCCTGGAACTGCTGCTGCCGATCGCGCGGGCCCACGAGGTGGCGCTGGACGAACTGGTGGGCGCGCCGGCGGTGCGCGACCCGCGGGTGCGGGCGCAGCCGATCGTCCGCCACGGCCGCACCCACTGGCCGCTGACCCGCCAGCCCGGCGGCCTCCAGGCGTTCAAGGTGCTGGAACCGCGGCGCAGGCTCGACCCGGACCCCCGTGTGCACGAGGGGTACGAGTGGCTGTACGTGCTGTCCGGGCGGCTGCGGCTGGTGCTGGGCGAGCACGACGTGGTGCTGTCGGCGGGGGAGGCCGCCGAGTTCGACACGCGCGTGCCGCACTGGTTCGGGTCGACGGGGGAGGGGCCGGTGGAGTTCCTCAGCCTCTTCGGGCCGCAGGGGGAGCGGATGCACGTCCGGGCGCGGGCCAAGGGGGCGTGACGCGAGGCGGCCTCCCGCCGGCGACCTCGCGCCGACGACCTGCCGTGCGCGGCACCTCGCGCGGGGCTGTTGCCCGCCGACTGTTCCCTGATCGGCAAGCGACCGCTTAGTATGCGATCGACCCCGGTCAGACGACGCAGTCCCGTGGAGGCTCCGCATGCAGGCATGGCAGGTGCACGAGAACGGCGAGCCGAGCGAGGTGATGCGGCTCGCGGACATCGAGCGGCCCACGCCCGGCGACGGCCAGGTCCTGCTCAGGGTGCGCGCCGCGAACATCAACTTCCCCGACGTGCTGATGGCCCGTGGCCACTACCAGGTCAGGCCGCCGCTGCCGTTCACCCCGGGCGTGGAGATCTGCGGCGAGACCGAGGACGGCCGCCGCGTCCTCGCCACCCCCGCGCTGCCGCACGGCGGCTTCGCCGAGTACGCCGTCGCGGACGCCGCCGCCCTGCTGCCCGCGCCGGACTCGCTGGACGACGCGGAGGCCGCCGCGCTGCACATCGGCTACCAGACGGGCTGGTTCGGCCTGCACCGCCGGGCCGGCCTCCAGGCCGGTGAGACGCTCCTCGTGCACGCCGCGGCGGGCGGGGTCGGCAGCGCGGCCGTACAGCTCGGCAAGGCGGCCGGCGCCACCGTCATCGGGGTCGTCGGCGGGCCCGACAAGGCGGCCGTCGCCCGCGAGCTGGGCTGCGACGTGGTGATCGACCGGCGCGCCGAGGACGTGATCGCCGCCGTCAAGGAGGCCACCGGCGGCCGGGGCGCCGACGTCGTCTACGACCCGGTCGGCGGCGAGGCCTACGCCCAGTCCGCCAAGGTCGTCGCCTTCGAGGGCCGGATCGTGGTCGTGGGCTTCGCGAGCGGGACGATTCCCAGTCCCTCGCTCAACCACGCGCTGGTGAAGAACTACGCGATCCTCGGCCTGCACTGGGGCCTGTACAACACCAAGAACCCGAAGCTGGTCCGGCACTGCCACGAGCAGCTCACCGATCTGGCCGCCCGTGGCGCGATCAAGCCGCTGGTGAGCGAGCGCGTGCCGCTGGCGGAGGCCGCCGCCGCCGTCCAGCGGGTCGCCGACGGTGTCACCACCGGCCGGGTCGCCGTCGTCCCGCAGAACGGAGCCGCCGTATGACCGACGCAGCCGAACTCCGGCGCCGTACAGCCGAACTGCTGGCCGCGCACCCCCCGGCCGGCACCGACCGGCTCGACTTCCTCAAGGCCCGCTTCGACGCCGGACTCGCCTGGGTGCACTACCCCGAGGGGCTCGGCGGACTCGGTGCCCCGCGCTCCCTCCAGGCCGTCGTGGACGCCGAGCTGGAGGCCGCGGGCGCCCCCGACAACGACCCGCGGCGCATCGGCATCGGCCTCGGCATGGCCGCGCCGACGATCCTCCAGTACGGCACCGAGGAGCAGAAGCGGCGCTTCCTGCGGCCCCTGTGGACCGGCGAGGAGGTCTGGTGCCAGCTGTTCAGCGAGCCCGGCGCCGGCTCCGACCTGGCCGCCCTCGGCACCCGGGCCGTCCGCGAGGACGGGGGCGACTGGGTCGTCGACGGGCAGAAGGTGTGGACGTCCAGCGCCCATGTCGCCCGCTGGGCCATCCTCATCGCCCGCACCGACCCGGGCGTGCCCAAGCACCGCGGCATCACGTACTTCGTGTGCGACATGACCGACCCCGGCGTAGAGGTCCGGCCGCTGCGGCAGATCACCGGCGAGGCCGAGTTCAACGAGGTCTTCCTCACCGGCGTCCGCATCCCCGACGCCCACCGCCTCGGCGAGGTCGGCGACGGCTGGCGGGTCGCGCAGACCACGCTGAACAACGAGCGGGTCGCGATCGGCGGCATGCGGCTGCCCCGCGAGGGCGGCATGATCGGGCCCGCCGCCAGGACCTGGCGCGAGCGCCCCGAACTGCGCACCCACGACCTGCACCAGCGGCTGCTGAAGCTGTGGGTGGAGGTCGAGGTCTCCCGGCTCACCGCCGAGCGGCTGCGCCAGCAGCTCGTCGCCGGCCAGCCCGGCCCCGAGGGCGCCGGCATGAAGCTCGCCTTCGCCCGCCTCAACCAGGAGATCAGCGGCCTGGAGGTGGAACTCCTCGGCGAGGAGGGCCTGTTGTACGACGACTGGACCATGCGCCGGCCCGAGCACGTCGACTTCACCGGCCGCGAGGCGGGCTACCGCTACCTCCGCTCCAAGGGCAACAGCATCGAGGGCGGGACCACCGAGGTCCTGCTGAACATCGTCGCCGAGCGCGTCCTGGGCCTGCCCACCGAGCCGCGCACCGACAAGGACGTCGCCTGGAAGGACCTCGCTCGATGACGGACCTGCTGTACACCGAGGAGGAGGACGCGCTCCGCGCCGCGGTCCGCGACCTGCTCGGCGACCACTGCGACGCGGCCGGCGTGATCGCCCGCACCGAGTCGGACGCCCCGCACGACCTCCGGCTGTGGAAGGCGCTCGCCGACACGATGGGCCTCGCGGGGCTGCTGGTGCCCGAGGAACTGGGCGGCCAGGGCGCCACCCACCGGGAGGCCGCCGTCGTCCTGGAGGAACTGGGCCGCGCGGTCGCCCCCGTCCCGTACCTCACGAGCGCGGTCGTCGCCACCGAGGCGCTGCTCGCCCTCCCCCACTCCCGGCTTCGCCCGAGCGGGGAGACCCCCGTCGCCGCCGACCTGCTCGGCCGGCTGGCGCGGGCCACCACGGTCGCGGCGCTCGCCGTCGGGCTGCACACCGCACCGGGCGCCGCCTTCCCGACCGTACGGCTGGAGAACGGCGCCCTGCACGGGGAGTTGACCGGCATCGCCGACGCCGCCTGTGCCGACCTGCTGCTCGTCCCCGCGGACGACGGCGGGCTGTACGCGGTCGACGCCGCCGCCGTCACCGTCACCCCCCAGGTGTCCCTCGACCTGACCCGCCCGCTCGCCACGGTCACCCTCGCCGGGGCCCCCGGCCGTCGGCTCGGGGACGCCGCCCCCGCCGTGCGGCGGGCCCTGCGCGCCGGTGCCGGGCTGCTGGCGTCCGAGCAACTCGGCGTCTCGGACTGGGCGTTGACCGAGACCGTGCGCTACCTCAAGGACCGCAAGCAGTTCAACCGGCCCGTCGGCGGCTTCCAGGCGCTCAAGCACCGGCTCGCCCAGCTGTGGCTGGAGGTCGTCAACCTGCGGGCCGCGGCCCGGGGCGCGGCGGACGCCCTGGCGACCGGCGAGGACGTCGAGGTGGCCGTCGCCGTGGCACAGGCGTACGCGGCGCCCGTCGCCGTCCGTGCCGCCGAGGAGGCGGTCCAGTTGCACGGCGGCATCGGGATGACGTGGGAACACCCGGCCCACCTCCACCTGAAGCGCGCGAAGGCCGACTCGATCGCCTACGGCACGGCGGGCGCCCACCGCGCCGCCCTGGCCGAACTCGTCGACCTGCGGGCCCCCTGACGCCCCTTCCGTGAAGAAGCCCGCCCCACCCGGGGCGGGCTTCTTCACGCGCTCGCGCGGAAGGGGTGAACGCCCGACGGCGGTCCGGCCAACTCCTGCCATGTACAGGTTCGTTGTGGCCGGGCCGGATCCATACTCCCTGTGGTCCGGACCGTTCCCCAGGGAGGCAGAGCATGGCCCTCATCACCCGCCGCGGAGCCCTCACCACGTTCGGCGCCGCCCTCACGGCAGTGCTGGCGCCGCCCGCCGGCAGCGCCTTCGCCGCCGAACAGCTGCACCGGCCGCGCCCATTGTGGCACGCCCACGCCCACAACGACTACGAGCACCCCCGGCCCCTGCTCGACGCCCTCGACCACCGCTTCGGCAGCGTCGAGGCCGACATCTTCCTCGTCGACGGCCAACTGCTCGTCGCCCACGACCCGGTGGACCTCGACCCGGCCCGCACGCTCGAATCCCTCTACCTCGACCCGCTCGCCGCCCGCGTCGAGGCCAACCACGGTTTTGTCCACCGCGGCTCGCGCACCCCCCCTGCAACTGCTCGTCGACATCAAGACCGAGGGCGCGTCGACGTACCTCGAACTCGACCGCCGACTGCGCCGCTACCGGCACCTGTTCACCACCTACGACCACGGCCGGGTGCGGCGCGGCCCGGTCACCGTCGTCGTCTCGGGCGACCGTGCGGCCCGGGTCCCCATGGCGGCGCAGACGGTGCGCCGCGCCTTCTACGACGGCCGCCTCGCCGACCTGGGCGGCACCGACGCCTCCTTCGCCTCCCTCATCAGCGACAACTGGACGCTCCACTTCACCTGGCTCGGTGCCGGCGCCTTCCCCGACGCGGAGCGGCGCAAACTGCGCGCCCTCGTCCGGGCCGCGCACGACCGCGGGCAGAAGGTGCGCTTCTGGGCGACGCCGGACCTGGCGGGGCCCGCCCGGGAGGCGCTGTGGGGCGAACTGCTCGACGCCGGCGTCGACTACCTGAACACTGACGACCTGGCCGGCCTGGAGGCCTTCCTCGACGCCCGCGGGAAGGCGTGACCACGAACGGCCGACCGGCCGGCCGCCCGGCCGACCCGTGAACCACTCGTTCGGCGGACAGGTGAGCCACACAGACGAACCATCCATTGCGCCACACTTGCGGCCGAATGCCGCGAAAGCGGACGTAATGGAGGAGGTCGGTGTGGTCGTTTCCCTTTCCGTGGTGGTGTTGTTGCTGATCTTGGCGGTGATCTTCCTGCGCAACGGCGGACTGAAGGTCTCGCACGGGCTGGTCTGCCTGCTGCTCGGCTTCTTCCTGGCCGGCACCAGCATGGCCCCCACCATCCACAGCGGCCTCACGGCGACCGCCGACATCGTCGGCAGCATCCGGCCGTGAGGTCCTGCGGGAGCACCGGCTGAACCGGCCCCCCCCGCGGGCCGGTTCACCGGGTGAACACCCCGATGCCGTTCGGCACGGGACGCTCAGCCCCGGCCGAGGGGTGGTTGCGCACCGACACCGTGGCCGCGCCCGGCTCCCGCGCCACCAGGGTCGAGGAACCGCCGCCGTCCAGGCTGAAGCCGTCGGTCGCCCCGAGGCTCCTGAGGGCGGCCGCGACCTCGGCGACCGTCAGCCCCCTGCGGTACGCCGGCGCACCGTCGACCGCGAACAGCAGCACCCGCCGCCCGCCGTCCGCGATGCCCACCGCGGTGCGGACCGCCGAGGTCCGCGTGTCCAGGCCCGCCGACGGCCGCCCGCCGGTGAGCACCGGGTAACCGCCGAGGGCGAAGCGGTAGGCACGCCGCGACGCGGCCGCGAGGCCGTACCGCACCGCCACCCGCTGCCCCGTGACCAGCTCCCTGAGGTGCTCCGCGCCCGCCTCCCGGCCGACGAGCACCGTCGTGCCCGCCGCGATGGCGCCGCCGCCCGGCGTGGCCGAGGCGGACACCACCCGGCCCTGCCGCACCGTCACCTCGTAGGTGTCGGTGCCGCACGGCGCGGCCCGGTCGGTGTCGGTGCCGCAGGCGGCCCGCGCCCGGGAGGCGCTGCCCCAGCCGGAGGTGTAGGCGCCGATGGAGTCCTCCGGCAGCGCGTACTGGTTGAGGCCGCCCAGCGGCCACCGCCGGCCGGGCGTGACGAGCGTGCCGTCGAGCGTCAGGCGGTCCAGCCGGGCCCGTCCGTCACCGCTCACGCCGAGCACGTCCTCGGTGTCCGTGCCGGGCGGCAGTGCGGGGCCGAACCGCTGTCCCGTCGGCACGGCGGCCTTGAGCACCCTGCCGTTCGCGACGGCGGGGCCCACGCTCGCGCCGGTCGCGGCGACGCCCGGGTGCTGCGTCTCGGTGATGTGGAAGAAGTCCCCGTTGATGCCGGCGACGGCCTTCTGGGCGGCGGCCTGCCGGGAGACGGTGGCGCGGGCCGCGACCTTCCCCGGATGCAGCAGGCCCAGGCTCACACGGGTGTCGGTCAGGTCGACGCCGAGCACGTGCACGTGCGTCACGCCGGCTCTCGCCTCGAGGTCGTACTGCCGGTACACCACGCCGGCCGCGATGGTGGTCCCCGTCGCCGCGCTGGCCGGTGCCGCCCCCGTCAGGGCGGCACCGGCCAGCGTGCCGAGTGCCGTCAGAAGCGTCAGTGAGGTTCTGCGCGCGCGGGACCGGTTCTGACTGGGTGTCACCCGACCTCCTGCCTCGTGCGGGCGGCAACCTTCTCATGAGGACGGGGTGTTACCGCGGCAGCGCGGACGTGAACGACTCGGACGGGTGATATGAGGCGCGGGTCCGGGCGCCGTTCCCCTGTCCGGGCGCGGGTGGTGCGGGCGTTCCGTGCCGCACACCGTCGTCACCTCTGCGATGCGGCGCGACTCGGTCCCGGGGCGATGTCCGGTGTGACGGCCCCGAGGGGGAGTGGTGGGCTTCAGCCGACCCGTTCCCCGGGCACCGGCGCCGCGTAACAACGCAGGGGAACCAACTGGTCAGGGCCCCACCTCTGGTCCACGCGACCGAGGTCCCGCCAGCCGAGCCGGGCGTAGAAGGCCGCCGCCGGGTCGGTGGCCACCACGTCGAGCACGGGGTGCAGGCCGCGGGAGCGCGCCTCCCCGACGGCCCGCTCCAGCAGGGCCGCTCCCGCGCCGAGCCCGCGCGCCCCGGGCGCCACGAACAGCCGGTTCACCCCGACCGCCGGCACCCCGTTCCCGCGCGCCGCCCACAACGCCGTTGCCGGATCGCCGTCTTCGCCCCGGCACAGCGCGATGTGCCCCACCGTCCGTCCGTCGTGCTGGGCCACCCAGGCGGCCAGGAGTGTGGCGGGGGTGAGCCAGGCGGCGGGCTCGTCGGGCCAGTTGACCGGATACCGGCTGTGCGCGTGCACCAGGGCCAGCGTGCTCACGCAGTCGTCCAGGTCGGCGGGCGTCCGGGGCCGGACGCAGAGGGCCGGGGTTCCGGCGGGGTCGGGGGTCACCGCCGTATGCAAGCACGGTGACACGTGACGGGGGGGACGGGCCGCCGTCGACGGCTGATCAGCTCATCCACGCGCGCGGAGGTACGCCTCCAGTTCGGCTGCCCCGGACACCATGGCCCGGCCGCGCGCGGACAGCCGGGCACGCCAGTCGGCCAGGGCGGCCTCCAGCGGCTCGAGTCCGCCGGCCGACCGCACCTGGGCGATCAGCGGGGCGATCCGCTCCAGCGGGTAGCCGCCGCGGCGGAGTTGACGGGCCAGCCGCGCGTCGCGCACGTCGGCCTCGTCGTAGACGCGGTACCCGGTCCGCGGGTCGCGGCGGGGGCTCACCAGCCCCGCGCGCTCCCACTTGCGGAGGGTGGCGGAACGGATGCCGAGCCGGCCCGCCAGCGGCCCGATGAACGTGCCGCCGGGCCCGGACGGCGCGGAAGCCCCGGTCGACCTGGGTGACGCGGGCGGCGGGGTGCCGGGATCCAGGTCGCGCAGGGCGTTCTCCACGGCGCCGAGTGTCCGCCGGTCCTCGAGGAGCTCGGCGTGGCTCTCGTCGATGAGGCGGAACGCCTCGTCGGCCGCGCCCCGGTTCACCGCCCGCATGACCGCCGCCGCCGTCCGGTGGCCGTGGCCGGGCACCAGGGCCAGGAACGCGCCCAGCGCCCGCGCGTGGAGCGGCGTGTAGGTGCGGTAGCCGTGGGAGGTGCGCCCGGCGGCCGGGAGGATGCCGGCCTCCTCGTAGTTCCTGACGGCCTGCGTGGACAGACCGTGCGCACGGGCCAGGTCGACCGGCCGGAGCCGTTCACCGCTTTGAAGGTTTCGCCCCATGTCTCCCACGATATCGCGCAGAAGTTTTCACCGAGGGTTCAAAGATACCGTTGAAGCCATGGCTACCGGCATCAAGGACACCGACATCAAGGACAGCGTGCGGACCGTCGAGGCCGCCTCCGTCATGCGGCTGCTCCCGTCCCGGCCCCGGCTGCTCGCCCTGGGCGAGCCCACCCACGGCGAGGACGCCCTGCTCGACCTGCGCAACGACCTCTTCCGGCAGCTCGTCGAGCAGGAGGGCTACCGGACGATCGCGATCGAGAGCGACTGCCTGAGGGGCCCGGTCGTCGACGACCACGTCACCTCCGGCAGGGGCACCCTCGACGAGGTCATGGAACACGGCTTCAGCCACGGCTGGGGAGCCTCCGCGGCCAACCGCGAACTCGTCCGCTGGATGCGCGCCCACAACGAGGGCCGGCCCGCGTCCGAACAGGTCCGCTTCGCCGGCTTCGACGGCCCGCTGGAGATCACCCACGCCGCGAGCCCCCGGCAGGCCCTCACCGCCCTCCACGCCCACCTCGCCGCCCGTGTCGACCCGGCCCTGCTGCCCTGCACCGCGGAAACCCTCGACGGCCTGCTCGGCGCCGACGACCGGTGGACCGGGCCCGCCGCGATGAGGGACCCCGCCCGGTCGGTGGGAAGGTCGGCCGAGGCGCGAGAACTGCGGCTGCTCGCCGACGACTTGACGGCGCTGCTCCACGAGCGGACACCGCACCTCGTCGGGGCGGCTTCGCGGGAGGACCTGGACCGGGTGCGTCTGTACGCGCGTACAGCCGTCGGCCTGCTGCGCTACCACTTCTGGATGGCCGACACCTCACCGGCCCGCATGACCCGGATGGTGGGTCTGCGGGACCTGATGATGGCCGACAACCTCCTCGCCCTCGCCGAACGGGGCCCGGTGCTGGTCCACGCCCACAACAGCCATCTCCAGCGGCAGAGGAGCACCCTGCGCATGGACGGGCGGCCGCTGGAGTGGTGGAGCGCCGGTGCGCTGGTGAGCGCCCGGCTCGGCGAGGAGTACGCCTTCCTGCCCACGGCCCTCGGCACGATCCGGCACCAGGGGGTGGACACCCCGCCCCCGGACACCGTCGAAGGGCACCTGTACGCGCTCCCGCAGGACCGCTGCGTCGTCGACGCCGCCCGGCTGGCGGCCGCCCTCGGCGACGCGCGGCCCGCCCCGCGCGTGTCGCCGTACTTCGGTTACGCCCCGCTCGACCCGGCGCACCTGGCCGACAGCGACGGCATGGTGTTCGTCAAGGACGTCCCGCGCCGCTGACCGGGGCCGCCACCGGGAGTTCGGGCAGACCGTCCATGCCGGCCGGCCCGGTCAGCGCACCGGGTGCCCGCTCAGGACGGAGACCCGGTTGAAGGCGTTGATGGTGACCGCCACCCAGATCACCGCCGCGGTCTGGTCCTCGGTGAGGGCCTCGCGGGCGTCGGCGTACGCGGCCTCCCGCGCGGCGGCGTCGGTGGGGAAGGTGGTCGCCTCCGCCAGTGCCAGGGCCGCCCGCTCCAGGGGGCTGAACAGTTCGGTCTCCCGCCACGCGGCGAGCACGCCGAGCCGCCGGGTCGACTCCCCGGCGCGCAGGGCGGCCTTGGTGTGCAGGTCGAGGCAGAAGGCGCAGCCGTTGAGCTGCGAGACGCGCAGGTTGACCAGTTCCACGACGGCGCGCTCCAGGCCCGCCTCGGCGGCGGTCGCACGCACGGCCTCGGAGGTCTGCACGAGCGCGTGGTAGGCCTTGGGGCTCTGCTTGTCGATGAAGATCCGTCGAGTCATAGTTGAATATAAAACATTCTTGAGGGAGGCTGGGACGCCTCGGACGAGAGGTGGCGCACAGTGAGCAAGGTCGAGATCCTCACCCCGCGTGACGTGCCGCTGGGCGGCCCCCGGGCGATGACCGTGCGGCGGACCCTGCCGCAGCGTACCCGGTCCCTGATCGGCGCCTGGTGCTTCGCCGACCACTACGGTCCCGACGACGTCGCCGAGTCCGGCGGCATGGACGTCGCCCCGCACCCGCACACCGGCCTCCAGACGGTGAGCTGGCTGTTCAGCGGCGAGATCGAGCACCGCGACAGCCTCGGCAGCCACGCCCTCGTGCGCCCCGGCGAACTGAACCTCATGACCGGCGGCCTCGGCATCGCCCACTCCGAGGTCTCCACCCCGCGCACCGCACTCCTGCACGGCGTCCAGCTGTGGGTGGCCCTGCCCGGTGAACACCGCGACACCGCCCGCGACTTCCAGCACCACGCCCCGTCCCCGGTCCGCCTCGACGGCGCCGGGATCCGCGTCTTCCTGGGCTCCCTCGCCGGCTCCACCTCGCCGGTACGGACGTTCACCCCGCTGCTCGGCGCGGAGATCGTCCTGGACCCGGGGGCGGAGATCACCCTGACCGTCGACGCCGCCTTCGAGCACGGTCTGCTGGTCGACTCGGGCGAGGTGTGCTTCGCCGGCACACCCCTGCGCCCGGCGGAACTGGGCTACCTGGAGCCCGGCTCCACCCGCCTGACCCTGAGGAACGACTCCGGCACCCCGGCCCGCACGGTCCTGCTCGGTGGTCCCCCCTTCGAGGAGGAGATCGTCATGTGGTGGAACTTCATCGGCCGGACCCACGAGGACATCGCACGGGCCCGGCAGGACTGGACGGCGGAACTGGAGGGAACGGGCGGCTCCCGGTTCGGCGAGGTGAAGGGGTACGGCGGAGCACCCCTGCCGGCTCCGGAGCTGCCGTCGGTGCCGCTGCGGCCGCGGGCCGGAACACGCTGAGCGCGGGCCGCGACACACTGAGTACGGGCCGGGGCGCGCCGGCCACAGGATCATCCGGGCCGCGCGGCCGGCGACGCGGCGCGCCGGCCACGGCTCCGCCGTTCCCGCCGTTCCCGCCGTTCGTCGTCGGGCCGCGGCACGCCGTCCGCCGTCCGGTGGCGGCTGTCCGGCATCTGGCCCGGGACCCGGCCGCCGTGCCGTGGCACACGCGGACGACGGCGGCGTCACCACGTGCGGTCCGGCGCGGCGGCCGTGGTGCGCGGGTCACCCGTTCCGGTGCCCCTCCACCGCGTTGCGGGCGATGACCTGCGCGTACCAGCCCGCGCTGTCCTTGGGCGTGCGCCGCTGGGTGGCGAAGTCGACGTGCACGATGCCGAACCTCTTGCTGTAGCCGTGGGCCCATTCGAAGTTGTCCAGCAGCGACCAGAGGAAGTAGCCCCGCACGTCGGCGCCGTCCCCGATCGCCCGGTGCACGGCGGTGAGGTGGCCGTGCAGGTAGGCGACCCGCTCGGGATCGTGGACCCGGCCCGAGGGATCCGTGTAGTCGTGGTACGCCGCGCCGTTCTCGGTGACCATCAGGGGGACGCCCGGCAGGTCGTCCCGCAGCCGCGTCAGCAGCTCGTACAGCCCGTCGGCGTCCACGGGCCAGTCCATGGCCGTGCGCGGCCCCGGTGCAGGCAGGAAGCGGACGTGCCGCTCGGCGCCGGCCCAGGGTGACGGCGACTCGGACCGGCCGGCGGCGACGACGGTGGGCGAGTAGTAGTTGATGCCGAGCGAGTCGATCGGCGCCGAAGCGGCGGCCAGATCCCCGTCCCGTACGAACGACCAGTCCGTGATCGCCGCGGTGTCGCGGACCAGGTCCTGCGGGAGACGGCCGCGGAAGACGGGGTCGAGGAAGATCCGGTTGGCGACGGCGTCGATCCGGCGGACGGCGTCCAGGTCGGCGGGCGACTGCGTGAGCGGACGCAGGGCGTGGAGGTTGAGCGTCAGGGACACCTCCGAAGCGGGCGGAAGGGCGTCGCGCAGGGCGCGGACCGCGAGGCCGTGGGCGAGGTTGAAGTGGTGGGCCGCGCGCAGGCTGTCGAGGGGACTGGTGCGGCCCGGGGCGTGCACCCCGTTGCCGTACCCGAGGAAGGCGGCGCACCACGGTTCGTTGAGGGTCGTCCAGGTCCGGACCCGGTCACCGAGGGCGTCGGCCGTGACGGCGGCGTACTCGGCGAAGCGCAGGGCGGTCTCCCGCTCGGGCCAGCCGCCCGCGTTCTCCAGCTCCTGGGGGAGGTCCCAGTGGTACAGGGTGGCGACCGGCCGGATGCCGGCGTCGAGGAGCTCGTCGACGAGCCGCCGGTAGAAGTCGAGGCCCTTCTGGACGGCGGGCCCACGCCCGGTCGGTTGCACACGGGGCCAGGCGACGGAGAACCGGTAGTCGGTCACCCCGAGGCGGCGCATGAGGGCGACGTCCTCGGACATGCGGTGGTAGTGGTCGGCGGCTATGTCGCCGGTGTCGCCGTTGTGCACCTTGCCCGGGGTGCGGCTGAAGGTGTCCCAGATGGAGGGGGTGCGGCCGTCCTCGGTGGCGGCGCCCTCGATCTGGTAGGCGGCGGTGGCGGTTCCCCACCGGAAACCGCTGGGGAACCGGAGGTCGGTCGTGTCGCCGGTGGGTGTGTCGAGTGCGGTCATGGACTGATGGCTCCGAAGACGAGGGTGAGGGGCGGGAGGCGAGCGGTGGGAGGCGGCGGTGGGGACGGGGCCCCGGGCTCAGCCCTTGACGGCTCCCTGCATGATGCCGCCGACGATCTGCCGGCCCAGCAGGCCGAAGACCAGCAGCACCGGAAGGGTGCCGAGGAGCGTGCCCGCCATGATCACGGACTGGTCGTGGACGTAGCCGCCGCCCAGCTGGCGAAGGGCCACCTGCACGGTCGGCTCGGACGAGGACAGGGCGATGATCGGCCAGAAGAAGTCGTTCCACGCGGCCATGAAGGTCAGCAGGCCCAGCACGGCCATGCCCGGCCGGGCGATCGGCACCACGATGGACCAGAAGATCCTGGCGGTGGACGCGCCGTCGACCCGGGCCGCCTCGATCAGCTCGTCCGGCAGCGACTGCACCAGGTACTGGCGCATGAAGAACACCCCGAACGCGGAGACCAGGCCGGGCAGGACGACCGCCTGGAGTTGGTTCACCCAGTGCAGTTCGGCGATCAGCATGAACAGGGGGATGACGCCCAGTTGCGGCGGGATCATCATGGTGCCCACCGTGATCGCCAGCAGCGCGCCGCGGCCGCGGAAGCGCAGCTTGGCGAAGGCGAACCCGGCGAGCGTGCAGCACAGCACGGTGCCGACGGTGATGGAGGCGGACACGATGAACGAGTTCAGCAGCGCCTTGCCGATGTCCGCCTCCTCCAGCACCGCCTCGAAGTTGCGCAGCAGGTGGGGGCCGGGCAGGAGCGACGGTGGAACCCGCGCGAGGTCGGCGTTGGAGCGGCTGGCCGCCACGATGGTCCAGTAGAACGGGAAGGCGGAGACCAGGACGGCGACGATCAGGATCGTGTAGGTGAGCAGGCCGGCGTGGTGGGTCCGCCCGGCGCGGGACCTGCGGCCCCGGCGGCGCGGCGGCCGCCCCTGGGGGGCCGGGGGCGTGACCGGCGGGTCTGCGAGTGTGGTCATCGCCCGGCCTCCTTGCGGGAACGACGGTGCGCGAGCAGGGCGTTGACCCCGACGGCCACCAGGATGAGCAGGAACATGACCCAGGCGATGGCCGCGGCCCGGCCCAGGTGGAAGAAGCCCCAGCCCTGCTCGTACATGTAGAGGCCGAGGGTCTGGTACTGGTGCGATATGCCGCCCGAGATCGATCCCTCGAACAGCAGCGGCTCACCGAAGAGCTGCGTCGCCCCGATCGTGGAGACGATCACGGTGAACACGATCGTCGGACGCAGTCCGGGCAGGGTCACGTGGAAGAACTGGCGCCACTTCGACGCCCCGTCCATCTCGGCCGCTTCGTACAGCTCTTGGGGGATGGACTGCATGCCCGCCAGGTAGATCAGCGCGTTGTAGCCGGTCCAGCGCCAGACGACGATGGTGGAGACGGCGATCTGGGAGGCCGCGGTCCCGGTCTGCCAGTCGACGGGGCCGATGCCGACGAGTCCGGCCACATAGTTGACGAGGCCGAAGTCCCGGCCGAAGAGCTGCGCGAAGACCAGGGTGGCCGCGGCCACGGACGTCGCGTACGGCAGCAGCATCGCCGTGCGCAGGAAGGTCCGCCCGCGGAGCCGGTAGTTGAGCAGGTGCGCGAGGCCGAGGGCCATGACCAGCTGCGGCACCGTGGACAGGACGCCGATGGTGAACGTGTTGCGCAGCGAGGTCCAGAAGAACTCGTCCGTGAACAGGGCGGTGTAGTTGTCCAGGCCCCGCCACTCCATGGTGCCGGGGGTCTGGAGCTCGACCCGGTACAGGGACACGAACGCCGTGTAGATCAGCGGGAAGAGGCCGAAGGCGGCGAACAGGGTGAAGAACGGTGCGACGTAGGCGTACGGCGACAGCTTCTGCCAGGCGCGCTGTGCGGGGCTGGGCCGTGAGGGCGGGGGAGCCGGCTTCGACGGAGCCGGCGTCTCGATCGCGGAGAGGGTCACAGGGGCGGCCTTCGGAAGGGGAACGGCGGAAGGGGAACGGCGGAAGGGGAACGGCGGAAGGGGGACGGCGGTCGTCGGGTCCTCCTCCGCCGCCGCCGCGGGCGAGGCGGACAGCGGCGGCGGCGGAGGAGGGAGGCGGGGCCCGCGCGGGGCGCGGGCCTTCGGGGCGCGGCCCCGGCCGGCCTCAGCCGAGGGTGTTGGCGATGCCCTTCCCGGCGTTCGCCCAGGCGTCGTCGGGGTCGGTGCCCTTGCGCTCCACCTCGCTCAGCGCGTTGGTGATCTGCTGGGCGATGCTCTGGTCGTGCAGACCCAGGACCTGCACGGGCGCCGCCTTGGCCGCGTCACCGAACAGCTTGCCGATCGGGGCGCCGGAGAAGTACGCGTCGGTGGCGTCGGCGACCTGGTCGATGGCACCGGTGCTCGAGGGGAAGTTGCCCTGCTTGCGGAAGAGCTTCACCTGCTGCTCGGGCGCGGTGAGCCACTTGATCAGCTCGTACGCCTCCTTCTTGTGCTCGGCGGCGCGGGGGACGGCGAGGTAGGAGCCGCCCCAGTTGCCGGCGCCGCCGGGCAGCCCGGCGATGTCCCACTTGCCCTTGCCCGCGTCACCGGCCTGGCCCTTGATGTAGCCGAGCATCCAGGCGGGGCAGGGGATGGTGGCGAAGGAGCCGGCGGCGAAGGCCTGGTTCCACTGCGGCGACCACTGGTCGAGTTCGGCGCTCAGCCCGCTCTCCGCCGCTCCCACGGAGCGGTCCCAGGCCTCCCGCAGGGCGGGGTTCTTGTCCCAGATCAGCTCTCCGGACGCGCTGTAGTAACGCTCCTTCTGCTGTCCGATCATGATCGAGTAGAGGCTGCCGACGCTGTCGATCCAGGCGCTCTTGCCGGGTGCCTTCGCCTGGTACTTCTTGCCGAGTTCCAGGTAGCCGTCCCAGCTGGACCAGCGCTGCGCGAGCTCCTCGCGGTCGGTGGGCAGTCCGGCCTTCTCGAACAGGTCGGTGCGGTAGCACATGGCCTCGGGGCCCACGTCCGTGCCGAGGCCGAGGACCTCTCCGCTCTTGCCGGTGGCGGCGGCCCACTTGGCCTCGGCGAACTGCCCCTTGAGGGACTCGGCGCCGTACTTCTTCAGGTCCTCGAACTTGTCGCTCTGCTGCTGGGTGACGGTGGCGATCCGGCCCACCTCGATGCCCTGCACGTCCGCGAGGCCGCCGCCGCCGGCGAGGCGGGTCTGGAGCGACTTCCAGTAGTCGGCCTCGTCCTCGGTGTCCGTCTGCTTGATCGTGACGTTCGGGTGCAGCTTCTGGTACTCGGCGTAGAGCCCGGCCTCCTTGTAGCCGAAGGAGCCGAAGAGGTCCACGGTGAGCGTGATCCTGCCGTTGGCGGAGTCGGCGGAGCCGGTGTCCGACGAACTGCCGCAGGCGGCGAGCAGCGCCCCGGTCAGTACCACCGCCCCCAGACGGGCGGCGGCTTTTCTGGCGGCTCGGGCTGTGGGCATGGGTGGACTCCTCGGCTCGGGGTGCGTTGAGAGCGCTCTTGAGAGCGCTCTCAACAGTGCGAGTGGAGATTGCCCGGCTGATACGGGCCACGTCAAGGCTCCGGGCGTGATCGGACCGGCGCTCCGGTCGTCGCGTCCGCCCGTCGGACGCGTTCCGACGGACGTCCTCGGCGGACGTCTTCGGCGGGTCTCGTGGTGTCGGTGACCGGGAAAACCGCCTCGTGAACGGCACCGCGACCGGGAGAACCGGCTCCTGGGCGGCGCGCATGCGGCCAGGCGCACGGACCGCGTTCCGGGGGCGGGGCGGGGGCGGTGGCGGTGGTGGACGGTGGGTGGTGGCGGGTCCAGGCCCGGATCGTCCGCCGGCGGCAGGCGGCGGGCGACGGTGCGGCGGGCGGCGCGCAGCGGGCGGCGGGGCCGGCCCGTTCGTCTGCGGAGTCCCGCGGGGCGGGCCGACGGGTCCCCGTACCCGCGTGGCGGACGCCGGCGGTCCGGAACTCCCGCTTCCCGGTCGGCACCCGGGTGGGACTACGGCGTCACACCCCGGGGGCCGACCGGGAGGCGGTACTCACGCCGAGGCGCGCCGGACGAGGGTCGTGGGTGTGATCACGGAGGTGGGTACGTGGCCGGCCGGCCGGTCCAGCAGCTTCATCAGCAGCTTGACCATCAGCCTCCCCAGGCCCTCGACGTCCTGGCGCACCGTGGTGAGCGCCGGGACGCTGTCGCGCACCACCGCCTCCATGTCGTCGAACCCGACCACGGCCACGTCCTGCGGCACCCGCAGACCCCGCTCGCGCAGCACGCGCAGCGCGCCCAGGGCCATCAGGTCGTTGGCCGCGAAGACGCCGTCGACGTCGGGCCGTCGGTCGAGCAGGTCGGCCATGGCCCGGGCGCCGCTCTCCGTGGTGAACTCACCCTCGCGCAGCAGCTCCGGATCGGGATCGATCAGCACGTCGTGATAGCCGGCGATCCGGTCCAGCGCGGACGTCTGGTCCCGTGGGCCGGCGATGTGCGCGATGGTGTGGCGGCCCAGGGAGACCAGGTGACGCACGGCCTCGCGCGCGCCGCCCCGGTTGTCGCAGTCGACGTACGGAACGGACAGCCCGGAATCCGCCCCCGGACGGCCACCGAAGACCGTCGGCACCTTGCTCTGGGTGATCAGCGAGGGGAACGGGTCGTCGCTGTGCAGGGAGAAGGCGAGCGCTCCGTCGACGTGTCCCCCGGCGAGGTAGCGCGCGATCCGCTCGTGATCGGACTCGCCCTCCACCCACAGCAGCACCAGCTGTATGTCGTGGGCGGTCAGCTCCCGGCTGATGCCGCGGATCTGCTGCTCGAAGAACGGGTCGGAGAACACCCGGAACTCCGGCTCCGCGATGATGACGGCGACCGCGCCCTGCCGGCGGGTGACCAGCGAGCGGGCCGCGTGGTTCGGGACGTAGCCCAGCTCGTCGACCGCCTCGCGCACCTTGTCGACCAGCTTCTGGCGGACACCGGCACCCCCGTTGACCACCCTCGACGCCGTGGCCCGTGACACACCCGCATGCGCAGCGACAGCCTCCAGGGTCGGGCGGGTTACTGCTGTCTGCTCGGGCAAGGCAACTCCTGGTCTGCTCCCGCGGCGCCTGCTCGCCCGCCGCTCCTCCGGTGAACAGGATAAACACCCTCCGATCAGGATGAGAGCGCTTTCAAGCCGGGTTCGCGGGGCGCGTGAACGGGCGGCGTTCCCGCCGGTCCGACCGGTGCGTGAGGCGGACGTCCGACCGCCGCGCCTGCGGTGGCCGGGCTCACGGCGTCCACACTCGTGGCGTCCACACCCGTGGCGGCCGGATCCGCGGCGATCACGGGCGGGTGCCCGGTTCGTGCCCGGCCTGCGTCCGGCCCCGTGCCCGGCCTGCGTCCGGCCCGGTGTCGGGTCCGGTGTCGGGTCCGGCCGTCGTCGGCTCCCGCTCACGTCGCGGGAACCAATTCATGTTCGAAGTATTGACCGTCCTTTGCCCGGTGCCTAGGTTGACGCCGTCTTGAGAGCGCTCTCAGAAAGGTTGCGCATGAGATTCCGCAGACACCTGGCGCTGCTGTCGACGGCCTCCCTGGCCGCCGCGGGCCTGGTGGTCACCGTGGGCGGCGGCGTGGCCTCCGCCGCCACCGTCGAGGTGGGCAAGGGCAGTTACAGCGACGTCCGTCCGGCCGGGCGGCAGGGGCCGTCCGACAACGGCGGCCAGGCGGTCAAGCCGAAGGTCACGCCCGCGATGGCGGACCAGCCGGTGCCGACCAACGACTGGTGGTCCTCGCTGGTCTTCCAGCGGTTCGCGAGCAATCCGTGGTCGGAGAACATGTACGGCCACCCCCTCACCTACAAGGCGGTCTCCGGCGGTCTGGAGGTCGGCTACCCGACCGGTCACCAGATCGTGGGCGGCGGCCGCCAGTACGAGTTCGCGCACAAGGCCGACCTCACCCTGGGCCTGGCGGGCCTCAACTCCCCGGACGCCAAGGCGGACGGGTGGAGCGACTGGACCGTCACCCCCTCCTGGAAGGACGGCGCGCACACCCTGCGGGCCACCATCGGCCACGGCTCGCCGTACGTGTACGCCGAGGGCACCGGCGGCGCGGCGCAGATCACCGCGGCCGCCCCGCCCACCGTCTTCGCCGACCGGGGCAACGTCCTGGGCGTCACCATCGCCGGCCACGACTACGCGCTGTTCGCCCCGAGCAGCAGCGACTGGACCGTCTCCGGCAACGACATCCGCGCCGACCTCGGCACCAAGGACTACTTCTCCCTCGCGGTCCTGCCGAGCAAGGGCGCGCTCACCGACTACACCAAGTACGCCTTCAGCTTCGTCACCGGCTCCACGGTGGACTGGGAGTACCGCGAGGGCGCCGGCGAGGTCGCGGCGACCTACTCGCTGACCACGAAGGCGAAGGAGGGCACCGAGACCGGCACCCTCCAGGCGCTCTACCGCCACCAGTGGCTGCACACCTCCGACCCGCTCACCGACTACACCTACGTCTCCGCGCGCGGACTGATGAAGGTCCGCGAGGGCACGTCGTTCACCACGACGCAGAAGGTGAACGGCGTGCTGCCGGGGCTGCCCGGCGCCGCCGGCGTCGACAAGGCGAAGCTGAGGACGTACATCAACGACGTGCTGACGCAGGGCGATCCGCTGAGCGGCGCCATCGACACGTACTGGACGGGCAAGGCCCTCGGCAAGCTGGCCCAGCTCGTGCCGATCGCCGACCAGATCGGCGACACCGCCGCCCGCGACAAGCTCCTCGCTCTGATCAAGGGACGCATGGAGGAGTGGTTCACCGTCGGCGGCCCCTCCGAGTTCTCCTACGACAAGGACTGGCGCACCCTCATCGGCTACCCGGCCTCGTACGGCAGCGACCAGGAACTGAACGACCATCACTTCCACTACTCGTACTACGTGATGGCCGCCGCGATCGTGGCGCAGTACGACCCGCAGTGGGCCGCCGACTCCGAGTGGGGCGGCATGGTGAAGGAACTCGTCAAGGACGCCGCCAACCCGGCGAGGAACGACACCAAGTACCCGTTCCTGCGCGGCTTCGACGTCTACGCCGGCCACAGCTGGGCCGCCGGCCACGAGGCCTTCGCCGCCGGCAACAACCAGGAGTCGTCCTCGGAGTCGATCAACCTCAGCGCGGGGCTGATCATGTGGGGCTCGGCCACCGGTGACAAGGCGCTGCGCGACCAGGGCGTCTACATGATGATGACCGAGTCGGAGTCCATCGCCCAGTACTGGTTCGACGCCGACCAGCAGGTCTACCCCGAGGACTTCACCCACGACGTCGTCGGCATGGTCTGGAGCAGCGGCGGCGCCTACGCCACCTGGTGGACCGCCAACCCCGAGGAGATCCACGGCATCAACTTCCTCCCCATGACCGGCGGTTCGCTGCACCTGGCCCGTGAGAAGGCCATGCTCCGCCGCAGCGTCACCGAGATGGAGAAGGAGAACGGCGGCCCGGCCGTCGAGTGGAAGGACATCTTCTGGCAGGTCCAGGCGATGTACGACCCGGCCGGCGCCATGGAGTACTGGAACCAGTGGAACGGCGGCTACGTCCCCGAGGCCGGCGAGACCAAGGCCCACACCTACCACTGGGTCGCCACGATGAACGCCGTCGGCGCACCCGACATGACCGTCACCGCCAACACCCCGACGGCCGTCGCCTTCGACAAGAGCGGCACCAGGACGTACGCCGCGCACAACTACACCGCCGAGGCGTGCTCGGTCCTCTTCTCCGACGGCGGCGTGCTCAACGTCCCGGCGAGGTCCACCGCGTCCGGAGCGGGCGACGACACCGAGCTCGGCACCCTGTGCGGCGCCCCCGGCGACGACAGGCCCGGCGCGCCCGGCACCCCGGTCGCCAGTGACATCACCGACGACTCGGTCAAGCTGACGTGGACCGCCGCGACCGACGACAAGGGCGTCAAGGACTACGACGTCTTCCGCGGCACCGCCAAGGTCGCCACCGTGACCGGCACGACGTACACGGACACCGGCCTGACCTCCGGCACCGAGTACACCTACAGCGTCAAGGCCCGCGACACCGCCGACCAGGTCGGCCCGGCGAGCGGCACCGTCACCGTCACCACCACCGGCACCCCGCCGCCGCGCGACGAGGCTCCGGGCGCGCCCGGCACCCCGGTCGCCGGTGACGTCACGAGCAGCTCGGTCAAGCTGACGTGGACCGCCGCGACCGACGACAGGGGCGTCAAGGACTACGACGTCTTCCGCGGCACCGCCAAGGTCGCCACCGTGACCGGCACGACGTACACGGACACCGGTCTGACGGCCGGCACCGAGTACACCTACAGCGTCAAGGCCCGCGACACCGCCGACCAGGTCGGCCCGGCCAGCGGGACGGTCACCGTCACCACCACCGGCCCCCCGCCGGTCACCGGCAACACCTTCTACCCCCGCTCCGGCGGCGAACTCGGCACCACGGCGGCCGCGACGGGCTCCTCCGCCTCCATCCCCTCCACGGGCGGCACCAACAACGACGGAACGCCGAAGAACCCGCTCGTCTACGAGGTGAAGAACGTCAGGGGCACCCTGAAGGCCGGCTCCGCGACGGCCTTCACCCTCAAGGTCGACGCGGGCACCAACGTCGGCTACGCCCAGCAGGCCCGGGTCTCCTACGACCTGACCGGCGACGGCACCTTCGACCGCGTCGAGACGTTCCGCTACTTCGCCACCGACCCCGTCACCGGCTGGGAGGACTACTCCTCCGCCCGGCAGGGAGTGCACTCCACCTCGGGGACCCTGGGCGACCTGAACGGCGGCACCGTCCGCGTCGAGGTCTGGAGCGCCCTGGGCAACGGCCCCTCCACCCTCCAGGTGGACGCCGGCTCCGTCCTCACCATCCCGTTCGCCTGACGGGAGTTCCGGACCGGTTCGTGGGGCACGCGCCCCACGGACCGGTCCGGACCGGCGAACGGCCGGCCACGGCCGGCCCCTCCGGCGACGGCCGCCCGGTGACGCATCCCATCCGACGCGTCCGATCGGACGCATCGGATCCGACGCGTCTGCCCTCGCGCACGCCCGAAGAAGACGACGACCACCAGGAGGACGACCATGCTCGTGAGACGCGAAGGCCGGGGCTCGCTCGGACTCCGGCTGCTCGCCCCGCCGGCCGCGGCGGCGGTGGTGGCCAACGGCATCGCCGCCGCCGGTGCCGCGTCCCCGCCGAGGCGGCGGTGGCGGACACCGTTCCACAACGAACACCGCCCTCGGCCGGCAGGCCCGGATCTCCTACGACCTCACCGGTGACGGGTCGTCCGAACGCGTGGAGACCTTCCGGTACTTCGCGACCGACCCGGTCCCCGGCCACGAGCAGTACGTCGGTTCACGCGCCGGGCTGCACTCCGCCACCGGCACCCTCGGCGACATGTCCGGCGGGACGATCCGCGTCGAGGTGTGGAACGCCATCGGCAACCGCACGGCATCCCTCCAGGTGGGTACGGGTTCCGTCCTCACGACCCCGTTCCGGTGACCCGAACCGGCGGACTCAGTAGTTCTTCCACTCGTCGAGCACGTACTCCAGCACCGTCGGTTCCATCAGCGTGCTCGGCCGTACGTCCTCGCGGCGGCGGTCGACGGGGAACACCGTGGCCGCCTTCAGGACGGAGTCGTCCAGGTAGCGCAGGCGGGGGGCGTCCGGGGCCAGCCGCAGCGGCGGGGGAGCGGCGGCGCCGCGGGTGGCCAGCACGAAGCCCCAGTTGCCGAAGCTCGGCACGTCGACCTGGAACTCGGTCGTCGTGTACCCGGCCGCCTCCACCGTCGCCGCGATCGACCAGAACGTCTTCGGCGCGAAGAACGGCGACCCGCTCTGCACCATGACCTGGCTCCGCGGAGTGAGGACCTGGCCCAGCAGGGTGTAGAACTCCACCGAGTACAGCTTGGCCAGCGCCGCCGTGTCCGGGTCCGGGAAGTCGATGATCACCGCGTCGTACCGCTGCCGGGCTCCGCGCAGCCAGTTGAAGGCGTCGGCGTTGACCACCCGGACCCGGGGATCGGCGAACGAGGCGTCGTTCAGCTCGCGCAGCGGCGCGAAGTCACGGGCCAGCTTCGTCATCGCCGGGTCCAGCTCGACGAGCGTCACGTGCCGCACGTCGTCGTAGCGCAGCACCTCGCGCAGGGCGAGCCCGTCGCCACCGCCCAGGATCAGCACGTCGCCGCGTCCCTCCGACAGCGCGGGGTGCACCAGCGACTCGTGGTAGCGGTACTCGTCGACGGAGCTGAACTGGAGGTCCCCGTTGAGGAAGAGACGCATGTCCGCACCGCCGGTGAAGGCGGTGGAGCGGGTGACGACGATCTCCTGGTACGGCGTCGTCTCGGCGTGCACGATCGGGTCCTGGTACATCCGCTGCCGCGCGGTGACCTCCAGGTCGTCCGCCAGCACGTACGCAGTGGCGAGCACGGCCAGGACCGCCGTCACGCCGGAGAGGAGGCCGACCTGGACGAAACGCCGGGTCTGCCGGCGGAAGATGAACAGCATCACGACGACGCCGGCCACCGCGTTGACCGCGCCGACCACCAGCGCGCCCCGCAGCTGCCCGAACGTCGGCAGGAGCAGCAGCGGGAAGCACAGCCCGCCCACCAGCGCCCCGATGTAGTCGACGGCGAACATGTCGGCGACGGCGCTGCCCGCCTCCTGCCGCCGGATCCGTTGCAGCAGCGTCATCAGCAGCGGGATCTCGGCCCCGATGAGGAGGCCGACCACCAGCGTGATCACGATCATCGCCGGGGTGTACAGCTGGAGCCAGGCGAACGCCGCGTACAGCACCAGCACGGACAGCCCGCCGACCAGCGCCAGCACCCCCTCGACGACCGCGAACGCGCCGACCGCGCGGCGGCGCAGCGGTTTGGCGGCGAGCGAGCCGAGACCCATCGCGAAGACCATCACGGAGATGACCACGGAGGTCTGGAGCACGGAGTTGCCGATGAGGTAGCTGCCCAGCGCGGTGAGCGCCAGCTCGTAGACGAGGCCGCAGGCGGCGCAGAGGAAGACGGCGAGCAGCAGGAGGAAGCGCGCCCCCCGGGTGTACCGGACGGCCGGGGGGCGGGAGGGGGCCGCCGCGCCGGGGCCCCGAAGTGCGGTGGTGCTCACGGGTGCGGTGCCTATGACAGTGCCGCGCCGACCATGAACGCGGTGCCGAGGTACATTCCGGCCTGGACCCAGGCGGCCGGGTGCGGACGGCCGTCGCTGCCGTCGTCGAGCGCGACCGCGCCCATCTGGCCCGGCGTGAGGTGGCCGATCACCATGCCGACCAGCGTCATCACCAGCACCCCGGCGAGGCCGTACAGCAGCGTGCTCAACAGGCCGTGTCCCAGGCCCTCCTCGGACTCGCTGGCCCGGATGGCCTCCATGACGACCAGACCCACGGCGATCGACTGACTGCCCAGCAGCACCGCCGCGCCGCGGTTGCGGTCCGTCCAGACCACGTGGAAGAGCTTGCCGGGCGTGACGAGGTCGAGGGCGATGAAGCCGACGGCCATCACCGCGAGGCCCACGACTCCGTAGAGCAGGGCCTGGCCCGTCGACTCGAAGATCTCGGTCACTGTGTTGCCTTTCTTGACGGCGTCGTCGGGGTCGGGTGGTGCGTCACGCGGGGAGCCGGTCCACCGGTGTCACTTGCCTTCGCCGGGGCCGCCGCCGCGGAAGCTGGCGCTGTCCGGGTTGGGCCAGTAGGTGAGGTGCGTGCTGTGCCGGTGGTAGCCGTTGCGGTAGTCCTCGATCTCGATCCGGCTGCCCCTCCGGTACGGCGACACGGTGACCATGTCGTCGCCGTAGCGCAGGAACTCCATGCTCCCGCCGGACGCCCGGTCGAGGGCCGCGCGGTGCCCGTGGATGGCGTCGGCCACCTGCGCCGGGGTCTTGCCCGGAACGACCCAGTCCGCGCCGCTCTCGGTGTACGTGTCGCGTATCCAGCCGCGCGGCACCCCGTTGCCGCCGTCGGAGGAGCAGGCGGCCAGCAGGGCGACGGCCAGCACGGCGGCCACCGCCGCGCGGACGAGTCGGGCGCTCTTCATCGGGCCTCCAGCCGCGTGTACGTCGATACGATCTGGCCGTGCTGCGGATACGTGTGCCAGGTGCGCCAGACCAGCCCGCCGCCGGGCGGTCCGTCGGCCGCCTCGACGACGACGGCCGTCAGCGCCTCCGGCGACCCGGGGAAGATCCCGCACAGGCTGTCGGGGTTGTCGGCGACCTGACGGCGGATCTCCGCCACCAGGCCGCTGAAGGCCGAGGGGTCCAGTCGTCGGGTGTCGGCCGTGAAGTCGTAGTTCCAGCCGGGCAGTTGACGGGTGTACGTGCCGGGCAGGCCCTTCACGGACCCCAGCAGGCACGCCACGGTCTCCCGTACGGGACCGGCGAAGACCTGGTGCGAGGCGCCGAGCAGCCGCAGACGGACGTCGAGCCCGCCCACGGTCGTCTCGTGCTCGGCGAGGGCCGGCCGTTCGTCCAGGTCCAGCGAGAAGCAGAGCTGGTCCGCGTCCGTGTCCAGGTAGGGGGCGTCCAAGGCTATGGCGTGCAGGTGGACCCCCCCGGTCAGATCTTGCTATAAGCGGCGCCGAGTATGGCACATATGGAGTAAGGGGTTTCACGCACGGGGGAGGAACGATCGGTTCCCCGTCCCGGCGCCGCCCGTCGAGGCGGCCGCCGGGAGCCCCGCCCCACCCGCCCGGTGCGAGGACGAACCGCCTTGACGGAAAAGGGAGTTGGAGCAGAAGGCCGCCCGACCGCCGGGGCGGCCGGCGCCGGTGCTCACCGAGGCGCCGGCCGGTCGCGGACCCAGCCGAGCAGCAGCACCGAGCACACCGCCGCGAAGGCGCACCAGGTGGAGACGAACTCCAGCCGCCACAGCGTCCAGCAGATCAGCGCGCCCGCGGCCACGAAGATCCCCAGCACCAGCAGCCGCCGGTCGCCGGACAGCAGCAGGGAACCCACCGTGGCCAGCAGGTAGCCGACGACGAGAAGGGTGGGGCGGGGCAGGTCGGTCGCATAGCCGATCGTGTGCCCCCGGATCTCGGCCGTGACGGGGCCGGCGGCCAGCCCGTACGTCAGGCCGGCGGCGGTCACGACGCCGACCGCGAGGAGGCAGCCGAGTCCGCGCCGGGCGCGCGCCGGAGCGGCGCACCACACTCCCGCGGGCACCCACACCGCCAGCAACGGCAGCGCGATGACGGCCCAGGCGACGGTGGCGGGCCCGCCGCCACCGCCCGCGCTCCAGACCATCGCCTCGACGATCTGATGGGCCCCGAGCAGGAGGGGCAGCGCGGCGAGCGGCAGGTCCCGCACCCGGCGCACCCGCGCCGCACAGGCCACGCCGACGGCGGTGATCCCGGCGCCCGCCAGCAGATCGGCCGTCGCACTCCCGCACATGACGCCACCATCGAGTCGGCCGTCGCGCGCCTCGGCACGCCCTGGTTGTGCGGGCCACGCTACGTCGCGCCGCGGCGAGGGCGGGGCGGACCGCGCCGGGGCGCCCGGATCGGCGCCAGGGGAGGCCACGGAGCCGTCGACGGACGGCTTCTCCCGTGATCCCGCGACGCGTCGCCCTGCAACACGCCAACGTACGGCCGATACCACCGGGCCGCCGACCAGTCGAGCATATTGTCCGGAATATGAATAAATGCCATCTCGTGTACCTTGCGTGCACCGCCGCAGTCGTGGGGGCGGGCCTCGGCGCCGCCCCGGCGTCCGCCGGCCACATGACCCATGTGGTCCACGCGGGACAGTCGATCCAGAAGGCGGTGGACGCCGCCGCGCCCGGTGACACGGTGCTGATCGCCCGGGGCACCTACCGGGAGAGCGTCACGGTGACCACCCCCGGACTGACCCTGCGCGGCATGGGCCGGGGCGTGGTGATCCAGCCGGCCGCCGCCAAGACCACCGCCAAGACCACCGCCAAGACCACGGGCGGGGCCACCGGCAAGGACGCCGCCAAGGCCGCCGACACCTGCGCCGCGGCCGGCAACGGCATCTGCGTGGTGGGCAAGAAGAACCGCAAGCTCCAGGACGTCACCCTCGTCTCCCTGACCGTCACCGGCTTCACCCGCAGCGGCGTGTACGCCGTCGACACCGACAGGCTGACGGTGCGCAAGGTGACCGCGGTGAAGAACGGGGTGTGGGGCATCGCCCAGGAGGCGTCGGCGCGCGGTGTGTTCCGGGGCAACACCGCCCGGGACAACGGGGACGCGGGCCTCTTCCTCGCCAACTCGATCACCACCGAGCAGGGTGCCACCGACACCGGCGGCACGCTCGTCGAGCACAACCGGCTGGAGGGCAACCGGATCGGCGTGACCGTCCGCCGGCTGCGCAACCTCACCGTCGCGGAGAACCACGTCACCGGCAACTGCGCGGGCGTGTTCGTCGTCGGCGACGAGAACAAGCCCAAGGCCGGGGCGGTGACCGTCGCCGCGAACCGCATCGTGCGCAACAACAAGTCCTGCCCGAAGACCGCGCGGCTGGACGCCCTGCAGGGCTCCGGCGTCGTCATGACCGGCACCGAGGACACCCTGGTGACCCGGAACGTCATCCGGGACAACGCCGGAAAATCCCCGCTGTCCGGCGGCGTCGTCCTGTTCAAGAGCTTCGTCGGCACCACCAGCGAGCGGAACCGGATCAGCGACAACGAGCTGAGCGGCAACCTCCCGGCCGACCTCGTCGACCAGGAGACCGCAAAGGCCAACACCTTCGAGGCCAACTCCTGCCGGACCTCCAGGCCCGCGGGCCTGTGCTGACCGGAAGACCGTGACCACCCGTGAACACGACGAAGAGGAAAGGCGGCACATGACGACCGCAGAAACTGCCCCGGCGCCGTCCATGCGGCTGCGGGAGCTGGTGTTCGGGGCGGCCTGTGCCGCCGCCCTGCGCGCGACGGCCCGCCTGGGCGTCGCCGACGCCCTCGGCGACAGCCCCATGGCCGTGGAGGACCTCGCGGCCGCGGTGAAGGCCGAACCCAAGCCCCTGCGCCGACTGTTGCGGGCCGTCTCCTGCTACGGCGTCTTCGCCGAGCAGGGCGACGGGACCTTCGCGCACACCGAGATGTCCCGGCTGCTGCGCGAGGACGACCCGCACAGCCTGCGCTACATCACCCTGTGGTGCACCGAGCCGTGGACCTGGGACGCCTGGCCGAAGCTCGACGAGGCCGTGCGCACCGGCCACAACGTCGTCGAGGACCTGTACGGCAAGGAGTTCTTCACCTACCTCAACGAGGACGCTCCCGAATCCGCCCTCGTCTTCAACCGGGCCATGACGACCTCCAGCGCACAGTCCGCACGGGACGTCGCAGACCTCCTCGACCTGTCGGGGAGCGCCTCGGTCGCCGACATCGGAGGCGGCCAGGGGCACGTGGTGGCGAGCCTGCTGGAGAAGTACCCGGCCCTGCACGGCACGCTGCTCGACCTGCCCCGCGTGGTGGAGAACGCCGACCCGCGGCTGCGTCCCGGCGGCGCGCTCGCGGACCGGATGCGCGTCGTGCCCGGCGACTGCCGCGAGGCCGTCCCCGTCCGGGCCGATGTGTACATCATCAAGAACATCCTGGAGTGGGACGACGACAGCACCGCCCGGACCCTGCGCAACGTCATGGCGGCGGGCGGGCCCGGCGCACGGGTCGTCGTCATCGAGAACCTCGTCGACGACTCGCCCTCGATGCGCTTCAGCACCGCCATGGACCTGCTGCTGCTCCTCAACGTGGGCGGCGCGAAGCACACCACCGAGAGCATGGTGAGCCGGCTGACCGGGGCGGGCCTGGTCATCGACGACATCCGGCCGGTCAACCCCTACCTGCACGCGTTCGACTGCACCGTGCCCGCGTGACACCCCCCCCGGGGGGGGGGGGGGGGGGGGGGGGGGGGGGGGGGGGGGGCGGGGGGGGGGCGGGCGCCCGGGCGGGGGGGGCCCGGGCGGGGGGGGGCGCG